>DASSYI010000022.1:0-95121 GCA_035703365.1 Solirubrobacterales bacterium
GCCTTCTCCGGGTGGCCGTCCTTGCGCAGCAGCGGCAGCACCGCGACCTTGATCGGGGCCATCGCCGGGTGCAGGCGCAGCACGGTGCGCTTCTCGCCGCCGATCTCGTCGGTGTCGTAGGCCTCGCACAGCAGCGCCAGCACGGTCCGGCCGACGCCGGCGGCCGGCTCGATCACGTGCGGCACGTAGCGGTCGCCCGTCTGCTGGTCGAAGTACTCGAGCTTCTCCCCGGACGCCTGCATGTGCGCGGTGAGGTCGAAGTCGCCGCGGTTGGCGATGCCCTCGAGCTCCGACCAGCCGATCGGGAAGAGGTACTCGACGTCGCTCGTCCCCGACGAGTAGTGGGAGAGCTCGTCGGAGTCGTGGGGGCGGACACGCAGGTAATCGGGCCGGATGCCGAGCTCGGTGTACCAGCGCTCGCGGATCTCGATCCACTCCCGGTACCAGCGCTCCGCGTCCGCCGGCGGCACGAAGAACTCCATCTCCATCTGCTCGAACTCGCGGGTGCGGAAGATGAAGTTCCCCGGGGTGATCTCGTTGCGGAAGGACTTGCCGATCTGGGCGATCCCGAAGGGCGGCTTCTTGCGGGCGAAGCCGAGCACGTTCTTGAAGTTGATGAAGATGCCTTGCGCCGTCTCCGGCCGCAGGTAGACGGTCGAACCCTCCTCGGCGACCGGGCCGACGTGGGTTTCGAACATCAGGTTGAACTGGCGCGGCTCGGAGAGCTCACCGCCGCACTCCGGGCAGCGCAGCTCGGCGTCCGGATCGCCGCCTTCGGCTTCGACCGCCTCGCGCAGATGGTCCTCGCGCCAGCGCCGCTTGCACTTGCCGAGGCACTGGACGAGCGGGTCGGTGAAGCCGGCGAGGTGGCCGGAGGCCTCCCAGACTTTCGGGTGCTGGAGGATCGCCGAGTCGAGGGCGACGATGTCGTCGCGTTCCTGCAGCATCGCCTTCCACCACTCGGCCTTGACGTTGTTCTTCAACAGCACGCCGTAGTGGCCATAGTCGTAGGTCGAGCCGAGGCCGCCGTAGATCTCCGAGGAGGGGAAGACGAAGCCGCGCCGTTTGCACAGCGCGACGATCTCCTCCATCGTCACCTCGGTCGGTCGGGTTCCCTGCTCGGTCGCCATGGCGGGAACGGTAGCGGCTGCGATAATCCCGCAGCCCCATGCCCATCTACGAGTACAAATGCGAGAACGGCCACGTCTTCGACGTGATCCAGAAGATGACCGACGAGCCGCTGCACGAGTGCCAGGAGTGCGGCGCCCCGGCCTCGCGGGTGCTGAGCGCCCCGGCGATCCACTTCAAGGGCTCGGGCTTCCACAACACCGACTACGGGACCAAGCGGGGCGGCGCCAACGGCGGCTCGGACTCGGGTGGCGACTCGGGCTCCGGCTCGGGCTCGTCGGAGTCGAAGTCGGATTCGAAGAAGAGCGAGTCGAAGTCGGACTCCAAGCCGGCCGCCTCGACCGCCGACTGAGCAGGCGATGTCGAGCGAGGTGCGGGTCGGCCTGGTCTGGCGCTTTGCCTTCGGGGTGGGCGCGATCGCGGCCCCGGTCCTCGCCTACGCGGTGACCGCGCTGCTGGTCGACGGCCACGCGAAGAAGGAGTACTTCGAAGCGGTCTCCCAGATCCTGCCGGTGCTGCTGCTGGCGCTGGCGATCGAGCAGCGCTACTTCACCCGCGCCGGCCGCGAACGTGCGCCCGAGTCCCCGCTGCAGCTGGAGCTGGCCGGGCGGCGCCTCGACAACCGGACGATGGCCCGCTGGTACACGCTGGCCGCGCGGGTCTACGCGCTGGTGGTCCTCTTCCTGCTCGGCTTCGGCGAGTGGATCGCGGTCGAAGTCCTCGCCACCGGTTCTTCCTCCACGGCCGACCTGAAGAACACCGCCGGCTCCCTCGCGGCCGGTTTCACCGCGCTGATCGTCTCAGCCGTGGTCGGGACGAAACAGAGCGCTGAATGACGATTGGAGAGTTAATGGCGCTATAGCGCAATTAACTCTCCAATCGTCGCGCCGCTAGCCGTTGAGGAACCGGTCGACGGCCTTTTGGCGGACCGACTCCGGCACTTCGATCGACCCACCGGGACCTTCGCCGCACAGTTCCCGTTCCTTCTCGCAGAGAACTTCGGCCGGGGCGCTGCCGCCGATCCCGGCGGCGAGGACCAGCTGCGGCATCGTGAAGAAGCCCATGTCGCTGACGAACGCCTTCGGCGCGTCCCAGCCGATGATCGGGCCGTGGATGAAGTTGTACGGGAGGCGCAGGGGGTCGGTGAGCCGGCTCTTGATCCCGTTGATCACTTCCTGCTGGGCGCGCTCGCGGTCGAGGTCGTCGTAGCCGCCGAGCGAGTAGACGCTCTTGCCGGGGCCGGGGCATTCACTGACGTGGCGGACCCGCGAGTAGGCGAGGGCCTTTTCGCCGTTGAGCGTGTTCTCGCCCTTGTGCAGGCGGATCGAGGTCCCGCCTTGGCCGCCGCCGGCGCCGCCGGAGATGTCGGCGCAGAGCTTGACCGGGACGTCGACCTTGACCCCGCCGACGGCGTCGATCAGGTCTTCGAAGCCGGTGAAGTCGACGATCGCGACGTGGTCGATCTCGATCCCGAGGAACTGTTCGATCGTCTTGATCTGCAGCGCGGCGCCGCCGTAGGCGAAGGCGGCGTTGATTTTCGTCGGCGCGTTGCCGGGGATCTCGGCGTAGACGTCGCGGGGGATCGAGAGTTTGCGGAAGGTGCCGCCGCCGGCGCGAATCAGCATCAGGGTGTCGGCGCGGAATTCACCTTCGTAGCAGGGCTTGTGCGGCTTCTCGCCCTTCGACTGCTGTTCGAAGCACTCCTCGGAGACTTCCTTGTCGCCGCTGCCGGGGGGCCGCGCGTCGGTGCCGAGGACGAGGATCGTCTGCGGCTTGAACAGGAGAAACGGGTTGCCGTGCAGGGCGTCCCGCGCTTCGCCCGAGAGCTTGAAGGACTGCAGCTGGGCGGAGATGCCGAAGGCGACGAGGCTGATCAGGATCCAGCCGAGCGCCGCAATGCCGATCCATTTGAGCAGCCGCTTGACGTTGAACGGGGCTCGCGGGGACCCTGGCCGGCGCGGCTCGCGGTCGCCGGGGTCCTTGCGTGAAGGCAACCTTGCACGGTCTCGCAGGGACGACAGATCCGCGCCTTTCAGGCGGGAAAACAGCCCCTTGCGGGAGCGGTAGACCTTGTATTCGGGCGGCTCGGGTGGCCGCTGCTCGCCGTCGGGGGTCATGAAAGGCTAGAAATCATGGCGATGTACTCGGTCATCCGCCTCCCAGCCTCCTGCCGCCCGTGAGCGGCGGCGAGACGATCGGGGTCGATCTCGGGGGCACGAAGATGCTCATCGGGGTTCTTTCCGAGGCCGGGACCAAACCCCTCTACGAGCAGCGCGAGGCATCGACCGGCCAGACCGAGGACGAGCTGGTCGAGCTGCTGGTCCGCGAGGTGACCGAGGCGCGGGACGCCCGCCCGGGCGTCGAGGCGGTCGGGCTGGGGATTCCGGCGACGATCGACCACGACGAGGGCATCGCGGTCTCGGCCGTCAACCTGCCGCTGGCCGACCTGGCGATCCGCGACATCGTCAGCGAGCGGGTCGGTCTGCCCGTCTTCGTCGACAACGACGGCAACGTCGCGGCTTACGCCGAGTACCTCTTCGGGGCCGCGCAGGGGATGCCGCACATGGTGATGCTGACCGTCGGCACCGGGATCGGCGGCGGTCTGGTGCTGAACGGCGAGATCTACCGCGGCTCGACCGGCGCCGGCGCCGAGCTCGGCCACGTCGTGATCCAGGCCGACGGCCCGCCGTGCCAGGGCAACTGCCCCAACCACGGCTGCGTCGAGTCGCTCGCCTCCGGCACCGCACTGGGGCGGGAGGGGCGCGCCGTCGCCGAAAGCACGCCCGACTCGGCCCTCGGCAAGGTGCTCGCCGAAGGCAAGGAGGTCGACGGCCACGCCGTCACCGAGGCCGCGCTGGCCGGCGACGAAGTCGCGGTCGGCCTCTTCGACCTGATCGGAAGCCGGCTCGGGGTCGCCTGCGCCAGCCTCGCCAACATCTTCCAGCCGAACGCGATCGTCGTCGGGGGCGGGGTAATCGCCGCCGGCGACCTGCTGCTGGACCCGGCCCGGCGCGAAGTCCGCCAGCGGGCGCTGCGGCCGATGAACGAGACGCCGATCCTCGAGGCGACGCTCGGCAACGACGCCGGGATGATCGGCGCCGCCGCGATGGCCCGCAACGAGCTCGCCGCCGTGAGCGCCTGATGCCGGGCTGCCTCTACGTCTGCCCAACGCCGATCGGCAACCTCGACGACCTGACGCCGCGGGTGCGCGAGGCGCTGGTCGGCGCCGACTTCATCGCCTGCGAGGACACCCGCCGCACCGGCTCGCTGCTCGACCGCCTGCGGATCCGGCCGGCACCGCGGCTGGTCTCCTTCCACGAGGGCAACGAAACCGCCCGCGCGGTGGAGCTCTCGCAGCGGATCGAACGCGGCGACGTCGTCGCCCTGGTCTCCGACGCGGGGATGCCGGCGATCTCCGACCCCGGCTTCAAGCTGATTCGCCGCTGCATCGACCGAGCGCTCGAGGTGGTCGTGCTGCCCGGGCCATCCGTCGTCCCGGTCGCGCTCGTCGCCTCCGGCCTGCCGACCGACAAGTGGCGCTTCGAGGGCTTCATGCCGCGCCGGGCGGGGGAGATGGAGCGGGTCCTGCGCTCGGCCGAGACCGTAGTCGCCTTCGAGAGCCCGCGCCGGGTGGGGGAGTCCCTGGCGGCGCTCGCCTCGCTCGCCCCCGACCGCGAGGCCGCCGTCTGCCGCGAGCTGACCAAGGTCCACGAGGAGGTCGCCCGCGGCACCCTCGCCGAGCTCGCCCGCCGCTTCCGCGGCGACGTCAAAGGCGAGATCGTCCTCGTCATCGGCCCCGCCGCCTCCTCCGAGCACGACAAAGACGTCGGCTTCGCCGTCGACGCCCTGCGGCACCTCGTCCAGTCGGGTGCGCGGCCGCGCGCGGCCGCAAGCGTCGTCGCCGCGCTCACCGGGACGCGGGCAAACGACCTCTACAAAGCGCTGACGGGTCGCGAGGCGCGGCGGTAGCCGGCTCCTACCGGGCCAGACGAGGCCCGATGTGTGGCGGCCGCGGCCCGGAGACGGCCGCGCCGATCGGGGATCCTGCTGGAGGGCGATGAAGACCACTCTGACCAGATCGGCGGAATCCGCGGCGGCTCTCCTGGCCGCGCTCGTCGCGTTCGTCGCCTTCTGCTCACCGGCCCTGGCGGGCCCCGCCGGCTCGTTGGATCGCTCCTTCGCTCGCCACGGCGCCCTCTTCGCCGATTTCGGCTCCGAACCATGGTGGGGTGGGGTCCAGCAGCTCTCGGTGGGCGCCGACGGCCGGGCCCTGGTGCTGACCGAATGGAACGCGATCGCCCGCTTCCTTTCCGACGGCAGCCTCGACACGACCTTTGCCGACGACGGCTTCCTCACCGGCGATGCGGCCCAGTTCCGGGCGATGGCGTCGGCGCCGGACGGGCGCATCGTCACCGTGGGCCAGCAGCGGCGGGCGGGGAGCGACCCGTACGCATTCGAGGTCGACCGCTACCTGCCCGCCGGTGCGCCGGACCGCTCGTTCGGACGGCGCGGGACGGTCCTGCTGCCGGGCACCGGTCAGTTCTTCGGGCCCGAATGGGTCGGGGTGGAACCCGGCGGGAAGATCGTCCTCGCCGGCGTGTTCGGAGCGGATCAGGCGCAGGGGGTGGAGGCGATGCGGCTGCTTCCGAGCGGACGCCTCGACCGTGGTTACGGGCACGACGGCGTGGCCCGGGTCCGAACCCGGCGCGGATTCGACATCTACTCCAGCCACGACCTGCGCCGCGACTGCTGCGCGCTGGCGGAGGGCAAGCTGACGATCGCAACCGCCACCGAAAAGAGCGCCCTGCTCGTCCGGCTGGGGCAGGACGGTGCTCCCGATCCCGGCTTCGGGACCAGGGGCGTGCTGCTGACCGGCTTCCCGGAGCACCGGCTGTCGGACATCGCGCTGCAGGGGGACGGTCGCTTCCTGCTGGCGAGCGACGAGGGGAAGGTGGCCCGGTTCCTGCCCGATGGGACTCGCGACCTCGCCTTCGGTTCCGCCGGTGTCGCCGCGCCGCTACCGCAGGAGGTCGCGCACGAATACGTCCTCGACGCGATCGCGGTCCAGGCCGATGGCAGGGTCCTGCTGGCCGGGATCGGACTGACCCAGCCGGACGGCTCGCAGCCGTTCGTGCTCGCCCGCCTCGATGCGAACGGCTCCCTCGACCCCGGTTTCGGCACCGGCGCCGGCTTTAGCCTGACCAGCCTCGCCCCGGACACCCGCCAGGAGGGCACCGCCGTCGTCGCCCTGCCCGACGGCCGGATATTGCTGGGCGGCGCGCTCGATCCGCCTGGCTCCGGGCGGCCGCGGTCCCAGCTCGCCCTCCTCCGCTACCTGCCCGATGGTGATCTCGATCCGAGCTTCGGGAGCGGGGGCGCCGCCGTCACCCGCCCGAGGGGACAGGCGAACGACGCCGGGTCGGACCTCCTGGTCCAGCCCGACGGCCGCGCCGTCGTCGCCGGCCAGGCCGCCGGCAAGGTCCTCGTCGCCAGGGTTCTGCCGGGCGGCCGGCCGGATAGAAGCTTCGGCGGTGACGGCTTCGTCCTCACCCGCTTCGGCGACGACTACTTCGGCGAAGCGGGTGAAGCGGTCACGCGCCTGCCCGACGGCCGCATCCTGGTCGGCGCCGGCTCGGAGACCGGCGGCGCCCTGCTGCTCTACCGGCCCGGCGGCAGGCTGGACCCGCGGTTCGGCGACGACGGCATCGTTCGCCTGCCGTCGCTGCACCGGGTCTTCGACACCGTCGTGACGCGGGAGGGAGAGCTCCTCGCCGCCGGTCTCGACCGCCGAAGCGGCAAGCTGCACCTCCTCCGATTCCACCCGAGCGGCGCCCCCGACCGACGCTTCGGCGGCGACGGGGAGATGCCGCTTCGCAGCGGCTCCGGTGGCCTCGCCCGGATCGCGCTGCGCCCCGACGGCCGCGCCGTCGTCCTCTGCGCCGAGTACCTCGGCCGCTTGGAGGAAGTGACCAGGACCGGAAAGCGGGTCGGCGGCTTCGGCAAAGGCGACGGGAAGGTTCCGATCCGGGCCAAAGCGATCGCGCTGGACCGGCACGGCCGGATCCTGGTCGGAGGCAGGGTCGGCAAGGACCTGGCGGTGGCCCGGTTCACCCGCGGCGGCGAGCTCGACCGCAGCTTCGGCCGCCGCGGCTATGCGGTCGCGCGGGTGGCCCGCTTCTCGGAAGCGACGGGGCTGCAGGTCCAGCCGGACGCCAAGGTCGTCGTTGCCGGCGTCGCCTATCCCTGCCCGGAACTCGGCTGCCAGAACAGCCGCCCGCTCCTCGCCCGGTTCACCTCCGGGGGCGCGCCGGATCGCAGCTTCGGCAGGGGCGGGGTCTGGACGGCGCGGGTCGGCAAAACCGGCAAACTCTCCGCCCTGGCGCTGGCGGGCCGCTCGATCCTCGCCACCGGGTACGCGACCCGCCCGGGGTTCTCCCGCGACCTGCTCCTAGTTCGCCTGCGCGGCTGAGGCTCCACCCGCCGCAAGGGCGAGCGTGTTGTGGGCAGCGGCGCTTTGTCTTCAGCTAGCGTGGGCTCTTCGATGAGCGACGCCAGCTTCTACGTCACCACCCCGATCTACTACGTCAACGCCGAGCCCCATCTGGGGCACGCTTACTCGACGATGGCCGCCGACGTACTGGCGCGACACCACCGGCAGCGGGGGGAGGACGTGTTCTTTCTCACCGGCACCGACGAGCACGGGGAGCCGGTGGAGAACGCGGCGAAGAAGGCGGGGGTGACGCCGCAGGAGCTGGCCGACACGAACTCGGCCAAGTTCGAAGGGCTGATGCCGACGATCGAGGCCACCAACGACTTCTTCATCCGCACCTCCGACCCGCGGCACACCGAGCGGGTCGCGGAGATCATGCAGCGGGTCTACGACAACGGCTGGGTGACCAAGGGGGTCTACGAAGGCTGGTACTGCCCCCGCTGCGCCGACTTCAAAACCGAGCGGGAGCTGGGGCCCGGCAACACCTGCCCGATCCATGAGATCCCGCTGCAGAAGGAACGCGAGGAGAACTGGTTCTTCAAGCTCTCCGCCTTCCAGGGGCAGCTCGAAGGCCTTTATGAGGAGCGGCCGGACTTCGTCGTCCCGGACTTCCGGCGCAACGAGGCGCTCTCGTTCATCAAGGGCGGCCTCGAAGACGTCTCGCTCTCGCGGCCCGACCTGAAATGGGGGCTGCCGCTGCCCTGGGACCCCGAGCAGCGGATGTACGTCTGGTTCGACGCGCTCCTCAACTACGTCACGGCGCTGCGGTTCGCCCGCGAGGGGGAGGACCTGACCGAGCGCTACTGGCCCGCCGACCTGCACGTGATGGCGAAGGACATCCTCAAGTTCCACGCGGTGATCTGGCCGGCGCTCTGCCTCGCCGCCGAGATCGAGCCGCCGCGGCGGATGGTGATCCACGGCTACCTGCTGATGGGCGAGAAAAAGATGTCGAAGAGCCTCGGCAACGTGCTCGACCCATTCGCGGTGATCGAGCGCTTCGGCGCCGACGCGCTCCGCTTCTACCTCTTCCGCGAGGTCAGCTTCGGCCAGGACGGCTCGATCTCCACCGCCGGCTTCGAGCAGCGCTACGAGACCGAGCTCGCCAACGACTACGGCAACCTCGCCAGCCGGGTGCTGGCGATGGTCGAGCGCTACCGCGACGGCACCGTCCCGCCGGCGCAGGTCGACGCGCCGATCGCGGAGGACTTCGAAGGCGCGGTTGCGCGCTTCAGCGAGCTGCTCGACCGGGCCGAGCTGACCCAGGCGCTGGACCTCGTCTGGGTCCTGGTCCGGCGCCTCAACCGCTACGTCGAGGAAACCCAGCCGTGGGTCCTGGCCAAGGACGAGGCCGACCCCGAGCGCCTCGACGAAGTCCTCTACAACCTGGTCGAGGGCCTGCGGGTGACGACGCTGCTGCTCGTCCCCTACCTGCCCGCGACCAGCGAGACCCTGCTCGCCGCGCTGCGCGAAGAGGGCCGCTCCCTCGCCGAGCTCGGTTCGCGGCCCGGTGGCCAGCAGGTCGAACGCGTGCCGCCGCTCTTCCCGAAGATCGAGCCTCCCGCCTGATGGCGGAGCCTGTCCTCGCCGTCCACGAGCTGAGCAAGCGCTACGGGAGGCAGGAGGCGCTCGCCGGCGTCGACCTCGAGGTGGGGCCGGGGCAGCTGGTCGGCCTGCTCGGGCCCAACGGCGCCGGCAAGTCGACGCTGACCAAGATCGCCTGCGGCCTGGTCCGGCCCAGCGACGGCGGGGTCGAGGTGCTGGGGCAGCCCGCCGGCTCGCCGCCGGCGCGGGCGGCCCTCGGCTACCTGGCCGAGCTCTTCCGTTTCCCGGGCTGGTGCACCGCGGACGAGCTGCTGCGCTTCCACCAGCGCCTGGTCGGTTCCGCCGGCGGCGAGGCGGAGCGGCGCGAGCTGCTCGGCCTGGTTGACCTCGGCGCCGCCGCCGGCAAGCGGATCGAGGCGATGTCGAAGGGGATGCAGCAGCGGCTCGGCGTCGCCCAGGCGCTGATCGGCTCGCCGCGCCTGCTGCTGCTCGACGAGCCGACGAGCGCGCTGGACCCAGTCGGGCGGCGGATCGTCCGCGAGCTGCTCGAGGAGCTGCGGCGGCGCGAGGTCGCCGTGCTCCTCAACTCGCACCTGCTGAGCGAGGTCGAGCTGATCTGCGACCACGTCGCGATCATCTCCGGCGGGCGCCTGGTCAAGGCCGGCACTCCGGCGGAGCTGGCGGGGCCGGGCGCGGTCGAGGTCGAGACCGGCTCCGGCGTCAGGACCTTCGCGGGCGCCGGCCGCGATGAGGCCCCCGGGATCGTCGCCGACCTGGTCGCCGCCGGCGAGCGTGTCTACCGGGTCGAGGTCCGCCACAGCTCGCTGGAAGACGTCTACCTCGACGCGGTCGGCGGGCAGACCGGGTGAGCGCGGGGCAGCTGCGCTCGGCTGCGGCGGTGGTCGGGCTCTCGGTCCGGGAGGGGGTCCGCAGGCGCGTCTTCCTCGCGGTCCTGGTGCTGACCGCCGGTTTCCTCGCGCTGTATGCGCTCGGCGCCCACTTCGCCTTCCGCGACGTCGACGAATTCGCCGCTGGCGAACCGAAGATCCTCGACGCCCACGCCTTCACCGGGGCGACGATCTTCGGGATGGCGATGTTCGCGACGCTGTTCCTCGGCGCGGTTCTGGCGGTCTTCCTCACCCTCGGCGTCGTCCGCGGCGACGCCGAGTCGGGTCTGCTGCAGCCGATCGTCGTCCGCCCGATCGGCCGCACGACGATGCTGCTCGCCCGCTTTGGCGGTGCCGCCGCCCTCTCGGCCGCCTACGTGGTGGTCGTCTACCTCGCCGCCGTGGCGATCACCGACGCGACCGGCGACTGGTCCCCAGACCACCTGCTCGGGCCGGCGCTGGCGCTGGCCCTGGGGGTGGCAATCATCGCCGCGCTCTCGCTGCTCGCCTCGACCGTGCTCTCGGTGACGGCGCAGGGCATCGTCGTCTTCATGGTCTTCGGCGCCGGGCTCACCGCCGGGCTGCTGGCCCAGATCGGCAACGCGATCGACTCCGACTCGCTGCACACGATCGGCCGGGTCGCCAGCTGGGCGCTGCCCTTCGAGGGCCTCTACTCGGCCGGCCTGCACGCGCTGATCTCCGGCACCTCCGGGCTGACCGGCGTGGTCCTCCAGCTCGGACCGTTCGGCGGCTCGGAGCCGGCTGGCCCGGACCTGATCCTCTGGTCGTTCGCCTACCTCTGCGGCGTCCTCGCGCTCGCCGCCTTCGTCTTCTCGCGGCGCGACCTCTGAGGATCTGGGATTCGGCCAGCGGTGGGACTCTTGGTCGTCATAGCGACCATTAAGTCCCACCGATTATCAAGCGAGCAGCTGCGGCCCGATTTCCTCGGGCCGGGTGAGGCCGCAGAGCGCCATCGTCAGGTCGAGCTCGGCGAGGACCATCTTCAGCACGGTTTCGACCCCGGCCTGCCCGTCGAGCGCCAGGCCCCAGATGTAGGGGCGGCCGAGGCAGACGGCGTCGGCGCCGAGGGCCAGGGCCTTGAGCGCGTCGGCGCCGCCGCGGACGCCGCTGTCGAAGAGGATCGCGAGGTCCCCGCCCGCCGCCTCGGCGATCGCCGGCAGGGCGTCGAGCGAGGCGATCGCGCCGTCGACCTGGCGGCCGCCGTGGTTGGAGACGACGATCCCGTCGAGGCCGCGCCGCACCGCCTCGCTCGCGTCGTCGGGGTGCTGGATCCCCTTGACGACGATCGGCAGCGAGGTCATCTCGCGCAGCTGGGCGAGGTCGTCCCAGTTCAGCGACGGGTTCGCCTGGACGCCGAGGAAGTGGCCGGTCGCAGCGCCTGCGTCCTCCTCCGGCGGCCGCTCGAGCGCGGCGCGGAAGACCGGGTCCTGGAAGTAGTTGGCGACGCCCATCCCATTGAGGAACGGGAGCCAGGCCTGCTGCAGGTCGCGCGGCTTCCAGCCGGGGATGAAGGTGTCGACGGTGAGGACGATCGCTTCGTACCCGGCACGCTCGGCGCGCTCGACCATGCTCCGCGCCAGCCCCGGGTCGTTGGGCCAGTAGAGCTGGAACCAGCGCGGCGCCTCGCCGCCCGCCTCGGCGATCTCCTCGAGCGCAAAGTGGCTGGCGGTCGAGGCGATCATCGGCACCCCGACCGCGGCGGCGGCGCGGGCGGTCGCCAGCTCGCCATCGTCGTGGACGACCTTCTGGACCCCGATCGGCGCCAACAGCAGCGGCGCCGGCATCGCCGTCCCCAGCACGGTGGTGGAGAGGTCCCGCTCGGCGACGTCGCGCAGCATCCGGGGGACGATCCGGCGCCGGCGGAAGGCCTCGGCGTTGGCGTCGATCGTGTCCTCGGTCCCGGCGCCGGCCCAGACGTAGTTGGCGGCCTTCGGGTCCATCGCCGCCCTCGCCTGCTCCTCCAGCTCGGCGACCGCGACCGGGATCGCGGGGGTCTCGCCGCCGAGGCCGCGGGCGTAGATCTCGCGGTAGTAGTCGGCGGGGTCCGGCATCGGGGGAAGGCTATTCCGTGGGCCTGAACAGCGCCGGCGCCAGCGGCTTTGCGAGCGCCGCGCGACGCAGGCGGGTGAGGCCGAAGCGGTTCTCGAGGCTGGCCAGCAGCGAGTAGTGGTTCGCCGGCGCGGCGATCGTCTTCCCCGCCGTCACCCCCGGCCCGACGAGGATCGTCGCCACCCGACCGCCGCCGGGGGCGCCGCAGCAGCCGGCGTCGCTCGTCCCCTCGTCGAAGGTGACGATCAGCAGGCCCTGCGGTCCGAGCTGGCGGCGGATCCGCGGGACCAACCGGCGCAGGTTCTCGTCGGCGCCGGCAAGCGAACAGTCGTGGGCGTCGTCGCAGAGGTCGGGCGTGAGCCAGCCGAATTCGGGCATGCGGTGGCGGCGGAGATCGGCGCGCAGACGCGCTTCCGGGACGACCTCCTTGCAGCGGGACGGCACCGCGGTGATCGAGGGGAAGTAGACGAAGGGGTTGTGTCGTTTCGCGTAGTCGCCGTAGGCGGCGCCGGTAAAGCAGGGGTGGGGGAGGCCGCCCATGTAGGCGCGCCAGCCGATCCCGGCACGCGAGAGCTGGGTCACCAGGTTCGGCCCCCGGGCGGAGCAATCGGTGCAGTTCTCGGCGATCCCGAAGGTGTCGCCGCCGAGCAGGGCGAGGTAGTTCGGCAGCGAGGGATGGGCGACCCCGAAGTAGCTGGTGGCGAGCGCCCCGCGCTGGGCCAGGTGGTTGAGGTACGGCGCTTCGTCGTTGCCGATCACTTCGTCGAACTCGCGGTTCTCGAGCACGACCAAGAACACGTGCGAGCCCGGCGCCGCCGCGGGCGCGGAGGCCGCAGGGCCGTCCGCGGCGAGCGCC
Source organism: Solirubrobacterales bacterium (assembly GCA_035703365.1). Classification (GTDB taxonomy): domain Bacteria; phylum Actinomycetota; class Thermoleophilia; order Solirubrobacterales; family 70-9; genus VAYN01. Next base: position 12,974 of record DASSYI010000022.1, read on the forward strand.
TGCCCGTGCGCGCCGAGGCCGAGCAGCGCGGCGAGGAGCAGGGTCGAGCGGAAGAGGGCGACGATCTGCCGAGGATAGGCTGACCGTCCCGATGATCGACTCCCACACCCACCTGATGCTCTGCGACGGCGAGGAGGGCGAGCTGGTCGCCGCCGCCCTCGCGGCGGGCGTCAACCGGATGCTGACGATCGGGATGGGGGCGGAGTCCAACCCGGTGGCGGTGGCGAGCGCCGAGCGCCACGAGGCGGTCTTCGCCGCGGTCGGCCGGCATCCCAACGACGCCACCGGCTTCGACGACGCGGCGGCGGAGGAAATCCGGCGGCTCGGCGCCCACGAGAAGGTGCGGGCGATCGGCGAGACCGGGCTCGACTTCTACCGCGACACCGCCGCCCCCGAGGACCAGCGCCGCGCCTTCGCGGCGCAAATCGAGATCGCGCGGGAGCTGGGACTGCCGATCGTGATCCACGCCCGCGACCCCGAGGGCGAGACCGCCGCCACCGACGAGATCTTCGCCACGCTCGAGGCGCGGGCCGGCGAGGCGCCGGTGATCCTCCACTGCTTCTCCGCCCCGCACCGGGTCGGCGACGCGGCCGAGCGCGGCTGGTACTGCTCGTTTGCCGGCAACGCCACCTACCCCAGCGCCAAGGAGCTGCTCTTCGCCGCGGCGAAGGTGCCGGCGGACCGCATCCTGGTCGAGACCGACGCTCCCTACCTGGCGCCGCAGCCGATGCGCGGCAAGCGCAACCAGCCCGCCTTCGTGGTCGAGACGGCGAAGGAGATCGCCGCTGTGCGCGGCGTCTCCTACGAGGAGCTGGAGCGCACCGTCGAGGCCAACGCGCAAGCGCTGTTCGGCTGGTAGTGGTGGTCCGGCTCGGGCAGAACTTCCTCGCCGACCCTAACCTGCTCGACGCGATCGTCCGCGACGCCGAGCTGGCGGCCGGCGACGTCGTGCTGGAGGTTGGGGCCGGCGAAGGGGTGCTGAGCGAGCGCCTGGCCGCCGCCGCGGCTCACTTACACACGGTCGAGATCGACCGTGGCCTGGAGCCGGCGCTGGAGGCAATCGCGGCGCTGCCGAACGTCGACATGCACTGGGGCGACGCGATGAAGCTCGAACTCGCGGCGCTCGACCCCGCGCCGACGGCCATGGTCGCCAACCTGCCCTACTCGGTGGCGACGCCGCTGATCCTGCGGACGATCGAGGAGCTGCCCTCGCTGCGGCGCTGGACGGTGATGGTCCAGCGGGAGATCGCCGACCGCCTGCGGGCCGGGCCGGGCAGCCGCACCTACGGCTCGCCGAGCGCGGTCGCCCAGCTGGCCTGCGAGGTGGAGCTGGTGCGCCCGGTCGACCCGGCCGTCTTCAAGCCGCGGCCGCGGATCGAGTCGGCGATCCTGCGCCTGCGTCGCACCGGGCCGGGCGCCGACCCGGAGACGCGGAAGCTGATCCGCGCCGCCTTCGCCCACCGCCGCAAGTCCCTGGCCCGCTCGCTGGAGCACGCCGAGCCGGGCAGCCTGGCGCCGGCGCGTGCGGCCCTGGCCGAGCTCGGCCTGCCCGAAGACGCCCGCGCCGAGTCGCTGGCGCCGGAGCAATTCGCCGCCCTCTCCGCGAAGCTGCGCGGCTGATGCAGCTGCTCGCGCCGGCCAAGCTCAACCTCTGCCTTTACCTGGGGCGGGCCCGCGAGGACGGGCTGCACGAGCTCTGCTCGCTATTCGAGCCGCTGGCGCTTGCCGACCTGCTGACGGTCACGCCGGCCGAGCGCGACGAGGTCGTCTGCCCCGGCGTCGAGGGCGAGAACCTCGTGGCACGGGCGCTGGCCGGACTGCGCGAGCGCGGTTGGGAGCGGGAGCCGCTGCGGATCGAGATCGAGAAGAAGGTGCCGGTCGCCGCCGGCCTCGGCGGCGGCAGCGGCGACGCGGCCGCGGTCCTGCGGCTGGCGGCGGGCGAGGTCGCCGACCTGCCCGCGCTGGCGCTGGAGCTCGGCGCCGACGTCCCCTCGCAGCTGCGCCCGTCTCTGGCCCTTGTGCGCGGCGTCGGCGAGCGCGTGTCTCCCCTTCCGGAGCCCAGCGGGCACGCGGCCGTCCTCCTGCCGGGCGGCGGCGGCCTCAGCACCGCCGCGGTCTTCGCCGAGGCCGACCGGCTCGGGCTCGGCCGCGACCCCGGGGAGCTCGACGAGCTGGCGGCCCGCCTGCGCGAGGCGGCCGGCGCCGGCGCTTCGCCGCTCGACTATCCCGAGCTGCTGGTCAACGACCTCGAGCCGGCGGCGCTCTCGGTGCGGCCGGATATCGGCGAGGCGCTGGCAGCGCTGCGCGAGGCCGGGGCGCCGCGGGCGATCCTCAGCGGCTCCGGCCCGACCGCGGTCGGCCTCTTTCCCGACCTCGCCGCCGCGCAGGCCGCCGCCGCCCGCCTCGATGCCCCCGACGCGATCGTCTGCGCCGCCGGAACCGCGAGACTGGCGCTATGAAGCTGCCGGGGGAGGGAAGTGGCGGAGAGAACCGCAAACGCCTGAAAATCGGGCTGATCGCGCTGGCGATCGGCGCCGTCTACTTCTTCATCAGCCGCCAGCTGGGGCACCTCGACCTGCAGAGCCTGCTGGAAGACGTCTCCAACACGCTCGGCGCCTGGACCTACCTGCTGGTCGGCGTCTTCGCCTTCGCCGAGACCGGCGCCTTCGTCGGCCTCGTCGTTCCCGGCGAGACGGTGATGCTGCTCGGCGGCGCCGTCGCCGGCCAGGGCGCGATCAGCATCTACCTGCTGATCGCGGTCGCCTGGTTCTCGGCCTGGCTCGGCGACACGACGAGCTTCTTCCTCGGTCGCCGTCTCGGCCGCGAGTTCGTGCTCAAGCACGGGCCGCGCTTCGGGATCAGCCACGAGCGCTTCGAGAAAGTCGAGGACTACTTCGGTCGCCACGGCGGCAAGACGATCTTCATCGGCCGCTGGATCAGCCTGGTCCGCGCCTTCGCCCCGTTCATCGCCGGCAGCTCGGGCATGGGCTACCGGGCCTTCGTCCCGTACAGCATCCTCGGCACCGGGCTCTGGGCCTCGCTGCACATCCTCGTCGGCTACTTCTTCAGCCGCAGCATCGAGACCGCCGGCCACTACGCCGCCCGCGGCGCCTTCTTCCTGGCGACGCTGATCGTCATCGTCGCCGGCACCGTCTTCGCCGTCCGCAAGCTGCGCGAGGAGGAGAACCGCGAAGCGATCGTGCGCTGGATGGAGGGGCACCGGGCGACGGCCTGGATGGTCGACCTCGCCCGCCGGCCCCAGTTCCGCTTCCTCTGGGACCGGGTCACGCCGGGCGGCACCTTTGGGCTCGAATTCACCTCGCTGATGGCGACCCTGGCGGTGGCGCTTTTCGTCCTCGTCGCCTACACGGTGATCATCGGCGGCGATCCCGGGCCGACGCCGGGGGACGAAACCGCGATCGAACTCGTCGAACACATCCAGACGAGCGCCCTGACCAGCGTCGCCAAGGTCATCAGCTGGTTCGGATCTGCGTTTGCGGTCGGCCTGGCGGCGGCAATCTGCGCCGCCTTGCTCGCCTGGCGCCGGCGCTGGGTCGAGTTCTGGGTCCTGATCGGCGGGATGGCGATCACCCAGACCGGAATCGACGTGCTCAGGGAGGCCGTCGACCGCCCCGGCCCACCCGAACCGCTCGCCTCCAGCGCGTCCTCTTCATTTCCGAGCAGCCATGCCGCCCACTCGGTGTTCTACCTCTGGCTGGCGATCACGATCATCCTGCGGCTGCGGCCGGGGATGGCGCGCGCCACCGCGGTCGTCGTCACCGGCTTCGTGCTGACCGCGCTGATCGGGCTCTCGCGCGTCTACCTCGAGGTCCACTACCTCAGCGATGTCAGCGCCGGCTGGGCGCTGGGCGCGGCGGCGTTCTCGCTCAGCGCCGCGGTGGGACTGGTCGTCTCGCAAGTTCGGCACAATCCAGAGCAGTGACCCTCTACGCCCTGACCGACCTCGGGCACCAGTACCTGCTCTACGGGATCGCGGCGGTTCTCTGCCTCGCCGTCTTCGTGACCCTGATCCTCAGCCCGGCGCTGAGCGCCTACGGCCGGCTCTGGGAGAAGGCGGCGGCCGGTTTCCTCTCCGTCTTCGTCCTCGCCGCCCTCGTGATCGGCGGCGTCGTCATCGGGTTAGCGGTCGTCTACTACTACACGGACATCACCAAGATCCTCGGGATCTAGCCCCGTCAGGGGCGCATCCGGATAATGAGGCGATGCCTGGCTCTGCATCAACCGAGCGAGCGACCCTGCTCGAGGCGCTTTCCGACGCCGTCGAGTCGGGCGCCGGCCTGCCCGCCGTCGCCCGCGCGGCGGCGCGCCTGCTCGAGGCGAGCGTCGCCCTGATCGACCGCTCCAGCGCGGTTCTCGCGGTCGCCGGCGCCTCCTCCGACCAGGAGCAGAAGCTGCTCTCCGGCGGCGAGGGGGTGACGACGGTCGAGCTGCGAGTCGCCGACAACGCCGTCGGCGAGCTGCGCTACCGGGCCAAGGAGGCGCCCGACCCGGTGATCGCGCGGATGGTGACGACGCTGCTGGCGCTGGAGCTGGAGCGCTCGCGCTCGCCCGAGTGGGAGAGCGAGGAGGCGGCCGGCGCCTTCGTCCGGGCGGTGCTGCGGCGCGAGGTGACCGACCGTCGCGACATCGTCGCCCAGGCCTCTGAGCTCGGCGCCGACCTCGACCGCGGCGCCGGCGTGGTCGTCCTGCGGGCGGCGCCGCGGGCGGCGCAGACCGGCGAGTGGCGCGAGCGCGTCCTGGTCCTGGCCCAGCGAGCGCTGCGCGCCCTGGCGCCCGGCGCGCTGGCGGCAAGCGACGGCGGCGAAGCGGCGGCGGAAGTCGTCGCGATCGTCCCGGCCGAGGACGACGAGCGCCTGGCGCGGGCCGCGGCGGGCCTCTCCCGCGAGCTCGACGACAGCCTTTCCGGCTTCCACATGACCACCGGCCGCAGCCGCCGCTGCGCCGATCCGGTCGACCTCTACCGGGCCGGCAGCGAGGCGCACCTCGCGGTCAATGTCGGCGAGGCCGAGGGGCGGGCGATGCTCGCCTTCGAGGACACCGGCGCCTACCGCCTGCTGCTGCCGGCGATGAGCGAGGATCCGGCCGAGCTCGAACGCTTCTACGCCGAGACGGTCCAGCCGCTGAACGAGTACGACGAGCAGTACGAGACCGAGCTCGTCGCCACCGTCGAGGCCTACCTCGACAACGACGGCAACGTCGCCGCCACCGCCAAACAGCTCTTCACCCACCGCCACACGATCCGCTACCGCCTCGAGCGCGTCCGCGAGCTCTGCGGCCACGACGTCAGCGCGACCGAGGGCCGCGAGAAGCTCGGCCTCGGCCTCAAGGCGATGCGCGTCCTCGGCATCGCCGCGCCGCGAGGCCCGGCAATGGAGCCCGGCGCCAAAGGCGGCAAGGTGGCGCGGGCGACGGAGGAGTAACACTCGAACGGTAAGCACTCCGGGGAGAGGATTCGAACCCCTCCTTCCTGGACCAAAACCAGGCGTGCTAAGCCATCTACACCACCCCGGATTGCTATCGGGAGGTTACCGTCGCGGCTGAATGCAATTTTCTGTCTGCCGCAGACGATAGGTTTCGGCCATGCCTCGTTATACGGAGATGGAAGCGCGTAAAGCCGTTGCCGAGTCACGCTCCTATTCAGAAGCCCTGAGAAAGCTAGGGATGCGCCCAGCGGGCGGGAACCATGCCGTCCTTCGCAGGTGGGTGGATGAGGTCTGGGAGATCCCGACTGAGCACTTCGACGGTGGGGAGAACCGAATTCCGGTCAAAGATCCAATTCCCCTGGCCGAGGTGTTGGTGCGTGGCTCCAGTTACTCCCGCTCAAATCTCAAGAGGCGACTCTTCGCCGAGGGGATAAAGCAGCGGCTCTGCGAGATGTGTGGTCAGGACGAAAATTGGCGCGGCCGGACCATGGCTTTGATCCTCGACCACATCAACGGCGTTCCTGATGACAACCGGATCGAGAATCTGAGAATCGTCTGCCCGAATTGCGCGGCGACTCTCGATACCCATTGCGGCCGCAAAAACCGGCGCGAGCCAGACGTTCGCAGCTGCAGGCGGTGCGGTAAGCAGTTCCAGGCTAAATATCGAGATCACAATTATTGCTCGCATCATGCGGGACCCGGTGGGACCGCGCGAAGTTGCGGGGGCGGCCGAAGCCAGGCATCCGGCGCGTCGAGCGCCCGCCCTACGAGCAACTCCTCGCCGAGATCGAGGCGCACGGTTATTGCTGGGTCGGCCGCAAGTACGGCGTCTCCGACAACGCCGTCCGCAAGTGGGTGAAGTTCTACGAGCGGGAACGGGAGGCAGCCGCGGCAGGCTCGTCCGGTGCCGCTTCCGCCTCGCCGCGGCCCGCGGCCTGAGCGGCGGCGCCGAAGCTGAGGAGGCGGCCGCCGAAGGCGATCGCGCAGGCGGCGAACCAGGCCCAGCCGAGGGCGAGGCCTCCGAGGACGTCGGATAGCCAGTGGACGTCGAGGAAGACGCGGCTGAGCGCGACCGCGACCGCGATGCCGACCGCGACGCCGGCGAGGGCCGGCCATGACTCCCGCCCCCACCAGCGGCCGGCGACGAGGGCGAAGGCGGCCCACGAGGCAGCGGCGGTCGAGGTGTGGCCGCTGGGGAACGAGGGGCCCAAGGTGGCGGCGACCGCCTCGAATTCAGGGCGTGCGCGGTCGACCAGCTGCTTGATCGCCTCGGTAAGGAGCTTGTCGCCGAGGATCACCGCGACCAGGAGCGGCACTACCCAGCGGTTGCGGGTGCGGGCGATCTCGACGGCCGCAACGATGATCGCGACGACGACCACGGTCACCGTCTCGCCCAGGTAGGTGACGGCGGTGAGCGCGTCGTGGGACCAGGCGCTCGCGTGGCGGTCGCCCCATTCGGCGACGCCGCTGTCGAGGCCGGCCAGCACGTCGGTGCTGCGGACGACGACCGCCAGCAGGGCCAGCACCACCCCCCCGACGGCGATGGCGACCAGCGCCAGAGTCAGCGCCAGCCCGGTGGCCTTCTCGGGGTCGAGCCGCGCCGCCCGCCGGCCGGTGGCCCCGGTCAGGTGCTCGCCGGCCTCGCGCGCAGCCTCGACGACGGCGGGCGCGGCTGCGCTGCCGGGATAGCGGCGGGTGAGAAATGCGGCCCCGAGGCCGGCGAGGACGGAGATCAGCAGGAGGATGAAAAACGGCATTGGAAGGAGGTTTTACCCCGCAATCGTCAAGCGACACCACGATTGGTTAGAGGAATCGATGCATGTTATGGCCGCCTCCTGGGAATAGATGCGGCGTGCCCGTCGAAGAGAGATCGCGAACCGGGTCGGCGCCCGCGAGGGAGAGAACCGACGACCGCCACTCGATGCCGCTGTTCGAGGCGCGGCCGGGCAGCCTCCCCGACCGATTCGCGGCCAGGTTCGACTCGCGCCATCCCGCCCTCGTCTTCTTCCTCGCGCTGCTGGCGGGCTTCCTGCTGCTGGCCGCGGCCTCGATCCTCCTGGCCCTGCTCGTCGTCCACGTGCTGCTCCCCAGCAGCGGCCTCGGGCTGGAAAGCACCGATGAGAGCGTCAACGACACCTTCGCCGAACACCGCACCGGCACCCTGACGACGATCGCCGAAATCGGCTCCCAGGTCGGCGGCGCCCCCGTTCTGCCGATCATCGTCGGCATCGTCGCCCTGGTCGCCGCCTTCAAGCGCCGCTGGCTGATCGCCGCCTTCGCGGCCTTCGTCCTGGCGGTCGAGTCCGCGACCTACCGCGTCACCTCGATCGCGGTCCCCCGCGACCGCCCCACCGTCCACCGGCTGGAACACCTGGAAGTTGACGCCAGCTACCCCTCGGGACACACCGCCGCCTCGATCGCCGTCTACTCCGGCCTGGTCCTGCTGCTGACCACCCGTTTCACCAGCAGCCTGAAGAAGGCGCTGGCCTGGACCGCCGCGATCCTGATCGCCACCTTCGTCGCCCTCTCGCGCATGTACGAGGGGATGCACCACCCGATCGACGTCGCCGGCGGCGTCCTCGTCGGCATCGGCGCGATCCTGGTCCTGCTGTTCGCCTGCCGCGCCGCCGGCGCCGCCGCGGAAAGGCGCGCGCGGGCATGAAGGTCGCGGTCGTCGCGCACGCCGGCAAAACCTTTGCCGGCGGTCTCCCGGAGCTGCGGCGCACGCTCGCCGAGGCGGGCGTCACCGACCCTCTGTGGACCGAGGTGCCGAAGAGCAAGCGGGCGCCCGCCGCGGTCGAGCAGGCCCTCGAGGACGGCGCCGAGCTAATCCTCGCCTGGGGCGGGGACGGGATGGTGCGCCGCTGCCTCAACGCGCTCGGGGACACGCAGGTGCCGCTGGCGATCGCCCCGGCCGGGACCTCGAACCTGTTCGCGACCAACCTCGGCATCGAGAGCGACATCGCCAAGGTGGTGCAGGTCGCGCTGCACGGCGACCGCCGCAAGCTCGACGTCGGCCGCTTCAACGGCGAGCGCTTCGGCGTGATGGCCGGCGCCGGTTTCGACGCGGCGATGATCAAGGGGGCCGACAACCTCAAGGACCGCCTCGGCCGCGCCGCCTACGTGCTCGGCGGGGCCGCGAAGCTGAACGCCCCGGGATACGAAGCGAAGATCAAGATCGACGGCACCCGCTGGTACAAGGGCCCCGCCAGCTGCATCCTCGTCGGCAACCTCGGCGAGCTGTTCGGCGGCATCGAAGTCTTCGCCGACGCGCAACCCGACGACGGCCTGCTCGACATCGGCGTGCTCACCTCCGAGGGGCCGGTGAAGCTGGTCCGCGCGGCCGCCCGCACCGCCCTCGGCGACGCCCAGAAGTCGCCGTTCGTGCGGGTCACGCAGGGGCGCAAGGTGCGCGTCAAGCTCGATCGCAAGGTCCGCTACGAGCTCGACGGCGGCGACCGCAAGAAGGTCAAGTCGTTCAAGGTCGACGTCGAACCCGGCGCGATCACCGTCTGCGTCCCGGGCCCGGCCCGGAAAGGGGAGTGAACCGGATGAAGGCCGACATGGGAGTGGGCGGCAAGGCGAAGCAGGGGGGCGAGGAACTCGCGCACGCGAAGACGCTCGGTTGGCTGGCGCGGGCGGGCCTCGTCGCCCGCGGGGTGGTCTACGGGATCATCGGCCTGCTGGCGCTGAAGCTCGCCCTCGGCGACGGCGGCAAGGCGACCAACCAGGAAGGCGCGCTGCAGACGATCGCCCACCAGTCGTTCGGCGAACTGCTGCTGGTCCTGGTCGCGATCGGCCTGGGGGGCTACTCGCTCTGGCGGCTCGTCCGCGCGGCGGTCGGGCACGGCGCCGAGCAGCGCGACAGCACCTTCGACCGCATCTCGGCGCTGGACAGCGGCATCGCCTACGGGATCCTCTGCTTCACCGCGATCGGAATCCTCACCTCCTCCGGCGGCGGGGGCGGATCGGGGTCGCCGAAGTCGACGACCGGCGGCGTCCTCGACTGGACCGGCGGCACCCTGATCGTCGGCATCGCCGGCGCGATCCTGGTCGGCGTCGCCCTCTACCAGCTCTACGAGGGCCTGGCGAAGAAGTTCCTCCAGGACGCCAAGACGGGCGAAATGAGCGAGGGGGTCGAGAAGGCATACACCGCCCTCGGCATGTTCGGGATCGTCGCCCGGGCAGTGATCTTCGCCCTGATCGGCTACGGGCTGATCAAGGCCGCGGTCGACTACAACCCGAAGGAGGCGATCGGTCTCGACGGCGCCCTGCGCGAACTTGCGCATGCCTCCTACGGCCCCGTCCTGCTGGGCCTCGTCGCCGCCGGGCTGATCGGGTTCGGGCTCTACTCGATCGTCGACGCCCGCTACCGCAAGGTGTAACCGGGTACTCCGCCGGGGCGGTCGAAAGCGTCCGCCGGGCGACTTACTGTCTTCGCCATGGAGATCGGAGGAGCGTCCCTAGACCCGGAGGTCCGCGAGGGCCTCAGCCGCAGCTGGAAGGCGCTGATGTTTGTCGGCGTCGCCGCGATCGCGCTCGGCTGCATCGCGATCCTGGTGCCGGCGGTCGCCTCGGTGGGAACGGCGATTTTCATCGGCTGGCTGCTGCTGTTCGTCGGCATCGTGCTGGTCGCGGCGGCGTTCTCGGCGCACTCGATCGGCACCGTGGTCCTGCGGCTCGCCTGGGCGATCCTGACCGTGATCGTCGGCCTCTGGCTGATCGTCGAACCGCACAACGGCACCCTGACGCTGACCTTGGTGCTGGGCATCTACTTCCTCTTCATGGGCCTGACCCGGACCGCGATCGCCTTCATTGCCCGCGGCGAGCCGAACGCCGGCCTGCTCGGCCTCAGCGGCATCGCCGGCATCCTGATCGGCGTCCTGATCCTCGCCAAGTTCCCCAGCAGCGCCGACTGGGCGATCGGCCTCCTCGTCGGGATCGACCTGATCTTCGCCGGCTGGACGCTGACTTCCGTTGCACTGCTCGGCAAAGACCTCGCCAAGCGCGCCTGAGCACATACGATTCTCGGGTGAGCCCACCCCTGGTTCTCGTGATGGCAGCGGGGGAGGGGACGCGGATGCGTTCCTCCACCCCGAAGATGCTGCACCCCGTCTGCGGCCGGCCGATGGTCGCCTGGCCGATCCTCGCTGCGCGCGAGGCCGGCGCCGGCCGGGTCGCGGCGATCGTCTCGCCCGGCCGCGACCTCTCCGCTGGCCTGCCTGAAGGCGTCGAGACCGTCGAGCAGCCCGTTTCCGACGGGACCGGGGGGGCGATCCGCGCCGCCCTGCCGCTGATCGAGGAGAGCGGCGCCGAGACGGTGCTGGTCCTCTCCGGCGACGTGCCGCTGCTCTCGACCGAGACGATCGCGGCGCTGCTGGAGGCCCACGAGTCCTCCGAGGCGGCGGCGACGATGCTGACGATCGAGCTCGACGATCCCGGCGCCTACGGCCGCGTCGTCCGCGACCACGACGGCTGGGTCGAGCGGGTCGTCGAGGCGAAAGCCGCCGGCGACGCCGAGGCCTGGCAGCTGGAGATCGGCGAGATCAACGCCGGCACCTACGCCTTCGACGCCGCCCCGCTGGCGACGGCGCTGCGCGGCCTCTCCAACGACAACGCCCAGGGCGAGTACTACCTGCCCGACGTCTTCCCGGCGCTGCGCGATGCCGGCCACCGGGTCGCCGCCCACCGCGCCGACGACCTCGCGGTGACGATGGGGGTCAACAACCGGGTCGACCTCGCCGCGGCCGAGGCCGAGGCCCGCCGCCGCCTGCTCGAGGCCCACATGCTGGCCGGCGTCACCGTCGTCGACCCCGCCTCGACCTGGGTCGACGCCGGGGTGGAGATCGCCGCCGACGCCCGCATCGAGCCCGGCACCACCCTGCGCGGCGAGACCGCCGTCGGCGAGGGCGCCGTGGTCGGCCCGCTCAGCACCCTGATCGACTGCTCGGTCGGCGCCGGCTCGCGGGTCCTCCACTCCTACCTGGTCGAGTGCGACGTGCGCGGCGGCTGCTCGGTCGGCCCCTTCGCCTACCTGCGCCCCGGCGCTGTGCTCGAGGACGGCGCCAAGGCCGGCACCTTCGTCGAGATCAAGAACTCCCACGTCGGCGAGGGCACCAAGGTCCCGCACCTCGCCTACGTCGGCGACGCCGACATCGGCCCCGGCACCAACCTCGGCGCCGGCACGATCACCGCCAACTACGACGGTTTCCGCAAGAACCGGACGACGATCGGCCGCGATGTGCGCATCGGCGTTGACACGATGCTGATCGCACCGGTAGATATCGGCGACTCCGCCTACACTGGCGCTGGCGCAGTGATCAAGGACGACGTGCCCGAGGGGGCTCTCGCCGTCAGCGAGAACGCGCAACGGAACATCGACGGATACGCCGCTCGCAAGGCGGCCGAGATGCGAGAGGACAACGACGCGTGAGCATGATCGAGGAGCGCCCGCAGGTGGCGACTGGCATCGACCACGACTACACGAAGAAGATGATGGTCTTCGGCGGTCGCTGTTCGATGGACCTGGCGGCCAAGGTCGCCGGCAAGCTCGGCCTCGACCTCGGCCAGGTGACCCTGAAGACCTTCGCCGACGGCGAGGTCTACTGCCGCTACGAGGAATCGATCCGCGGCGCGGACGTCTTCCTCGTCCAGTCGACCTGCGCCAACGAGGCGGAAGGGATGACGCCGAACGACGCCCTGATGGAGCTCTTGACGATGATCGACGCCGCCCAGGGCGCCTCGGCGCACCGGATCATCGCCGTACTGCCCTGGTACGGGTACGCGCGCCAGGACAAGAAGTCCGCCCCGCGCGAGCCGATCTCCGCCCGCATCGTCGCCAAGTGCCTCGAGGGCGTCGGCGTCGACCGCGTCCTCACCATGGACCTCCACGCCGGCCAGGTCCAGGGCTTCTTCCACGTCCCGGTCGACCACATGACCGCGATGCCGATGCTGACCCAGTGGTTCATCGACCAGGAACTGAGCGACGAGCTGGTGATCGTCTCCCCGGACGCGGGCCGCGTGAAGACCGCCCGCAACTTCGCCCGCCGGATCGGCACCCAGTGGGCGGTGATGGAGAAGGAGCGCCCGGCCCAAGCGGTCGCCGAGATCGGCTACGTAGTCGGCGACGTCAAGGGCAAAACCGCGGTGCTGGTCGACGACATGATCGCCACCGCCGGCACCCTCTGCGCCGCCGCCCAGACCGTGATCGACGAGGGCGCCGCCCGGGTCATCGCCTGCGCCACCCACGGCGTCTTCTCCGGTCCCGCCTACGAACGGCTGGAAAACTCGGCGATCGAGCAGATCGTCGTCACCGACACGATGCCGCTGCGCCCCGGCGCCCCGGACAACATCACCGTGCTCTCCACCGCCGGCACCTTCGCCGACTCGATCCGCCGCATCTTCACCGACGACTCGGTGAGCGAGATCTTCGCCGGCGAGAATCAGCTGTTCTGAGCGGGCAGCCGCAAGAGGACCGCAAGCTGCGGCTGGTCGGCCACAAGGGGGCTGACCTGATCGCGCCCGGGAACACGGTCGCGAGCTTCCACGCGGCCGCCGCGGCGGGCGTCCACATGATCGAGATGGACGTGCTCTGGCTGCCGGACTCGCACCTGCCGCCGGAGGAGCGCCATCCGCTGGTGGTCGCCCACGACTGGGAGGACGCCGAGCGGCGGACGCCGCTGAAGCTGACCGAGGCGCTCGACGCCTTCCTCGAGCCGCCGCTGGAGGAGATCGAGATCGACCTCGACATCAAGCTGCCGGGCCGGGAGGAGGAGCTGGTCGAGGCGCTGCGCGAGCGTGACTTGGTCGAGCGGGCGATGATCTCGACGATGGAGATGCATTCGCTGCGCCGCATCCTCGAACTGGAGCCGGCGCTGCGGCGCGGCTGGACCTATCCCAAAGTCACCAAGGACTGGAGCCGCAAGCGCTGGGCGAAGGGGCCGATGCTGGCGGCGCTGGTGGCGATGCGCCACCGCCTTCCCGGCCTCGCCGCCGAGAAGCTGCCCAAGTTCGGGGTCGAGGCGATGTGGGTCTATCACCCCCTGGTCTCACCGCGGCTGGCGCGGATCTGCGACCTCGCCGAGGTCGAGCTGATCGCCTGGACGGTCGACGACCTCGCGCGGATGGAGAAGCTCGCCGCCGCCGGCGTCCACGGCCTCGTCTCGAACGACCCTCGCCTGTTCTCGCGGCTCCGAGATTGAGGCCCCTATAGGGGCCCGAAGTTCGGAGTGGGCGCTCGCAGGAGTGCCCGCCCTTTTACTTAGACGACGCCGGGGGTGGCGCCCGGCGGGGTCGCCTTGCCGCGACCGCGGCCTTTGACCTTGACCGCGGACTCGAGGTCCTCCTGGGTGAAGCCGCCGACCACCTGGCCCTCCAGGGCGTAGCGGTACAGGGCGACGCCGAAGATGCCGTTCAGGGCGCGGGAGATGAGCAGCGCGATCGCCAGCACCAGGGCGCCGATTACGACCAGCAGCGCGCCGAGGAAGGCGACCGAGGACCAGATGACGATCCCGGCGGCGATCAGCAGCCCCGCCGGCAGCACGCCGAGCAGGAAGACCGCCGCGCCGATCGCGATGTTGCCGGTGATCTGCTGGCCCCAGCGCTCGCGGAAGAGCGAGGCCGAGCGCTTGATCGTCTCGAACGGGCCCGTGCCCTCGATCGCGATCACCGGCACCGCGAGGAAGGTGACCAGCGTCCAGGCCATGCCGACCAGCCGCGCGGCGATCGTGCCCAGGGTCCCGCCCTGATTTTCGAGCAGACCCATCACCAGGCTGATCGCGGCCGAGACCGCGGCCCAGCCGCTGATCTGGGCGATGCGGCTGCGGGAGACGGCGAGGCCGTCGGCGACGGTCGCCTCCTGGCCGCGGAAGATCATGTCGGCGCAGGCGGCGAGACCGACGCTGAAGTAGAAGCCGACGAAGCTGAGGACGTAGACGCCGATGACGATGATCGGGATCGCGCCGGCGAGCTGGTCTTCCTCGAAGAGGTAGAGCCCCGGGCCGAGGAAGACGATCGCCAGCAGCGTCGTCGCGACGCCGCCGTAGAGCGGGAAGCGGACCAGCGACGGGTGCTCTTTGAGCATCCCCCAGCTTTTCTTGGTCAGGCCCCAACCGCGTTTGATCCTGCTCATCGTCTCCTCCTACTGGCTCGGTCGCTGCTCAGGTGGTTTCGGCAAGCCCCGGCACGCGCTTGACCCCGCGCTCTTCGAAGTATTCCCACTCCAGCTCGCCCAACTCGGTCTCCGGCGCGTCAGCGTAAACCCACTCGCGGGCGATCCGGTGCCAGTTGCGCTTGGCCCGCAGCTGCCCGAGCACGGCGACGACGCCGATTTCCATCCGCCGCCCCATCAGCTCCTCCGCCGGCAGGCTCTCCCGCCGCATCAGGTCGAAGTACTCCGAGCGCGGGTCGTTGGTCGACTCGATGATCTTCATCACGATCCGCGGCGTGATCTCCAGCTCGCGGTCCTCCATCACAAACCAGCCGCCGACGTCCCGCATGTGCTCCAGCAGCCGCTCGGCATCCAGCTTCGAGGGCTTCTTGATGAAGCCGAGGTCGTGCAGCGCCTGACGGAAGGCCTCGGGGTCGTTGCGGGAGGCGGCGTCGAAGGCCCGCTGCTCAAGCAGGATCTGCTCGCGGTCGAGCTTCTTCGTCATCCCGAAGTCGAGGAAGGCGACGCGGCCGTCGGGCATGAGGAGGTAGTTGCCGGGGTGGGGGTCGGCGTTGAAGTGCTGCAGGTGGTAGATCGAGCCGAAGCTGCCGCGGTAGACGATCTCGCCGAAGCGGCTGCGCTCCTCGTGCGGCAGCTTTTTGATCTTCTCGAAGCCGATTCCCTCGACGAACTCGGTCACCAGCACCCGGCGCCGCGAGAGCCGCGTCACAACTTCCGGCACGAAGATGAAGGGGTGTTCGCGGTAGGCGCGGGCGAACGAGCGCTGGTTCTGGGCCTCGTACTCGTAGTCGAGCTCCTCCATCACCCGCTCGCGGATCTCCTCGGCGATCGCCTTCGCGTCGAGGCCGGGGGCCAGCACCTTCGCCAAGCGCACGATCGTGCCGGCGTTGCGCAGGTCGGCGTCGAGCGCCTCGGCGATTCCCGGGTACTGGATCTTCACCGCGACCTGGCGGCCGTCGAGCAGCTCGGCGCGGTGGACCTGGCCGATCGAGGCGGCGGCGAAGGCCTCCTGCTCGAACTCGGCGAAGTACTCCGAGAGCGGCTCGCCGTCGTACTCCTCCGCCAGCACCTGCTCGACTTTCTCCCACGGCATCGAGGGCGCGTCGGTGCGCAGCTTCGCCAGCTGCTCCTGGTAGATCTCGCGGTACTCCTCGGGGATGAACTCGGTGTCGATGAAGGAGGCGAACTGGCCGAGCTTCATCGCCGCGCCCTTCATCTGGCCCAGCGCCCCGACCATTTTCATCGCCGTCTCCAGGTGCCGCTGCTCGAGCCGCTCTTTGCTGTCCTCCTCAGAGCGGGCGACGTTGGTCGCTTTGGTCCCGGCGTAACGGGCGCCCTGCACGCCGACGATCGAGCCGAGCTTGGCGGAGCGCCTAATCCGGCCCTTGGGGATCTTCGATTCGTCAGGCACTGGAGACGAAGGGTGTCACAGGCTCTGTTTCGGGCGAGTTCTCTATCCTCCCCGTCCGATGGCGACCAAACGCTCCACTCTCAAAGCCGCACCCCGTGCCGACTTCGGCTCGCGCTCCTCGCGCCGCATGCGCCGCGACGGCGTCGTCCCGGGGGTCGTCTACTCGGGCGGCTCGGAGGCGAAGCCGTTCCAGGTCGCCGAACGCGACGTGCGCAACGTCCTCAGCGAAGGCGCCGCCCTCTTCGACCTCGAGATCGAGGGCAGCAAAGCCGTCCCGGTCGTGATCAAGGAAGAACAGCATCACCCGGTCAAGGGCAGCATCCAGCACCTCGATCTGATGCAGGTGAAACTCGACGAGGCGATCCATGCCGAGGTCGTGATCGAGCTCGAGGGCGTCGAGAGCGCCCCAGGCGTCAAGGGCGGCGGCGTGCTCGAGCACGTCACCCGCGAGATCACGATCGAAGCGCTGCCGACCGAGATCCCGGACAACATCGTCGTCGACGTCTCCGCGATGGAGATCAACGACACCCTGCAGCTTTCGGTCGTCACCCCTCCCGAGGGCGTCAAATTCGTCGCCGACGACCCCGAGGAGATCACCATCGTCACCCTCTCGCCGCCGCGCGTCGAAGAGGTCGAGCCCGAGGTCGAGGAGGAGGCCGAGCTGGTCGGCGAGGGCGAGGGCGAGGCCGCCGAGGGCGAGGGCGAGGGCGGCGACTCGGGCGACTCCGAGGGCGAGTAACCGCTGTCGCTGTTCCGCCGCCGCGAGGGTGGCGAGCAGGGGGACCGCATCCTGATCGTCGGGCTCGGCAACCCCGGGCCGGAGTACGAGCGCACCCGCCACAACGTCGGCTTCGCGGTCGCGAGCGAGCTGGCCGAGCGCTGGCAGCTGCCGAAGCCGAAGCAGAAGTTCAACGGCGTCATCTCCGAAGGCCGGACCGGCCCCGGGGGGCCGCGGGTGGCGCTGCTGCAGCCGCGCACCTACATGAACGAATCCGGCACCTCGGCCGGGCCGGCGCGCGGCTCGCTGAAGGTGCCGCTCGACCGCGTGGTCGTCATCCACGACGAGATCGACCTCCCCTTCGGCGAGATCCAGCCCCGGCTCGGCGGCGGGCTCGCCGGCCACAACGGCCTCAAGAGCCTCAAACGCGGCTTCGGCGACGCAGACTTCTGGCGGGTGCGGGTGGGGGTGGGGCGTCCCGACTCGACCGACCCCGAGATCGTCTCCGCCTACGTCCTCGGGCGCTTCAGCGAGCCGAAGGCGGAGGTCGAAGGGCTGGTCGCCGCCGCCGCCGAGGAGACCGAGCGCCTGGTCGAACGAATAGCGTCCGAGTCGTGAGCGCAGAGGTCACCAGCTACTCGGTCGACGAGCGGGGCGTCGCCCTGGTCCGGCTCGAGCGGCCGCAGGCGCGGAACGCGATCAGCACCCAGATGCTGCTGGAGCTGCTCGAGCACCTGGCCGTCGCCCGCGGCGACGAGGCGGTGCGGGTCCTGGTGATCAGCTCCGCCGACCACATGGGCCTCTCGGCCGGCGCCGACGTGCGCGAGCAGCTCGACGAGGAGGGCAAGGTCCGCCGGATGCAGCTCTTCGCCGACCTCTACGACCAGGTGGTCGACTTCCCGAAGCCGACGATCGCCGCCTGCCACGGCGACGTCGTCGGCGGCGGCGCCGAGGTCGCCGTCGCCTGCGACATGCGGATCGGCGGCGCCAACCTGCGGATGCGCTTCCCCGGCGCCGCCCTTGGCGTCCCCGTCGGCCCGGCGCGCCTGGTCACCCTCTGCGGCCTCGCCGCCGCCAAGTACCTGCTGCTCAGCAGCCGCACCGTCGGCGCCGACGAGGCCCTGCGGCTCGGACTCGTCAACCGGGTGGCGCCCGCCGCCGGCACCGAGCAGGCCGCGCTGGAGCTGGCCGCCGAGGTCGCCGCCCACCCGCCCGGGGCGGTCGCCCGGCTGAAGCGGATGCTGCACGAGTGGGACGACGTCGTCGGCCGCTCCGCCGCCGAGGGCCGCGGCCAGGTCGAGTGGCAGCGCAGCGGCCCGGGACTGCCCTCGCCGGACTGATTAGGGCGTTCGGCCAGGCGCTCTGTTCGTCCGCCCGCGGCGGATAGGGTCGCGCCCATGACCACTCGCCCGCGCGTCGCCCTGACGCTCCTCGCTGCCCTGTTCATCCTCGCGCTGCCGGCTACGGCCTCGGCTGCTCTCTACACGGTCGACAGCACCGGCGACGAAGCCGATGCCACCCCAGGAGTCGGCGGCTGCCTCACGGCCGCGCTCAAATGCACGCTGCGGGCGGCGATAGAAGAGTCGAACGAATCCGAAAGCGTCGCCGACGAAATCAAATTCACGATCGCCTTCGACGGCGAAGTCGGCAGCGACACGATCGCGCTCGGCAGCACCCTGCCGACGATCGACGACCCGGTCACGATCGAAGGCGGCTCCTGCAGCCACGGCGGCGGGGTCAACGGACCGTGCGTCGGCGTCAGCGGACCGGTCGCGGGCTTCAGCCTCCAGGTCGACTCCGACAACGTCACGATCCGCGGCCTCGCAGTGACCGGCGCCCTGGTCGGGATCAACGTGATCAACGAATCGGAGAACTTCGTCGCCCAAGGCAACTGGCTCGGGGTGAAACTGGACAGCTCTGCGAGCGCCAACGCGATCGGGATCTTCGTCGACCCGGGTTCCGACCTGGCGACGATCGGGGGCACCGCGGCCGGGGCCGGCAACGTCTTCGGCAACAACACGCAGGGCCTCGACCTGCAGGGAGCCAGCGGCGCGCAGATCCAGGGCAACTACTTCGGCGTCGCGCCGGACGGGGTGACCTCGGCGCCCAACAACGAAGACCTTGAGATCACCGACTCGACCGCTGGCGGCGGCTTCGCCGCGGAAGGAAACGAGATCGGGGCCACGGTCTCCGAATCCGCGGCCGCCACCGCCGACTGTGACGGCGGCTGCAACGTCATCTCGGGTTCCCTCTCCACCGGTATCGACCTCAACGGGGAGAGCCTGGAAGAGAAACCGGCAACCGGCCCGACGATCGTGCACGGCAACTTCGTCGGGCTTGACGCGACGGGAACCGGCGTGGTCGCCAACACCACCATCGGGATCTGGGTCGGCGGCGCAGACGACGTCAGGGTCGGCGCGCCGCTCTTCGTCGCTCCAGATCCCGAGAGGAACTACATCGCCGGCGGTCTCCAGGGGATCGCCGCCGAAACCGGTGGCAACGGCTTCGAAGCCCGCGCCAACAGCATCGGATTCGGCTCCGACGAAAGCGAACAAACGCCGCCGACGGGGGTGGGGATCTTCGTCCTCGGCTCGGGGGTGACCGAAGAGTCGGAAATCGAAAGCAACGCGATCCGCATGACCGGGACGGCGGGCATCGAAGTCCGGGACATCACCGGCCGAATCATCGGCAACGAAATTCAGGGCGGGAACAGCGGGATCGTGGCTGGCTTCGGGCAGGGCGAGGGTTTGATCGCCAGCAACGAAGTCGATGCGTCTGGCGAATTCGGGATCCTCATCGAAAGCGCCAAAAACGACGTCCGCGACAACATTGTCACCAACTCGAACGGGCCCGGGATAGCCGTCAAGCCGCCGAACGGCGTGACGGCCACGATCGGCAACGTGATCGGTGGAAGCTCAACCGGAACCGAGAACGTGATCGACGGCAGCGCCGGCCCCGCGATCCAGATCGTCGAAGAAGCGGGAGAACCGGGAAGCTGGACGGAAATCACCCGTAACCGCGGCGCCTCGAACGGTGGCCTCTTCATCGACCTGGTGACGGGCGCGAACCAGGGGATCCTGCCGCCGGCGATTTCCTCGGCGACCCAGACGAAAGCCGCAGGCACGGCCAAACCGAACGCGACTGTCCGTCTGTTCCGCAAGGCCACGGCCGGCGCTGGCGAGGTGGAAGCGTTCCTTGCTGAAACCGAAGCCGACGGGAGCGGCAATTGGGCTGTCGCCTACAGCTCCATTCCGGCCGGGACGAACCTCGCGGCGACCCAAACCGTGATCGAAAGCGGAACCTCAGAGCTGGCGCTGACTACGGCCGCCGCCGATCCAAGCGGCGGCGGCACCGGCAACGGCGGTGGCGGAAACAACGGCGGCGGTGGCGGCACCCCCGACACCATCGCCCCGACGGTGAAGATCACCAAAGCACCGAAGGCCAAATCGACCAGCACCACCGCCAAGTTCAAGTTCAAGGCCAACGAGGCCGGCTCGACCTTCCAGTGCAAGCTCGACAAGGGCAAGTTCAAGAACTGCCGCTCGCCGAAGACCTACAAGAAGCTGAAGCCCGGCAAGCACGTCTTCAAGGTCCGGGCGACCGACAAGGCCGGCAACGTCGGCAAGGCGGCGAAGAAGAGGTTCACGGTGCTTCTGTAGTCGTCAATCACCCGGTTTGGCGAACCGGAGTGTTCTTGACTTTCTGATTGTTTCGGCGAGGCTTCCGAGCATGATGCTCGGTGCGCACCGCCTTGCCCGGGCGTACTCGTCTAAGAACGCCGCCAGGCAGGCCGCCCTGTGGGCGGCTCTTGCCCTCGCCTCGGCGGCGGCGGTCGCACCCGGTATTGCCGCAGCCACGCTCGGAGGGCACGGCAGCGAACGTGAGGTCCTGCTTGCCACCAAGCTGCGACCACGGTTGCTCTTCGACAGTGGCGAGCGGTGGAGGCCAGTCGAGGTCGGCAGCTTCGCCAGCGAGATCTTCGTGGACGGAAGCGGCCATGAAGCCTGCTGGGAAGACCCCCCGCGCTGCGATCCGTTGGCGGGCCTCGACGAGCTCAGCGCCAACACGGCGGCTCCGGCTTACCTCGACATCCATGGCAGCGGCAAGGACGGAACGGAATATCGATCGCCAAAGCGGCGATGTCGCGCGGCCGACTCAGCGGCCGTCGACTGCAATGCAGGACAGCGCGCGGTCATCTATTACCGGCGGACCAGCCACGGCGGCCGCTGGTACTGGGATTACTGGTGGTTCCTCCGCTATAACGAATACACGGGTCCGCTCCACCACTGCAATTTCGCCCTATGCAGCAATCACGAGGGCGACTGGGAGGGGATGACGGTCGTCACCACCGCCTCGTCGAAGCCGAAGATCGTCGAAGCGATCTATGCCGCCCACCGCAACCGGGTCCTCGTCAAAGGCGCCCTGCTGCCGCTGACCGACGGGCATCCGTTGATATTCATCGCGCAAGGGACGCATGCCGGCTATCCCTACCGCTGTGATTCAGGCTGCAAGCAGTACGAAAAGAAGCTGGGATTTCGGTTGCCGGAGGACCCCCACGATGGCGCCGTCTCCTGGGGCGGCAATAGCGATTCCAGCTGCGCCATCTACGGCTGCGTGCGGCCGTTGCCCGAGATCGGCAACCCAGGTGAGGGCGCCCTGCCTGCGGCCGGCGCCTGGGCGGGCTGGGGAGGCCGGTGGGGCGAGACCTGCCATCGGGGCTGCCGCTCTCCGGGGTTGCAGGCGAGCCCCCGCTCGCCCGGGGTACAACCACGCTTCGAATGCCCCTGGGTGGCCACGGACCGGGCGCTGTCCCCGTCCGATCGGAGCGGTCCAGTGCGTTCGCGACCCGCGGGTGACGCCAGGCGACGTCTCACCGCCTGTGCCGCCCAGCGCGACGCCCTCTAAGTCGCCGGCGCTCCGTCCCTAGAATCGAAGATTCGGCCCCGGGCTCTTTCCCCGGGTTATTCCCCTGCCATGAGCCTTCGTCCCCTGATCGACATCGCCCTCGAGAACGAGCGCGTCCACGCGCTCGCGGGGCGCGTGCGGGCTGCGGCTGCGGGCGGGGAGGGCGAGTCGGTGCGGGCCTCGGCGATGCTGCGGCCGCTGCTGCTGGCGGCGCTGCTGGAGGACGATCGCGGCCTGGCGGAGCGTCCGGCGCTGATGGTCGCCCCCGACGACCGCTCGGCGCGCGACCTCGCCGCCGACCTGCGCGCCTACCTGGCGCCGCGCCGCGTCCGCCTCTACCCCTCGCGCGGCACCGGCTACGCCTCGCACGTGACCCCGCCGCCGCACCTCGTCGGGCTGCGGATCGACGCCCTCGACGCGCTCGGCTCCGAGCCCGACGCGGTGGTCGTCGCCTCGGCGACGGCGCTGGCCGAGGCGGTCCCCGACGCCTCTCTGCGCCCCGCCGGGTTCGCGATCTCGCTCGGCGAGGAGATCGAGCTCGATGCCGTCGCCTCCGACCTCGTCGGTGCCGGCTACGAACGCGTCGAGCAGGTCGAGGAGCGCGGCCAGTTTGCGGTCCGGGGCGGCATCCTCGACGTCTACCCCGCGACCGAGGAGCGGGCGGTGCGGATCGAGCTCTTCGGCGACGAGGTCGAGTCGATGCGCTGGTTCTCGACCTTCACCCAGCGCTCGCTCGGCGAGGCCGAGCGAGTCGAGCTGGCGCCGGCCGCCGAGCTCGACGCCGAGCACCGGGAGCTGGCCGAGCTGGCGGCGATGGCCGCCGAGGAGGAAGGCGCCGAGTCGCCGAACCTGGCCGAAGCGCTGCCCCTGGAGCACTTCCGCGCCCCGCTGGAGTTCGTCCCCGAGGACGCCGCGGTGGTGCTCGTCGGCTCCGAGGAGATCGAGCCGGCGCTGCGCGACCACTGGGAGGACGCGACCACGGCGATGCACGCCGACGACGCCCAGCGCCTCTACGTCGACGTCGCCGAGCCGCTCGCCGCCCGCGCGGCGCTGTCCCTGACCGCCGTCGGCGAGGACGACGAGGACGCCTTCCGCGCCGCCCGCGCCGAGTCCCCCGCCCGCAGCGTCAAAGAGGCCGAGGGCGAGCTGGAGAAACTAGTCCGCTCCGGCTACCGCGCCGTCGTCGCCTTCGAGAGCCGCGGCGAGGCCGAGCGCGCCCGCTACGGCCTCGACCGGCTCGACGCCCGCCTGCTTGAAGGCGGCCGCGTCTCCCCGGACCCCGGCCTCTCCTTCGCCGAGGCGCGCCTGCGCGAGGGCTTCGTCAGCCCCGAGCTGAAACTCGCCGTCTATCCCTTCCGCCGCCTCGTCCACCGCCGCCGCGCGGAGGAGCCCGCCCCCGGAGGCGGCCGCGGCCGCCTCGCTTTCAGCGACCTGCGGGTCGGCGACTACGTCGTCCACGAGGACCACGGCGTCGCCCGCTTCGCCGGCTTCGAGACCCGCGAGGTCGGCGGCGTCACCCGCGACTACCTCTACCTCGAATACAAGGGCGAGGACCGCGTCTTCGTCCCCACCGACCAGCTGGCGAAGCTCTCCCGCTACGTCGGCGCCGGCGGCGAACCGACGCTCTCGGCGCTGGGCGGCAAACGCTGGCAGAACCTCAAGGCGCGGGCGCGCAAAGCGGCCGGGGCCCTGGCCGGCGAGCTGCTCAACCTCTACGCCGAGCGCCGCGCCCGCAAGGGCCACGCCTTCCCACCCGACGGCGAATGGCAGATCGCGATGGAGACCGCCTTCCCCTACCGCGAGACCGCCGACCAGATGGAAGCGATCGAGGCGGTCAAGGCGGACATGGAGTCCGAGCGGCCGATGGACCGCCTGGTCTGCGGCGACGTCGGTTTCGGCAAGACCGAGGTGGCGCTGCGGGCCGCGGTCAAGGCCGCCTCCGACGGCGCCCAGGTGATGGTCCTGGTGCCGACCACGATCCTCGCCCAGCAGCACTTCGGCACCTTCCGCGAGCGCCTCGCCGACCTGCCCTTCCGGGTCGAGGGCGTCTCCCGCCTGCGCCCGCAGGCCGAGGTCAAAGCCGTCCTCAAGGACTTCGAGGCGGGGAAGGTCGACATCCTGATCGGCACCCACCGCCTGCTCTCGCGCGACGTCCGCGCCAAGGACCTCGGCCTCGTCATCGTCGACGAGGAGCAGCGCTTCGGGGTGAAACAGAAGGAGCTGCTGCGGCAGCTGAAGCTGAAGGTCGACGTCCTCGCGCTCTCGGCGACGCCGATCCCGCGCACCCTGCAGATGAGCCTCGCCGGCCTGCGCGACATCTCGGTGATCGAGACCCCGCCCGAGGGCCGCCGCCCGGTCCGCACCTACGTCGGTCCCTACGACGAGGACCTGGTCGCCAAGGCGGTCCGGCGCGAGATCGAGCGCAAGGGCCAGGCCTTTGTCCTCCACAACCGGATCGACTCGCTGCCGGAGACGACCGAGCGGCTGCGGGCGCTGGTGCCGGGGGCGCGCTGCCTGGAAGCGCACGGGCAGATGGACGAGCACCAGCTGGAGGAGACGATGCTGACCTTCCTGCGCGGCGAGGCCGACGTGCTGGTGACGACGACGATCATCGAGTCCGGCCTCGACATCCCGACCGCGAACACCCTGATCGTCGAGCGCGCCGATCAGCTCGGCCTCTCGCAGGCCTACCAGATCCGCGGCCGCGTCGGACGCTCTCGCGAGCGCGCTTTCGCCTACCTGCTCTACCCCTCGGCCGAGGCGCTGACCGAGGAGGCGGCCGCGCGGCTATCGACCCTCGCCGACCACACCGAGCTCGGCTCGGGCTTCCGTATCGCGATGCGCGACCTCGACATCCGCGGCGCCGGCAACCTGCTCGGCGACGAGCAGTCCGGCCACGTCGCCGCGGTCGGGTTCGAGCTCTACTGCCAGATGATCGACGAGGCCGTCGCCGAGGCCGCGGGCACCGAGGAGGAGCGGGAAGAGGCGCCGGAGCCGGTCCGCCTCGACGTCCCGGTCGACGCTTACCTGCCGGCCGCCTACGTCCCCTTCGAGGCGGCGAAGATCGACATCCACCGCCGCATCGTCGCCGCCCGCGAGCCGGGGCAGCTGCGGGCGATCCGCGACGAGCTGAGCGATCGCTTCGGGCCGCTGCCGGCCGCAGCCGAGAACCTGCTGAAGCTGCAGAAAGCGCGGATCGAACTCGGCCTCGCCGGCGCCCGCAGCGTCGAGTTCCGCGGCGACCGGCTCAGCGTCACCGGGGTCGAGCTCGACTCCGAGGGAGCCGGGGTCCTAGCCGAGCAGGTCGAGGGCGCGGTCTACGAATGGCGCGAGCAGACCGCCGCCCTGCGGGCCGCCGGCGACCCCGAGGAACGGCTCACGGCGGTGCTTGCTCTGGCGGAGGGGCTGCGCGAGGCGCGGCGCTCAGCCGAGGCCGCGGCGGCCTGAGCGCCCCCTAAAGCCTGCTTAAGGCCGCGGTTTTGACTATGCTGCCGCCTTCGTGGGAGCGAAAGCAGGCCAGAGAGGGAGGTCGGGCCGAGGGCCGGACCGCGACGGCAGGTCGGCCGGTCGGCAGCGGTTGGGGCTGATCCTCTTCGGCGCGCTCCTGCTCGTGCTTTTCGTCGGCTTCGCGATCGCGCAGGGGTTGACCAAGCCGAGCGTGCCTTCCGGGGACGTCGCCCATATCTCGAGCGTCCCCGACGAGTTCGCCGACATCAGTGAAGACAAACTGAAGCGCGCGACCATCCGCCAGGCTACGTCCGGCGAAGAAAAAGCGAAAAAACCGCCGAAGCCCGGCAGCGACAAATACGAAGAACTTCAGGAAAAAGCGCTGACCGAATTGATCGAAGGCGTCTGGATCCGCGGCGAGGGCGAAGAACTCGGCATCGAGGTGACCGAAAAACAGGTCGAAGACGAACTCGCGTCGATCAAAAAACAGAACTTCCCGACTCCGGCCGCCTATAAAAAATTCCTCGAGGAATCCCAGTTCAGTCAGGACGAAGTCAACGAACTGGTCGAACTGCAGATCGTCACCAAAGAAATCCAGCAGCAGATCAGCACCAGCGCTCCCAAACCGTCGAGCGATCAGGTCGAGGCTTACTACGAAGCCGAAAAGGAAACGCAGTTCACGACCAAAGAAAGCCGCGACGTCCGCCTGATCCTCAACGAAGACAAGGGCGAAGTCGAAGCCGCGAAGAAGGCGCTCGAAAAAGACAGCTCGCCCGCGGCCTGGAAAAAAGCCGCGACGAAATACAGCAGCGACCCGACCAGCAAAGCCAAAGGCGGCCTGCAGGAAGGGATCACCGAAGAATTCCTCCAGGGGCCGCTCAAAGCCGCGATCTTCGACAGCCCCACGGGCGAAATCGTCGGCCCGGTGAAATTCGAAAAAAACTGGGTCCTGGTCGAAGTCGTGAAACTGACCCCGGCCAAAGTCCAGACCCTGGCCGAAGCCAAACCGCAGATCGAATCCACCCTGGGCCAGCAGAACCAGCAGGAATACCTCTCCGAATTCGTCCGCAACTTCGAAAGCAAGTGGCGCCAGCGGACGGTCTGCGCCGACGACTTCACGATCGAAAAGTGCGGCAACTTCAAGGGCGACGGTCACCCGAAAAACGCTTCGCCGGCCTGCTACGAAGCTGATCCCAAAACTCCGGCGAAAGAATGCCCCTCGCCGGTGACGCCGATCTCGCCCGCCCTGCCGGGCACGGTAACGGCGACCAAACCCAAAGGCGAACAGTTCCAGCAGCGCCCGCGGCCGGAAGCGACTCCCGAAACCGGCACGGAAGTGCCGGCGGGCGCAGTTCCTCCCGCCGCCGCGCCCGAAGGCGAATAGAGCGGTCCGGCGGACGGCCTGCCGCCGCCGGCGGTGAATAGACTGGCGCGCCCGTGAGCACGATCTCCTCGATTCACGCCCGCCAGATTCTCGACTCCCGCGGCAATCCCACCGTCGAGGTGGAGGTGACGCTGGAGTCCGGCGCGCGCGGGCTGGCGGCGGTGCCCTCGGGCGCCTCGACCGGAGAGTTCGAGGCGGTCGAGTTGCGTGACGGTGGCGACGCTTGGGCCGGCAAGGGCGTCGGCCGTGCGGTCGCCAACGTCAACGGCGAGATCGCCGCGGCGCTGACCGGCGCCCGGGCGGAGCAGGGCAACCTCGACCGCACGATGATCGAGCTCGACGGCACCCCGAACAAGGGCCGGCTCGGCGCCAACGCGCTGTTGGGCGTTTCGCTCGCAGCCGCCAAGGCCGCCGCGGCCGACTCTGCCCAGCCGCTGTACCGGTACCTGGCCGAGCTCTACGGCGGCGGTGAGCCGAGCGTCCTGCCGGTGCCGATGATGAACGTCCTCAACGGCGGCGCCCACGCCGACAACTCGGTCGACTTCCAGGAGTTCATGATCGTCCCCGCCGGCGCCGGCAGCTTCTCGGAGTGCCTGCGGGTCGGAGCCGAGGTCTTCCACGCCCTGAAGAAGTCGCTCTCCTCCAAAGGCCTCTCGACCGCGGGCGGCGACGAGGGCGGCTTCGCGCCGAACCTCGACTCCAACGAGGCCGCCCTGCAGGCGGTCCTGGCCGGCGTCGAGGCGGCCGGATACGAGCCCGGCAAGGACGTCTTCATCGCCCTGGACCCCGCGACCAGCGAGGTCTTCGAGGGCGGCTCCTACGTGTTGGAGCACGAGGGACGCACCCTCTCCTCCGAGGAGATGGCCGCCTACTGGCAGGACGCCTGCGAGCGCTATCCGATCGTCTCGATCGAGGACGGGATGGACGAGGAGGACTGGGACGGCTGGAAGCTCCTGACCGAGCGCCTCGGCGAGCGGGTGCAGCTGGTCGGCGACGACCTCTTCGTCACCAACCCCGAGCGCCTGCGCCGCGGCATCGAGCTCGGCGTCGGCAACTCGATCCTGGTCAAGGTCAACCAGATCGGCACCCTGAGCGAGACCCTGGAGGCGATCCGCATCGCCCGCGACGCCGGTTACACGGCGGTGATCTCGCACCGCTCGGGCGAGACCGAGGACACGACGATCGCCGACCTCGCCGTCGCCACCGGCGCCGGCCAGATCAAGACCGGCGCGCCCTCGCGCTCGGACCGCGTCGCCAAGTACAACCGGCTGCTGCGGATAGAGGAGGAGCTGGGTGGAAATGCTCAGTTCCCAGGTTTGGCGGCGTTCTCGCGCACGTCTGGATGACGCGTGTGGCGCGGCGCATCTCTGCGTCCTCGGTCGGGCGTTTCGGTCACGCACTAAAAGTGCGCTTCCTTCATCGCCCGCCCTGCGTCCTTGATCTGCTTGACCACACGCGCCCCCAGACGCACGCTCTCGTGCAATGAAGGAATGCGGTCTCAAAGCTAAAAAGAGAACTGGTGGCGAGACGTCCGGCACCCCGCAAAGCCCGCCCCGCCGCGCGTCGCGGCCCCAGCCGCATCAAGTGGGACCGGGTCGGCCGCGTCGCCCTCACCCTCGTCCTCGTCGCGGTGCTCTACTCCTACCTCGGCCCCTCGATCGACTTCGTCAAGACCTACACGGGGACGACTGCGGCCAAAGCCAAGCTGCACGGCCTGCTGAAGGAAGACCGGCGCCTCCACAACCGCATCCAGTCGGCAGACGACCCGCTCGTCGTCGCCCGCGAGGCGCGCGCTCAGGGGATGATTGCCGAAGGGGAGACGCCGGTCGTCATCCGCGGCAACCTCGGCGGCTAGCGACCGCTCTTCGGGGTTCTCATGGTTGATCTTGGCTCCTATCTCCTGGGAGCCCTGCAACTGGCCTTGGTCGTCCTCCCGATCGGGTTCGGCTCTTACAAGCTGCGCCAGCGCCTACTACCCACCTGGGGCGGCGCCCCCGCTCGCCTCGTCGAGACCATCACTGGCGTCGCCGTCCTGATCTGGCTCTCCGAGCTCCTCGGAACCTTCGGTCTCTTCTACGCCGGGACCCTGATCGCCCTCTCGCTCCTGCTCGGTCTGCTGACCTGGTTCCTGCCGGGGGGTGGCGCCGTAGGGGGTACCACCCCTGAGGAAGCTTTAGCTACCGGAAGGGGTGGTGGGTCCCCTGCGGTGACAGGACCCGCCGGCGAAAGCCCTTGGTCCCTGCTCGTGATGGTGCTGGTGATCAGCGCAACCGTTTTCAGCTATGCGGTGACGACCAAGCATGCGCTGGACCGGGGTGTCTTCAACTTCGATTCGCTCTGGTACCACCTGCCGTTTGCGGTCGACATGGTGCAGACGCACTCCGTGGTCGGGATGCATCACGTGGACACGGTCTTCACGAATTGGTTTTACCCGCAGAACTCGGAGCTTCTCCACGCGGTGGGGGTCTTGCTTACCGGCCGGGACACGCTTTCGCTGTTTTTGAACCTTGGCTGGTTGGCTGTCGCGTTTCTCGCTGCTTACTGCGTGGGGCGTCCGTACGGGCGCGGGGGCGTGACGGCGATCGCGGCGGCGATCTTGCTCGAGTGCCACACGTTGGTGGTTAGGGACCCGGGGGCGGCGAAGAATGATCTGATGGCCGCGGCGTTGTTATTGGCCTCGATCGCGATTCTGGTCGAGGCGTGGGCACAAAAAAAGTCCGCCGGACCTTTGCCCCGCATAGCGGGGAAAAGGGCAGGCGCACCTCGAGACTGGGAACGTTGGGCCGTTGCCGCGGCGGGGCTTGCGGCGGGGTTGGCGGCTGGGACGCGGGTTACGGGGCTGGCGATGGCTGGGGCGTTGACGGTGGCTGTGGTGGTGCTGGCGGGGCCTGGGCGGCGTTGGGCGGCGGCTGGGTGGTGGTTCTTGCCGGCGCTGGCGGGCGGGGGGTTCTGGTACCTGCGGAACCTGGTCGTCGCCGGCAATCCAATCCCGGAGGTGGAGAAGCTGGGGCCGATCTCGTTGCCACACCCGGAGCGCCTGCAGGAAGGGCGGCCGGACTTCGGGATCGTCCACTACGCGACCGACACCGGCGTCTGGCGCGAGTACTTCGGCCCCGGCCTGCACGAGGCCTTCGGCGCGCTCTGGCCGCTGGTCGTCTTCGGCGCCCTCGCCGCGGCCCTGCTCGCCCTGCTCCACGGACGCGACCGGGTCCTGCGCTGGGTCGGGGCTGTGGCCCTCTTCGGCGCCCTCGCCTACCTCTTCACCCCGCTCAGCGCCGCCGGGGCCGAGGGGGAACCGGTCGGCTTCGGGATCAACATCCGCTACGTGATCCCCGCCCTGCTCGCCGGGATCGTCCTCGTCCCGCTCGACCGCCGGCTCGACGGACCGCGCCGGCAGTGGGGCCTGGCCGGCGTCCTGGTCCTCGTCTTCCTCCTCACCAACCGGCCCGACGACGCCCTCCACGACGGCGCCCGCGTTTTCGCCTTCCTCCTAGTCGCCCTCGTCGTCCTGCTGCCGGCGCTGCTGTTCTTCCTGCGCTCGCGGGGCACCGGAGCGGCGGTGCTGACCGGCGCGGCGGCCGCTCTCGTCGTGCTCCTGGTCGCGATCGGCTACCCGCTCCAGCGCCACTACCTGGAGAACCGGTTCGCCAACGACGGGACCGCCGAAGAACAGATCCCCGGCATGCACCTGAACAGCGCCTACCGCTGGGCCCGCGGGGTCGAAGATGCCCGCATTGGCCTCGTCGGCACTACCGCCGGCTTCGCCGGGTACGGCTTCTACGGAACCGACCTCAGCAACCGCGTGCGCTACCTCGGCGAAGACGGTCCCCACGGCGCCTTCAACGCGATCCCCACCTGCGCCGCCTTCCGCGCCGCGGTCAACGACGCCGACCTCGATTACCTGGTCACCGCGCCCTTCCTCAACTTCCTCCACCCGGGCGACCCGATCGCCTCGCCGGAGGCGCGCTGGCTGCGCGGCGAGGACGCCGTGCGGCCGATCCTGCGCAGTGGCCAGGTCACCGTCTGGCAGGTCGATGGCGACCTCTCGCCGGATCGATGCAGCCCGGCGAACGCACCGCTGCGCGAGATCCCGCAGACGCCGGCCTCTTGATTGCCGGGACGGCCCGCTGGGTAATCTCGGCCCGGTGAGCTATCCACTCGAGAACGCCCTCTTTCAGTGGGAGGAGGGGCGCCGGGCACTGCAGGCGATCGACGACCCGCGCCGGCGCCGGCTCGCCGACCGCGTCGTCGATGCCCTGCGCGAAGAACTGCGGCGGCGGATCGGCCCGACCTTCAGTGCGGCCGAGCTGGCCGACCTCTACGGCCAGGGGACCGACTGGGCCCAGCAGGTGGCGATCGATGTCGCCCCCTCGCTCGACGGCGACTCGCAGGCGCTGGCCGACGCGGCCTTCTGGCTCTACCTCAGAGGGGCGACCGACTTCGCCGGCGGACGCCAGCTGCCGGTCTAGCTATTCGTCCGAGTCGTCGGACTCGCCGCCGTCATTGCCGTTGCCGTTGGAGCCCTGCGGCTCGCCGGCGCGGCGGATGACGATTTGGTCGGCCTCGATGCGGACGGTGACGTCGCGCTTGCCGGCCCAGTGCTCGGTGTAGACGGGGTTGTCCTTGACGGCGGCGTCGAGCCAGAGGCCGTAGCCGTCGGTCTCGCCGTGGTCGAAGGTGGCCTCGAGCTCTTTGCGGCGGCCACGCCCGCCGC
Organism: Solirubrobacterales bacterium; assembly: GCA_035703365.1. Taxonomy (GTDB): domain Bacteria; phylum Actinomycetota; class Thermoleophilia; order Solirubrobacterales; family 70-9; genus VAYN01. The sequence continues at coordinate 44,166 of DASSYI010000022.1, forward strand.
GGCGGCCGCGGCGACGGCGACGGCGACGGCCCGCACCGGATCCGCCCTCGGGCCGGTCCTCGCGATCCTCGTCCTCGTCGGTCTCGTGCTCCTCCTCGTCCTGCTCGGCCTTTTCGGCCTCCTCGGCCTCGGTGGCGGCTTCGATCTCCGCTTCGATCTCGTCGCGCAGGTCGATTTCGCCCGAGCCGGGGCCCTCCTCGTCGGGGGCGAGGTCGTACTGCTTGCGGAACTCGCGCAGCTCGGTGGCGCTGATCTCCAGCTGGTGGGCGATCCAGGCGTCGGTCCGGCCCTGTTGCACCCAGGCGCGGATCTGGTTTAGCTGCGGCTTCAGTGAGCGTCGAGCCATCGGCGCGCGAGTCTATTGAAGGAGGGCATTCGTTCGCAGAGAGGCAGGGTGGCCTAGGCCATCAGGAAGGCGAGCGCCTCGAACATCGCGACCACGACGACGACCACGGTGACGGTGAGGCAGACGGCGAGAACGCTGAAGCGGACCTTCCCCTCCTGCTCGACGCGGTTGATTTTCCGTGCCCGTGAGCGGTTCGCCGCCCGGCGGCGAAGCTGCTCGCGCCGGCGGCGCTCGAGGTAGGTCTCCTGCTCGAAGGCGTTCTCGAACTGGGAGATGCTCTGTCGCATTCTCATAGGGAAGGGCCCTGGGGGCCAGCGGGCACCGTAGCAAAAGATCTTGCACGGCTTACAGAACGCTCACACCTCAGCAGCCGCCCCAGAGGCCGCGCCCGGCGCGCGCAGCCGCAATCTCAAGCCGTTTGAAGCGGGCGGCGAAGCGGTCGTTGGGCGGGATCGTCAGCGTCCGCGCCAGGCCGCGCCGGAGCAGCTCCGCGTTGACGAAGCGGCCGCCAAGGTAGACGTAGGCGAGCAGCCGGCCGTAGACGTCGCGGCGCTCGACCCCGAACACCAGCCGCACCCCCCGGCGCTCGACCAGGCCGTGGTTGAAAGCCGAGGCCTGCGGGCCGAAGCACTGCACCGGCGTGTCCGGCTTGACCGTCTCCGGAGTGTCGACGCCGATGTAGCGGACGTCCTCCTCGTGCCCGTCGAGGTCGACCTCGATCGTGTCGCCGTCGACGACCCGCGTCACGTAGGCCGTCGCGCTCGCCGGCGGCTCGCCCCGCCACAGGCCCTCCCAAGGGCGTGCCAGCACGAGCGCGACGAGCAGGATGAGAACCGCGCTGCCGACCCCTGGTTTCACGATCTGAGCGTCGAGAACCAAGCAGGTCGGGGGACGCAGGGAGTGAGGTGAGGGGAGCGCACTCCCGTGCGTGACCCGATCCGAACGACTGAGGACCCCGAGATGCGCCGGTTATCGGCTCTCAGGGGGTGCGCCGCACGTTCGAGAGCAGCGTCTCCTTGATCTGCTCGACGATCGCGATCGCTTCGTTCCACTCGCGCTGCCAGACGTTGCGGCCGAAGATGACGCCGGAGCCGCCGGCCGCCATCACGTCGCGGGTGTTCTGCAGCACGACCTCGTCGTCGGCCTTGGAGCCACCGGAGAGGACGACCAGCGCCCGGCCGGCCGATTCGACGCACTGGCGGATCGCCTCGGTCTGGTCGACCTCCATCTCGTTGTAGGGCGCCGGGGCGTCCTTGTCCTTGGAGGAGTCGATCTTCGGCATGTTGAGCTTGACCACGTCGGCGCCCATCTCCATCGCCATCCGGGCGGCGTAGTCGATCGCGTAGAAGCTGTTCTGGCCGCCCTTGGCCTCGACCGCTTCGCCGCGCGGGTAGGACCAGACGACGAGCGGCATCCCGAAGCGGTCGCATTCCTCGCGGACGCGGCGCAGCTGGGCGAGGTCCTCGTCCTGGCGCGGGGAGCCGACGTAGAGCGTGTAGCCGATCGCGTCGGCGCCGAGGCGGACGCCGTCCTCGACGCTGGCGTTGCAGCTGGAGAAGGCCTTGGCGGAGGAGGGGAGGTCGGTCTTGCCGTTGACCTTGAGGATCAGCGGCACCCGGCCGGCGTAGTCGGGGTAGTACTTCTCGGCCATTCCGATCTGGCAGGCCAGCGCCGAGTAGCCCGCCTCGGCGGCGAGCCGGAACTGGTAATCGGGGTCCTTTGAGGCCGGGTTGGGGAAGAAATCGCGCGGGCCGTGCTCGATGCCCTGGTCGATCGGCAGCAGCATCAGGGTGCCGTTGCCCGGGCCGAACTCGAACAGAAGGCGGTGCAGGCGGGCCCTTTTTCCGGGCGGCAGGACCTCCAGCAGCGATTTCTGCTCGGTCAGACTCTTCAGCTCCACGTCAGTTCCTCCAAAGAAGTTGGTTGCCCCCGCAGTATCGCATTCCAATTGGCATCTGGCGGACGGCGGGTATCCTCGGAACATGAGCGAGACTGAGCTCAGCGTCATCTGCAAGAACTGCGGCTCGGAGGTCTCCCCCTACGTCACCGAGTGCCCCTACTGCGGGGCCCGGCTGCGCAAGCGGGCGCCGAAGCTGGAGCGGCGCGGCGACGCCTTCGAGGCCCAGCAGCCACGGCGGCGCCGGCGCCGGATCCCGCGGCTCGGGGGCGCGGGCTTCTCGCTCTCGACCGAGCGCCCCTACGCGACGCTCGCGGTAATCCTCGGCTCGGCGATCCTGCTGCTCGTCCAGAAGGCGACGGGATACGCGCTCGGCAGCTTCGGCGGCCTCGTCATCCCCTTCCAGGAAGAGTGGTGGCGCTACTTCACCGCCCCCTTCGCCTACGTCGACGTCGGCTTCCTCTTCGTCGTCTCCCTCGCCCTGGCGATCTTCTCGACCGGGGTCGAGCGGCGGCTGGGCACGGTGCGGACGGCGATCCTGCTGCTCGCCTGCGGGGTCCTGGGGATGATCGCGGCGGACGCCGTGGCGAGCTCCACCCTCACGGTCATCGCCGGCGGCAACGGCATGGCGCTGGGCGCAATCGCCGCGTGGTTCGTGATCCGCCGCGCCGAGGTCAGGGGCGAGGTCGGCGAGGACTTCGACGTTATCGGCGTCGCGGTCTGCGCGGTCGTCGTCATCCTCCTGCCGCTCTTCGCCCCCACCGCCGACTGGATGGCGGGCCTCGCCGGCGGCGCCGTCGGCGCTTTGGCCGGTTTCGCCGCCAGCTTCCACCGCGCCGAGTAGCCGCCGCGACTAGGCTGGGGCTGTGCCAGACGAGAGGGAGCTGGAAGCCGCGATCGAGCGGCTGCTCGACCCGGAGCGTTTCTCCGAGGCCGAGCGGATCGTCGCCACCTCCGCCCCGCAGCTGCAGAAGGTCCTGGCGGCGGCACTGGCGGAGGGCGGCTGGTTCGGCGAGCCGCACGAGAACGAGACGCTGAAGGCCGCGACCGCACCCGATCCCGATGAGCGGGTCGCCGCCGTCCGCGCCCTGCTCGCCGAGGAGGCGCGGATGGGGATGATGGTTGGCGTTGCAGTCGGCTGGGCACTGAAGGAAGAGTTGACTAAGACCGGCGAGCCGGGAGGAGAGAGCTGATGGAGATCAAGTACCACGGGCATTCCTGCTTCGAGCTGAGCGAGGGGGAGACGACCGTCCTCGTCGACCCGTTCCTGAAGCCCAACAACCCGACCGCGGTGGCCACCGCCGATGAGGTCGAGCCGACCCACATCGCGATCACCCACGGCCACGCCGACCACATGGCCGATGCGGTCCCGGTCGCCAAGCGCACCGGCGCCCACTGCGTCGCGATCGTCGAGCTGGCGGAATGGCTGAAAGCGCGCGGGATCGAGGCCCTCAGCGACCCCAACCTCGGCGGCACGGTCTCCTTCGACTGGGGCTGGATCAAGCTCGTCCCCGCCTGGCACACGAGCACCCTGCCCGGCCACGAAGAGGCCCTGTTCAGCGCCGAGCACGGGACCGCGATCGGCACCGCGACGGGGCTGCTGATCAACATCGGCGGGGTGACCGTCTACCACGCCGGCGACACCTGCCTGTTCAGCGACATGAAGCTGATCGCCGAGCGCAACCCGGTCGACGTCGCCCTGCTGCCGATCGGCGGCCACTACACGATGGATCGCCACGACGGCGTCGTCGCCTGCGAGTTCATCGGCGCCGGCACGGTGATCCCGATCCACTTCAACACCTTCCCCGCGATCGAGACCGACACCGACGCCTTCAAGTCCGAGGTCGAGTCGAAGACCTCGTCCCAGGTAGTGGTGCTCCAGCCGGGCCAGACGCACAACGCCTGAGCTCTCCCTGCCGAAACCGCAATAAAGCGTCGTATAGACGCATTCCTGCGGTTTCGGCGGAACTGGCCAGCTGGCCAGGGCGCTGTTAGGCTCGACCGATGGCTACGCAGTCCCGAACCGAGCGCTCTGACTTCCAGGCGACGGCGGACCCGGCGCTGAACGAGGCCGCCGACCGCACCTCGGAGATCAAGCTGCTCAGCTACGCCGAGCTCTACGACCTCTGGGAGCGGCAGCAGTGGCAGACGCAGGAGCTCGACTTCGCCCGCGACCGCGAGGACTGGCACGAGCGAATCAGCGAGGAGGAGCGGTTCCAGCGGATGTACGGGCTCTCCTCGTTCTTCATCGGCGAGCAGAAAGTGGCCGAGGAGCTGGGGCCGATCATGCGGGCGGCGCCGACCGAGGACCAGAAAGTCTTCCTCTGCACCCAGATCGCCGACGAGGCCCGCCACGTCCGCTTCTTCGAGCGCTTCTACCGCGAGGTCGGGGTCCTGGAGTCCGACCAGCTAAGCGAGATGCTGGCCGAGACCTCGACGCACCTGAACGACAACTTCGGCCGGCTGTTCGACGGGATGCTGAAGGAGCGCACCGACCGCCTCTCCGTCGAGCCCGAAGACACCGAGGCGCTGGTCGAGGCGGTGACGCTCTACCACATGGTGATCGAGGGGATGTTGGCCCTGACGGGGCAGCACTTCATCATGGACTTCAACGAACGCGAAGGCACGCTGCCGGCCTTCGTCGAGGGCTTCTCCAACGTCGCCCGCGACGAGCACCGCCACGTCGCCTTCGGCTCGGTCTTCCTGCGCGAGAAGGCGGGCGAGGACGAACGCTACAAGCAAGCGATCCAGCGAACGCTGGAGGAAGCGCTGCCGGTCGCCGACGGCGTCCTGCAGCCTCCCTGGGCGGAGAACGCCGGCGAGGACTTCGAGCTGTTCGGCTACTCGCTCGAGGAAACGCGGCAGTTCGCCGGCACCTGCCTGATGCGCCGGCTCAAAGTCATCGGCCTGGGCTAAGCCGCGGGCCTATTCCACGGGCGGGGGCGATTCGACCACCGGCGGGCTGACTTCGACCAGCGGCGGCGCCGATTCGCTCGGCGGCGGCGGGGGCGGTTCGCTCGGGGGCGGAGTCGATTCGGCTGGGGGCGGCGGGGTGACGGTGACGACGACGGTGCCGCTGCCGCCGTGGGCGCCGGCGACTTCTTCGGACGGCTTCGCCTCGTTGATGGCTTCCGAGTCGGAGTCCCCGACGACGGCCTCTTCGCCGGCGGCCGACTCGCCAGCGGCTTCGCCTTCCTCGGCGGCGGGCGGCGGTGCGGGTTCGACGCGCTCTTCGGCGGGTGCAGGGACGGGCGGGGCTTCGACGGCTTCGACCGGCTCTACCGAGGCGGGCTTGGCGTGGACGACCGGGGCGGCCTGGGCGCTGGAGAGGTAGGCGGTCGAGTGCTCGCGGACGTTCGGCGAGGAAGCGGTTGCGGGAGCGACCGGCGCGTGGTCGTGCTGCTTGACCTCGACCGCGCCGGCGGTGAGGACCGCGGCGGTGACGACGCCGGCGACGGCCTTGGTGCCGATCGCGCCGCCGATCGCGCCCAGACCGCTGGCTGCGGAGCCGCCGCCGATCGCAGCGGCCGCGCCGACGCCGCCCATGGCGCCCGCGCCCGCGCCGGCTGCACCGGCGCCGCTCGCGGAGGCCCCGGCGCCGCCGGCGCCGCCGAGCCCGAGCTTGCCGAGGATGAAGCCTTTGAAGGCGATCAGCGGCCCGACCGGGAAGAGCGCCGCCAGCGCCTTCTCGTTGGAGCGGAGCTGGCTGCGGAAGTCGGTGCATTCCTCGCACTCGCGTACGTGGCGGCGGACCGGCGCCGAGGCCTTGCGCAGGCCCTCGGCGGCTTCGGAGAGCTCGATCCGGACCTCGCCGCAGGTCAGCAGCCGGGCCTGGCTCGCCTCGGTCAGCGAGATCCGCGCCCGCACCAGCAGCGACTTGACCGAGGGCACCGTGGTGTCCATCGCGGCGGCGATTTCCTCGTAGCTGAGGGCGTCCATCTCGCGCAGCAGCAGGGCGGCGCGCTGGGTCTCGGGCAGTTTGTTGACGTCGCTGAGGATCTGGCGGAACTCCTCGCGGTTATGGACCTTCTCGGCGGTCGAGGCGGCGTCGACCTCGGGGACCATGTCCATCGATTCCTGCGCTTCGGCCTTCGGTTTGCGAAGGTAGTTGAGGCAGCGGTTGCGGGCGATCCGGTAGAGCCAGGGCCGGAGGTTGATCTCGCGCTCGTCGGCGAGCATCGCCCGGTAGGCGTTGACGAAGACCTCCTGCAGCACGTCCTCGGCGTCCTCGGTCGAGCCCAGCATCTGGCGGCAGAAGCCGAGCAGGCGGCCCTGGTAGCGGTCGACGATGGTCTCGAAGGCGCCGGGGTTGCCGCTGCGCGCCATCGCGATCAGCTTCTCGTCCCCCTGCAGCTTGAGCAGCGGGGAACGGCGGGCGAGAAGCCCGCGACGACCGGCGTGAGTAAGGGCTGATGCCTCCAAGAGCTCTCCCTGTGGAAGGACGGTTCCAGGGACTAAGGACACGGTAACAGGGGTGAAGTTGCGCCCCTGCAAAGTTTTTACTGCCCGTTTAGGAAGCGGGGAAACCCGGAAAATGCAGGGAAAGGGCGATTTCAGCGGGGAAGAGTGCCCGGGGCGGGACTCGAACCCGCAAGCCCCCGAGGGGGCGGCGGCTTTTAAGGCCGCTGCTTTTGCCAGTTTCGCCACCCGGGCCAGGCGATGGTAACCCGAGATCGGCGAGCGACCAATAGGCTGCGGCGATGGCGGAGCACGGCGGCAGGTTGGTCGCAAAGGCTTTGAGGTCCCGGGGGGTGGAGCACCTCTTCACCCTCTCTGGCGGCCACCTGTTCTCGATCTACGACGGCTGCAAAGAGGAGGGGATCTCCCTCGTCGACGTGCGCCACGAGCAGACCGCCGCCTTCGCCGCCGAGGGGCTTGCCAAGGCGACCCGCGGGGTCGGGGTCGCGGCGCTGACCGCGGGGCCCGGCGTCACCAACGGGATGAGCGCGATCGCCGGCGCCCAGGCCAACTTCTCGCCCGTCACCGTCCTCGGCGGGCGGGCGCCGGAGATGCGCTGGGGCTCGGGCTCGCTGCAGGAGATCGACCACCTGCCCTTCGTCTCGCCGCTGGTGAAATCGGCTGAGACGGTCAAGGACCCGGCCGCGATCGCGGCTGTTACCGCGGCTGCGCTCGACCGCGCCGCGGCGGCACCCAGCGGGCCGACCTTCGTTGACTATCCGCTCGACGTCGTCTTCACCGAGGCCGAGCTCGACCTCCCGGCGCCGCCCGAGGCCGCGGCGGCGCAGCCGGCGGCCGGGGTCGAGGAGGCGGCGGCGCTGCTGGCCAGAGCCGAGCGGCCGGCGATCATGGCCGGCACCGGCCTCTACTGGGGCCACGGCGAGGGGGAGCTGCGGGCGCTGGCGGAGGCGCTCGGCATCCCTGTCTTCCTCAACGGCCTCGGCCGCGGCTGCCTGCCCGCCGACCACGAGCTCGCCTTCAGCCGGGCGCGGGGGATGGCGCTGCAGGGCGCCGACGTGGCGCTGGTGGTCGGGGTGCCGATGGATTTCCGGCTCGGCTTCGGCGGCAGCTTCGGCGAGGAGACGAAGATCGTCCGCCTCGACGTCGCCCCCAACGCGCTGGTCGCCAACCGGGCGCCGCAGGTCGACCTGATCGGCGACGTCCGCGCGACGCTGGCGGCGCTGCGCGAGGCGGCCGGCGGCGAGCCGCGGGCCCGGCCCTGGCTGGAGCAGCTGCGGAACGTCGAGGCCGAGAAGCGGGCCGCCGAGCAGGAGGAGCTGAACGACGGCCGCTCGCCGCTGCACCCGGTGCGCGTCTACAAGGAGCTGGGCGAAGTGCTCGACCGCGACGCGATCGTCGTCGGCGACGGCGGGGACTTCGTTTCCTATGCCGGCCGCTTCGTCGACACCTACGAGCCGGGCTGCTGGATGGACCCCGGCCCGTTCGGCTGCCTGGGTGCCGGCCCGGGCCAGGCGATCGGCGCCAAGGTCGCCCATCCCGACCGCCAGGTCTGCCTCCTGTTGGGGGACGGCGCCTTCGGTTTCGCCGGCATGGAGTTTGACACCATGTCGCGTCACGGTTTGGGCGTGGTCGGGGTGATGGGCAACAACGGCATCTGGGCGCTGGAGCACCACCCGATGAAGTTCCTCTACGGCTACTCGGTGGCGGCCGAGCTGCGCCCGGAGACGCGCTACGACGAACTGGTCGAAGCGCTCGGCTGCGACGGGATCCTGGTCCGCGAGCCGGGGGAGCTGAAGCCGGCGCTGGAGCGCGCCTTCGCCTCGGGCCGACCGACCCTGGTCAACGTCCTCACCGATCCCGAGGTCGTTTACCCGCGCAAATCTAACTTGGCTTAGGAAGCCGCTTAAACGAGAATCGGCCGTCATTTCTGACGGCCGATTCAGGTGGCCCCTCAGGACGGGCAGGGGTACGTCTTCAGGGACCTTTATTCAGTGGGCCCAGACGGCGGGAGGCGCCATGATGCGGCAATCGCCTAAGCCCTATATCCCGGAGTTGCAAGGTGAAGCAAGCCCCACCTCGTCCCCGGTCGTTCCAGTATGTACCCCGCCGTCCCCAAGTTCTACCTCGGGCGGACAAAGTTACCAACTAAGCGGTAGCCGTATGTACCGATTTCTTGCTCTTCCGAAGGTAGACTGACCAATCTGTACGTCTTGGACAAGACAGGGTGTCCAGTTAGTACGTCGAGGGATTTTGAGCGGCGGCGAGGGCGGTGCCATAGAGGATGTCGTGCTCGGAGACGGTGACCTCGTCGAGGTCGAAGGCGCGCATCGCCTCGACCAGGATCACGACGCCGGCGACGATCGTCGGCGCCCGATCGGGGTGCAGGCCGGTGACCTCGATCCGCTCGGCGAGGGGGAGCGAGGCTAGCCGCGAGAGCATCCGCTGGATCGAGGGGAGGGCGAGGACGTGGCCGTGGACCCGCGCCGGGTCGTAGGGCTCGAGGCCGATCTCGACCGCGGCCAGCGAGGTGGGGGTGCCGGCGACGGCGATGCCGGCGCTGGCCTCGACGCCGGCAGCGACCGAGTCCTCGATCAGGCCGCGGACGTCGGTGGCGAGCGCTTCCAGCTCTTCGGCCGTCGGCGGGTCGTTGGAGATGCAGCGCTCGCTGTGGCGGACGACGCCGGCCTGCAGCGAGTCGTGGAAGGAGATCTCGTTGCCGGTGCCGACGATCAGCTCGGTGGAGCCGCCGCCGATGTCGACCACCAGCGTCGGCTCGCTCGGCGGCGCCTCCGAGGTTGCGCCGAGGTAGGTGAGCCGCGCCTCCTCCTCGCCGTCGAGGACCCGGGCCGAGAGCGCGAACCGCTCCCGCAGCTCGGCGATGAAGGCGCTGCCGTTGTCGGCGTCGCGGACCGCGCTGGTCGCGATCGCGTCCACCGTCTCGGCCCCGAGCTCCTGCAGGATCCCGATGTAGCCGTCGATCGCCTCGCAGACGTCCTCGATCGCCTCGCCCGCCAGGTGCCCGGAGAGGTCGACGCCCCGGCCGAGACGCGTCACCGTGCTCCGCCGCTCCAGCGGCGACACCGTCCCCCCGGCCACGTCGGCCACCAGCAACCGCGTGGAGTTCGTCCCCACGTCGATCACCGCGACCCGCTTTCCCCCATCGCTCACCCGGCCACTCTAGAGCCCGCCGACCCCAGGAAGACCTCTGCGCAATCCCCCCGCCAAGAGCCCCATCCACGCCCAACTGCGCCCTCACATTGCTACCATCGCTAGTCCGCCGCGGGGTGGAGCAGCCAGGTAGCTCGTCGGGCTCATAACCCGAAGGTCGCGGGTTCGAATCCCGCCCCCGCTATAGGACGAAAGCCCCGCAAATGCGGGGCTTTCGTTTTCTTGTCTCTCAAAGCGTCTGGGAGAGCCACTGCTTATCGCGTTTACGAACAAGCAGCGCTCACCAAGGAGGCAGGCCGGCAGTCCCGCCGATGCCCGTGTTAATGTTTTGTCTGTCAATGGCAAATGGGGCGGCACCGCTGCAAACGGTCCGCCCCCGGCTCACGAGAGGTGCCCGCATGAGCTTTTCTCATGCTAAGTCGGCTCCAAGCAGTGCTGCAGCTATAGCCGCCTACTCGGTCGACTGCCTCCGGCGCAGGATCTCAGTCCCTGGATCATCTAGGGGCGTCCTGGGCACCTATTTCGGTAGCGTCCGGGCGCATGGATAATGGGGGGCCGCGCATCGTTGCCGTCGATCTCTTTTGCGGTGCAGGCGGACTGTCCTATGGACTGCAACAGGCGGGGGTAGCTGTTGCCGCCGGAGTTGATATTGACCCTGCTTGCAAGTATCCCTTTGAAAGCAACGTCGAGTCCCCTTTCTTGGAGAAGGACATCCGGGACCTGACGGCGGGGCACCTTCGCCCGCTTTGGCAGCATGGAGATTTCCGTCTCTTGGCTGGCTGCGCTCCGTGCCAGCCCTTCTCTTCGCATCGTCGCGGCCGTGATACGAGCTCTGAGGAGCAGTGGTCTCTGTTGACTGAGTTTGGTCGATTACTTCAAGAAGCAGAGCCCGAGCTGGTAACGATGGAGAACGTGCCACGGATCGGTAGCTCGAAGGTCTTTCGGGACTTCGTCAAACTTTTGGCGAACCTGGATTACGACGTCGATTTCCGAAGTTGCAATGGGCTGGACTACGGTCTCGCCCAGCAACGTCGACGACTCATGCTTCTCGGCTCCCGACTCGGCCCGATTGCAGTCCCCAGCGGAAAGTCCAAGGGCAAGACTCCAAGGACGGTACGCGACGAGATTGGAACCCTCCCGAAGCTAAAGTGTGGAGCCACCGACCCTAGAGACCCCCTGCATCGGACGAGGGGTCTTTCCGAGATCAACCTGAAACGGATCCGGGCTTCAACGCCCGGGGGCACCTGGGAGCAGTGGCCGGAGGACCTTCGCTCACCCTGTCATCGCAAGAAAAGCGGAGCGACGTTTCGTAACGTCTACGCCCGTATGGAGTGGGATAAGCCATCTCCGACGATCACGACCCTTTCCTACAACTTCGGCACGGGTCGATTCGGCCATCCAGATCAGGACCGAGGCTTGAGCCTTCGTGAGGCCGCAATGCTTCAAGGATTTCCGAGCACCTATCGGTTCGTGTCGCCCGACGAGCCCGTGTATTTCAATCCGCTTGGCCGGCTGATCGGGAATGCCGTTCCGCCCCCTCTTGGCAGGGCGGTCGGAGAGGCGGTTAAAACGCACGCACTCGCTCATACGGAGCAGCCGGCAGCGTGAGCAAAGACGAACCGGAGGTCGCGATCGCAGAGGCTGCGGAGCAGGATCCCATTTACACGATGAGCGTTGACCTGTCGGTTCTAGAGTCGCTCGGAATCAACCTCTACAGCAACGCCGCGGCGGTCCTGTCTGAGCTCGTGGCAAATGCGTACGACGCTGATAGCACCGTCGTCAGCATCGCCTGGAAGGAAGATCAAAAAACGGTCGTCGTCGTGGACGATGGAGTTGGCATGACCGTTGACGAGCTCAATGATCGATTTTTGACGGTCGGCTACAAAAAGCGCGATGTCGAGGGAGCCATCTCCGACAAGTTCAATCGCCCTTTTATGGGACGCAAGGGCATTGGCAAGTTGTCGGTTTTCTCGATTGCCCAGACCGTCACCGTCTATTCCACGAAGGACGGAGCCAGCCATGGCTTGCGAATAAAGGTCGAGGATCTAGAGGCATGCATCAAAAAGAAGAAGGACTATCACCCCGAGCCGATCGAGGTGCCGAAGGAGCACGCGAAACAGGGGACGACGCTGGTCTTGAGCCGCCTTAAGTCAAAACGTGCGGACCTGACCGTAAATGCACTTCGGAAGAGATTGGCACGTCGGTTTGACGTGCTCGATGAAACGCTACCCAAGGATGGTGGGTTCAGCATTGAAGTCAACAACAAGCCGATCACCTGGGCTGATCGGCAGGAGTTGAAGACGCTCGAGTTCATCTGGGAGTTTGGGGAGGAGTCGCTGCCAGCCTCAGCACTTCCCAAAGGAATCACGCGCTTCGTCCTGCCGGAGAACACGGCCGGTCGCGCCGACTGGCGGATACGGGGGTGGATAGGGACTGCACGACAGCCAACCGACCTCACGAAAGACAAAGAGGCAGGTTCTCTCAAGAATGTGATCGTTCTTGCGCGGAAGAGGCCGATCCAAGAGGGAATCATCGAGAAGCTGGATTTCAGCCGGATCTTCGGCAACTATGTGACCGGCCAGATAGAAGCCGATTTCCTTGATTTGGACGAGGGCTACGAGGACATCGCGACCAGCGATCGCCAGAGACTCATCGAGGACGACGAGCGGGTTCTCGCACTCCAGAAACTGCTTCGCTCATCGTTTATCAAAGCCGCAGAGCAATGGAGCAATGAACGGCCGAAAAAGGAGGCAAAAGACGTTCTCGACAAGTTCCCGCAGTTGAAAAAATGGGTTGCTGATCGCCCGGCTGGTCAGCACAGTCCCGCTCAGAAGATGATCGGAACGATCGCGGCGTTGACTCTCGAAAAAGAGAATGAGGGGCAAGACCGAGCAGACCTTCTTAGGGCCGGTGTGCTGGCATTTGAGCGAGTTGGGTTGCGGAAAAACTCCGAAGATCTCGATCAGCTCACCGATGTAACCGCGGAGAACCTTTTGCCATTGCTTGGGCAGCAGGATGCCTACGAGGAGGCGCTCTGGGGCGACATCGTGCGCTCCCGTTTGGAGGCGATCGAACGGTTCCAAGGGTTGACTGAGGCCAATCAGAAGGAGCGGGTTCTGCAAGAGCATTTATTCAAAAACCTATGGCTGCTGGACCCTGCCTGGGAGCGAGCTACTGGAAGCGAGCAGATGGAGCAGGCCTTGCACAAAGTCGCGCCCGGGCTCTTTCCTGAGAAGCCGGATGGAAGCGAGATCACAGGACGTTTTGACATCAGGTACGCAACCTTGAGCGGACGGCATGTGATTGTGGAGCTCAAGCGCTACAAGATCCAGCTCCAAGCTGATGTTCTGGCCGACCAGGGAGTGAAGTACTACGAGGCGCTTGAGAGCATCTTGAAGAAGCAGAAGATTTCGGACCCCGACATCGAGGTGATCTTCGTTCTAGGTCCACCGCCTGGGGCTGCAAAGAAAGGCAAGCTTTCCGAAGCCGACTATTTCAAGTCCCAGTTCGCGAACTCCAACGGTCACTTTGTGCTCTATGACCAGCTTATTGCGAATGCGAACAACCAATACGAGGAGTATCTGGGGGCTAGCAAGAGGGCTAATACGCTGAATGATCTCTTGACGTCGCTCGACCCCAAGCTGCTCGCTAGTAATGGGGCCGACTAGAACACTCGGACTAGGTTGAATTGCAAGCGTGGGGCAAGAAGTCCACAGATCCATACGATCCCTACTCCCTTGATGACGCGAAAACCGCTCTAGGGCGCGCTCCGCGCAGTCCAGCCGATCTCAGGTTCGGGCTCAAGGGTTCGAATCCCGCCCCCGCTGCAGGGAGAAGCTCCGGAAGCGGGGGTTTTCGTGTTAGCGCGGACCTGGATCGGCGTTCGAATAGGGGTCGCGGGGCCCTCGGTCCTCGGAGAGCGAGCGCTGCGAGCGGGCGACGAGGCGCTCGATGGCGTCGGCGAGGTGCTCGGGGGCGATGTTGTAGTCGTCGCGCTCGACGCGGATCAGGTGTGCCTCGAGGAGGACGTCGGCGTGGGTGTGGCCGGCGGGCGGCTCGAAGCGGTAGGAGGCCAGCTCGATCAGTAGGCCCAGGGGGTCGCGGAAGTAGATCGAGTCCATGAAGCCTCGGTCCTTGACGCCGCTGTGCTCGATGCCGCGCTCGTCGAGCCGCTCGACGGCTTGGCGGAAGGTTGCGTTCGAGAGGGCGAAGGCGATGTGGTGGACGTGGCCGGTGTCCTGAGACCTCGGGGACGGGTCGGGCGTGCGGTCCTCGTTGGTGAAGATCGTGATCAGCCGCCCGTCGCCGGGGTCGAAATAGAGGTGGCTCTCCTCGGGGCGGTCCAGGTTGGGCTGCTCGAAGACAAACGGCATCCCGAGCACCCCCTCCCAGAAGTCGATCGAGGTTTGGCGATCCGCGCCGGTGAGGGTGATGTGGTGGACACCCTGCGTCTGGAGCTTGCGCATCCCGGTCATCGTCCTTTCGTCACGCCCTCGCGGCGCCGAGGATGGGGTCGAGCCGGTTGAGCATTTCGGTCAGGCCTTGCTCGAAGCCCATCCCGATCGTCCCTTCCATCGACTCGCGGTCGGCGAAGTGGGTTTGGACGGACATGGTTGCAGTGCCGTCGGCCTCGGTGATCGTCACCGTAATCGCCGTCGGGCCTCCGTCGACCGGCTTGCCCTCGTCGTCGACCTCGTCGTCGGTGAGGTGCAGCCGGTGGGGCCGCTCGACCCCCTCGATCCGCCACCAGCCGTGGTGCTTCTCGCCGTCGGGGCCGGTCATGAAGTAGGAGGTGCGGGCGCCGGGGGTGAGCTCGTGCTCGACGAAGGTCGACGTGTGCTCCGGGGGGGTCCACCAGCGCTCCAGCTGGCGCGGGTCCGCCCACAGCTCCCAGAGGCGCTCGGCGTCGGCGTCGAACTCGGCCGTGATCGTCATGGACAGGGAGTCGACGTTCTTGTCTACGGCGGTGACGGGCATCAGTTGTCTCCTTTGTCGGTTTCGAGGATCTGGTCCATCCGCTCGATCCGGCCACGCCAGTCCGCCTCGAGGCGATCGAGTGCGGCGCGGGCGCGCACCAGGGCGTCGGCCTCGGTGCGGACGATCGACTCGCGACCGACCCGGTGCTTGCTCACCAGTTCGGCCCGCTCCAGCACGGCGACGTGCTTCTGCATCGCCGTCACGCTGATCGGGTGTTCGCGAGCCAGCGCCGAGACCGAGAGCCGGCCCTTGTGGGCGCGGCGGAGGATGTCGCGGCGGATCGGGTCGGCCAGCGCCTTGAACAGCAGGTCGGTGGCTTCCTCTTCGTTGGCGGCGGTTCCTTTATCTACAACCATTTGGTTGCAGGTTAGCAGGATCCTTCGGGTCGTCGTCCATGGGGGCGGCCGCTACGGTCTCGTCGAAAGGTCACGACGAAGGGAACGAATGGCAACTCAAATCATCAACGGCACCGACTTCATCACCGTCGCCACGCAGGACTACGAGCAGGCGGCGAAGTTCTATGGCGAGACGCTGGGGCTTGAGTTCTCGAAGCGGTGGGGAAGCATGCCCGCCGGTGAGTTCGAGACCGGGAACCTGACGATCGCGGTGATGCAGTCGGACGCCTTCGGCATCGAGTTCCGCGCCAACAACCACCCGATCGAGTTCCACGTCGACGACTTCGAGGCGGCCAAGGCGGAGCTCGAATCCCGCGGGGTCCAGTTCCGGGGCGACACCCTCGACTCGGGCGTCTGCCACCAAGCCTTCTTCTCCGACCCCGACGGCAACACGCTGGCCATCCACCATCGTTACGCGGCCCCAGAGGCGTAGCCGGTCAGCGAGGCGGGCACTGGGGGTCCGGCGGGGGGAGCGAAGAGGGATGCTCTTGACGGACGTTCCGCAGGGCTAGGACGGCGGCGTCGAGAACGTCCTCGTTTTCGGCGTGGATCGACACCGTCGTCCGCCCGGTGAAGATTTCCAATGACGCTCCGCCCCCCGGCATCAGCCTGGCCGCCTTGGCGCCGCGGAGGTCGAACAGCCGGTTTTGGCGGAGGTCTGCCCCGCGGGCGCAGATGCTGTAGCTGTGGATCTGGAGCGGGGGAGGGCACCCGCCTTCGTCCGGTGGGTCCTTGCACTTGCCGTAGATCAGAACCCAGGCCGTGTCGCTCTTGTCCTCGTGCGCCTCGGGGTCTCCGTAGATCTCGCGCAGGGAGCTCCCGGCGACGGAGTCGCCCGAGTAGTAGACCGGGAAGGCCCGGAACTCCCTGATCTCGCTCAGGCTCGGCTCGTCGTCGGATCCACATGCCCCCAGGCAGAGCCCAGCGGCGAGAGCCGTTGCCAGTTCCGAGAGAACCCGCCTGAAGTTCACGGTTCGCGACTCTAGCCCGTTCTACGGCTTATCCGCCCGCGCCCGGGCGGCCTGGCTGACCAGGTGGTCGCGCTCGGCTACGTTCGTGGCCAGGCGGGCGGCCTCGGAGTACGCCGCGGCGGCGGCGGGCGGGTCGCCGCCCAGCTCGTGCAGGTGGCCGCGGACGGCGTGCCAGCGGTGGCGGTCGCCGAGCACCTCGCGCAGCCGGTCGGTCTCGCGCAGGCCGGCGTCGGCGCCGAGGACGTGGCCGACCGCAACCGCGCGGCCGAGCACGGCGGCGGGGTCCTGGTTGACCGGGTCGTCGCTGAGGCCCACCAGGTCGTCGTACCAGGCGAGGATCTGCGGCCAGTCTGTCTCCTCGGCGGTCGGCGCGTCGTCGTGGAGGGCGGCGATCGCCGCCTCGACCTGGTAGCGGCCGGGGCGGCGGTTCTCCGTCTGGACGGCCAGCGCCGACTGCAGGACGCGCACGCCCTCGGCGATCTCGCGGGTGTTCCAGAGGGCCCGGTCCTGGCGGTCGAGGGTGACGATGCGGCCCTCCGGGTCCAATCGCGCCGGCAGGCGGGCGTGGTTGAGGAGCATCAGCGCCAGCAGGCCGCGCGCCTCCGGCTCCTCGGTGGCGAGGGTGAGCTGTCGGGCGAGCCGGATCGCCTCGGCCGCCAGGTCCACCCGGCCCGCGTGGCCGGCGGTGTAGATGAGGTAGAGGACGCGGAGCACGACGGCGAGGTCGCCGGGCTGGTCCAAGCGGCGCCCCCGCAGCGAGCGCTTGGCGCGGCTGATCCGCTGCGCCATCGTCGCCTCCGGGACGTAGAAGGCGTCGGCGATCTCGCGGGTGGTGAGGCCGCCGACGGCGCGCAGGGTCAGCGCCACCTGGGAGGCTGGCGTGAGGTCGGGATGGCAGCAGCAAAAGAGCAGGAAGAGGGTGTCGTCGCCCTCTTCGGTGGCGGCGGGCGGCGGCTCGGCCTGCGTCTCCTCCTCGCGGCGGTGCCGGGCGGCTTCGCTGCGGCGGGCGTCGACGAGCCGCCGGGTCGCGACGGTCGCAAGCCAGGCGGCGGGGTCGCGCGGCGGCTGCTCGGGCCAGACCCGGAGCGCCTCCACCAGTGCCTCCTGCAGCGCGTCCTCGGCGGCGTCGAAGTCCTCGCCCCGCCGGACCATGCCGGCGAGGACACGGGGGACGAGGGCGCGCAGCGCGCCCTCGTCCAGCTGCCCGGTCGGGTGGTCGGTCACGCCGGGGGTCAGTCGCCCGAGGTCGACTCGCCCATGACCTCGCGGACGTCGATCCACTCGTACAGCGGCCCCCCGCCGGGGCCGGGCTCCGAGGAGGTGTAAGCCGCGAGCTCCACTGCGCGCTCGCGGGACTCGACGTCGACCTTCCACCACCCCGCGACGAGGTCGCTGGTCTCGGGCAGCGGGCCGTCGGTCGTCACCGGCGCGGCGTCGGGGCCGCCGTAGCGGACCCAGGTGCGCTCCGGCGTCAGCGCCTGGTGTTCGACGTACTCGCCGTTCTCCTTCAGCAGCTCGGTGACGTGCCGGAGGAAGGCCAGGTGCGCCTCGACGTCGTCGGGGTCCCACTGGTCCATCGGCGGGAAGGGATGGTGCTTCTCCGGGCCGCCGCGGTAGTACTTGAGAAGCAGGAACTGGGGCATGGTGGCCTCCTGGTGTCGTGGGCCTGCCTGTCGTGGCCCTTTACCCGTGAGCGGAGCCGGCCGCCCTTTCTCGACATGGTTCCCGCTAGTCGGTCCACCAGTCGCGCAGGCCTTCGACGTCGTCGCGCGGGTTCTCGCCGAGGTTGGGGGCGCCGATGACGAAGATCTCCAGGCCCTCCGGCCCGGCCTCGTAGCCGCGCCAGGTCCCGGGCGGGACCCGCACGGCATCCCACTCCCGCAGCTCGACCACCTCGTCGTCGAGCTTCATCCGCCCGCTTCCGCGCAGGACGACGTACACCTCCTCCTGGCGCTTGTGCACATGGCCATAGGGGAAGCGGTAGTTCGCCGGCAGGCGCTGGTAGCCGAGGCCGGACTGTTCGAGGCCGAGTGCCTTGGTCGCCAGGCGGAACTCAAGATCGGGAGGCCCGTCGAAGTTTGATCCGACGTCCTCCGGGTCCTCCTTCAGGTTCCGCAGCGTGAACGGCACGGCGCCGATCCTATGGCACCCCCTGGGTGCCCATTGCCTACACGCGGAGGACTGAGACTTCCGCCGGTCCCCTAAGCGATGAAGATCGCGGTGTCGGCGATCACTTTGCTCAATCGTCGAGCTCGGCTTCGCGGACGTCGGCCAGGTCGTCAAGCAGGGCCGCGTCCGCGGGAGCGTCGCTGACGATGCGGCGCAGCTCTGAGGAATCGACCCAGGGATTCCGCTGCTCGACGTGGGGAAGGATGTCGGCGACCGGTCGCTGGACCATGTGCACGACTCTAGCGCTGGGTGCTAGGAACGGTTTGAGGCCGGAGCGAGGTGCGAGGCCGTGGGCGCCACCACTCCCAGGGCCTCCTCCAGGGTCCTGGCTGAGGCCAGCCACAGCGGGTCGCCGTCGGGCAGGTCGTCCCTGGCCGCCTCCACCGCCTGGGCGGCAAGGCGTAGGAGCCGGTTGACGGGGGCGGGGTCCAGTTGGTTGCGTGCGCTCGCCCTGACCGAGGGCGCGGACTCCAGCAGGCCGACCACGGCCCGTATCCTGTCCTCCCCCTGCGGCGCGAGGTCGAGCGGGTGGGGACTCGTCGCCCCAAACTTCTCCTCGGCGAGGGCCTGGGCGGCGAGGATCTCGTCCAGCTCGGTCAGCTTCTGGCCCACGATCTCGTTGTCGATGCCGAGGCGGCGCGTGCGGGGCACGTGCGTCATCAGGTAGGAGACCAGCGCCTCCGCGAACTCCTCGCTCCGGGTTCGGTCCTCGAGGAGGATCGAGTCGTCGCGGATGTCGGCGAGCAGGTTCTCCAGGGTGACCGAGCCTCCGTGGCGGGCGCGGAGCCGGTCGTGCCGGGTGTCGACCTCCGCCACCTCGACCTCGACTCCTTCGCCCAGCAGTACCGCGATCGCGCGGCCGACGCACTGCCGCCGTGCGTCGCCGAGCGAGCAGGGGGACTCCGGCTCGGGCATCGCGACGCCGGCCTTCGGCGACTCGCCGTCCGCCGGGGCCTCCTCCTGCCACCCGTCGCAAAACCAGGCCCGCAGCGCCTCGAGCTCCAGCCGCACGTGCAGGGCGGACTTTTTCCTCGCCACCTGCTCCACGCCCGGCTGCTCGCCGAGCCATGCGGCGAGGTCGTCGAGCTCGGCATCATCGGAGCCGCCCGCCGGACGCAGGATGATCGTGCCCGGGCCCAGGGTCGAGCGGGTCGCGAGGCCGGTCGAGATCTCCAGGCCCGGCGAGCGCTCGCCGATCAGCTGCAGCAGGCGCCGCCGCACCGGCCCCTCCGCAGCCGCGCTTCCCGCTGTCCTGCCGTCGCCCGCCACGGCTAGGGCATGAAGCGTTCGGGCCCTCTGAACACGAAAGAGGTCTCGCGCAGCGAGGCCTGGGCAAGCAGGATCATCAGGAAGCGGTCGATGCCGATGCCGAAGCCGCCGTGGGGCGGCGGGCCGAAGCGGAACATCTCCAGGTAGTGCTCGTCCAGATGATGCTCCAGCGCCTCGGGCTCCAGGTCGGTCTCGGCCTGGGCGCGGAGCAGGTCGTAGCGGTGCTCGCGCTGGCATCCGGAGGTGATCTCGGTGCCGCGCCAGAGCAGGTCGAAGCTGCGGGTCGGAGTGCTCGCCGGCGCCCCGTCCTCCCGGTCGGAGAGCATCGTGTAGAAGGGCCGGGCGGCCTTCGGGTGTTCGGTGAGGAAGACGAAGTCGTGGCCGAAGTTGTCGTGCACGTACTTGCCGAGGTCCCGTTCCATCCGCGCGCTGACGTCTCCGGTCTCCGCCACCTCGGGGTCCTCGCCGAGCACCTCCACCGCCTCGGCCACCGAGATCCGCGGGATCGGCTCGGTGAACGGTTGGACCCGCAGGCCGAAGTGGCGTTCGATCTCCCGGCCGTGGCGGTCGCGGACGGCCTCCAGCACGTGTCGGCACATGCCTTCCTCGACGTCCATCAGCGTCTCGTGGGAGTCGATCCAGGCGAGCTCGACGTGGATGATGGTGAACTCCGTCGCGTGCCGGTTGGTGACGCTGTTCTCGGCCCGGAAGACGGGGCCGATGTCGTAGATCCGGTCAAGGCCGCCGCACACCGCCATCTGCGCGTAGAACTGCACCGACTGCACCAGGCAGGCGTCGCCGCCGAAGTAGGGGAGCTCGAACACCGCGGCGCCGGACTCGCTGCCGCCGCCGCTGATCCGCGGCGCGTGGATGCTGATGAAGTCCTGCTGGGCGAGGTAGTCCCGCATCGCCGACTCGACGGTCGCGCCGACGCTGAAGATCGTGGACTTGTCGGGGGCGCGCAGGTCGAGGAAGCGGTGGTCGAGCCGTTCGGCGATGTTCGCCCGTCCCTGCAGGGGCAGCGGCGAGGCGGCCGGCGCCAGGGTCTCGACCTCCTCGAGCTCGAACTCGACCCGGTTGCCGTCGCGCGGCAGTTTCACGTTCCCGACGACGGAGATCGCGCACTCCGGCGTGGCGGTCTCCAGGGCGCTCACGACCGGCCCTGCGCAGGCGGCCTGCACCGAGCCGGTCCGGTCGCGGATCTTCAGCCGCGCCCGGTCGCCCTTGCGCTGGATCTCCTCGATCCAGCCGCAGAGGAGGACCCGCTCGCCGACCGAGTCGGCCAGTCCCGCTACGTAGCTTCGCGCGATTCCTGCGGCGGAAGGTGCCGGTGCCTCGCTGGCGGTCTCAGCCGACGGCACGGGCGTTCAAGTCCATGCGAATGGTCTGAGGCTGCGAGGCAAGGACGAAGGGCATCAGGGGAGTGAGGTCGCGCCTGACGTAGGAGCGCAGGAGCCAGCGGTCGGATCCGTCGAGGCTGGCGTCGAATTTGTCCCGGCCGTGGAGGGCGGTTTCGTTCGCGAACGCCAGCAGGTCGCCGGGCTGTAGGCGAACCGCCTGGGCAGCCGCTTTGGCCGCGGCGCTGAATGCCTGGACCGCGTTTTCGGCCGACTTGTCGATCCCGCGCACGTTTTCGTGCCAGCGGACGACGGGATGGCGGGCGCAGCCGTCGAGGATCTTCAGCGGCAGCCTCGCGTTCTCCTCACCGCCGGTCAGGAAGCTGTCGACCACCTTGATCGTGAAGCGCGGTTCTGTGAGCGTCGCGACCTCCTCGTCGGTGAGGCGCGGGAGGATGTCCCGCAGGACGGCCAGGTGGGTCGCCGGCGGTGCCTCGGGGGTCCGCACGCAGTAGAGGACGACGAAGTCGGGGCGCAGCGGATGGAAGGCGTTCTCGGTGTGGAGGCTGAGGTCGACCTTCCACGATTCGTTCGACTGTTTGGTCGCCCCCGCCTTGGTCGGGAAGATGTCATGGACCAGGGCGCCGTCCTTCTCTTTGGCGTAGGAGTACTCGAAGCCGAGCCGCCGCACGACCGTGGAGAGGAGGGCATGGCCGCGGGGCGGCGCGGTTTTCGCCGACGCGTGCTCTTCGCCGGGCTGCTGGCCCTTGATGTGGTCGTGGGGCAGGCCGCGGATGACGACGGTGTCGGCGGTGCCGCGGCGGAGCGAAGAGAGCGCGGCGCGGGCGGAGGCGGGGAGGACTCCCTCGGCCACCTCAGCCTGGTCGAAGAACTGCGAGGTGGCGAACGGCACGCCGGCTTCCTGGGCGCTCTTCAGCAGCCCCTCGTCGAGGGAGGCTGCCACCTCGTCGCGTTCGTCCTCCGTCAGCGAGACGAAACACCAGCGGTCGCTGTTGTCGGAGAGGGAGGCTGCCGCGGCCCCCGCTTCGGCCTGGTCCTGAGCTTTGTTCGAAGCCTCCACAGTCACCCCTCCTCGCCTTTGAAAAGCTCGCCCGACGGGACTCGAACCCGTATCCTTGGGGTAGTAACCCAATGCTCTTGCCTAATTGAGCTACGGGCGAACGATTGTTCACTGGTTCCTGATTCTTTGATCAGGAAACGGCAGTCTAATCAAAGAGCATCGTTCGTCAAGTTAAATTGTGTTTTCGTTCGTTCTGGTGCCTGCGGAAGCTGTTCGAGTGCCGCTCAGAAGCGGCCTGAGCCGAGCGCTAGAAATTCGAAATCGAAAACTCCGCGCCTTCTAGGCGGGCAGATAGGTGAGAAGCACCACGCCGGAATCGAAGCGCTGCACTTCCCCCAGCTCCATCCGGATCGTTCCCCGGTCGCCGAGCACGTGGACGTTGCCCCGGCCCCAGACCAGCGGGTTCAGGTAGACCTCGAACTCGTCGACGAGACCCTTCTCGGCGAGGGCGAAGGCGAACTCGCCGCTGCCGTGCATGAAGAGGTCGCCGTCGACCGCGGCCTTCAGTTTCGGGATCGAGTCTTCGAGCTCTCCTTCGAGCAGGGTCGCGTTCCACTCGAGTTCACCCGACAGGGTGGTGGAGGCGACGTACTTCGGCATCGCGTTGACCATGTCCGCCCACCTGCCCGTTTTGTCCGGCCAGTACTGGGCCAGGCCCTCGAAGGTCTTGCGCCCCAGGACCATCCCGGCGGACCTCGCCTGCCGCTCGAAGGAGTGCTCGCCGTGGTCCCCGTCGGGCTGCACCCACTCGCCGACGGGATCGACGACGCCGTCGAGGGTGGCCTGGGTGGTGGCGATCAGCTTGCCCATTCGGTTCACCCCGCCGAGTTGAGGGCGACGGCCTCGCGGACCAGGTCCTTCAGCGCCTCGGCGTCGATCTGCTCCCCCTCCTGGATGTCGATCGCGCGGCGGGTGTTGCCCCCGAGGCTGGAGTTGAAGAGTCCGGAGGGGTCGTCCAGCGAGGCGCCCTTGGCGAAGGTCATCTTCACCTTGTCCTTATAGGCCTCGCCGGTGCAGAGGATCCCGTCGTGCGACCAGACCGGGTTGCGCCATTTCCACTCCTCGACCACTTCGGGGTCGGCCTGCTTGATCAGAGACCGGACCTCGGCAAGGGTCTCGCCGCGCCAGTCGCCTAGCTCCGCGATCCTCTCGTCGATCAGTTGGGAGGGGGAATCGTTTTCCGCCATGCCTGCCTGCCCTCGCTTTCCCTGTCGTTGTCGGGCGACTGTAGCGCCGGCAGGGTGACGACGAGGCGGGCGCCGCCGAGCCGCTCGGAGCGCTCGGCGGCCGCGGTCCCGCCGTGTGAGGCGGCGATCGCGCGGACCATCGCCAGGCCGAGGCCGGTGCCGTTGCTGCCGGCGGTGTCAGAGGCGCTCTGGCCGCGGACGAAGCGCTCGAACACCCGCTCCCGCATCGCCTCGGGGATCCCCGGACCGCTGTCGTCGACTTCGAGCGCGACGGTGCCGGCCCTGCGGTCGCGCCTGGTGGTGAGAGAGATCTCGGCCCCGTCGGGCGAGTACCTGATCGCGTTGTCGAGCAGGTTGAGCACCAGCCGGTGCAGCTCGTCCTGGTTGCCGTGCACCGGCGCCGGCTCGCAGTCCGCGTGCAGAGAGCGCTCGCCCAGGCTGGGGGAGATCTCGCGGCCGGCGCTCATCGCGATCTCGGAGAGGTCGACGTCGGCCTTCGGCCGGTTCTGACCGGCGTCGGAGCGGGCCAGGATCAGCAGGTCGGAGACGAGGCGGCTCATCCGCTGCGAGGAGCGCACCGCGGAGGCGGCGAGTTCCCGCTCTTCCCCGTAGTCGACGTTGCCGAGCTGGGCTTCGAGCAGTTCGAGGTTGGCGAGGATGCTGGTCAGCGGGGTGCGGAGCTCGTGGGAGGCGTCGGCGACGAACTCGCGCTGCTTCTGCATCGCCGCCTCCCGCTCGGTCTGCGAGGCGTCGAGCGCGTCCAGCATCTCCTGCAGGGTCTGGGACAGCTCGGCCACCTCGTCTTCGGCGGTGGGCTGCGGCAGCTGCCGGGAGGGGTCGCGCGTCGCGGCGATCTCCCGCGCGGTGGCGGTCAGGGTCGCGATCGGCCTCATCGCCCGCCGGGCAAGGGCGGCTCCCGCCAGCACCGCCAGCGCGGTCCCGCCCAGGATCCCGAGGATGATGAACAGCCAGAGGCGGGTGATGGTGGAATCGACGTGGCTGTCGCTGCGGCCGTACTGGATGAACCCGACCACTTCGTTGTTGGGGCCGAAGACCGGCTCGGTTGCGACCGTCAGGCCCCCGGCGGTTTCGATCCCGGAGGTCGGGGGGCCGAGGTCGGTGCCCTGCTTCGGCGCTTCGTCGAGGATCGTGCCGTCGGACCTCACGACCCGCGCGGTGGCGCCGTTGGGCAGGGAGACCGCAGCCAGGTTGGGGCTGTAGACGCTCGGTTCCGCAAACGGCCTTTCGACGATCCGCGTCTTGCTGACCAGCCGGGTGGCCGCCTCCTGGAGGTCGCGGTTGAAGTCGCTGCGGATGCGGGAGGTGGCGACCTCGCCGACGATGCCGCCGAAGGTGAGGAGGATCGCGAAGGTGAGCGAGGCCGAGACGATCGCCAGCTTCCAGCGGATCGGCCAGCGCTTGAAGGACGGCGGCAACAGTCTCCTCCGGGACGGCATGCGGTTCATCTTAGGCTCGGGAAGTGCGCCGGCTCCCAGGTTTTAGCTGCTCTTGAGGTTGCTCCCGAGCAGCGAGCGCAGCTTCACCGTGAACACGCCCTCGGCGAAGCCGGCGGTGGTCACGGCGAGGCCGACGACGAGCACGAGCGCCTGCGCGAAGAAGGAGGAGTCGCGCGAGCGCAGGCCGCGGGCAAGCCTGATCGCGACCCCGCTGGAGAGGATGCGGAGCGCGTAGGAGCGCTCGCTGGAGAGTCCGCGGCGACCGCCGGCGATCGCCGTCAGCGCCGCCTTGCCGAGGCCCTCGTAGCGGCAGCGGGTGAGGAAGTAGCGGAACGATTCGCGCTCCAGCGGCACTTTGTGGGCGATCCGCGCGCCTGGCCAGAAGATCCACTCGCGGTCTGGGTGCATGTTGCCGATGCGGATGCAGAGCTCGGTGTCTTCGGGCTCCGAGCGGACCCCGACCTTGCCGAGGTTGACGTCGAAGCCGCCGGCTTCGACGTAGGCGCGGCGGTCGACCGACATGTTGCCGCCGGTGGTGTTGCGCATCGGCCCGCCCGCGGGCGGCAGGCCCCGGTAGCTGGCGCCGACCACCCAGCCGAACTCGATCGGAAACCAGGCCGGCTGCGAGCGCTCCCAGGCCGGCTCGGTCCAGCCGCCGATGCCAAGGATGCTCGGGTGGGTGCGATGGGCCTTGGCGATCTCCTCGAGCCAGTCGTCGGCGGCGACGGCGTCGTCGTCGAGGAAGGCGACGACGTCGCCGTTGGCAATCAGCGCCCCGGTGTTCTTCGAGGACGGCGCCCCCTGGGGGCCTTGGTTCTCGAGCACCGTCACCTCGGGGAAGTTCGCGCGCAGCCGCTCGAAGAGAGGTCGGTTGTGGTCGACGACGACCATCGACTCCAGGGCCGGATAGGTCTGGCGCTCGACCGAGCGGACCGCCTCGACGACTTCGTCGTAGCGCCGCTCGTCGTGGGTGCAGATCACGACCGAGATCGAGGGCGAGGAGCCGTTGGCGCTCACGCCGCGCTCCTCTCGCCAAGCCAGCTGTGGCGGCGGACGAAGCGCCAGAGCTCGTCCTTGCCGCCGGCCCGCGCCCGGCCCAGCGCCGACGGGCCCTGGCGCACGAGCCGCGCAAGCCTGCGCACGTCGGTCCGGGAGCGGACGGTGAGCCGGGGCAGCGCGAAGCGGTCGTCGCCGGGCTCGCAGGCGAGGTTCCCGACCCGGCAGGCGGCCCGGTAGCCGGCCGCCGCGACAGCTTTCTTCGCCGCCTCGTCGTGGTAGCCGTAGGGGTAGGCGAAGGTCTCGACCGGCGTCTCCAGGCCGTCTTCCAGCAGTTCCTTCGGCCGCCGCACCTCTTTGGCGAGTCGCGCCGCGGGGATGTCGTCGAGTTGCGGGTGGGTGTGGCTGTGTCCGCCGCACTCGATCCCCGCCTCCACCAGCTCGCGCAGCTGCTCGAGCGAGAGGACCGGCCGGTGGTGCCTGCGGTCGCCGGTCAGCGGATTGGTGGCGGAGCCGATGTACCCGGTGGTTACGTAGACCGTGGCGGAGAAACCGTGGCGGTCGAGGACCGGCAGCGCCTCCTCGTGGAAATCCCGGTAGGCGTCGTCGAAGGTGAGGACGACCGGCTTCGGGCCGAGCTCGGCGTGCCCGTCCAGAGCGGAGACCAGTTCCCGCACCGAGTGGCCGCTGAAGCCTTCGCCGTCGAGGTATTCCATGTGTTCGGCGAAGGTCCCGGGGGTCACCGTCAACGGCTTGCCGTTCCTGCCTCCGGGGTCGTCGGAGACGCTGTGGTACATCAAAATCGGCACGCTGGAGCGAGAGCTATGGGGCATCGTTGACTGGTTGGTTAACGAGACGGCGCCGTCAGTTCCACGGAGCGTAAGCGATTGGGGACCGAGTCCGAATAGTGGACGGTAATCAGCTCATCGGCGCCCGTTTCGGCGGCGAAGCCCTCCAGGTAGGCGGCCACCTGCTCGGCCGTGCCGCTGGCGGTGTAGGCGAGCATTTCGTCGACGGCCGCCCCCTGCGGCGATTGCAGGATCGCGTCGACGTCCTCCTCGCTGAGCTTGCGGCCGCGGCCGAAGAGGGCGCGGGCGCGGATCCGCCGGGCCGCCTCGAACTGGGCGGACGCGCTCTCCTCGCTGTCGGCGGCGATGACGCCGACACCGGCGATCACGTGGGGCTTGGAGAGCTGCCGGGATGGCTTGAAGCCCTCGCGGTAGACGGCGATCGCCTCGTGCAGGTGGCGCGGCGCGAAGTGGGAGGCGAAGGCGTAGGGGAGCCCCAGCTGGGCAGCCAGCTCGGCCCCGAAGAGCGAGGAGCCGAGGATGTAGAGCGGCACCTTGGTGCCCTGCCCGGGGATCGCCCGCATGCCCGGCAGTGGCTCCTCGTCGGCGAGGAACCGCTGCAGCTCGACGACGTCCTGGGGGAAGCGGTCGCTGGCGGCGGGGTCGCGCCGCAGCGCCATCCAAGTCCGCTGGTCGGTCCCCGGCGCCCGCCCCAGCCCGAGGTCGATCCTCCCGGGGTGCAGCGTCTCCAGGGTCCCGAACTGCTCGGCGATCACCAGCGGCGAGTGGTTGGGCAGCATCACCCCGCCGGCCCCGAGCCGGATCGTCTCGGTCTGGGCGGCGACGTGGGCGATCAGGACCGCGGTCGCCGAGGAGGCGATCGAGGAGATGTTGTGGTGCTCGGCGTACCAGACCCGCCGGTAGCCGCCCCGCTCGGCGGCTCGCGCCAGCTCGACGCTGCCGGCAAAGCTCTCGGCGATCGTCTCCTCGCGCCCGACGGCGGCGAGGTCGAGGATGGAGAGAGGCACCATGGACGCGGAGCAGCGTAGCGGCCCGCCGCACCCCGTTTGCGATTAGTTTCGTTAGGAGGACATGCATCACCTAAATAGGTATTCCTCAGTATCCTTCCGCCCCGGTAGCGGCGTTTCCGGGAGGTTTGCGCCGTAGCCGGTCTCTGGGATCAGTACCTGCGGGGCTGCGAACGGCCCTCCCTGGCTTCTCCCCGTCGAATAGGAAAACGTGTCTCGCACCGATTGCGGAAAGTCCTCCCCAAGCCTGCGCCGGCGTCTCGCGGCAGCCGAGGCCGAGCGGGCGCGGTGGGCCCGGCAGCTGCACGACGGGACGCTGCAGGGGCTGGCGGAGCTGCGCATGTCCCTGGCGGCGATGGAAGGGGCAGACCCGTTTGCGGTCCAAGATCTGCTGCAGCGCGCGATCGCCGACCTCGAGCGCGAGGCCGAGAGGTTGCGCTCGCTGATCGTCGACCTGCGGCCGGCCGCGCTCGAACGCGAGGGGATCGCCGCCGCGCTCGAACTGCTCGCCGACCGGGTCGAAAAGCCGAAGCTGGAAGTGGTGACCCGGATCGAGCTGGGCCTCGCCAAGGGAGGCGCGGCGGTGCGCTTCGACGAGGAGTGCGAGTCCGCCGTCTACCGGATCGTCCAGGCGGCGCTCGACAACGCCGTCAAGCACGCCGAAGCGTCCCGCGCCGTCGTCGAGGTGGTCGAGGACGCCGATCGCGGCGAGATCGTGGTCACGGTCAGCGACGACGGCAACGGCTTCGACCCGGCGAGCGAGGGGGAGGGCGGCGGCCTGCGGGGGATGCGCGAGTGGGTGGCCGTCGTCGGCGGGTCGCTCGAGATCCGCGCCGGGGTCGACCAGGGCGCCGCGATCTGCGCCGCGGTCCCGTCGAGGCGGAGGATCTCGACCTCGGTATCGGCGATTTAACTAGTTCGTCCATCGGATCCTGTTCCATTGAAACCCGACTGGGTTAGGTCATCCGATGCTGATCTCCTCTCCAACGGCTCCAACCGCGGGACCCGCGCTCCCGCGCCCGACGCTCGAGCGGCGGCGGCTCCGCCTCGCCGACGGTGCCCTGACCACCGCCCACGTCGCCCGCTTTTCCCGGGCCGAGTTCGGGCTGCGGGTGGCCGCGCTGCAGCCCTGCTCGACGGTGAGGGCCTGGTGCCGTCGCAGCGGCGCCGAGCACGCGATCGTCGGCGGCTTCTACATGCGGCCCGGCGGCCCGGCGCTCGGCGACCTCTGGATCGACAGCCGGGCGCTGCCGACCGAGCCCTTCGACGCGCCGTGGCATCGGCGGCGGGCCTGCGTCCACGTCGCCGGCGGCGAGGTGCGACTGGCGGCGCGGGACGAGCTGGGGGTTGTCCCCCACGGCGATCTCCTGCAGGCCGGCCCGATGCTGGTCGCCGGCGGCGAGCCGCTGATTCGCGAGGGGGTCGACGCCGAGGGCTTCTCGGCCGGCTCGCGCCAGTTCGACTCCGACATCACCGTCGGCCGCTACCCGCGCGCCGCGCTCGGCCTTGCTGGGGAGGAGATGATCGCGGTGGTCTGCGACGGGCGCGCCGACACCGACGCCGGGCTGACGATGGCGGAGCTGGCCGGCGCGATGGCGGCGCTCGGGGCGGCGACGGCGATCAACCTCGACGGCGGCGGCTCGGCCTCGCTGGTAGTCGGCGGAGCTCTCGTCAACACCCCGCGTGAGGAGCACGGCCTGGAGCTGCAGGGCGGCCGCGAGGTCGCCACCGCCCTCCACTTCGCGCCGCGCCGCCCTTCCTGACGAAGAGACCCGACCGCTAGCCTCGGCGGTCGTGGCCGCTGCAAACAAGAGGGTGCTGATGGGGATGTACTTCTATCCCCGCGGCGGCTCGGCCCACTCCTGCCGCTCGCTCGCCCGCGAGCTGGGGCGGAACGAGCTCGACGTCACGGTGTTGTCGGGGTCGCGGTCCGATCTCGGCGGCGAGGCCTCGGCTGGGGAGTTTTACGCGGGCCTCGACCTGCGCGCGCTCGACTTCGCCCCGGCGATCGCCTCGCCGGATCCGTTGCGGTACCGCGGCCCCGCCGGAACCGGCCCGATCCACGGCTCCTACGAGGACCGGCCCGGCGCGCCCGACCGGGTCCTCGCCAGCCTCGACGACGCGGCCTTCGAGCTGCAGGTGGAGGCCTGGTCGGAGGCGATCGCCGCCGCGGCGGAGCCCACGGTCGACGTCCTCTACCTGCACCACCTGACGCCGCTGAACGAGGCGGCGGCTCGGGTGCTGCCGCAGGTGCCTGTCGTCGGGCACGTCCACGGCACCGAGCTGCTGATGCTGGAACGGATCGCCGCCGGGGCGCCGGCGAGCTGGACTCACGCCGAGCAGTGGCGGGAGAGGATCTGCGCCTGGGCCGCCGCCTGCCGCCGGATCGTCGTCAACGACCGCAGCGGCCTCGAGCGGGCGTCCGAGCTGCTGAACCTCGACCGCGAGCGCTTCTCGTGCATCCCCAACGGATTCGACCCGGGCTTCCATCCCGGTCCCGTCGATCGCCGCGCGCACTGGCGCCGGCACCTCGTCGAGGAGCCGCGAGGATGGCGACCGGGAGAGCCGCCGGGGAGCGTCTCTTATGAAGAGCGCGACCTGGAGGCGCTCGACGGGGTGATCCTGCTCGCCGTCGGCCGCTTCACCGAGGTCAAGCGGTTGCCGCTGCTGATCGAAGCCTTCGCCCGGGCTCAGGAGGAGCTGGACGAGCGGGCGGCGCTGGTCCTGATCGGCGGTCATCTCGACGAGTGGGAGGGCGAGCACCCCTGCGAGGCGATCGAGCGCACCGGCGCCCGGGGCGTCTTCCTCGCTGGCTGGCACCGGCACGACGAGCTGCCGCCCTCTCTGAGGGCGGGCGACCTCCTCGTCCACGCCTCGGTTTGGGAGGCGTTCGGGCAGGTCCTGGTCGAGGCGATGGCTTGCGGCCTGCCGGTCATCGCCGTCAACCGCGGCGGCCCGGCGACGATCGTCGAGGACCCGGAAACCGGCTGGCTGGTCGGGCCCGACGACGTCGAGGCCCTGGCGGGCGCCGTCGTCGCAGCGGTGGCCGACGAGGGCGAGCGCCGCCGCCGCGGCGAACGGGCGCGGGAGCGGGCGGTCGAGCGCTTCTCCTGGTCCCGGCTGGGCCGGGAGCTGGCAGAAGTCGTCCGGGCGGCCGTCGATTAGCTTCCCGGGGGTGGACATCGTCTGGACCGTGCTCGGCGCCGCCCTGATTGTCGTCGCCCTGCGGGACATCTTCGACGTCCTCTTCCACCCGCTCGGCCGCGGGATGGTGGCCCGCAGAGTGGTCCGCGCCATGGCCTGGGTAGCGCGAAAGCTGCCGCGCGGCGAGACGATCGGACTGCTGGCCGGCCCGCTCAGCTACGTCGCCGTGGTCGGGACCTGGGCGGCGCTGCTGGCGGTGGGCTGGGCGCTGGTATTCCTGCCCCAGCTCCCGGACGGTTTCAACTTCGACCCGGCCCTGAACCCAGCCGAGCACGCCGGCTTCTTCGATGCCCTCTACGTCTCGCTCGTCAACCTCACCAGCCTCGGCTACGGCGACATCTCGCCGGCGACGCCGCTGCTGCGGGTGCTGGGGCCGGTGGAGACGATGTTCGGGCTGGGCCTGCTGACCGCCAGCATCTCCTGGCTGATCTCGATCTACGGCTCGATCGCCCGCCGGGACTCGCTCGCGCACGAGGTCCACCTGGCGAAGGAGACCGAGGAGCGGCTGGGGGAGAAGCTGGCCGACGCCGACCCGGCGCTGCTGGAATCCCTCCTCGCCGCCTACGCCGAGCAGCTGATCCGCGCCCGCCGCGACGTGATCCACTTCCCAATCACCCACTACTTCCGCACCGAGGACGAGGAGCGGGCGCTGGCCGGGCTGCTGCCCTTCCTCAGCTCCCTGGCGGACGAGGCGGCGGAGGACGACCGGCCCCACTCGCTGCGGGTGCGGGCAGAGATTCTGAGGATGGCGATCGACGACTTCGCCGAGACCCTGCGGAAGCGGCTGCGCATGCCCGGCGAGAGCACTGACGACACGCTGCACCACTACCAGTCCGAACACGGCCGTTTGCGCTCCTAGGTGGCGGTGAGGGGTGCGGCCGTTTATGTTCTGGACGACGCTCAACGGGGAGTGAACGACGTCTTGACGAAACTGCGGTCATCGGCCGGCCGCCTGGGGATGGCCCTGCTGCTCTGTGCTGCCGTCGCCGGCTGCGGGTCGAGTGGCGGATCCGAGCAGGACGAAACCCTGACCGGGACCTACCTGTCCTTCCCCGACGCCCTCGACCCCGGGCTCGCCTTCAGCCTCGAAGCCGCAACCGCGCTGCACGACACCTACATCCCGCTGCTCACCTACGCGCCGGCGAGCGGCAGGGCGGGCACCGAGCTGATCCCGGGCCTGGCGCGGGCGCTGCCGAAGATCGACCGCGGCGGTCGCCGCTACACGCTGCGACTGCGACCGGGACTGAAGTACTCCGACGGCCGGCCGGTCCGCGCCTCCGATTTCCGCTTCGCGATCGAACGCCTCTTCCGCCTCAACTCGGCGGGCTCGACCTTCTACACCGGCATCGTCGGGGCGGAACGCTTCGCGAAGACGAAGCGCGGCGGGATCTCCGGCATCGAGGCCGACGATGACAGCGGCGGGATCGTCATCCACCTGACCGCGCCGAGCGGCACCTTCAGCTACGTGCTCGCCCTGCCCTTCTCGGCGCCGCTGCCGCCGGACACGCCGGTCGAAGACCAGACCGTCAGCCCGCCGCCGGCGACCGGCCAGTACATGATCACCGCAGTCGACCCAGGGCACGGCTGGGAGTACCGGCGCAATCCCTACTGGGCCTCGGACGACGGTCCGGCGATGCCGCAGCTTCCCGACGGGCACCTCGACCGGATCAGCTTCGAAGTGCGGACCAACCCGATCACCCAGTTGGAGGAAGTCGAACGCGGCAAGGTCGACTGGATGAAGAACCCGCCGCCGGTCGATCGCTACCCGGAGGTCAAGCGGCGCTACGAGGGCACCCAGTTCCGGGAGGAGCCGACGATCAGCACCTACTACTTCTGGATGAACACGCAGCAGCCGCCGTTCGACGACGTCCGGGTGCGGCGCGCGGTCAACTACGCGGTCGACCCGGCCGCGCTGGAACGGATCTACGCCGGCACGTTGAAGCGGACGCAGCAGGTGCTGCCCTCCCAGATGCCCGGGTATCGGAAGTTCGAGCTCTACCCGCACGACCTCGAGCGGGCGAAGGCCCTCGTCCGCCGGGCCGACCCGCAGGATCGCGAGGTCACCGTCTGGACCAACAACCTGACGCCCAACGACGAAGCGGGCGAGTACTACCAGCAGGTGCTGAAAGAGATCGGCCTCGACGCGAAGCTGAAAACGGTCGACGCCGCCAACTACTTCACCGTGATCGGCAACGCCAGCACGCCGGACCTCGACACCGGCTGGGCGAACTGGTTCCTCGACTACCCGCACCCGAGCGACTACTTCCAGCCGCAGCTCTCAAGCGAAAGCATCGCCTCCGTCGGCAACACCAACTGGGCCCGCTTCGGCGAGCCGCGGATCGACGCGAAGATCGCAGCGCTCGAGCGTCAGCAGCTGGGTCCTCGCCAGGAAGCCGAATACGCCGCGCTCGACCGCGAAGTGATGAAGCAGGCGCCGTGGGCGCCGTTCGGGACTCTGACGCTCGGCACCTTCGTCGCCGACAACGTCGACCTGGACGAACTCGTAGTCAGCCCGATCTATGGTCAGGATTTGGCCAGTTTTCAGCTCGAATAGCGCTAGCTAGCCCGCCGGCTGGCAGAGTAGGCCGTCGCGAGAGGTGAGGCGTGCGGCGATCCACATACTCGGAATCCTGGTCCTGGCGGCTTCGCCCGGCGTCGCCGCGGCGCACGAGCGCCCGCTCTACTGGGGCGCCTGGATCGGCTCGCAGCTGACCGGGAAGGAAGCCCCCTGGGACATGACGGCGGCGCAGAGACTGGAAGGCAGCGTCGGACACGGCCTCTCCCTACTCCAGTTCTCCGCTCCATTTGCCGAATGCGAGGACGGCCGCTGCGGCTACAACCCCTTCCCTGCGGACGAGATGACGAAGATCCGCGAACACGGGGCGATCCCGGTCTTCGGCTGGAACTCGGGCGCCTCCGGCGGCGATCCGGGGGACTTCCAGCTCTCCGACCTGAACTCCGGCCGCTACGACGCCTACGTCGAGGAATTCGCCCGCGCCGCCGCCGCCTGGGGCCACCCCTTCTTCCTCCGCTTCAACTGGGAGATGAACGGCGACTGGTTCCCCTGGGGCGCCGGCGTCAACGGCAACACCGCCGCCGAATTCAGGTCCGCCTGGCGGCGCGTCCACGACAGCTTCCGCGCCGCCGGGGCAACCAACGCCACCTGGGTCTGGTGCCCGTACGCCCGGGGCACCAGGTCCCTGCGGCTGCGGCCCTTCTACCCCGGCCGGCACTACGTCGACTGGACCTGCCTCGACACCTACAACTGGGGCCCGGAATCTCCTCAGCCCACCGCCTGGCGCAGCTTCGGCGAGCTCCTCGGTCCCACCTACAAGCGCATCGTCGAGCGGATCGCGCCGGACAAGCCGATGATGATCGGCGAGGTGGCGACGACCGGGACCCCGGAGGCGAAGGCTTACTGGATCCACGGCATGTTCGCCGCCCTGCGCCACCGCTTCGGCAAGGTGCGGGCCCTGGTCTGGTTCGACAAGCTCGACAGCGGCGCCGACTGGCCGCTCGATTCGTGGCCCGCCGCCAGCGCTTTCGGCCGGGAACTGGAGCGCGGGTTCATGCAGAACGTCTACGGGGCGATCCAGAACACCCCGATCCCGCCGCCGCGCTGAGCGGGGGCTGGTCTAGCTGGCGCCGCACTCCGTGAACGGGTTTTCGCTGCGTGCAGGCTACGCAACCTCCCGGGTCGGCATCCACCCATATAGTCAGGGAGCGATGAGGCTGCGGATCGGAGGACTGGCTGCACTCTGCGCGCTCGTGGGGTGCGCGGCGTTGCTGCTCGCGCCGCTCGCCCAGGCCGAATGGCTGCCGCCGGTGGAGATCTCCGAAACGGCCGAGCACGCCGGTCAGCCGCATGTGGCGCTCGACTCCGAAGGCAACGCGACGGCGGTCTGGGACCGCTGGGACGGCACGGCCACCGTGGTCGAAACCGCCTACCGGCCGGCGGGCGCGCCGTGGGGCGAACCCGAGGTGCTCTCGCCCCCGGCTTCGTGGGGCGCGCACGTCGTGGTCGACCGCAACGGGGTGCTCACCGCCACCTGGCAGCGCTGGGCCAGCACCAACCATTTCGCGATCGAATCGGTCAGCCGCCTGCCCGGCCACGAATGGGCCGAACCCGTCGAAATCACCGAATTCGAACAGGGGTTCCACCCAGAACCCTGGCTCGCGGTCGACTGGGAAGGCAACACGACCGTGGTCTGGACCCAGGGCGAAAGGATCATGAGCTCGTTTAGGACCTTCGCCCTCGGCTGGGGCGAACCGGTCCCGCTCTCGCCGGCCGGAAGCTTCACGCCGCAGACCGCGATGGACGCGCGCGGCGACGCCACCGCGGTCTGGCTCCACGGCAGCGTGGTCGAAAGCGCCTACCGACCCGAACAGGGCGAATGGGAAGCAGCGACGCCCGTCTCCCAGCCGGGAGAAAGCGGGGGAAATCCCCAGGTCGCAGTCGACGCTCAGGGCGACTCGCTGGTCGTTTGGCACGGCGAAGATGAAGGGGTCGAGTTCGTCCGTGCCTCCTACCGGCTCCCCGGAGGCTCCTGGAGCGAACCGGTGAACGTCTCGAACGAAGGTGAACGCGTGCAGTCGGTGCGAGCGGCGGTCGATCCCGAAGGCAACGCGATCGTCGCCTGGTCTGCCAGCTTCGGCAACATCGGCGAATACGAAGTCGTCCACACCTCCTATAAGCCGGCCGGCGGCGAATGGGAAGAACCGGTCCCGCTCTCCGAAGAAGGGGCCAACGGCTACGTCAACGACGTCGTCTTCGACCAGAGCGGCAACGCGGCGATCCTTTGGATCCGCTGGGACGGGGTCACCTGGTCGATTCACGGGGCATACCGCCCGAAGGGCGAAGAATGGGCGGAACCGGTCCAGCTCTCCGAAGAAGGCAGGGACGGGATGGACCCCACCCTCGTCCTCGACGCCCCGGGCAGCGCCACCACCGCGGACGGCGACGCAACCGCGATCTGGATCAGCACCGACCCGGTTCCCTGCCCCGGGGAAGAAAGCTTCGAAGGGCCCTGCCATACCTACGTCGTCCAGGCCGCCGGCTACGACCCCGACGGTCTGCCCGAAGTCGAAGTCGAAGCGCCGGAGGAAGGAACGGTCGGCGAAGAAATCGAAGTCTCGACCCCGACCGAGGGCCTCTACTCGCCGAGCATCGATTTCGGCGATGGGGAAAAGGTCGCCGGCACCGAAGCGACCCATGTCTACGACGAGCCCGGTACCTACCTGGTGAGGGCCGCCGGGGCGGAGGAGCTCGGCTACCTCGGAGTCGCGGAGCACACGATCGAGATCGTCGCCGGCTCCGGCGATGAAGAACCAGCCCATGAAGAGGAACCGGGGCCGGGAGGTAAGCCGCAGCCGCAGGCGGGTGACGGCGGGAGTGCTTCGCAGCCGCCTGCCCAGGCCGCCCCGGACGGTCCCCCGCCGGGCTGCCTGAAGGCGAAGGCCGCACGAGCGGCCGCGGCCGCTCGCCTGCGCCGCGTGCGGGTGCGGCTCGAGTCGGCGGAGAGCCCGAGGGCGCAGCGCCGCCTGGTCGCGGTCATGGGCGATCGCGAGGCCGCGTTGCGCCGCGCCCGCGCGAGGGTCGCCGCCGCCTGCTGAGTCCCGCCCCGCTGGCCATAGCATGTACGGCTATGGCGACGGGTGAATTTTCTGAGACCAGAGCGGAGGCGGCCAACGATTTCCGCTTCGCGTCGTGGGCCGTGGTGCGGCCGTACGCGCTGGGCCTGTACTTCCTCGGCCTGATCCTCTGGACCGCCAACAACGGGATCCCCACCCAGCGCGAGCTGGTGATCCTCTGGACCTGCGGCGCCCTCGCCTGCGCCTCGATCGGGCGGCCGCCGCGGGAAATCCTCCAGCTGGTGGTCGACTGGCTGCCGATCGTCGCCGTCCTTTGGGCCTACGACCTGACCCGGGGCGCCGCCGACTCGTGGGGGATCCCGATCCACTACCACGCGATGGTCGACTTCGACAGCTTCGTCTTCTTCGGCGAAACGCCGACCGAGTGGCTGCAGCGGCACCTCTACAACCCCTATGCCGTCAGCTGGTGGGACGTCGCCTTCACCCTCGTCTACGTCTCCTACTTCATCGTCCCCTTCGCCCTCGCCGGCTGGCTCTGGGCGCGCGACCGGCTTGCCTTCCACCGTTTCACCCGGCGGCTGGTGACGCTGGCGCTCGCCGGGCTGACGACCTACATCCTCTTTCCGGCGGCGCCGCCCTGGATGGCCGGCCAGATGGGGCTGATCGACGAAGTCCACCGCAGCACCGCGCGGGGCTTCGAGGTGATCAGCATCGGCACCGCCTCGCTCTTCTCCAAGGGACAGGCGAGCAGCAACGAGGTCGCCGCCGTCCCCTCGCTGCACTGCGCCTTCGTCACCCTGGTCGCGCTCTTTCTCTGGAGCCGGATTCGGCGGCGCTGGCTGCGGCCGCTGCTGCTGCTCTATCCGCTGGCGATGGGGCTGACCCTGATGGCGACCGGCGAGCACTACTTCTTTGACGTCCTCCTCGGCTGGCTCTACGCCGGCGCCGTGATGCTGGGCTGGGCCTGGTGGGAGCGGCGCCAGGAAGCGAAGCTGCCGGCGAGCTCACTGGCGGCGGAGACCTAACGGAGGCGTAGGCGGCGGGTTAGACCGACCGGCCCCGGCCGGCCGGCGTCGACGAGCTGCAGGGTGACGCGCAGCGAGTGGGAGCCGCCGCGGCGCTGGGAGCGGACCAGCTTGCGGCCGGCCTTGGTCATCAGGACCGGCACCCCTTCGCGGGCGCCGTCGCGGAGCGAGTAGGTGTCGCGCGCCAGCGCGCGCTTGCGAGAGAAGATCGCGAGACGGCCGGAGCACGGGCCGCCGCCGCAGCGCAGCGGCACCCTGAGCGCGCGGATCCCCGCCCGCAGCTTGCCCGCCAGGCCGGCGACGCCGGTCGCGGTGCCGCTGCCGGGTTGCGGCTGTGCGGCGCGGCCGGGTGCGGCCGGGACCTGTACGAGGCCGCCGAGTTCGCCGGGCTGCTCGCGGACCGGCAGCCGCAGTTCGAGTTTGGAGACGGCGATCGGGGCCTGGGCGTTGGACGGCCGCGAGTAGGGAGGATCGGCCGGAAGTAGCTCCAGCTTCACGGTGTCGCCGCCGGCGAAGCGGTAGCCCTGGGGGTGGAGCTGGAAGACGACGTCGGTGCCGCCGCCGCCGGGCCGCAGCAGGCCGCGGGCGACGAGGCGCTCTTTGCCGTCGGGGCCGACGTCGAGCAGGCGGGCGGCGAGCTCGGAGTCGGTGCCGGTGACGCCGAGGTCGGCGATCACCGTCGGCGAGCCGAGCAGGGTGAAGCCGGGTGCGGGGACCGCGAGCCGGTAGTTGGCGGTTCCGGCCTGGTCGGCGCCCGAGACGGTGGCGCAGGCGCCGCTGCCGGCGATCGGGTCGAAGGCGGTGCCGATCGAGGGGTCGCCGGCGCCGGGCAGCACGGTCTGGGCGGCGTCGTCGCCGAAGCGGATCTCGCCGGGCGAGAGGCTCTGCCAGTCGCCGGAGGCAAACGGGCCTTCGGAGGGGCCGCCGCAGGTGGTGGTCAGCGCCTCGGCGCTGGAGGCCGGAGCCGCCCCGACACCCTTCAGGTAGTGGTCGAACCAGGCGTTCAGGCGCGCCAGGAAGAGCGCCTCGTCGGCCGGCTTGTTCTGGCTGCGGGCGTGGCCGTCGTCCATCAGGAAGAGGGAGATCGGGTCGCCGGGGTACTGGGAGCGGGTGCGGTTGTAGAAGCGGACGCCCTCGTCGACCGGGAACAGGTCGTCGTTCCAGCCGCTCTGGATCAGCAGCGGCGCCGGCGGCTGCGAGTGGTCGATGTAATAGGAGGAGTGGTGGGCGTCGATCTCCTCGACGATCAAGTTCGCCAGCGGGTTGGAGTCATAGGGCTCGCCGGCGTTGATCAGCGTGTACCAGCCGGTCAGATCGGCATCCGGGTCGGTGCCGGGCGGGGCGTAGTTGCTGCTCGCCGCGCCGAGGCCGTAGAGGCCGCTCACGTAGGAGGCCTTCTCGACCCCGATCGGGGCGCCGCCGCCGGGGCCGCGGTAGGGCGAGTCGGGGGCGTAGTCGAGGGTGCTGCCGTTGGGCATCAGCGAGTAGGCGAGGTCGCTCCAGGGCCACTGGGGAACCGCGGCGGCGAGTTCCATCGCCGTGCCGGCCGGGCTTTTCCAGGGGACGAGCGAGCCGTCGGCGAGCATCGTGCGGTTGCGCAGCGCCGCCAGCGCCATCGACATGCCGCCGCCGTAGGAGACGCCGGTGGCGCCGATCTTCTTCGGCTCGGCGACTTCTTCGTCGGCGAGGATCGAGATCAGGTACTGGGCGTCGCGGACCTCGTAGCGAGTGTCCATCAGGTGGTTGTAGCCGGCGGCGCAGGCCGTGGGTTCGAGCAGCCGGTCGGGATCCGTGGCGCCACACGATTCGCCCCAGCCCCGGTCGCTGATGCTGAAAACGGCGTAGCCGGCCTCGGCCCAGTCCTGGACCCGGGGGTCTTCGAGGCCGATCTTGTGGCCGCCCCAGCCGTGAAAGACTCCGATCAGCGGATACGGCCCGTCGTCGCCGGCGCTCGGCGCGGGCGGCAGGACGACGTTGAGGTCGATCTGGGTTTTGCCGTCCCAGGTCGTGGTCTCGCCGCCGCAGAGGCGGACGTCGCCGTTGCCGGGCTGGGCCGCGCAGGCGACGTCGCCGCCGTAGAGGGCCGGGAAGTCGGCTTGCGCTGCAGGCGCAACGAGGGCTGCGGCGAGCAGAGCGAACGCGACCGTCCGAATCGTCCATTTGACCCGCCCGATGCTCATACCCCGCGCCTCCTCCTACTTAGGACGCGCTGCCACTACCCGGCATCCGGAAGCTGCAATCCCTACTCAGAAGAGGCCGAGGAAATGGGCGAGGCCGGCAGCAGAGACCAGGGACCAGACGAGCTTGCCCACCGTCGTGGCGATCGAGTCGGCGCCGTTGCAGAAGCGCCCCAGCCGGCGGTCCCGCAGGTTTTCGCGCTCGTGCTCTAGGGCGATTGCCGTCAAGGAGGAGATTTCCGAAGTGCGGAGCACGGCTAGCCCGCTTCGTTTTCTGCTTTCCGCAGGTAGGCGCGGCCGCGCGAGGTAATCGCCCAGACCCCGCGGCGGGAGGAGTCGCTGATCAGGCCTTTCTCCTTCATCCGCAGTCTGGCGAACCTGACGCGATTCCGCCAGCGGACTTCCCCCGAGCGCAGGGGCTGGTAATCACGATCGGTGAAAACCCCGACCATCCGCGACTCCAACGCGTCGATCACGTCATTGGAATGGGCGGCGCCGCCCGACTCCTCGAGCACTTGGAGGACCGGTATCCAGTAGGCCTGGATCGGCGCCACGGAACCCGGCGCAGCGCGGGAGGGGCTTTCGCGTCTGGGGGCCCGGCTGTCATCAGAACCGAGGTCGGATTCGGCTCGGTCGAGGAGACGGAGGATCACGTCCTCCGGGCGGTCCTCGAACGAGATCACCTGGCGCAGCAGCCGTTGGTACGTTTGTTCGCTAACTGGAATATCTGGCACGCAACTAAGTTACCAGAAGTAACGCGAATAACAAATCGAATTAACGATCACAACCTGGGCGCCACAGCGTCAGGCAGCTCAGCGGTCGGGGTTGCTCAGGCGAGGCGGCGGGAGAAGCTCTCTTCGAGCGCCTCGGAGCCGTCTTCGCCGGGCACGGTCTTGTCGAGGCGCATCAGGGCACGGCGGCCGTCGATTTCGAGGGTCGCCACCTGGTTGTCGAAGCACGGCCCCTCCACCGTCCGCCAGCGGATCCCCGGGTCCGGGGCGCCGGACAGCTTTGCCAGCAGGCGGGCGAAGACGGTGAACGATTTGCCGAACCCGTTGCGCACCACCCGCCGCTCTTTTTCGTCGAGCGGGTTGCGGTAGGGGGAGCAGACCGCTTGGTAGACGGGGGAGCGCTCGGCGGCGGGCCCCGCCGACTTCGGGAAGGCGACCTCGCTGAGGTAGGCGTGGTGGACGTCGCCGGAGAGGACGACGATCGAGGCGGGCGCCTTTCCGTGCTTACCGGTCGCAACCTCGTTCAGGAGGTCGCGCAGTTTGGCGAAGGACTCGCCGAAGGCGGGCCAGTGGTCGAAGTCGACTTCGCGGCGCAGCTTCTCGCTGAGCCAAGCCGCCGGCTGGCCCCAGGCGCCGTTGCAGAGCTGCTCGTTCCAGGCCTCGAGCCGCTCGAAGCCGGGGGAGAGGAGCCAGGGGATCGTGGTGCAGACCAGCAGGTGGTCGAAGTCGCCCTTGCAGTGCTCGACGATCCATTCCCACTCTTCGTCGTCGACGATCGCCCGGCGGTCCTCCTCCAGGACCCGCGCCGCGCGGGCGTCGACGAAGATCGCCCGGGTGCGGCCGAAGTCCCGGTAGTAGGTCCAGCGGGTGCCGTCGCCCATCGCCTGGATCCGGTGCGCCCAGGGGAACTGCTCCTCCTCGCCCTTCTGGTTGCCGCGGACCCGCTGGTAGAGCTCGTTTTCGGCCAGCTCGCGCGGAGAGAGGTTGCCGATGTGCTGGTAGATCCAGTAGCTGCCGAAGCAGCCGACGACGCGCCGGTGCCACCAGGACTTTTGCTGCATCTCCAGCAGCCAGTCGCGGGAGATGTTCCAGTCGTCGCTCATGTCGTGGTCGTCCCAGAGCATCGAGACCGAGACGCAGGAGAAGAGCCAGCGGATCATCGGCTCCTCCCAGCTCTCGCGGTAGAGCCAGGTGTACTCCTCGAAGTCGGTCACCTCGTCGAAGGGGGGCGTGTCGGTGCCGCGCCTTTCCTTGATCTTTTTGCGCGTCTTCGGCGAGCCCTCGTCGACGTAGACCTGGTCACCGAGCAGGAAGAGCTGCTCGGGCCAGTCGTCGCGGTCGCCGTCGCACATCTGTTTCGCCAAGACCCAGAGGGCGTCGACCTCGTGCCCGACTTCGGTCTCGTCTTTCGGTTCGGTGAAAGGCGCCTCGTGGGGCACGGCGACGCGGCAGGAGCCGAAGCAGATGTCGAGGTCTTTCTCGGGGTCGACCGTGCGGATCGCGCTCGGCGGCAGCTCCGAGCCCGGCTCGGGCCAGCGCACCTCGCCGTCGAGCCGGACCTCGTACTCGTAGCGCTGCGCCGGCTCGAGCCCGTCGATGCAGACCAGCGCATAGTGGTGCCCCTCGACGCGGAAGGTGTGCTCGCGATGGCCGAGGATCTCGACCTCGCAGGCCTCGCTGGTCTCCACCCAGACCGTCGCCTCGGTACCGGAGACGTAGCGCAGCAGGGGGCCGAGGACGAGCTCGCTCATGGCCCCACCGTTACCCAGCTCGCCCGGCGATAAGCAAGGCGGATTTGTCCGGTCGCGGTTTTCAGATGCGGCCGAGGAGTAGGAGGATGAGGAGGATCAGTGCGACCAGGCCGAGGATGCCGCCGGCGACCGCGACGTCGAGCAGAACCAGCACGATCGCGACAAGGATGAGAAGCCCGATAAGCGCACCGACCATCTGATTCCTCCGTGTTCTCCCGCGGCTCTCCCGCGATTGGACTGGTTTCCTTAACGAACGGGGTGGGAATCTCTCTGTCAGGGCAATCAGGGCAATCCGGGGAAAGGCGCTGACAAGCGGGAGGGACGCCGCGTTTATGGACCGTCAGAGCGCTACGAACCTTGATCGGACGGCCCGCGATGGGAAGATCGACCTATGAGCGAAGCAGTAGCCCCACCGGGATTCGGCCGCCTGGTTTCCGACGAGCGCCTGACGCGCCGCGCGGTCGGCGGGGACGAGGGCGCCTTCGCGGCGATCTTCCGCCGCTACCACCAGAGCCTCTATCGCTACTGCCTGACGATCGTCGGCAATCCGCAGGACGCCCAGGACGCGCTGCAGAACACGATGATCAAGGTGATGCGGGCGCTGCCTGGCGAGGAGCGCCAGATCGAGCTGAAGCCGTGGCTCTACCGGATCGCCCACAACGAGGCGATCGACCTGCTGCGCCGGCGCCGCGAGACGACCCAGCTCGACGTCGAGCAGGTGGCGCCGGGCTACGGGCTCTCGGAGGACGCGGCGACGCGGGAACGGCTGCGGCGGCTGCTCGCCGACCTGCGGGAGCTGCCCGAGCGGCAGCGCGAGGTGCTGGTGATGCGCGAGATGTCGGGGCTCGACTTCGACGAGATCGGCGCCGCCCTGGAGACCACGCCCGCCGTCTGCCGGCAGACCCTCTACGAGGCGCGGCAGAGCCTGCGCCAGATGGAGGAGGGGCGTGAGATGACCTGCGACTCGGTGACCCGGGCGCTCTCCGACGGCGACGGCCGCGTGACCCGCCGGCGCGACGTCCGCGCCCACCTGCGCTCCTGCGCCGCCTGCCGCGAGTTCCGCGACGACGTAAAGCGCCGCGAGCAGGACTTCGCGGCGCTGGCGCCGCTGCCGGCGGTCGCGGCGGCGGGGATGCTGCAGGGCCTGCTCGGCGGCGGCTCACAGGCCGCCACCGGCGGCGGCCTCGCGGCGGCCCTCGGCGGCGGGGCGGCGAAGACGATCGCCACCTCGGCGGCGGTGAAAGGCGTGGCGACGGTGGCGGTGGTCGCCGCGGTTGGCGTGACCGCGGCCGACCGCACCGGCGTCATCCACCTCGGGCTGCCGGGCGAGCAGAGCGCCAAGCCGGCTCCGGCGGCGCCGGGCGCGGGCGCCGAGCCCCACGGACAGGATGCCTCCCCTAGCGGTGTCACTTCCGGCGGCGCCGGCAGCGGCGCCGAGCGCTCCGCCAAGAAGGGGGAGAACCGGGCGATGAGCGGTTCGGCGCCTGGGGCCAATGCCGCCCCCGCCGGCCAGGAACACAGCCAGGGCGCGGCCCACGCGAACCCCCACAGCGAAACCAAACCCTTCGCCACGCCACCGGAGCACGCCGGCGGCGAAACCGAGAAGCAGCCCTCGAACCCGGGCGCCGGCGGGCAGGAAAACGCCGCCGAAAAGAAGTCCAACCCGAGCGAGTCGGAAGGTGCGGAAAAGGAAAAGGGGAAGGCGCCGGAAGAATCGCCGGCGAAGCCCGCGACCCCGGAACAGCCTGCCCCGCCTAGCTCCCCGCCGAAAGGACCGCCCGAAAACCCTCCTCAGGGGGCGGCTCCCAGTCCACCGCCCCAAGCCCAGCCCCCGGCGAACGGAGCTGAGCCGCCTGCTGCGGCTCAGCCATCCAACCCCGGCAAAGGGCCCAAAAAAAAACCCGCCTAGGTCCGCCGCTCCCGGGGCGGCAGCGGCAGGTTGGCCAGCCGGTCGCCGTGCAGGTACTTGCGCACGAGCGCCTCGGCCGGCGCTGCAGCGAGGACCATCGGGGCGCCGCAGACCGGGCAGGCGCGAGCGCTCCAGCCGGTGCGGCGGGCCTGGGCGCGAGCGTGGCAGTGGGGGCATTCGAGGGACTGGGACATATGTCTCCGCTCCGGATAGGGATCTCGAACCAAACTCTCTCCGCAGCCGCCCCGGCGGGCATCCGTGTTTTCCCGCACATGCGAGCGAGTACGGGCCTTGACTATGCGGCCCCACTTCGCCAGCATCGAACAATGGTCCAGGGGGGTCTTGCCAAGGCGGCGGTCGTGTGCTTGTGCGCGCTCGCAGCAATCCTGCTCGCGGCGGCGCCCGCGGCCAGCGGGTCGATGTACTTCGGGGCGACGATCAGCGGCGAAAGCTACGGTCAGACCGGCAACGCCCCCCGCAACGTCGAAGCCTGGGACCTGTTCGAGCGCCACGCTGGCAGGAAGGTCGCGATCCTCAACCAGGGCCAAAAATTCGCCACCTGGGACGAACTCGAGGTGGAAGCGACGCACGCGCGCGGCGCGATCCCGCTGATCACCATGGGTCTCGGCGAAGGGGTGACGATCGAAAGCGTCGCCAAAGGCGCGCAAGACGCGGCGATCAAAAAATGGGCGCAGGAAGCGAAGGCCTGGGGCCACCCGTTCTTCTTCGCCCCCTGGTGGGAGATGAACGGCGGCTGGTACGCCTGGGGCCGGCAGCCGATGTTCAAACAGGCGTGGCAGCGCTTTCATGACCTGGTCGCCGGCCAGGGCGCGAGCAACGTGACCTGGA
The DNA here is from genome assembly GCA_035703365.1 of Solirubrobacterales bacterium. GTDB lineage: Bacteria > Actinomycetota > Thermoleophilia > Solirubrobacterales > 70-9 > VAYN01. The sequence goes on from DASSYI010000022.1 coordinate 88,889, forward strand.
CCTGGGTCGCCAACAGCATCTGGTACGACCCCGAATCCAACCCGGCGCCTTACTACCCGGGCGACGCCTATGTCGACTGGACCGCGCTCGACTCCTACAACTGGGGCCGCAACCCCGCCCAGCCCGACAAGTGGCTGACGCCCGAGCAGACGATCGGCCCGACCCTGAAAATCATCCGCGAAACGGCGCCGACGAAGCCGGTGATGATCGCCGAGAACGCCTCCAGCGAGTACGGCGGCAACAAGACCGACTACATCCGGGAAATGCTGACCACCTACCTGCCGCACCACCCGGAGATCGGCGCCTACCTGTGGTTCAACTGGAACTTCCCCAAGGGGGAAAAACGCGCCGACTGGCCGATCGAGTCCTCGGCGCCGGCCCAGCAGGAGTTCCGCAAGGCGATCCAGAGCAGCCTCTTCGTGCCCGGCCCGGTCTCGCTGCCGAACCTGACCAAGGTGCAGCCGCCCGTGCCCGCGGCGGCCGACGGGCCGGCGGCGGCGAACCTTTCGACCGCGGCGGAGATGGCGGGCGGCCCCGACCTCGACGTCGGCGCCGACGGGACCGCGACCGCGGTCTGGAGCGCCAAGAGCGGGGGCGAGTTCCGGGTCTTCGCCCGGCGGATCGAGGCCGACGGCGCCCGCGGCGTGGTCCAGCAGCTCTCCGCCCCGGGCGGGGACGCGCTCGCCCCCCAGGTGGCGGTGGCACCCGACGGCACGGCGGTCGTCGCCTGGGCCCGCTGGGACGGCGCCAACTTCCGCATCCAGGAGCGGCGGCTCACCCCCGGCGGCGCGCCGGAGGAAGCCACGCGGACACTCTCGGGCTCCGGCCAGGACGCCGCCGACCTGCAGGTCGGCGTCGGGCCCGACGGGACCGCGACGGTCGTCTGGCGGCGCTTCGACGGCTTCCACCCGCTGGTCCAGATGCGCCGGATCGCCCCCGACGGGACCTCCGAAGAAGCGGTGCAGCGGCTTTCCGAAGCCGGCCAGGACGCGGTCGAACCCGACGTCGCGGTCGGCCCCGACGGCACCGCGACGGTCGTCTGGACCCGCTTCGACGGATCCAACATGGTCGTCCAGGAGCGGCGGGTCGAGCCGGCCGGGGCGCTGGGGGCGACCGCCGGCCTCTCCGCCGCGGGCCAGAACGCGATCGAGCCCCAGGTCGAGCTCGGCCCGGGGGGCGAGGCGACGGTGGTCTGGACCCGCTTCGACGGCGCCAACTGGGTGATCCAGGGCCGGCGGTTCTCGGCCGCGGGGGTGGGCGAAGGCGCCGTCCTCGACCTCTCCGCCGCCGGTCGCAGCGCGGCCGAGCCGCAGCTGGCGATCGACCCCGACGGCCTGGCGACGGTGGCGTGGGACCGCTACGACGGCACCAACTTCGTCGTCCAGGCGCGGCGGATCGCCGCCGACGGGGCGCTCCTCGGCGCCGCGGCGAACCTCTCGGCGAGCGGGCGCGACGCCGCCGATCCGCAGGTCGCGGCCGCGCCCGCGGGCGGCGCCACCGTTCTCTGGAGCCGCTACGACGGGACCAACTGGGTCGTGCAGCGGCGCGACCTCGGCGCCGACGGCGGCCTCGGCGCCACCGCGGCCCTATCCGCCGCCGGCCGGGGCGCCGGCGACGCGGCCGCGGCCTGGGGGGCGGACGGGACCCTGGCGATGGTCTGGCGGCGGTTCGCCGGCGCCGGCGACGTCGTCCAGGCGAACACCGTGCCGAAACCCGAAGTGCCGCCTCCGACCCCCGATCCCGAAGGGGAAGAGGAAGGGTCCGGCGGCGGCGCGGGAGCCGGAGCGGGCGCGGGGACCGGCTCCGGAGGCGGGGCCGACACCGTCGCCCCGGTCGACAACTCCTTCACCCTCGGCAAGGCCCGGCTCAACCGCCGGCGCGGGACGGCCACCCTGATGGTCGAGGTACCGGGGCCGGGACTGGTCGCCGTCGACGGCGCCGTGCCCCAGCAGCAGCGGGCCGAGGGCCCCGGCCGGGTGGCGCTGCGGATCCTGCCCAAGCCGGCGGCGCGGCGGGCCCTCAACCAACGCGGCAGCGTGCGCCTGAAGTTGACCGTCACCTTCGTCCCCCGCGGAGGGGAGCCGAGCAGCCGTGCGGTCAGCCTGCGGCTGAAGAAGGCGCTGCGGGGCTAGCTTCGGACTGCAGCCCGGCGAGGAAGGGCGTCAGGTAGCGCCCGATCAGCTTGCTCGGGTTGTCGATCGGCCAGGGCGGGCGGTCGCTGGCGACCGAGGTTTCGCCGTGGCCGCCGCCGAGCCAGCCGAACAGGTAGCGGGGCCTGGAGCCGGTCCAGAGGACGCCGCGCAGGACCGGGTCGAGCGGGTTGGCCTCGACGTCGCAGCCGAGGTCGGCGGCGATCGCTTCGGCGGCGGCGTCGGCCTGCTGGGTGGCGATGCCGCCCTGCTTGACCGGGAAGTTGGTGACGTCGCCGACGGCGTAGGCGTGGGAGAGGCCGATGATCCGCGCCTGGTCGTCGACCGGGATGAAGCCCTCGGCGTCGTAGGGGAGGCCCTCGACGTGGCGACCCTCGATCCGCGGCAGGCTGACCACGGCGTCGGCTTCGATCGCCTCGCCGGGGACGATTGAGAGCAGCCCGTCCTCGTACTTGACCGGGTGGGTGCCGGCGATCACCTCGATGTCGTGGTCGGCGAGCAGGTCCGCGACCTGCTCGGAGGCGCGGCGGCCGAAGATCTTCAGCGGCCCTTCTTCGGGGGTGACGACCGTGATCCGGGTGCCGGCGATCCCATGGCGGGAGAGTTCCGCCGCCGCCATCAGCGCCAGCTCGTAGGCGGGCAGCGCCCAGCCGTGGCCGCCGGGCATGGTGAAGACCGCCCGCCGCAGCCTGCCTTCGCGCAGGCGGCTGACCACTGCGAGCATCTCGCCCTCGTCGGGGACGCCCCAGAAGGTGGTTGCGCCGGGTACCGACCAGAGCAGGCGCGAGCCGCAGGCGACGACGAGGTGGTCGTAGGGGATCTCCGCCCCGTCGTGCGCGGTCGCGCAGCGCAGTGCGGGGTCGATCGAAGCGATGTTCTCCCGCCGGAACTCGGCGTCGCAGAGCCCGGCCAGGTGTTCGAGGTCATAGCGGAGCACGCGCGAGGCGCCGTAGGGCTCGCCGACGGCGAAGGGGCGGTAGACGAAGTCGGAGCGGCCGGCGCAGATCTCGATCCTGGCTTTGTCCCCGGCGAGGTCGTGGATCGCGATCGCGGCCTCCAGGGCGCCGACGCCGCCGCCGACGATCAAGACTTTGGGTACGCCTGCCCTGTGCATGCCGGAAGTGTCAAGGTGCGGTCCCTGACCTCCATCCGGGGAAACCCACGCGATCGGGTGCGGGTTTCCCGCAGCCCGATACCCGCTGCGGGCCTACGCTGGGGCGATGACGGGAGAGCTGGCAATCGCGCTCGGGGTCGTCTTCGCCGTCAACCTGCTTCCAGCCTTCGGACCGCCGACCTGGGCGGTGCTGGTCTTCTTCAGCCTCGACTTCGACCTGCCCGCGGTGCCGCTGGTGCTCGGCGGCGCCTTGGCGGCCGCCTGCGGTCGCTACCTCCTCGCCACCGGCGCCCGTCGCCTGCGGCCCCGCCTCTCCGCGGCCCGGCTGGCGCGGCTCGACCGCACCCAGACCGCCCTGCTCGCCGACCGGCGCCGCAGCGCCGCCGGGCTCGGCCTCTTCGCCCTCTCGCCCGTCCCCTCCGGCCAGCTGTTCGTCGCCGCCGGGCTGATGACGGTGGCGCTGCTGCCGCTGACCGCGGCCTTCTTCGCCGGGCGCCTCGTCTCTTATTCGATCTACGTCGGCGTCGCCTCGGTCGCCGAGCGCAACCTCGGCGACCTCGTCCTCGACGCCCTCACCTCGCCGCTGGGGGTCGGTCTGCAGCTGGCGATGCTGGCGGCGCTCGGGTGCCTGCTGGGGGGTCTGAGGCCGGGGGAGAGGCCGAGGCGAAGGCTGTGGGATTCCCCGGATGGGAGGCCCGGGCGCCGCTCGTAGATTGGCGGCATGAAGATCCTCGTCGGCTATGACGGCAGCGACGGCGGGCGCGACGCGCTCGAGCTGGCGCGGGTCCTGGCCGAAGCCACCGACGCCTCGGTCCTCGTCGCCGCCGTTCTTCCCTACGGACCGCTGCCGATCCCTTACGAGCTGCTCGAGGAAGAGGAAGCCGAGCGGGCGCGGCCGCTGTTCGAGGAGGCGCGCGAGCGGCTCGGCGAGCTGGAGATCGAGACCCGCGCCTTCGGCGGCGGCACCCCCGCCGGGGTGATCAACGACCTCGCCGAGCGCGAGGAGGTGGAGACGATCGTGATCGGCTCGCCCCACCGCAGCACGGTCGGCCGGGTCCTGCTCGGCAGCGTCGCCGACGGCCTCCTGCACGGGGCGCCCTGCGAGACCGTCACCGCGCCCCGCGGCTACGCGGCCGAGCAGCACGGCCCCTTCCGCACCATCGCCGTCGCCTACGACGACACCGCCGAGGCGAAAGCGGCGCTGGCCCGGGCCGAATCCCTGGCGCTCGCCTGCCGGGCGACGATCGTCATCTTCACCGTCTCCGCGCCGCCCGCGGTGGTCCCCGGGGCGACCGGGTACACGCCGGCGGTCGCGCCCGAGGCGGGGCCGATCGTCACCCGGGCCGTAAAGGGGGTCGACGAGCGCCTCGCCGCCACCGGCCGGGCTCTGGCCGGCACGCCGGGCGCGACGATCGCCGAAGCCTGCGAAGAGGTCGGCGCCGACCTGCTCGTAGCCGGCTCGCGCGGCTACGGGCCGGTGATGCGGGTCCTGATCGGCTCCGTCTCCACCCAGCTGATGCACCGGGCGCCCTGCCCGGTGCTGGTGGTGCCGCGGCCGTGACCACGATCGTCGACCCGGTCCTGCCGTTCGAGCGGCTGCAGCGCGGCGACGTCGAGTTCGCCGGCGGCAAGGGGGCCAACCTCGGCGAGCTGGTGTCGGCGGGGCTGCCGGTCCCGCCCGGGTTCGTGGTCGGCGCCCCGGCCTACGCGGCCTTCTGCGAGGACACCGGGCTGCGCGGCCGGATCGCCGAGCGGCTCGAGGCGCTCGACGTCGACGACACCGACGCCCTCGGGCGGGCCTCCGACGAGGTCCGCGAGGCGATCGAAGCCGAGCCGGTCCCCGAGTGGCTGGCGCAGCAGATCCTCGACGCCTACGGGGGTCTGGTCGGCGCCGGGAGCGAGGCGCCGGTGGCGGTGCGCTCCTCGGCCACGGCCGAGGACAGCGAGTCCGCCTCCTTCGCCGGGATGAACGAGACGCTGCTCAACGTCCGCGGCGGCGCGGCATTGCTCGACGCGGTGCGCGCCTGCTGGGCCTCGCTGTTCGGCGCTCGCACGATCTACTACCGCGCCAAGCGCGGCTTCGGCCAGGCGACGATGGACATCGCCGTCGTCGTCCAGCGCCAGATCCAGTCGACCCGCTCGGGAGTGATGTTCACGATCGACCCGGCCAGTGGCGACCGCGAGCGGCTGGTGATCGAGGGCGCCTTCGGCCTCGGCGAGGCGGTCGTCTCCGGCTCGGTCTCGCCGGACCGCTACATCGTCCGCAAGCGGGGCCTGACGGTCGAGCTGCGCGAAGTGCGGCGCAAGGAGCTGGCGATCGTCTCCCTCCCCGAGGGCGGAACCGAGACCCGCGAGCTCGACCCGGAGAAGGGGATGAAGCCGGTCCTCAGCGACGAGGAGGTGCTGCGGGTGGCCGAGCTCGGGGTGCGGATCGAGAGCCATTACGGCTCGCCGCAGGACACCGAGTGGGCCTTCGACGCCGACGGCGAGGCCTGGATGCTGCAGTCGCGACCGGTGACCACCGCCGGCGGCGAGCCGATGTCCGCTGCCGACGGCGAGCGCGGCGAGGAGCTGCTCCACGGCCTCGGCGCCGCGCCCGGCGAAGCGAGCGGCGCCGTCCGCGTCGTCTCCGAGCGCGAGCACGCGGTCGAGCTGCTGGAGGGAGAGGTCCTCGTCACCCACATGACCGCGCCCGACTGGGTGCCGCTGATGCGCCGCGCGGCGGCAATCGTCACCGACTCCGGCGGCATGACCTGCCACGCCGCGATCGTCTCCCGCGAGCTCGGCATCCCCTGCGTCGTCGGCACCGGCGAGGCGACGAAGAAGCTGCGCGACGGCGAGGTCGTCACCGTCGACGCCGGAGCCGGCGTCGTCTCCGCCGGCGACACGGCGACTTCGAAACCCGGAGAGAGCGACAAATCCGATTCGGCGTTCGTCCTTTCCGGGGCATATGACCGGAAAAGGACGAA
>DASSYI010000015.1:0-33804 GCA_035703365.1 Solirubrobacterales bacterium
GATCGCCGCCAGGCCGCCGGCGAAGGAGACGAAGAAGAAGAGCGGGAAGAGGATCGCCGGGAAGAAGAAGGCCGGGTTGGTGAGGAAGTTGTGGATGCTGCGCCAGGCGACCGCGCGGGCGACGGTAATCCGGTTGACGGGGCGGTTCTCGGCAGCGGCGCTCACGTGCGCACCAGCCTCGATTTGAGCGCAGTGGTCGCGGCGAGCATCCCGAGGACGAAGATCGCCGCCGCGATCGCGAAGCCGAGGGCGAGGTCACCGACGTTCCAGCCTTCGATCAGGAGCGAGCGGATCGCCTGCAGCAGGTAGGTGACCGGGTTGACGCTGGCGATCGCGTGGAACCAGTCGGTCGTCAGCAGGTCGAGCGGCAGCGCCATCGCCGAGAGGAAGAGGAAGACGAAGAAGACCGGGAACAGCCCCTGCACCGCCTCGCCGGAGCCGAAGCGCAGCGCCGCGAAGAGGCCGATCGTTCCGAAGGCGACGGTGATCGAGACCGAGAGGGCGATCAGCACCAGCCCGCCCGCCGGCCCGGTGACGAGTTCGGCCCCGGCGAGGAGGCCGACGGCGAGGTAGACCACCGCCTGGACGACGCCGAGCACGAACGCCCCCGCCAGCAGCCCGCTGAGCAGCGCCGCGCCGCGCAGCGGGGTCAGCGCCAGGCGGTTGAGGAAGCCGGTCTCGATGTCGCGGGCGAGGTCGGTGCCCGAGTTCATCACCGAGAACAGCGCCCCCTGGATGAAAGGCACGGCGAGGATGAAGGTGAGGTAGGAGTCGGTCGGGAAGCCGGGCAGGTTGGTCGCGTCTTTGAGCCCGCCGGAGTTGACCGCGAGGAGGAAGAGCGGGAAGACGATGGCGGGGACGATCTGGGCCGGCTGTCGTGCGGTGCGCAGGACCGAGCGGTGGGCGAGCTGGCCGACCTGGGTGCGGAGGCTGACGCTCACGCCGGTGCGCCGGCCTCGGCCGCCGCGGGCTCCTCCTCATCGGCGCCCTCGAGCGAGCGGCCGGTCTTGGCGAGGAAGACGTCGTCGAGCGAGGGCGCGTGCAGCTGCAGGTGCTCGATCGCGATCCCCTCGGAATCGAGCGCCCGCACCACCTCGGCCAGCTGCGACTCGCCGCCCTCGAGGCGTACCGCGACGGCCCGCGGCGAGCCCCCGGCCCCCTCGCCGAAGCGGCCGAGCACCGCCGCCATCGGCTCGCGGTCCTCCGCGGAACGGGGGATCGCCTCGACCGTCGGGCGGCCGATCTCGGCCTTTAGCTCGGCCGGCGTCCCCTCGGCGACGAGGTGGCCGTGGTCGATGATCCCGACCCGGTTGGCGAGCGCGTCGGCCTCCTCCAGGTACTGGGTGGTGAGGAAGACGGTGACGCCGTCGTCGGCCGCGAGGCGGGAGACCTCTTCCCACAGCGCGGTGCGGCTCTGGATGTCGAGGCCGGTGGTTGGCTCGTCGAGGAAGAGGATGCGCGGCCGGTGGACGAGGGCGAGGGCGAGGTCGAGCCGGCGTTTCATCCCGCCCGAGTAGCCGCCGACCTTGCGATCCGCCGCGTGGGCGAGCCCGACCCGCTCCAGCAGCTCGCCGCCGCGCTCGGCCCGCTCGGACTTGCCGAGGCCGTGCATCGCGGTCTGCAGGCGCATGTGCTCGCGGCCGGTCAGCAGCGGGTCGAGGGCGGCCTCCTGCAGCGCGGCGCCGATCGTGGCGCGCACCTGCGGCCCTTCGGAGACGACGTCGAAGCCGCCGACCCGGGCGCTACCGGCGGTGGGGGGAAGTAGCGTGGTCAGCATCAGCACCGTCGTCGACTTGCCGGCGCCGTTGGGACCGAGGAAGCCGTAGATCTCGCCCTGGGCGACCTCGAGGTCGATGCCGTCCACTGCCCGGGGCCCGTTCTTGAACTCGCGGACGAGGGATTCGACCTCGATGCCGCCGCCGCGCTGGGTCTCAGTCATTCTTTGCAGGCTATCCAGTAGAAATCCCCGTCCGATGCGCGAGCGAACCCGCACCTACTCCGTGGCGATGGCCGTCAACCTGCCGGTTGCCTGGTGGGGCCGGCTCAAGGTCGAGGGCCTGGAGGCGATACCCGAGTCCGGGCCGCTGCTGATCCTCGGCAACCACGACAGCCACTGGGATCCGGTGATGGTTGGCATCGCCGCGCGCAAGCGGCGGCAGATCCGCGCTCTGGCCAAATCCGAGCTCTGGGACGTGCGCGGCCTGGCGCCGATCCTCAACGGCATGGGGCAGATACCGATCCAGCGCGGCAAGGGGGACAAGGACGCCCTGGCGAAAGCGATCGAGACCCTGCGCGCCGGCGCTTGCATCGGCGTCTTCCCCGAGGGCACCCGCTCCAAGGGCAAGGTCCTGCGCGCCCGCAGCGGCATCGGCCGCCTGGCGCTCGAGGTGCCGGAGGCCCACGTCACCCTGGTCGCGATCGACGGCACCACCGAGCTGACCGGCTTCCCCCGCCGGCCCCACCTCCACCTTCGCTTCTTCGACCCGGTCAGCGGCCAGCCCCGCCCCGGCGAGGACCCCGGCGCCCTCTCTGCCCGCCTCCTCTCCGAGATCCGCGAGCTTGTCCCGCCCAAGCTCAGCTACCGCAAGCGGGCCAAGCTCAGCGGCGTCGCCGAAGACTGAGCGGTAGCGCCGGCTAAGGCTTTTCGCCGCTGGGGCGGATCGCGTACCAGACGCCGCCGAAAGAGTGGAGGCCCTGGCCGTTGGTTTCCGGCGACCGGTCGCGGTAGTACCGGTAGAGCGGGTGGCCGGCGTAGGTCAGCTGGACCGTGCCGTCTTTGCGCTTCGTGGCCCCGACCTTGGCAGCGATCGCCTCGCCCCCGGCTCGCGGCTTGCGTTCGGTGAGCGCCGGCGGCCAGGTCTTGGCGCAGGCGCCGTAGCAGGAGGGCGTCCCGTCCTTGTCCTTGGAGAAGGTGTAAAGGGTGTGGCCCGCGAGGTCGTAGATGATGATCCCGAGCTCTTCGCCTTCGGCCCCGAAGGCGACGCCCCAGGCGCCTTTTTTCGGCCTCTCGACGGCGGTGTCGTCGGTCTTGGCGGCCGGAGCCTTCGCGGACGCGTCGGCGGCGGTCGAGTCCGAGGTGCTGTCGCCGCCGCCGCAGCCCGCAATCGCGAGCGCTGCGAGCAGGCAGAGGATGCAGAAAGCCCTGCTCACCCGGTTACCCCCTGTTCGATCCCTGCGGCCACTGCCGCAAAGACTTTACCCGAACAGTTGAGGACTTTTGTGCAGCGGAGCCGGCGGCTTAGTCCTCGGGCTCTTTGCCGCTCGGTTGCAGCGCGTACCACTCGGCGCCGAACTGGGAGAAGTCGTTGCCGTTGGCTTCGCCGGGGCCTTTGTCGCCGACGTAGGTGTAGAGTGACCAGCCGGCGTAGGTGACCTGGACGGTGCCGTCCTTGCGCTTGGTCGTGCCGAGCTGGCTCGCCATCGCGCCCGCTTTGGCCTTCGGTTCGCCTTCGGTCAGGAGCGGGGGCCAGGCCCCGGCGCAGGCGCCGTAGCAGGAGGACATCCCGCCCTTGTCCTTGTGGAAGTCGTAGAGGGTGAGCCCTTCGGAGTCGACGATGATCGTGCCGAGGTCGCCGACCTTGGCCGCTTTGACGACGCCGACCCCGCCGCCGGTGCTTGCGGCCGTTTTTTCGCCACCGCCACCGCCGCTGCCGTAGACGCCCCCGCCGCCGGTGCTGTCGCCGCCGCCGCAGCCGGCGACCGCCGCCGCCAGCACGGCAAGCAGGCAGAGCGCGTAGGTCATCCGTTTCACGTCGTTTCCTCCTGTCCGATCGTTGCCGTCGGGCCCGGCGGGTTCACCGGCGCGACGAAAGTGCGCTTTCCCGTGTCCACCACGACCTCACGCGTTCGCGAGATGTCCAGCGCCGAGCTGAGGACGGCGTCGGAGTCGTCGCCCCAGCGGTAGCGGAAGGTGCCGGCGGGATAGGACTCCCCGTGCGGCCCCCGCAGCCAGACGCGGCAGAGGGTTCCCGAGGGCACCCCATGCACATACATGTGGATCTCGGTGCCATATGCATGGGGCTCCAGCGTGGCCGAAATGCTGATGCCCTCGGGAAGGTCGGTGAACTTGACCGGCTGGCTGGCATCCTGGCTGCTGCCGCCGAAGGCGAAGAGGAGCAGGACCGCCGCCACCGCGGCCGCCGCCGCGCCGCCGAGGGCGAGCCCGCCGAAGGCGCGCCGTCGCCGGCGCTGCTGCGCTCGCTGCTTCTCGCCCTCGATCGTCGCCGCGATCCGCTGCCCCAGCTCGGGCGGCGGCTCCGGCGCCAGCTCGAATCGCGCCGGGTCGCCGTGCGGGAGCATCCGCGCCACTGGCTCAAGCACCGCCAGCTCCTCGCGGCAGCCGGCGCAGCCCTCCAGGTGCGCCTCCAACCCGGCGCGCTCGTCGCCCTCCAGCTGCCCGAGCGCATAAGCGCCGAGCAGCTCGCGCCATTCGCGGCAGTCGTTCCTAGTCTTCATAGCCCATCTCCTCGAGCACGACTCGCAGCGCTCTTAGCCCGTAGTAGACGCGGCTCTTCACGGTCCCCTCCGGGACCCCGAGCTCCTCTGCCACCTCGGCGTAGGGGCGGCCGCGGTAATAGGTCTCGACCAGCACCCGGCGGTGGTCCTCGCCGAGCCGCCGCATCGCCTCCTCGACCTGCCAGGCGAGCAGCGCCTGGTCGAGCGGCTCGACTGAGGGCTCGACCCCGCCCGCGGCGACCGCCGGCCGCACCGCCCGTGCCCGACCGAGGTCGATGACCACGTTGCGGAGGATCGCGAACAGCCAGGTGCGCAGCGAGCCGATCTTCGGGTCGAAGCGGTCGCCCGCCCGCCAGGCACGGACGAAGGTCTCCTGCACGGCCTCTTCGGCGAGGCCGGCGTCGCCCAGCGAACGAACCGCGAAGCCGTACAGCTCGCCCGAGTGGGCGGCGTAGGCCTCGCGGACGTCGCGTTCGCGGCTGAGCGCACCCCGGGTCGAAGTTCCGAACTGGATCATCCGATCCGGCATACGCTCCCCGGCACTGCCGGGTTCAAATTCCCCTCAAGGGGAGGGCCCTATTCGAGTTTTCCGATCTTGAAGATTTTCGTCCCGCAATCCGGGCAGACGCCCTGGATCGCCGGGCGACCGTTCTTCATCGTCACCTGTTTCGCGTCTTTGATCTCGACCTTCTTCCGCTCTTTGACGCAGTAACCCTCAGGCATGAAAGGGCCCTCCTTTCTTTGCCGCCGAACGGCAAATCTCGCGGTCCGCGCGAGGTGGATTGATGCGAATGTAACGCAGCTTCATGACGCTGCCGCCATTGTTTGTGCGAATTCGCACGAAACGTCCATTGCGCCCGTCAACTACCCTGCTGCCGCAGTCACAAGCCCTTCCACAGCCGCAGAGGAGAAACAGGAATGCCCGAAGCAGTCATCGTCGACACCATCCACACGCCGATCGGCCGTGCCTTCAAGGGCTCGCTGGCCCAGCTGCGGCCCGAGGAGACGGGCGCATTCGTGGTCGACCAGCTGCTCGAGCGCAACCCCGAGGTCGACCCGGCGCTGATCGAAGACGTCTTCTGCGGCGTCGGCATGCCGCAGGGTCTCGAGGCCTTCAACATCGCCCGCATCATCTCCCTGCTCAGCGAGAAGCTGCCGCAAGAGGTCAACGGCGTCACCGTCTCCCGCTACTGCTCCTCTAGCCTCGACGCGATCCGCCACGCCGGCAACGCGATCAAGGCCGGCGAGGGCGACGCCTACCTCGCCGTCGGAGTCGAGTGGGTGAGCAAGTTCAACGAGCGCACCGAGCCCGCCGGCGCCGCCGACCGCAACCCCAACCTGATCGGCGAGAACGGTCAGCCCAACGCCTACATCGACATGGGCATCACCGCCGTCAACGTCGCCAAGAAGTACGAGGTCAGCCGCGCCGACATGGACAAGTTCGCGCAGCGCTCGCAGGAACTGGCGGTCAAGTCCCAGGAGGACGGCTTCTTCGACCGCGAGATCGTCCCGGTCAAGCTCGATGACGGCACCGAGGTCTCCAAGGACGACGGTCCGCGCGCCTCCTCGACGCTGGAGAAGCTCTCCGAACTGCCGGAGGCCTTCGAGGGCGGCGGCGGCGTCACCGCCGGCAACTCCTGCCCGCTCAACGACGGCGCCGCCGCGGTGCTGCTGATGAGCGACACCAAGGCCAAGGAGCTCGGCCTCACCCCGCGGGCGCGGATCATCACCGCCGCAACCCACGGCAACGAGCCGGAGCTGATGGGCGTCGCCCCGATTGGCGCGATCAAGAAGGTCCTCGACCGCGCCGGGATGTCGATCAATGACGTCGACCGGGTCGAGCTGAACGAGGCCTTCGCCGCCCAGGTGATCCCGATCATGGCCGAATGCGGGATCGACGAAGACAAGCTCAACACCCACGGCGGCGCGATCGCCCTCGGCCACCCCTTCGGGATGACCGGCGCCCGGATCATGGGCACCCTGCTGAACGTGCTCGAGACCGACGACAAGCAGGTCGGCCTGGAGACCATGTGCGTCGCGGGTGGCCAGGGCAAGGCGATGCTCGTCGAACGCCTCAACTGAGTAGCGATTGGCGAGTTGATCTCCCTATAACGAGGTCAACTCGCCAGTCACCGATTAGGGTCGGCCCATGGAGACCCTTGTCTACGAGACCGAGGGCCGAATTGCCCGTCTCACCCTGAACCGGCCCGAGCGCGGGAACGGGATCACCCCGCGGATGCCGGTCGAGCTGGCCGAGTGCGTCGAGCCAGAGGCCGGCTGATCGGCGCATATCTGCGTCCTCGGTCGCTCGCGTGCAGAGCACGCCACGCTCCCTGCGTCTTGATCTGCTAGATCAGACGACCTCTGGCTGCGGACTGCGTCTTGATCAAACTCGAAGGTTGCCGGTGATCGCCGAGGACGCGGTGTCGGCCCGACACCAGATCGGCTACCCGCCGGCCCGGGTCTGGGGCTCGCCGACGACGGCGATGTGGGCGAGCCGGCTGGGGCCGATGCGGGCCAAGCGGCTGCTGCTGACCGGCGACTCGCTGACCGGCGCCGAGGCGGCGGAGTGGGGGCTGGCGACCGAGCCGCCGCCGCCCGACCGGCTCGACGAGCGCTTCGAGCGCCTGCTCGAGCGCGTCGCCCGGATGCCGATCAACCAGCTGGTGATGATGAAGCTGCTGGTCAACCAGACCGTCCACGCCCAGGGCCTGACCCAGACCCAAGTGCTCGGCACGTTCTTCGACGGGAGCGCCCGCCACACCGAGGAGGGCCACGGCTTCGTCCGCCGCGCCGCCGAGTCGGGCTTCCGCGAGGCGGTCCGCGAGCGCGACGAGCCCTACGGCGACCACGGGCTCGAAGGCTTCGGCCTCGATCCCGAATAGGCTGCCGCTCCGATGAGCGACGCCCCGCACCCGAGCTCGATGATCACGCCGGAGTCGGTCCGGGCCTTCCTCCCCGGCAGCTTCCCCGGCGACCTCGGGATCGAGCCGCTGGAGGTCGAGGACTCCCACGCCCGCGGCAGCATCGTCGTCGACAAACGCCACCTGCACCCCGGCGGCTTCGTTCACGGCGGCGTCTGGACCGCGCTCGGCGACACCGTCGCCGCCTGGTCGACCTTCCGCTGCATCCCGCCCGGGCACAACTTCACGACGATCGAGCTGAAGCTGAACGTCTTCGCAGCCGGCATCCTCGGCGACGAGATCGAGGCCAAAGCCGAGCCGCTGCACGTCGGCAAGAGCACGGTCGTGATCGAGGTCCGGATCGAGCGCCGCCGCGAGGGCACCGAGCCGCGCCTGGCGGCGAACCTGATCGTCAGCCAGTTCGTCTTGCCGCCTGCCGGCGACTAGGACCGCACGAGGAAATCCGAGGCGAGGACGCCAACGAGCCGCGGCAGCGATTCGAGCGAGCGCGCCAGGTCGATCTGGCGCTGGGCGCCGGTCCGCGCGCCCAGCTCCGGCACCCGTTCCAGCTCCGCCTCGCAGCCGAGATCCTGGGCATGGGGGCGGCAGATCGCGACCAGGTCGGCGAGCAGCTCCCGCGCCGGCACCCGGCGGTCGAGCTCGGGCTCGATCAGCTCCGCCTCCATCCCGTCGCGGGCGGCGAGGAAGCGGTTCTCGGAGAGGACCTCCTGCGGCATCCACCGTTCGAGGTGGGTTCCCGCCTCGACCTCGGCGCGGACGATGCACTGGACCAGCGCCGCGATTGCCGCCGTCTCGGCGAGCTTCGTCTGCGCGTCCATGATCCGCACCTCGACGGTGCCGAAGCGCGGCTGCGGCCGCACGTCCCACCAGAGGAAGGTCGACTCCGGCACCGCGCCGGAGCGGATCAGCACGTCGACCGACTCGACGTAGTCGGCGTAGTCCTCGAAGTCCCTCGGGATCCCGACCCGCGGGAAGGCCTGGAAGAGCGGCGTCCGGGCCGAGGCGAGGCCGGTGTCGCGTCCCTGCCAGAAGGGCGAGTTGACCGAGAGCGCCAGCAGCAGCGGGATGTGGGTGCGGAGCCGATTGGCGACGTGGATCGCGTCTTCGGCGTCGGGGACGGCAACGTGGACGTGCAGGCCGAAGGTCGGCTCGCGCCGGGCCAGCTCCCGCATCGAGCCGTAGACGAACTGGTAGCGCTCGCCGGCGGAGACGACGATCTCCTGCCAGACGGCGAAGGGGTGGGTGCCGGCGCTCGCGGCCCGCATCGAGAGCGGCTGCAGCGTCCTTGCCAGCTCACCGCGCAGCGCCCCCAGCTCCTCGATCGCGTCGCTGATCGAGCCGTGCACGCCCGTCTGGATCTCCAGCGCCGAGCCGTGGGTCTCGGCCGTGAAGCTGCCGTCGCGGCCGAGCAGGCGGGGGAGGACTGAGTCGATGCGGTGCGCGAGCGCCCAGCTGACCTCGTCGAGCAGCATCACCTCCTCCTCGATTCCGACCGTGTAGGGGCCGAGCTCGTGCGGCTCGGCCCAGGCCGCCCAGGCCGGCAGCGTGCCGGCCCCCTCGCTCACGCCACCTCGCGCCCGCCGCGGCGGGCGATGCCCGCGCGCTCCTGCTGGCAGGCCTCGACGAAGCTTGCGAAGAGGCGTTTCTCGTGGGGGCGGTGGACGAGGGTCTCGGCGTGCCACTGGACGCCGATCAGGAACTCCCGGCCGGGGTCCTCGATCGCCTCGATCGTCCCGTCGGGGGCGCGGGCGGTCACCCTCAGCCCCTCACCCAGCCGGTCGATCGCCTGGTGGTGGAAGGAGTTGACGTCGAGCGCGTCGGCGACCTCGATCTCGCGGTAGCCGAGGGCGTCGGCGAGGCGGCTGTCGCGCTCGATCTCGACCGGGTGGCTGGTCTCGGTCCCGGGCGTCTTCTGCCGGTGGGGGATCTGCGCGGAGACCTCCGGCAGGTGCTGGTGCAGGACTCCGCCGCGGACCACGTTGAGCGCCTGGGTGCCGCGGCAGATCGCCAGGATCGGCATCTCCCGCGCGTCGGCGCGGCGGGCGACCGCGAGCTCGAAGCTGTCGAGGTCGGGCTCGGTCGGGCCCAGCTCCTCATGCGGGTCGGCCCCGTAGTTACCGGGGTCGAGGTCCGGCCCGCCGGACAGGCAGAGCCCGTCGAGTCGGTCGAGCAGCGGCTCGATCGCCTCCTCGTCCATCAGCGGGATCACCAGCGGCAGGCCGCCGGCCGCCTCGACCGCCCGCATGTAGGTCAGGCCAAGGGCCAGCTCGCGCACCCGCGGCTCTCCCTCGGGGATCGGCGTCGCCCGCTCGGGGGCCCGCACCTCGGAAGTCGTGACTCCAATCAGGGGGCGCATCTGCAGCGACGCTAACGAACGGCGCTTCAAAGTTGATCCTCCGCGACGACCCAGGTGTCCTTGCAGCCGCCGCCCTGGCTGCTGTTGACGACCATCTCGCCCGCCCCGCGGGCGTAGCGCGTGAGGCCGCCGGTCATCGCCGCCCCGCCTCCCGGGGAGCTGACGACGAACGGCCGCAGGTCGATCCGGCGTGGCGCCAGGCCACCGCCGACGACGGTCGGGTGGCTGGAGATCTCCACCGTCTCCTGGGCGATGAAGTGCTCCGGCCGTCGCCGCAGCAGGCCGAGCGCCCGCTGGCGCTGGGGCTCGGTCGACCGCGGCATGATCGTCACCCCGTGGCCGCCAAACCCGTCGCGCGGCTTGATCACCAGCTCGTCCATCCGCGCCATCGCCGCCGCCCGGCCCGACTCCTCGGAGAGGTCGTAGCTCGGCACCGAGCGCAGCAGCGGCTTCTCGCCGAGGTAGAACTCGACCATCGCCTCGACGTAGGCGTGGGCGAGCTTGTCGTCGGCGAGGCCGGTGCCGAAGGCGTTGGCGCAGCGCAGCCGGCCGGAGCGCAGCGCCGGCAGCAGCAGCTCGCCGAGCGCGGTTGGGGTCCCGTCGCGCTCGCAGACCCGGTCTTCGTCGAGGCGGCGGTAGATCACGTCGATCTGCTGCCGCGCGCGGCCGCGGCGGGCGAAGAGGCGGCCTCGGCTCGGCTCCAGCTCGTCCGGGGTGAGGACCGGCAGCCCGAGCTCGCGGCCGAAGCGCTCGTGCTCGTACCAGGCGCCGTTCTCGGGCCCGTCGGAGAGGATCGCCGCGACTGGTTCCTCGCGGCCGGGCGGGGCGGCGGCGAGGATCGCGGCGCGCAGGTGCCCGGCGTAGTCGCCGAGCGGCCGCGGCCGCAGCGGCGTCTCGATCTCCGCCTCGACGACCTCGCGGACCGCCATCGCGTAGGCGGCCCCGGAGGGCATCCGCAAGTTGTCCTCCAGCACCCGCAGCTCGCCGCCCTCGTCGCGGACGAGGTCGAGCCCGGCGATCGTCGCCGGCGGGACCTCAGGGTCGAGCAGGCCGCGCATCACCGGTTCGAAGCCCTCGGAGGTCTCGATCAGGCGGCGAGGGACGAGGCCGGCCTCGAAGATCCGCTGCTCCCCGTAGGCGTCGGCGACGAACGCGTTCAGCGCCCGCGCGCGCTGCAGCAGGCCCGGCTCCAGCTTCCCCCACTCGCTCGCCCCGATCAGCCGCGGCACCGGGTCGACTGGGATCTCGCGTCCCGGCCCGAACCGCAGGCCGGCGGCGGCGACGTTCGACCGGACGCGCTCGCGCAGCGGTTGCAGGCCCTGCCGCGCGAGCGCGCCGAGCAGCTCCGCGTAGGGACGGCGCGGAGCCCCGGTCGCGGCGAACGCCTCGTCGAAGTTGCCCACTTCGAGCGGGTACTCGCCGGCGCCGGGGAGGGGGCGGGCCGGTTTCAAGGTCGTCGCCATCTACGCACGGTAGGCAGTAGATACCCGCCGCCCCATGGCCCTAAGTCGAAAAAACTTCATCCTCGACTGGCCCAGAGGGCGAATGACCAAGCAGTTCAAGGACGCAGGAGCGAGCGTGCTCTGCACGTGAGCGACGAGGACGCCGAAATGCGCCGGTCAGGCGTCCTCTGGGACTTCGAGGCGTTCGATCTGCGGCAGTTTCCACAACCCCGAAGCGATCGTCAGGCCGATCGCGACGGTGAGGAAGACGAGGAACCATTCGCCGGGGCCGAGCAGGACGAGTTCGAAGAAGTCCCGCAGGAAGGGGAGGGCGAGGATCCCGGCGTAGGCGCCGCCGAGGCCCATCACCATGCCCAGCATGTTGCTCTGGATCGCGATGTGCTCGCGGCCGGGGCCGCGCTCGAGCAGGAGGATGAAAGCGAGCCCGAGGGCGATCAGGGTCGAGGTGGCGGCCGTCCTGCCCTCCGCCAGGGTGCCGCCGGCGACGGTGTCGACGAGGAAGAAGGAGAGGATCGAGGCGAGCGCCGTGGAGATGCCGGCCGGAACGGCGAAGGCCGCCAGCGCCCGCAGCAGCCGGCCGCGGTAGAGCGGCCCCTCCGAGGGCAGCAGCGCCAGGGCGAAGGAGGGGATCCCGATCGTCAGCAGGGCCGCCACGGTCAGGTGCCGAGGCAGGAAGGGGAAGACGAACCCCGGCACGGCGACGAGCAGGAGAAGCGTCGCCGCGTAGACGGTCTTCGTCAGGTAGAGGCGGCCGAGGCGGTGGATGTTGCGTGCGATCCGCCGCCCCTGGCCGATCGCTTCCGGCAGCCGCTCGAATTCGTCTTTCAAGAGGACGACGTCGGCGACGCCTTTGGTCACCTGCGTCCCCGAGCCCATCGCGACCGCCATCCGTGCCCGCTTCAGCGCCGGCACGTCGTTGACCCCGTCTCCGATCATCGCCACGTAGCGGCCGGCGGCGACCAGCGCCCCGACCAGCGCTTTCTTTTGCTCGGGCTTGATCCGGCAGAAGATCGTGTTTTCGCTCGCCGCCTTGGCCAGGCCGTCGGTGTCCTCGGGCAGGTCGGGCCCCTCGACCACCCCCGCGTCCTGCGGCACCCCGACCGCGTAGGCGACGGCGGTCACGGTCGCGGCGGCGTCGCCGGAGATCAGCTTCAGGTCGACTTCCTCCTCGCGCATGTAGGCGATCGTCTCGGCGGCGTCTGGCCGCAGGGTCTCCTCCAGCACGACCAGGGCCAGCGGCTGCAGCCGCGGCGCCCCATTGGCGGCGGGGTCGTCGGGCAGCGCCTCGCTGGTCTCGCCGAAGGCGACGACGCGCCGGCCGGCGGCCGTCTCCTGCTTCAGTTTCTCGGCCAGCCGCGGCGGCAGGGTCAGCGCCCCGGACTCGGCGAGGACGTCGGGGGCGCCGAGGACGTAGGTGGCGCCGCCGGAGTCGCCGTCGAGCGAAACGCCGCTCCACTTCCATTCCGAGGAGAAGGGGACCTCGCCCCGCACGGTCCCCGGCTGCGCGCAGAACTCCTCGGCGATCGTCTCCAGGGTCTTGTTGCGGTTGCCGGCGCTGGCCGCGAACCGGCCCAGCGCCGCCGCCCCGGACTTGGGGTCGACGCCGTCGGCGTACTCGACCGCCGTCAACCGCAGTTCGCCGTCGGTCAGCGTCCCGGTCTTGTCGACGCAGACGGTGTCGACCGAGGCGAGGCTCTCGGTCGCGCTCATCTGCTGCACCAGCGTGTTCCGTTTGGCCAGGTGTTTCGCGGCGACCGCGAAGGTGACGCTCATCAGCAGGACCAAGCCCTCGGGAATCAGGGTGACGAGCCCGGCCGTCGCCGTCTGGGCCGCCTCCTGGAGGCCGGTGCCGCGGACCTTGAAGCTGACGAGGAGGGCGAGCGCCAGCGGCAGCATCACGTAGGTGGAGGCGACGATCACCCGGTTCACCTCTTCCTGCAGCGGAGAGGGGGGGTGGCGGAAGGTCTTCGCCTCGCCGGCGATGCGGCCGGCGTAGCTGTCCTCGCGCACGGCGTCGACGACGTAGCGGCCGGAGCCGGAGACGCAGAAGGAGCCGGAGAGGACGCGGTCCCCCTCCTCCTTGCGGATCCCGTCGGACTCGCCGGTCAACAGCGACTCGTCCATCGTCAGCCCTCGCGATTCGACGATCTCGCCGTCGGCGATCAGCTGGTCTCCGGGACTGACCGCGATCAGGTCCCCCGGCACCACCTCGTTGGCGGTCAACTCGACCTCGGCGCCGTCGCGGACGACCTGGGCGCGGGGGGCGACGAGGACGGCGATTTCGTCCAGCGTTTCCTTTGCCTTCTTCTCCTGGTAGATGCCGATGCTGGAGTTGACGACGGCGATCAGGCCGAAGATCGAGTCGGCGTAGAGCCCGAGCCCGAGGTCGAGGACGAAGAAGCCGGCGATGATCGCGTTGAAGAGGGTGAAGACGTTGGCGGCGACGATGCTCGCCAGCGAGCGCGAGGAGTCCTGGGCCGGTGGCCCCAGTTTGCGCAGGCGCGCCGCCGCCTCCTTATTCGAGAGTCCCTGGTCCACGCTGGTTTGGCCGTTACCCATCTGGCCACCTATTCAATAGGGTGCGGGGGCGATGGGCCTGAAGCTTGGACTCAACCTGGGCTACTGGGGGATCGGACCGGCCGGCGAGGACGCCGCCGAGATCGTCCGCGCCGCCGAGGGGCTCGGCTACGAGTCGGTCTGGGCGGCCGAGTCCTACGGGTCCGACGTGGTCAGCGTCCTCGCCTGGCTGGCGGCGCAGACCGAGAAGATCAACCTCGGCGCGGCGATCATGCAGGTGCCGGCGCGGCCGCCCGCGGCGGCGGCGATGGCCGGGGCGACGATCGACAAACTGAGCGGCGGCCGCTTCCTCTTCGGCTTCGGCCCCTCGGGCCCGCAGGTCTCCGAGGGCTGGTACGGGGTCCCGTACGCGAAGCCCTGGGGCCGGACCCGCGAGTACATCGAAGTCGTCCGCGAGATCATCGCCCGCGAGGGCCCGGTCAACTACCAGGGCGAGCACTACACGCTGCCGCTGCCCGGCGGCGAGGGCAAGCCGCTGAAGCTGAACTTCCACCCGCTGCGCAACGAGATCCCGGTATTCGTCGGCGCGATCGGCCGCAAATCGGTCGAGATGGCGGCCGAGATCTGCGACGGCTGGATCCCGATCTTCTTCAGCGTCGACGCTTTCGAGGAGACCTGGGGCGAGCACCTGGAGGCGGGCTTCGCCAAGGGCGGCCGCCAGCGCTCCGACCTCGAGGTCAGCCCCTCGCTGCAGGTCGCGATCGACGGCGACCTCGAGGCGGCGAAGAACGTCGTCAAGGCCGGCCTCGTCCTCTACTTCGGCGGCATGGGCAGCCGCAAAACGAACTTCTACGTCGACCTCGCCCACCGCTTCGGCTTCGGCGACGTCGCCGACGAGGTGCAGAAGCGCTTCCAGGACGGCGACCGCGGCGGTGCCTTCGAGGCGATGCCCGACGAGATCGTCGAGGCGACCTCGCTGGTCGGCACCGAGGCCGAGGTCGCCGAGCGCGTCGAGCGCTTCCGCGGCGCCGGCATCGACCGCCTGATCGTGTCACCCGTCCACATCGATCGCGCTGAGCAGCAGCACACGCTGGAGCGCCTCGCGGCCCTGGCCCTGTGACGCACGTGGCACATCGCATATCGGCGTCCTCGGTCGCTTGCGTGCAGAGCACGCGGCGCTCCCTGCGTCCTTGATCTGCTCGACCACGCGCGCCACAGGGAAATGTTCGATCGCATAATCTTCCGCGCCGCATGAAGATCGGAGTGCCGAAAGAGACCGCTGATGGGGAGCGCCGCGTCGCGCTGGTCCCCGACGTGGTCAAATCGCTGAAGAAGAACGAGAAGGTCGACGTCGTCGTCGAGTCCGGGGCCGGCGAGGCCGCAGGACACACCGACGAGGCCTACAAGGAGGCCGGTGCCGAGATCGGCGCCGCCGACGCCGCCTGGGGGGCCGACATCGTCCTCCACGTCGCGGTCCCGAGCCTCGACGCGATCGGCCGCCTCAACGGCAACCAGCTGCTGATCTCCCACCTCAACCCGTGGGTCGCGGCGGACACCAACAAAGCTTTGGCCAGCGCCGGCGTCACCGCCTTCGCGATGGAGGCGATTCCGCGGACCACGCGCGCCCAGGCGATGGACGCGCTCTCCTCGCAGGCCGCCGCCGCCGGCTACGCCGCGACGCTGATCGGCGCCCGCGAGTCCGGCCGCTTCTTCGGGATGATGACCACCGCCGCCGGTACCGTGCCGCCGGCCAAGGTCCTCGTCCTCGGCGCCGGCGTCGCCGGCCTGCAGGCGGTCGCCACCGCCAAGCGCCTCGGCGCGATCGTCACCGGCTTCGACATCCGCCGCGCCGCCTGGGAGCAGATCGCCTCGCTCGGCGGCCGGCCGCTGGAACTGGACTTCATCCCCGACGCCGAGGGCGAGGGCGGCTACGCCCGGCCCCTGACCGACGAGGAGAACGCGCAGGTGCGCGACGCCCTCGCCGAGAACGCGGCGAAACAGGACATCATCGTCACCACCGCTGCGATCCCGGGCCGCCCGGCGCCGCTGCTGATCACCGCCGAGGGTGTCCGCAACATGGCGCCCGGCTCGGTGATCGTCGACCTCGCCGCCGAGACCGGCGGCAACTGCGAGCTGACCGAGCCCGGCCAGACCGTAGTCGAGGGCGGGGTGAAAGTGATCGGCACCCGCAACCTCCCCTCGGAGATGCCGGCGCCCGCCTCCCAGCTCTACGCCAAGAACCTCGAGAACCTGCTCGGCCTGATCGTCACCGAGGAGGGCGAGGCCAAGGTCGATTTCGAGGACGACATCATCGCCGCCGCCTGCATCACGCAGGGCGGGGAGATCAAAAACGAGAGGGCAGCGAAGTAGCCATGAGCCTGATGACCGAGATCACGATCTTCGTCCTCGCCGTCTTCGTCGGCTTCGAGGTGATCTCGAAGGTCCCGACCACCCTGCACACGCCGCTGATGTCGCAGACCAATGCGATCCACGGCATCGTCATGCTCGGCGGCCTGATCGTGCTCGGCTACGCCGACGACGGGCTCGAGTACCTGATCGGGACGATCGCCGTCGCCTTCGGCGCGATCAACATCGTCGGCGGCTTCATGGTCACCGACCGGATGCTCGGCATGTTCGCCAAAAGACCAAAGCCGGCCGCCTCCTCCGCTTCGCGTCCGGGGGCGTCCGGGTCTGAGAAGGGCTCGGATAAATGATCCAAGCCGTTCTTCAGCCGGGCGGCGACGGAGCCACCGCCCTCTACATCGTCGCCTTCTCCCTGTTCATCATCGGGATCAAACAGGGCACCCACCCGACCACTGCCAAGCGCGGCAACCTGATCGCCGCCGGCGGCATGGCGATTGCCGTGGTTACCACCCTGCTTCTCGACGGGATGGGCAACTGGGGCCTGATCTTCCTCGGCCTCGGGATCGGCACCGCGGTCGGCGTGATCGCCTCGATCCGCGTGCAGATGACCGAGATGCCGCAGATGGTCGCCCTCTACAACGGCGTCGGCGGCGGCGCGGTCGCCCTGATCGCCTGGTCCGAGATCCGCCACGGAAGCCTGGGGCTTCCCCTCGACGAGCTGATCCCGATCATCTTCGCCGGCGTCGTCGGCTCGGTCTCCTTCTGGGGCTCGAACATCGCCTTCGCCAAGCTCCAGGACCTGATCCCGACCCGGCCGATCGCCGCACCGGGGCAGCAGGTGATCAACGCCGTCCTGCTGATCGCGATCGTCACCATCTGCGTGATCCTCGCGGTCGACCACGAGTCGCCCTCGCAGGGTCTTTTCATCCTCCTCCTGGTCCTCGCGGCGATCCTCGGCAACCTCGTCGTCCTGCCGATCGGCGGCGCCGACATGCCGGTCGTGATCTCGCTGCTGAACGCCTTCACCGGCCTCTCGGCCGCGGCCGCCGGGTTCGCGCTCGACAACGTCGCGCTGATCGTCGCCGGCACCCTGGTCGGCTCCTCGGGAACGATCCTCACCATGGAGATGGCGACGGCGATGAACCGCTCGGTCGCCAACATCCTCTTCTCCGGCTTCGGCGGCGCGCCTGCCGGCGGGGGTGGGGGCAGCGGCGAGGAAAAGCCGCACGTCTCGATCGGCGCCCAGGACGCGGCGATCAAGCTCGCCTACGCCGACACCGTGGTGATCGTCCCCGGCTACGGCCTCGCCGTCGCCCAGGCCCAGCACGCGATCAAAGAGGTCGCCGACGAGCTCGAAGCGCGCGGGGTCACGGTCAACTACGCGATCCATCCGGTCGCCGGCCGCATGCCCGGCCACATGAACGTCCTCCTCGCCGAGGCCGACGTCGCCTACGAGAACCTCAAGGAGATGGAGGAGATCAACCCGGAGATGCCGCGCACCGACGTGGCGGTGGTCGTCGGCGCCAACGACGTCACCAACCCG
Source organism: Solirubrobacterales bacterium (assembly GCA_035703365.1). Lineage (GTDB taxonomy): Bacteria > Actinomycetota > Thermoleophilia > Solirubrobacterales > 70-9 > VAYN01. The sequence continues at coordinate 17,623 of DASSYI010000015.1, forward strand.
GCGGCGAAAAACGACCCCGACTCGCCGATCGCCGGGATGCCGATCATCGAGGTCTCCGAGGCCCAAGAGGTGATCGTCATCAAGCGCTCCCTCAGCCCCGGCTTCGCCGGCATCGACAACGACCTCTTCTACGAACCGAACACCTCGATGCTCTTCGCCGACGCCAAAGCGGCAGCCAGCGAAATCGCAGCGGAGATCGGGAACCTGTAGCCGAGGGGCAAGCTCCAATGGCCATGGTGTCTGGGGGGCTTTCAGGCGCGGTTGCTCTGGTGACTGCGCTCGCGGTTGCTCTTTTCCCGGATATCGCCTCGGCCGCATATCCTGCCGACCCCGCTGCCGACGGCAATCCGGCGTTCTGCGTTCCGAAGAAGCCGATTGAAGACTTCGGCCTGCAAGGGCTGCCACCGGTCCGCGAAGCTCCGGAATCCGGAGAGGCGCTGGGGCACGGTGCAGTCGACATCTACGGTGGCTGGGACCGGGTCATGCCGATGCCTCACGGATTCGGCTACGAGTTCTCTGAGCACAATTACAGCGGCACGGTGAAGCTCGATTGGACCGTGACCGCGGAGCTTTGGATGATCGATAAGAACGGAACTCCGCTTGAAGAAGTCGATCATGAGGAACTTTTCATCGGTCGGCTCGATGCTGCTCATCAGCCGCACATCGAAGTCGAGCCGCCGAAAGGACGGCGTGGCTTCTACCGCTTCGAAATGCAAATCTCAGAACGGGCCGGGAACGAGCTCGGTTCCTACGGGGCCTATTTTAAGGTCGTTCGACCCTTCTGGAAGGTCAGGCTCGGCCTCGCTCGCGCCGTCGTCCGACCCGGGGAGCGCGTATATAGCCGGCTCGAGAATTACGGCACCGAGACCGTCGATTACGGCGAATCGTTCAGCGTCCAGCGACGCGAAGGTGGGAGATGGGTTGGGCAACCAGACCTGACTCCGGACCTCTGGCTCAGGTGGCTTGGATTTCTTCCCCCCGGGGGCACCGGCCTCTGCAACTCAGTCACGCTCCCCGACGACACCAGCCCCGGCCGCTACCGGTTCGTGAAGCAGGTGCAACCAGGCCCCGGCCACCGGCGGAAGGGCGTGACCCTGACCGCTCCCTTCACGGTAAGGGGCTAGCGACACGCCCGCTCAGTTCGGGGCTCGCGAGCTCGGCGGCAAGGGTGCGGACGGCAGCGGTGCCGCGCTTGACGAGTGATCCGCTGACGTGGCGCGGTAGCTCGGCCACGAAGGCGGTGCTGTTAGGGAAGTGGTGGTTCTGCCAGCGGGAGGCGCTGCCGGGATAGGGGCCGTGGAGGCGGACCAGGGGTAGGCCGATCAGTTGGGCGAAGCGGCGGGCGGCGAAGGGGTTGCCTTCGGGTTTGTCGATCAGGCCGAATGGCTGGTGGAACCAGATCGTCAAGTCGGGTTTCTCGCGAAGGATCAAGCGGTGGGCGGCGCGGGACTCGGGCTCGGAGAGCGGGCCGGTGCCGGAGTATTCGCCGCCGCCGAGCGGGCGCCAGCGGAAGGGGAAGTTGCGGTTGAGGTCGACGCCGCGGGCGTTGCCGCGGGTGTCGGCGGCGAGGCCGTCGGGGTTGATCGTCGGCACGACCAGGAGTACGGTCCGCGGCGGAGCGGCTCCGGCGATCAGCCGGCGCGCAATCCGCATCCCCGCCGCCTCGTCGCCGTGGATGTCGCCGACGACGAGCACCTTCAGGGCCGGAGTGGGGGCGCCGTCGCGGAGGAGGGCGATCGGCCTGCCGTCGACCGAATGGCCGATCGTCTGCCGGTCGTCGGCCCGCACCTCGGCCGGGAACAGGCAGGCGAGCAGCACCAGCATCCCCAGCCATCGAAGTCGCAACGGTTCCGGCACGAAGCCGGCACTCTAGGCACCCACGCGTAGGACCTTGCTCCCTAGCGTCAGCCCATGGGCTCGGAGCGGGGTCAGGGGACGGTCGAGTGGGTCGGGCTGGTGGCGTTGGTCTCGCTGGCGCTGCTGGCGACGGTTGCGGCCGGGGTGCGGGTTCCCGGAGCGACGCTGGCGCGCGCACTCGCCGACCGCATCCTCTGCGCCGCCGCGCTCGCCGATGAATGCGGCGACCAGCCGGCGCTGATCGCCGCCTACGGGAGCGAAGTGGCCGCGCTGGCGCGCCGGAAGATGCCGATGCTCGCCTTCGAGCGCGACTCCCGCGCGGTGCCGGTCGACTTCCGCCGCTGCCGCGCCCCTGAGTGCGGCGACGCGGGCGGTGCGGGGCTGATCGAGGCGACCGACTCCGGGCTGCCGGTCACCGCCTTCGTCCACGCGATCGACTGTCGCGAGGGCAAGGCGGCGCGGACGGAAGCCGCCGGCGCCGACTGCTCCGGCGAGCGCGCCGGCAACCTCTACCTGCAGTACTGGCTCTACTACGCCGACTCGGCCACCCTGCGCGGCGTGCCGGTGGCGGGAGAGAAGGGCTACCACGAGGACGATTGGGAGAGCGTGCAGCTGCGGATCGGCCCCGACGGAAGCGTCGAGGAGCGCGCCTCCTCCCACCACGGCTACAACAGCTCACGCCGGCCCTCCAACTGGGCCTACGACTCCGGCGCCCTTGCCCACGCCGGCTGGGGCCCCGAGACCCGCCTGCTGCTGGTCGCCGGAGGCAGCCATGCCGGCAGCACCATCGGCCTTGAGAACACCGATCGCTACACCCCCGGCCGCCGCGTCCACCTCGTCCCGCTCGAGGGGGTCGCCGCCGAAAGCGACGCCACCTTCGCGATCTCGCCGCCCTGGCGCAAGGACGTCTGGCTCGACCCGGAGGCGGAGGGGACCGGCTGATCCCGCCGGTTCACATCCCGGTTTGCAATGGTCGCTAGGGTCTTCCTATCCCGGCCGATGTGTCCTCAGCGTCGAAGGCGGCGATCGCGGAAGCTCTTTCCGAGGCGAGAGAACGCACTTTTGCCCTGGTCGAGCCGCTCGACGACGCGCAGCTGAACACGGTCTACTCGCCGATCCTCAGCCCTCTGGCCTGGGACCTCGGCCACATCGCCAACTTCGAGGAGCTTTGGTTGGTGCAGACGATCGGCGGGTGGGAGCCGCTGCACGGGGAGCTCGGCCGCTTCTACGACGCGATCGAGAACCCGCGCAGGACCCGCGGCGAGCTGCCGATCCTGCGCAACGAGGAGCTGCGCGCCTACATGGCGGACGTCCGCGAGCGCGCCCTCGACGTACTGGAGGGTGTGGAGATCGGTCCCGATGCCGAGGACCCGCTGCTGCGGGAAGGGTTCGTCTACGAGATGCTGCTCGCCCACGAGCTGCAGCACAACGAGACGATGCTCCAGCTCCTGCAGCTGGTCGACGGCTACGAGCCGCCAGCGGAAATCGAGGCCGAACGCAATCCCGTGGTTCCTTTCGGTCGCACGGCGTCCGAAAGGAACCACGCAACCGGTCCGAGGGACGAGATGGTTGCGATCGAGGCTGGCGAGTACGAGATCGGCGCCGGCGCCCGCGGCTTCGCCTACGACAACGAGCGGCCGCGGCACACGGTCGAGTTGGCTGCCTTCGAGATCGATCGAACCCCGGTGACGAACGGCGCGTACCTCGCCTACATGGAGGCGACCGGCGCCGAGCCGCCGCTCTACTGGGAGCGCGACGGCGATGGATGGGTCGACGCCGCCCGGGGTCGGCGCGAGCCGATCGATGCCGCGCAGCCGGTGATCCACGTCTCCTGGCAGCAGGCGGACGACTTCGCCCGCTGGGCCGGCAAGCGGCTGCCGATCGAGCAGGAGTGGGAGGCGGCGCGACCGCAGCTCGACGGTCTCGGCCACGGCTGGGAATGGACCTCCTCGGACTTCCTCGCCTACCCGGGCTTCGAGGCGTTTCCCTATCGCGAGTACTCCGAGGTCTTCTTCGGCGACGGATACAAAGTCCTGCGCGGCAGCTCCTGGGCGACCCACCCGCGCGTCGCCCGCCCCTCGTTCCGCAACTGGGATCTGCCCCAGCGCAGCCAGATATTCTCCGGCCTGCGTTGCGCGAGGGACGCATGACGATCGCGATCGACGTCCACCTCGACGCCGACGCCGCCGCGCGGATGGCGCGCGACGTCCGCTCGGGCCTCTGCGCCTATCCGAAGGAGGTGGCGCCGAAATACTTCTACGACGAGCGCGGCTCGCTGCTGTTCGAGCAGATCACCGAGCTGGACGAGTACTACCCGACGCGGGCCGAGCGCGAGATCCTCACGACCCGCTCCGTCGAGATCCACGCCGCCGCCGGCTGCCCGGAGACCCTGGTCGAGCTCGGCTCCGGCTCGGCTGCGAAGACCCGCCATCTGCTGAGCGCGATGCGCGACTGCGGCAGCCTCGACACCTACGTCCCGGTCGACATCTCCGAGGAGATCACCCAGCGCACCGCTGCCGAACTCGTCGAGGAGTACCCCGGGCTCAACGTGCACGGGCTCGTCTGCGATTTCGAGCAGCACCTGGAGCGCGTCCCGCACGGGTCCGGGACGCGGATGATCGCCTTCCTCGGCGGCACGATCGGCAACCTCTATCCACGCCAGCGCCACGCCTTCCTCGAGCGGATCCGGGCTCTGCTGGGCCCCGGCGACCACCTCCTGCTCGGCACCGACCTGATCAAGGACCGCGCTCGCCTCGAGGCCGCCTACGACGACGCCGCCGGGGTGACCGCCGAGTTCAACAAGAACGTGCTGGCGGTCCTTAACAGCCAGCTGGGCGCCGACTTCGACCTCGACGCTTTCGAGCACGTCGCCCGCTACGACGAGGAGGCCGAGCGGATGGACATCCGCCTGCGCTCGCTCGCCGACCAGGACGTGCGCCTCGACGACCTCGACCTCGAGATCCACTTTGGCGAAGAAGAGGAGATGCGGACCGAGATCTCGACCAAGTTCACCCAGGAGCGGATCGCCGCCGCTTACGACGGCGCCGGGCTGGAGCTGCGCGGCTGGTTCACCGACGCGGCGGGCGACTACGCGCTCAGCCTCGCGGCACCTGCTGGGTGATGCAGTGGATGTTGCCGCCGCCGAGGAGGATCTCGCGCGCCGGCACCCCGACCACCTCGCGATCGGGGAAGGTGCGGCCGAGGATCGCCATCGCCGCCTCGTCGTGCCGCGGGTCGAGCAGCGGGCAGACGATCCGCGAGTTGCCGAGGTAGAAGTTGACGTAGGAGGCGGCCATGCGGTCGCCGGCGCGCCGCGGCTGGGTGCCCTCGCCGGCGTCCACGCCCTCGGCCTCCTCGGCTGAGATCTGCAGCGGCCCGGGGGAGGGGAGGAGCACCACCTCCAGGGGGCGGCCCCGTGCGTCGGTTGCAGCTTCGAGCCGCTCGCGCGCGTCGCGGGAGATCCGGTGCTGGGGGTCGTCCTCGTCGTCGGTCCAGTTCAGCAGGACGACGCCGGGCCGGGCGAAGCAGGCGATGTTGTCGACGTGGCCGTCGGTCTCGTCTTCGTAGACCCCGGCCCCGAGCCAGACCACCTTCTCGGCCCCGAGGTGATCGAGCAGAACCCGCTCGATCTGCTCCTTGGAGAGCTCCGGGTTGCGGTTCGGGTTGAGCAGGCACTCTTCCGTCGTCAGCACTGTGCCCTCGCCGTCGACGTGGATCGCGCCGCCCTCGAGCACTATTGGCGCCCGGTAGCGGTCGGCGCCCTCGATCTCCAGCACCTTGGCGGCGACCCGGTCGTCGCGGTCCCAGGGGAAGTAGAGCCCGCCTTCGGTCCCGCCCCAGGCGTTAAAGCGCCAGTCGACGCCGCGCCGCCCGCCGGCGCCGTCGACGAGGAAGGTCGGCCCGCAGTCGCGCATCCAGGCGTCGTCGCTGGAGACCTCGACCACCCGCACCTCGGGCGGCAGCGCCGCCCGCGCGTTCTCGAACTGGGCGTCGGAGACCGCCATCGTCACCGGCTCGGAGGCGGCGATCGCGCTCGCCACCGACCCGAAGGCCTCCTGAGCGGGTTTGGCGCCGAGACGCCAGTTGTCGGGCCGCTCCGGCCAGATCATCCAGCAACCGTCGTGCGGCTCGAACTCGGCCGGCATCCGGAAGCCGTCGGCGGCGGGCGTCGATTTGAGCGTGACGCTCATCGCCCTCTATCTTGCACCAGTGGACGCGATCCGCCTGATCCGCGCCGAGCAGCCGCCCGCCTCACCGGCGCGGACCCGCCCGTCGAGCCGCCCGCCGTTCCGGGTCGCCGCCGTCCAGCACCGCTGGCACCCCGACCCCGGCGCGCACGAGGCGGCGCTGGAGGAGGCGATCCGCCTCGCCGCGGGGGAGGGGGCGGAGCTCGTCTGCCTGCAGGAGCTGACCCTGAGCCGCTACTTCGCAGTCGACCCGGCCGGGCCGGAGGCCGCCGGCGCCGAGCCGGAGGAGCTGCCTGGCGGCCGCACCTTCGAGTTCGCCGCGCGGATGGCCGACGCGACCGGCGCCCACATCCACGCCTCGCTTTACGAGCGTGCCGAGGCGGGCGACGGCCTCGGCTTCAACACCGCGATCGTCGTCTCGCCCGCCGGCGAGCTCGTCGCCCGCACCCGCAAGCTCCACATCCCGGTCACCGCCGGCTACCACGAGGACCGCTACTTCCGTCCCGGCCCGGCCGGTGAGGAGTCGTTCCCCCTCGTCGGCCTCGGCGAGGCCAAGCTCGGCCTGCCGACCTGCTGGGACCAGTGGTTTCCCGAGGTCGCCCGCGCCTACAGCCTCGAGGGCGCCGACATCCTCGTCTACCCGACGGCGATCGGCTCCGAGCCCGACCACCCCGAGTTCGACACCCAACCGCTCTGGCAGCAGGTGATCGTCGCCAACGGGATCGCCAACGGGACCTTCATGGTCGCCGTCAACCGGATCGGCGCCGAGCCGCCGCTCACCTTCTACGGCTCCTCCTTCATCTCCGACCCCTACGGCCGCATCCTCGCCCAGGCCCCCCGGGACGAACCGGCGGTCCTCGTCGCCGACCTCGACCTCGACCAGCGCCGCGACTGGCTGGAGCTCTTCCCCTTCCTGAAAACGCGCCGCCCAGATACCTACGGCCGCTTGACGGAGGGGTGATGGGTGGGGGTCCCTGGGAGCACCTCCGCCGAGTGGATCGGGAATCGGCTGGCCGCCTCATAGGTCTTCGGCTCGGCTCCATGCTGAGTACCCAGGGACCCCCACCCATCACCCCTGCGAGCGGTTCCAGGTGCTCCCGGTCAGAATCCCGTCCGCTTCTCGATCGTGCAGCGCAAGGTGCCCGGACCGCATCCGACTTTGACCCCACCCCGCTGTGGTCAAAGTCGGATGCGCGATTCGCGGCGGAACTTGTGACCGGGACGTGCCTGCGGCGCCTGTCTGTGCTCGGTTGGGGAGGGGAGCCGGGAGGGGGTCGCCCGGTACTCAGCATGGAGCCGAGCCAAAGCGGTTTCGGGGCATCAGCCAAATTTCAAGGTGTTCACTCGGCGGAGGTGCTCCGGGCGACCCCCTCCCGGCTCCCCTCCAGCCGTCAACCTCAGCTAGGGCGCGAGCGCGTCGATCGTCTCGGCCAGCTTGTCCGGCGTGACGATCGGGGTGAGGATCGGCAGGGTGATGCCGCCGGCGACGAACTGCGCGAGGCGTTCCTTCATCTGTTCGGGCGTCCCGAAGATGAACATGTCCTCGATCAGCTCCCAGGGCGCCGCCGCCGCGGCTGCCTGGCGGTCGCCGGCTTCCCAGGCCTGCACCATCGGCTCGATCTGCTCTCCGTAGCCGAGCCAGCGGTAGAAGTTGGCGTAGACCGGGACGGTGATGTAGGAGGAGAACATGAAGCGGGCCAGCGGCTCGACCTGCTCGCGCTCGCCGGGGATGCAGAAGAAGCGGCAGAGCAGCTCGAACCCGGTCGGCGGGTCCTGCAGCTGGGCGGTCACCTTCGGCAGCCCGGAGAGCGGCAGGAAGTTGGTGAAGGCGCCGGCGGCGCGCTGCAGCGCCAGCTCGAGCATCTTCCCCCGCAATGCCGCCAGCACGATCGGGACCTCGAAGCGGGGCGCGGTTTCGAGCTTGAAGCCGGTCTCGCTGCGCTCGCCCGCCAACACCGGGTCGAGGAAGTCGAGCGTCTCCCGCACCTTGGTCAGCGGCTTCTCGAAGGGGATCCCGTTCCAGCCTTCGACGATCCGGTCCGAGGAGGATCCGAGCCCGAGCATGAAGCGGCCTTCGGAGGCGTCGCTGAGCGCCGCCGCCTGCTGGGCCAGCAGCGCCGGGCCGCGCTGGAAGACGCCGACGATCCCGGTGCCCAGCCGCACCCGCTCGGTCCAGGCGGCGGCGAGCGCCAGCGGGGTGAAGCCGTCGGGCCCGGCGGTCTCGCCCGTCCAGAGGTCGGTGTAGCCCGCCGCCTCGGCGCGCTTGACCAGCCCCTCGTGCTCAGCGAGGGTCAGCCCAGGGAGCGGCAGCGTCAGGCCCCAGCGGTCCATCGACAGGGACCCTATCGTCGGCTGGGCGCTCGTTGCGAACTTCGAAGCGGCGGGTCGGCGACCACTGGTTGAAGAACGACTCCGCGTCCTGGGCGCTGAGCGGCCGGGTGAAGAGGAACCCCTGGCCGTTGTCGCACTTTTTGTCGCGGATCAGCGAGAGGTCCTGCGGGCGCTCGATCCCCTCCGCGGTGGTCTCTATCTCCAGCGCTTTGCCGAGCTGGACCAGGGTGTGGAGGAGGATCTCGCCCTCGCCGCCCTCGGCAAGCTGGGAGACGAAGGAGCGGTCGATCTTCAGTACGTCGACCGGGAACTGGCGCAGGTGGGAGAGGGAGGAGTAGCCGGTGCCGAAATCGTCGACCGCGATCCGGATCCCGAGCGCCTTCAGCTCGCGCAGCCTCCGCGCCGTTTCCTCGGCGTCGGTCATCAGCGCGGTCTCGGTGATCTCGATCGTCAGGAACTCTGGGCGCAGCCCGCTCAGCTTCAGAGCGTCCTTGACGTCGTCGATCAGGTCGTCGGTGTCGAGCTGCAGCGCCGAGACGTTGACCGAGAGCTCCAGCGGCCGCCCCTCCTGCTGCCACCCAGCGGCCTGGAGGCAGGCCTCCTTCAGCACCCAGGCGCCGACGTCGACGATCAGCTTCGACTCCTCCAGCAGGTGGATGAACTCCTCCGGCTCGACCACGCCGCGGCCAGGCCGGCGCCAGCGGATCAGCGCCTCGACCCCGGTCGGGGTCATCGTCTTCAGGTCGAAGGTCGGCTGGTAGACGAGGAAGAACTCGCCGCTGTCGAGCGCACTCTGCAGGTCCATCTCGATTTCGAGCCGCGACTGGACCTCGTCCTCCATCCCCGACTCGAAGACCAGGTAGCGGCTCTTGCCGCTCCACTTCGACCGGTACATGGCGATGTCGGCGTCGCGCAGGAGGTCTTCAGCGCAGGGCCGGTCGCCGGTGGCGATGCCGATGCTCGCCTTGATGTGGATCAGGGACTCGCCGCCCTCGCCGAGCGCAAACGGCTCGGAGAACGCATCCAGCAGGCGCTCGGCGATCAGCTCGGGGCCGGCCGCCAGCGAGAGGCCGTCGGCGACGACGACGAACTCGTCGCCGCCGAGGCGGCCCAGGGCGTCGGTCTCGCGGATCACGCCCTCCAGCCGTTCGGCCACGGCGCAGAGCAGTTCGTCGCCGCAGCCGTGGCCGAGCGAGTCGTTGATCGCCTTGAAGTTGTCGAGGTCGACGAAGAGCGCCGCCACCGGTTCCTGTTTCAGCCGGGTCCGGGTCAGCGTCTGCTCGATCCGGTCAAGGATCAGGGTCCGGTTGGGCAGCCCGGTGAGGGCGTCGTGGGTGGCGAGGAAGACCAGTTCCTTCTCGCGGCTCATCAGTTCGTCCTGTGCCCGCTGGCGCTCGTCCTCGAAGGACTGGCACATCCGCACCAGGGTGACGTCGAGGCTGCGCTGCACCATCGCCCGGGCCGTGGCCAGCGTCCCTTCCGGGAGGTCGAGATCGGCGGCGCTCTCGTCCAGCACTTCGAGGGTGGCGTCGCGCCAGCGCAGGCAGCGTTTCGTCACCTCGTTCAGCGCCGCCTCCCGCTGCGAGGCGAGCCGGGCGAAGATCCGCCAGGACTCCTGCCCGACCTCGCGGGCGACCGCTTCCCCTTCGCCGGCCATCCAGCGGGCGACGGCGACGGTCGAGACGGTGCCGACGTCCTCGAAGCTCTCTTCGACGACCTCCGCCAGGGTCTTGCCCGATTCCGCCGAGCTGCGCATCATCCGCTCCACCACCTCGTCGGTGCGGGCGCTCAACTCTCGACCCAGCCGCTCCAGATCCGGCGCTCCCATGATGGAGCCCTATCGGCTTCGCCCGTGCCCGACCTTTAGCGCCGCATCTCGGCCATGCGTCCTCAACGCCTGTTCGGCTAGCCTGCAGCGCACATGGGGTCCACTTCTCAGGAGGCTGCGAGCTCCGGATCGGCGGCCAAGCCCGACCGCAACCTCGCGCTCGAGCTCGTCCGCGTCACCGAGGCCGCGGCTCTGGCCTCGGCCCGCTGGGTCGGACGCGGCGACAAGATCGCCGCCGACCAGGCCGCCGTCGACGCGATGCGCCACGTCCTCGACTCGGTCGCGATGGACGGCACCGTCGTCATCGGCGAGGGGGAGAAGGACGAGGCGCCGATGCTCTACAACGGCGAGCGGATCGGCGACGGGACGCCGCCGGTAGTCGACATCGCCGTCGACCCACTGGAGGGGACCCGCCTCTGCGCGCTCGGCATGCCGAGCGCGATCGCGGTCATCGCCCTCGCCGAGCGCGGCTCGATGTTCGACCCCGGCCCCTGCGTCTACATGGAAAAGATGGCGGGCGGGGAAGAGATCGCCGACCTGCTCGACCTCGACCGGCCGCTGCCGGAGACCTTGAAGCTGATCGCCGACCGCAAGGGCGGGTCGGTCGGCGACGTGATCGTCGTCATGCTCGACCGCCCCCGCCACGAGGAGGCGATGCGCGAAGTACGGGAGGCCGGCGCCCGCATCCGGCTGATCACCGACGGCGACGTCTCCGCCGCGCTGCTGGCGGTGAGCGAACGCTCCCCGGTCGACCTGCTGTGGGGGATCGGCGGCACCCCGGAGGGCGTGATCTCCGCCGCGGCGCTGAAGTCGATGGGCGGCCAGTTGATCGGCCGCCTCTGGCCGCGCAACGACGAGGAGCGCTCGGCCGCTGTCGACGGCGGCTATGACCTAGACCAGGTGTTGACCGCCAACGACCTCTGCTCCGGCGACGACGTCTTCTTCTCGGCCACCGGCGTCACCGACGGCGACGTCCTGCAGGGCGTCCGCTACCGCGGCCCGGGGGCGACCACCGAGTCGCTGGTGATGCGCTCCCGCTCCGGCACCGTGCGGCGCGTTCACGCTCGCCACGATCGCTCGAAGTTGAGAGAGATCATCGGCGAGAGGTATGGCTGATTTTCCGCTGCTCGGGTAACTGAGCGCTGTGATCGCCGTCGCGGGAGCCACCGGGTACATCGGCGGGCTGCTGTGCAGGCGGCTCTCCGAGGAAGGCTTGGAGGTCCGCGCCTTGGCTCGCCATCCCGAGCGCGCGGGGGATCTGAAGGACGCCGGCTGCGAGGTCGTGCGCGCCGACGTGCTCGAGCCCGAGACGCTGGGCCCTGCTCTGCAGGGTGCCGAGGTCGCCTACTACCTCGTCCACTCGATGGGCCGCGGCTCCGACGGCGACTTCGCCGAGCGCGACCACCGCGGCGCGGAGAACTTCGCCGCCGCGGCCACCGCGGCTGGCGTCAAGCGAGTCGTCTACCTCGGTGGCCTGGGGGAGGGGTCCAAGCACCTCGACTCGCGCCACCAGACGGCCGAAGCCCTGCGCCGCGGCGCCGTGCCCGTCGCCTACTTCCGCGCCGCCGCGGTGCTTGGCGCCGGCAGCGAGTCCTTCCGCACCGCCTTCTACCTCGTCCGCCGTCTGCCGGCGATGATCACGCCCCGCTGGGTCTCCACCCGCACCCAGCCGATCGCCGTCGCCGACGCCGTCGCCTACCTTGCCGCAGCAGCCGACCTCGACCTGCCGTGTGAGCGGGAGATCGAAATCGGCGGGCCCGACGTGACCACTTACGGCGGCATGATCGACGAGCTCGCCCGCGCCCAGGGCCGGCGGCCGCCGCTGCGGATCACGGTGCCGCTGCTGACCCCGTTTCTCTCTTCGCTCTGGATCGGGCTGGTGACCCCGGTCGACGCCGGCGTCGCCAAGCCGCTGATCGAGGGACTGGCCACCGAGACGGTGGTCACCGACCCCTCTGGAATGGAGATCTTCGACGGCGTCGAGCGGACGCCGCTGCGCGAGGCGCTGGCGGCGGCCCTGGCCGAGCGGGGCTAGCCGGCCCGCGCCCGCTCCTGCTCGCTCCGCGCCGCCTCTTCGCCGACGAAAGGAACGAGAAAGCCGTAGGTGAGGTCGGGAAGCAGCCGGGGAAGCTCGGCGGCGCGGCCGAGGACGACCTCCTCGTAGATCCGCGCCATGATCGCCCCGACTGCCAGCTGCGTCGCTCTGCCCAGCTCGGGATCCGGCCCGTCATCCCCGAGGCCCTCGTCGAGGAGCTCGGTGAAGCGGGAGTACTCGGCCTTGAAGGTTGCCCGGAAGGCGGGCCCGACGGTGCTCAGCTCGACCAGGAAGAAACGCGCCGTCTCGGGGTCGGCGGCGAACCAGTCGAGGATCGTCGCGAGCGAGCGGCGCGCCCGTTCCGGCCAGGGCCCCTCGTCGAGGTAGGCGCTTCGCACCCGTTCCTCGAGGTCGTCGGCGAGGATCTTGTGGGCGGCGAGCATGCAGTCGAGCTTGTCGTCGAACAGTTCGTAGAAGCTCTCGCGCCCGACCCCGGCTTCGCCGAGGATGTCGCCGACGGTGGTCGACTCGTACCCGTTGGCCACCGTCACCCTGACGACGGCGGCGAGCAGGCGCTCGCGCTGCGAGCGCTCGACCAGCTCCCGCGGCAGGCCGTGCCGGCCGCGCGGCAGCCGCCACTGACGCAGGTCCTCGTAGTTCTCGGTCACCGTGCGGCGGCGCCGGGGATCTCGGATTTGCCCGCCTCGCGGCATTGCCGCAGGGCCTCCTCGTGGCCGCCGTAGGGGCTGACGGCCAGGTAGACGATTTCCGGCAGCAGCTCGAGCAGCCGGTCGGACTTGCCGGTGGCGATCTGGTTGAGGATCAGGATCTGCGCCTGCCCGAAGGCGAGGCGCGGGTCAGTGTGGGCCTCGGGGCTCTCGCCGTTCTCGCTCCAAAGCGCCTCGAGCGCGGGGATGGTGGCCCGCCGGTAGCGCTCGATCACCTGCGGCTCCACCGCCATCGCGTCGCCGGTCAGGACCTGAGCCAGGCCCGGCTTCGCCGCCAGGGCGCCGACCACCGCGGTAGCGGCCTTGCGAGCTGCGTCCCCGGGCGGATCGGCGGGGGAGTGGGCCGTGCCCGCCACCTTCTGCAGCTCGCCGATGCAGTAGTCGATCGCCGCGTCGAAGCAGGCCCGCTTGTCCTCGAAGTGCTTGTAGAAGGTCGTGCGGGAGACGTGGGCCCGGGCGACGATGTCGGTGATCGTGGTCGCCGCGTAGGTCTTCTCGCCGCAGCTCTCGATCATCCCGTCGACGATCCTCTGGCGCTGCGACTGGTTGGCGATGTCGGGAGGAGTGGTCGGACGCAGAACATTCCCCGACGTTTCAAAACTCCGATGTTTTTGCATCAATGCGGATTCTTCCACCCCGACCGGTTGGCTGGACCGGCGGTCCAGTTACCGGGTCGTGCTTAGCCGCACAAGGATACGCAAGTATTTATGAACGAGTGGAAGAAGCCCGATTTTCCGGAGAAGCCCGCTCTTCGTCGCAGCCTTGGCAGGGGCTGGCCTTTTTCGGGCGGTACGGCAGTTGGCCGGTGTCGTGGAGCTCGAATCGCAGCGAGTTGATCACCGCGCCCACCATCAGAGCGAGGCTGAGCACGTAGAACCAGAGCAGGGCGATGAGGATGAAGCCGAGGGTCGAACCGAAACGCGAAAGGCTGGACACGTTGGAGAGGTAGATGGGGAAGAGCCAGTTGGCGAGGCCGGCGCCGACGGTGACGAACAGGGCTCCCGGCCAGACCGCGCGCCACGGCATGTGGCCTTTGGGAACCGCCCAGAAGATCACGCAGCAGATGCCGAAGGTGACCAGCAGCGCCGCCCCCAGCAGCAGGATCGTGTCGATCGCCTTGATGTCGGAGAGGCCGAGCGGGAGGCGGTCGGTGCTGCTGACGACCGCGCTCTCCATCGTCGGCACGAAGATGCTGGCGGCGATGAAGAGCAGGACGACGACCAGCATCGCGAAGGAGAACCGCTTCTGTTCGACCCAGCCGCGGCACTCGACGTGGTAGATCCGGCAGAAAGCGGTGTCCATCGCCCCCCAGAAGGAGGCGCCGATCCAGAGCGAGCCGGCGAAGGCGGCGATCCCGATCGTCGCCGTGTTGTTCTCGATCCGGCTGAGGGCGTCGGTGAGAGTCTGCTGCTCGGTGTCGGGGAAGAGCCGCTGGAGGTCGGCCAGGACGCTGCTCTCGACTCCGCCGATCTTCAGCACCTGGCCGAAGACGAAGAGCACGAGCAGGGCGAAGGGGAAGACTGCCAGCATCAGGTTGTAGGCGACCATCGCCGAGAGCCCGGTGACGTTCTCGGTGTAGGCGCGCTGCCAGAAGGCGCGCAGCCAGGGGGTTGGATGGCGGAGGGAGCTGGGCATTGACTTCACAAACTGAAGCGACTACCATGCGAACAGGCGTTTGACGTTTTCAAGCGCCGCCCACCAGGGCACAATGACGATGTAGACGCTACTTCGCGGACCACCACCACGGTCCGCTTTTTGTCGGTCCGGCGCGACTTTCGGGTCGCGACGGTATTTCATCGCCAGGACTAAACATCGAGCGCAAGGGAACGAGTAAGAACGGATGCTGGTAGCAGAGCTTCAGGAACTGGACGAGGTCAAAAACCTGATCAACCGCGGGCAGCAGCTCGGGGTTCTGACCTTCGGCGACATCGCCTCGGCGGTCTCCGAGGTTGATCTCGACGAGTCTGACGTCGAGGACCTCTACGGCCACCTCGAGAAGTCGGGGATCGAGCTTGTCGAGGACATGGACCCGGCGCAGAAAGCCGCCGCCGAAGCGCTCCCCGCGGACACCGGCAAAAAAGGCCGCCGGCGCCAGAAACAGGCGCTCGACCTGAAACCGGACATGACCACCGATTCCTTGCAGCTGTTCCTCAAGGACATCGGCAAAGTCCGCCTGCTGACCGCGGCGGAGGAGGTCGAACTCGCCAAACGGATCGAGCGCGGCGACCTCGACGCGAAGCAGAAAATGGTCGAGTCGAACCTGCGCCTCGTCGTCTCGATCGCGAAAAATTACCGGAACCAGGGCCTGCCTTTCCTCGACTTGATCCAGGAGGGGACGCTGGGCCTGGTCCGCGCGGCGGAGAAGTTCGACTACCGCAAGGGGTTCAAGTTCTCCACCTACGCGACCTGGTGGATCCGCCAGGCGATCGCCCGTGCGCTCGCCGACAAGGCGCGGACGATCCGCATCCCGGTCCACGTGGTCGAGAAGCTGAACAAGATCGGCCGGGCCGAGCGCAAGCTGGTCACCGAGCTGGGCCGCGAGCCGACCCCGGAGGAGATCGCCGAGGTGACGGGGATAGATCCCGAGGAGGTCGACTCGATCAAGCGCTCCGCCCAGGCCCCGGTCTCGCTCGAGAAGCCGGTCGGCGACGAGGAGGAGTCCGAGTTCGGCCAGTTCATCGCCGACGAGCGCGCGGAGTCGCCCTACGACCGCGCCGCCGAGATCCTCACGAAGGAAGCGCTCCGCGAGGCGCTCGAGAACCTCTCGTACCGCGAGCGCCGCGTGCTCGAGCTCCGCTACGGGCTCGGTGGCGAGCATCCGCGCACGCTCGACGAGGTGGGCCGCACGTTCAACGTGACGCGCGAGCGCATCCGCCAGATCGAGAACCAGTCGCTCAAGAAGCTGCAGTCGCTCGCCGAGGCTCAGAAGCTTCGCGACGTCGCCTGAGCGGCTCCCTTCCGGAAACAGTCAGACCGCTTACCCCAGAGGGGTGGCGGTCCCCCCATGTCGTGACTTAGGTTGTCCCCGTGCGCCACCGGAAGTGGCGGCAGGGACAGAAGGGGACTCGCGATGGTCAGGGGATTCGTCACGCTCGTGGTGCTGGCTGCGCTGTGCGCGCCGGCAACCGCGTCGGCGCAGGTCGGCGGCAGCTCGGGCAACCCCCTGGCACCGCCGCAGGTCGTGCCGTCCCCGGCGCAGTTCGTGCCGGGCGAAGT
>DASSYI010000007.1:0-77096 GCA_035703365.1 Solirubrobacterales bacterium
CGATCTGACGCGGTCTCGGCGAACAGCTGAGCTAAGAAGGCTGTCGCAGGAGGGACGGGTGTCCCCTGGCCGACCGGCGTCCCGATTTTCGCACTGACCAAGGCGAGAGAGAGCGAGTTAGCGGCGAAAATCCCAGGGAGGTCAGGGGACACCCGTCCCTCCCTACCGGTAGCGCTTTAGGCTCTCGCGCATGGAGTCCTGGCTGACACCGCTTTATGACGCCGAGGGGATGCGGGGGGTTGATCGGTGGGCTATTGAGGAGGTTGGAGTTCCTTCTTTGGAGTTGATGGAGGCTGCCGGTCGGGCTGTGGCTGAGGCGGTGGCGGGGTTGGCGCCTGAGGGGCCGGTGCGGGTGGTTTGTGGGAAGGGGAACAACGGGGGGGACGGGTTTGTTGCCGCTCGGCTCTTGCGGGAGATGGGATTTGAGGTCGAGGCGCTCTTGATCTGGCCTGGGGAGGAGCTGCAGGGGGACGCGGCGGTGAACCTCGAGCGGTTTGGGGGCGAGCTCCTTGAGGGCGATCCAAACGAGCGTCTTGCGGGCTCGGGGGCGATCGTCGACGCGATCTTCGGCACCGGGTTCGAGGGCGCTCCGCGCGAGCCCGCGGCCGCGGCGATCCGGGCGATCAACGGCGTCGGAGTGCCGGTCGTCGCCTGCGACATTGCCTCCGGCCTCGACGCCTCGACCGGGGAGGTGGCGGGCGAAGCGGTGGAGGCCGACGTCACCGTCAGCTTCCACGCCGCCAAGCTCGGGCAGCGGGTCGCTCCGGGCAAGGGGTGCACCGGCGAGCTGCGAGTCGCCCCGATCGGGATCCCCGCGGGAGCGCCGGGGGAGGCCGCCGCGGGGGAGATCGAGCCGGCGGTCCTCGCGCTGGCTCCGCGCCGCGGCCCCCGCTCGACCAAGTTCAGCTCCGGCCAGGTGACGATCGCAGGGGGCTCCCGGGGGCTGACCGGAGCGGTGCGGATGGCTTCACTGGCCGCGATCCGGGCCGGGGCCGGCTACGCCACCGTCGCCGTGCCCGCCGACCTGGAGCTGGTCTTCGAGCTGGCCCAGCCCGAGGTGATGTCGGTCGCCTGTCCCGGCGGCGACGGCTGCCTGGTGCCGGCCTCCGAGAAGGCGGTGCTGCGCAGCTTCGAGCGCGCCGCCGCCGGCGTCGTCGGCCCCGGCCTGGGCAAGGACCCGGGCTCCTTCGAGCTGGCGCGACAGCTGGTCGGCAAGATCGAGGCCCCGCTGGTCCTCGACGCCGACGGCCTCAACGCCTTCGCCGGCCGCCTCGGCGAGCTGGCCCAGCGCCAGGCGCCGACGGTCCTCACCCCGCACGCCGGGGAGCTCGGCCGGCTGCTGGAGCGCGAGTACCGCGAGGTCGACGCGCACCGGGTGGGCGCCGCCCGCGAGGCCGCCCGCGCCGCGGGGGCGATCGTCGTCCTCAAGGGCGATGACACCATTGTCACCGACGGCACCCGCCTCGCCGTCAACGCGATCTCCGCCCCGGCGCTGGCCACCGCTGGCAGCGGCGACGTGCTCACCGGGATCGCCGCCGCCCTGCTGGCCCGCTTCGTCGATCCCTTCGCCGCCGTCTGCGCGGCGGTCGTCGCCCACGCCCGCGCCGGGCGCGACGCCGCCGCCCGGGTCGGGGCGGCGGAGTCGGTGATCGCCACCGACGTGATCGACTCCGTCCCAGCGGGGCTGCGCCCCGACGGCTTCGTGGAATAACCTCGCGCCCATGAAGACCGCCGGAGAGATCATGGCCAGGGACGTTCCCAGCGTCCATCCCAGCGACGATGCCCGCACGGCGATCGACCTGCTCTCGAAGTCTGATCTCGGCGCGATCCCGGTGGTCGACAACGACAACAAGCTGGTCGGCATCGTCAGCGAGTCGGACCTGATCCTCAGCGAGGAGGAGTCGGACCTCCACCTGCCGCACTACCTCAACATCATGGGCGGCATCGTCTTCGTCGGCTCGATGAAGGGGTTCGAGGAGCGGCTGGAGAAAGCCTTCGCCACCGAAGTCTCGGAGCTGATGACGCCGGACCCGATCGTCGCCCACGACTACGAGGCGGCGGACCGGGTAGCGAAGAAGATCGCCGACAAGCATCACAACCACCTCCCGGTCGTGGACGCCGACGGTTACCTCGTCGGGATGGTCACCAGGGCGGACGCGCTCGCGGCCCTGGTCGCCGAGCCGGAGTAACGGTGGAGCGGGCGGTCGCCCGCGTCGATCTCGACGCGATCCGCGCCAACTGCGAACGGCTGAAGGCCGAGCTGGCCACCGGCGCGGAGCTCTGCGCCGTAGTCAAGGCCGACGGCTACGGCCACGGAGCCGACATCTGCGCCGAGGCGGCCCTGGCGGGAGGCGCGACCCGGCTGGCGGTGGCCACCGCGAGTGAGGCCGAGCAGATCGGCCGACGCCTCCAGCACGTGAAGCTGCTGACGATGGGGGCGTTGACCGAGGCGGAGGTTGACGCCGTGATCTCCGCCGGCTCGGAGCTGGCGCTCTGGCGGGAGGACTTCCGGCGCGTCGTCGCGGCGCGGGCACGGGCCCACGGGCACCGGGCGCGCGTGCACGTCAAGTACGACACTGGCATGGGGCGGCTGGGCAACCCGGACGCGGGCGAGGTGCTGGAGCTCTGCCGGGCCTGCGCCGAGGACCCCCACCTCGAGCTAGCCGGGATCTGGACTCACTTCGCGACCGCCGACGAACTCGACTCCGAGTACTTCGACGAGCAGCTCGGGCGCTTCGACGAGGTGGCCGCGGCGGTCAAGGCCGAGCATCCGGGGACGATCGCCCACGCCGCCAACAGCGCTGCCGTCCTCCGCGACAAGCGCTCCCACTACGACATGGCCCGTTGCGGGGTCGCCGTCTACGGCCTCGATCCGTTCCAGCGCGACCCGGCCGAGCACGGCCTGCAGCCGGCGATGTCGCTGTGCTCCCACGTCGCCGACGTCAAGCGCTTCCCCGCCGGCGCATCCGCCGGCTACGGGCGCAAGTGGAAGGCGCCGGTCGACACCTGGGTGGGGGTGATCCCGCTCGGCTACGGCGACGGCATCCGCCGCGCCCTGACCAACAACGCCGACGTCCTCGTCGGTGGCCGCCGGTACCCACTGGTCGGGACCGTCTCGATGGACAACATCACGATCGACCTCGGTCCGGACCTCGAAGTCGAGCCCGGCGAGGAGGCGGTGCTGATCGGGCGGCAGGGCGACGAGGCGATCTTCGCCGAGGAGGTCGCCGGCCGGCTGGAGACGATCAACTACGAGGTCACCTGCGCGATCTCGCCGCGGGTCCCGCGGCGGCCGGCTTGACCGAGGCGTTTTCCTATCTCCATGGCTGATCAAGGCGCCCCCGAGAAGCGAGTCGAGTCCGCGCCGGTCGCCGCCGCCGTCCGGGATGCGCTCGGCGGCGGGGACGGGGTCTGGGTGGTCGGCGGCGCGGTGCGCGACGCGGCTCTCGGCCGCGAGATCGCCGACCTCGACCTCGCCGTCGCCGGCGATCCCGGCGCGGCGGCCAAAGCGGTCGGCGCCGCCCTCGGCGAGCACGCCTTCGAGCTCTCCGCCGAGTTCGGCACCTGGCGGGTCGTCTCCCACTCGCGCGGGTGGCAGATCGACCTCACCGCCCTGCGCGCGGACACGATCGAGGCCGACCTGGCCGGGCGCGACTTCACGGTCGGCGCCGTCGCGGTGCCGTTGGCCGGCGGCGAGCCGGTCGACCCCTACGCCGGCCTCACCGACCTCGCCGAGAGGCGCCTGCGCGCCGTCGGCGAGGAGAGCTTCGCGAGCGACCCACTGCGGCTGCTGCGGGCGCCGCGGCTGGCGGCCGAGCTCGACCTCGAGATCGACGAGCGGACCGTCGTCCTCGCCCGCGCCGCCGCCGGGCGTGCGGCCGAGCCGGCGGGCGAGCGCCAGCTGGCGGAGCTGCGCCAGCTCGTCGGCGGCCCCGACCCGCTCCGCGGCCTGCGCTTGCTCGGCGAGCTCGGGATCACGCCCGTGGTCTTGCCCGAGCTGGAGACGCTGCGCGGCGTCGAGCAGGGGCCGAACCACCACCTCGACGTCTACGACCACACGATCGCCGTCCTCGAGCACACGCTCGAAGTTGAGGCCGAGCTCGATCGCTTCGCCGGCGAGCGCGCCGCCGAGGTCGCGGCTCTGCTCGACGAGCCCCTGGCCGATGAGGCGGACCGCCGCACCGCGCTGCGCTTCGGCGCCCTCTTCCACGACATCGCCAAGCCGGCGACGAAGGCGGAATTCAACGGTTTCGTCGGCTTCAAGGGACACGACGAGGTCGGAGCCGAGACGATCGGCGAGATTTGCGGCCGCCTGCGCGCCAGCCGCAAGCTCACCCAACATCTGCAGGGGCTGGCGCGCCACCACCTCCGGCTCGGCTTCCTGATCCCGGAGATGCCGCTGCCCCCGCGCCGCGTCCACGCCTATCTGCGCGCCACCGACCCGGTCACCGTCGACGTCACCCTGCTGACCGTCGCCGATCGCCTCTCGGCCCGCGGCAAGGGGCCGATTGCCAGCCCGGAGATGGTCTCCGCCCACCTCCAGCTCGCCCGCACGATGATCGCCGCCGGGCTCGACTGGCGGCAGCAGGGACCGCCGGCGCCGCTCCTGCGCGGCGACGAGATCGCCGCCGAGCTGGGGATCGAGCCCGGTCCCGAGCTCGGCGCCGCGCTTGCCGAGCTGGAGGCCGCGCAGTATGCAGGGGAAGTGACTGACCGCATGGGGGCACTCGATCACCTGCGCCGTTAGATACGCTCCGCCCCGCATGGCCAAAGAGGAAAAGATCGAAATGGAGGGGGAGATCACCGAGGCTCTCCCCAACACGATGTTCCGCGTCAAACTGGACAACGGGCACGACGTGCTCGGCCACATCTCGGGAAAGATGCGCCGCCACTACATCCGCATCCTCCCCGGCGACCGCGTGAAGATCGAGCTTTCGCCGTATGACCTCGACAGAGGTCGCATCACCTACCGCTACAAATAGCGGCCCTCAGAGCGGCTTCGGATCCGCCAGCTCGGCGACGAGCGTCGACCAGGCGAAGTCCTTGGCGCCCTGCCCGTTGCCGTTCCGCGGGTCGTAGTACTCGCGCAGGCCTTCGCGGGCTGCGGCGCCGATCACGCCGTCAGCCAGCCGCTCCGCCTCGGCCGCGTAGCCCAGCCGCCGCAGCCCGAGCCAGACCATCCAGGCCGAGTTGACCCAGGTCGGGCCGCGCCAGTAGCGGCGGATCGGCCCGCGGCCGCCGTCGGGTTCGTAGCCGCGCTCGCCGACGGCGACCGAGGGCGGCGCCACCGGGGTGAGGAACTCGCTCGCGTTCAGCAGGTGCTCCTCGACCAGGCGCCGACCGATCTCCTCCGGCAGGTCGGGCAGCGCCAGCGGCGCCAGCGAGGCCCAGGTCAGGGTCTGCGGCCGCAGGCCGCCGGGCTGCGCCTCGTCGAGGAAGAGGCCGCGCCGCTCGTCCCAGAGCCTGTCGACCAGGGCGGGGGTCGCCGAGGGCTGACCCGTCGCCTGCAGGGAGAGGGACCAGAAGGTGTTGACCAGCGGTTCGCAGAGGACGGGACCGCCGGCATCGCGGATCCGTCGCGCATCCCAGCCCAGCCCGCGGTTGCGGTGGACCAGCAGCGGGAAGCCGATGCGGCCGTTGGCCCGCCTGCCCCAGACCTCTTCGAACTTCGGCGAGGCGTCGAGGCCGGACTCGTCGGGCTGGACGATCCAGAGCAGGCCGTCGCCCTCGAGGTCGCGGTTGCGGCGCAGCCACTCCATGTGGCGGGCGATCCGCGGCTCCTCGGCCGGGTCGCCGACGGCGACCCGCCAGGCCCAGGCCAGCAGCGGCGGCTGAATCGTCTCGGTCCGCTCGGCCCTTTTCGAGACGACGTTGTAGAAGAGCAGCCGCAGCCAGGAGACCCGGCTGCGCCAGAAGATCGTGTGGCCGAGGAACCCGTCCTCGCGCTGCGCGGCCAGCAGGCTCTCCAGCTCGGCGCGGGCGTGGGAGGGTTCGAAGCGGCGCCAGACGATCGCCGCAAAGCAGGAGTCCCAGTACCACTGCCAGGGGTAGCGGCCCGGGCTCGGCTCGGTGTAGCTGAATCGGGTCTCGCCGCGGCTGCCGACGACCCAGTTCTGGCGCAGCACCCGCTCGGCCTCGGCAAGGACCGCCTCGCGGGCGGCGCCCTCAGACATTGGTGCGGCGCATCTCGCGCAGCGCGAGCGAGCCCAGGACCGCCAGCAAGCCCGCGATGGCGACGATGCCTGGCCAGGTGTCGGCCCAGGTGACCGAGCCGACGAACCCCTGCCGGGCCGCTTCCAGCACCTGCGTCAGCGGGTTGACGTTGGCGACCTTCTCCAGCCACGGCTGCAGCAGCGCCAGCGGCGCGTAGGCGGGGGTGAAGAGGATCAGCGCCATCGTCCCGGCCTGCATCAGCGGCGCCGCCGACTGGCTCTTGAAGCGCAGCGCCAGCATCGATCCCCAGCAGGCGGCGACCGCGGCGGTCGCGGCGACCATCAGGTAACAGATCAGCAGGCCGTCGACGCCCGGCCATTCGGCGCCGATTACGAAGGCGATCGACAGCACGAACGTCGCCGGGATCAGCGAGCGGGCGCTTGCCGCGAGCACGTTGCCGGCCAGCAGGACCCAGCGCGGGGCAGGGGAGACGAGCAGCCGGTCGACCCAGCCACCTTCGTAGTCGCGGGCGAGGTTGACCCCCGCCGCGGCGCCGGTGAAACCGGCCCCCTGCAGCATGCTGACCGGGACGATGAAGCTCTCGTACGAGCCCGTTTCGAACCCCTGCAGTTGGGTCAGGGCGCCGAAGACGCCGTTGAGGCCGAGGAAGAAGATCGTCGGCGCCAGCACCCCCGGGATCGCCGCCCCCGGCACCCGCACGAGCTCGTTCTTGGCCCGCGCCATCAGGGCGCCGATCGTCGCCAGGTTCGCCCGCCAGGCTGGCGGTGCCAGGGTCTTCGCAGCCAGCCTCTGGGTGGCAGCCTCCATCAGCCCACTCGCAGCCGGTGCTTGAGGGCGCGGGCGCTGAGCATCAGCCCAAGGGCGACGATGCCGGCGATCGCCGCTACCGCCTCCAGCGTCTGGGTCGCGTCGATCCCGGAGATGATCGGCTCCCGCACGCCTTCGACGATGAAGCTCAGCGGGTTGTACTCGGCGATCGTCTTCGCCGGCTCGATCATCAGTTCCTGGGGGAAGAAGGCAGAGGAAAGGAAGAGGACGACGAGGACCAGCGGGAAGAGTCCCTGGACGACGCTGGCGCTGCCGGTGCGCAGGGCGATCGCGGCGCCGATTCCGCCGACCGCGAGCGCCGAGGCGGTGACCAGCGCCATCGCCAGCAGGGCTCCCGGCACTCCGCCCTCGATCTCGGCGCCGAAGATCAGGCCGATCGCCAGGAACCAGATTGAGGCGAAAAGCCCCAGCGCCGCCGTCCCCGCCAGCCGGCCGAGGACGATCGCGAAGCGCGGGATCGGCGCCGCGAAGAGGCGGTCGGTGAAGCCCATCTCGATGTCGACCGCGAAGGCGATGCCGCCGCTGTTGCCGGCCAGCATCATCGACTGCATCATCGCGCCGGCGAGCATGAACTGGAGGAAGCTCTGAACTGGCGGGAAGCCGGGGAGTTCGATGCTGGCGCCGGCGCCGCCGGTCTGGACCGCCAGCAGCAGGGTGGGGAAGACGACGATCGGCGCCAGCAGCTGCGGCCGGCGGAAGGTCTGGCGGATCGAGCGCGCGCCCAGCGCCCGCACCACCCGCGCGCTCTTCGCCAGATTGCTCACGCCGGGGACAGCTCCCCGCCGCCGTCCTCGCTCTCCTCCTTTTCGAGGTGGTGGCCGGTCTTCTCGACGAAGACGTCGTCGAGGGTCGGGCGGACCAGCTCCAGCGACTCGACCGCGATCCCGGCCTCGTCGAGCGCCCGGACGACGCGGGGGATGTCGGCGGCGCCGTTCTCGACCTCGACCAGGACCCGCTTGCCGTCCTTCGGCGGCAGCAGCTTGCCGAGCCCGCCGCAGACCCGCTCGGCCTCCCCCACCGCGCCCTCGCCGACCGTCAGCTCGACGTGGGGGTTTCCGACCTCTTCCTTGAGCGAGTCCGGGGTTCCCCTGGCGACGATCCGGCCGCGGTCGATGATCCCGACCTCGTCGGCCAGCTGGTCGGCCTCCTCGAGGTACTGGGTGGTGAGGAAGACGGTGGTGCCGTCCTCGTTCAGCGCCCGCACCTCCTCCCAGATCGTTTTGCGGCTGACCGGGTCGAGGCCGGTGGTCGGCTCGTCGAGGAAGAGGACGCTCGGTTCGTGGACCAGGGCCGCGGCCAGGTCGAGACGGCGCTTCATCCCGCCCGAGTAGGTCCCGACCCGGCGGTCGGCGGCGGCGGTCAGGTCGACCCGTTCCAGCAGCGCATCGGCGCGCTCGCGCCCGGCGGTGGGCGGCAGCCCCTGCAGCGTCGCCTGCAGCCGGATCAACTCGCGGCCGGTCATCAGCGGGTCCAGGGCCGCTTCCTGCAGGGCGACGCCGATCGAGGCGCGGACCGCTCGGGCCTCGGCGACGACGTCGTGGCCGGCGACGCTGGCCCGCCCGCCGGTCGGCAGCAGCAGCGTGGTCAGCATCCGCACCGTGGTCGTCTTGCCGGCGCCGTTGGGGCCAAGGAAGCCGTAGATCTCGCCCTCGGCGACCTCCAGGTCGATTCCCTGTACCGCGAGCACGTCGCCAAAAGCGCGCTCGAGCCCCGCGACCGCGATCGCCGGCACGCTAGGCCTCCAGCGGCTCGGCGCCGAGGGCGGGCGGCGTCGCCTCGACCCAGCGGCGCCCGTTGGCCCGCTCGAGCGCCTCGGCGGCGTCGAGCAGCAGCTCGTCGCGCCCCCAGGCGGCTTGCAGCTGCAGGGCCACCGGCAGCCCCTCCGAGGAGCCGACCGGGACGCTGATCGCCGGGATGCCGGTGAGGTTGGCAAGGGCGCCGCCGCGGACGTTGGCTTCGTCGGCGGTGACGGTGCCGCTCGGCAGCTCGACCATCGGCGCCTCCAACGGCGGCGCTACTGCCGGGACGGTCGGGCAAGCGAGCACGTCGACCTCCTCGAAGAGGCGGGCGACCGTCTGCCGTGCCATCGTCCGCACCAGGCCGGCCTTAATCGTTGCGATCGCCGGCACCAGCACCCGGTACTTGAGCAGGCCGCGGCCGAGCGGGCTCAGCTCCGGGTCGAGTTCGTTGAGCTTTTTGGGGGTGACGCCGCCGAGGCTCTCGCTGTTGGCGATCAGGACGGTCGCCAGCGTCGCCGCCGCGAGCTCCGGCAGCTCGACCTCCCGCAACTCGCTGCCGCTCTCGCGGCGCAGGTCCTCGATCGCGGCCTCGCAGGCTTCGCGCACCGCCGGCGCGACGTCATCGCTCAACTCACCGCGAATCACGCCGATCCGCAGCCCCCGCGGCTCGCCCGCCGCCAGCTCTTCGCCGAAGAGGACCGAGTCGAGCGCGCGGCAGTCGGCGGCGTCGGCGCAGAGGGCGCCGGAGACGATCGTGGTCGAGATCTCGGCCATGTGGTGGCCCGCCATCGCCGAGCGCCCGAAGGTCGGCTTCAGGCCGGTGAGGCCGCAGTAGGCGGCGGGGTAGCGGATCGAGCCGACCCCGTCGGCGCCGACCGCGCCGGCGACGAGCCGGGCGGCGACCGAGGCCGCGGGGCCGCTGGAGGATCCACCGGGGCAGCGCTCGGGATTCCACGGGTTGTGGGCCGGCCCGTAGACCGAGATGTTGCCGGTGCTGCTGGCGCCGAGCTCATGCATGTTGCCGACGCCGACGATCACCGCGCCGGCGTCGCACAGGGCGCGGTAGGGGCCTGACTCGCCCGGCGCCGCCGGCGCCAGCATCTCCGCGGCGCCGAACCGCTGCGCCCGCCAGGGCAGCGGCCACTCGTCCTTGATCACGATCGGAACGCCGTACAGCGGCCCGCGGGGCGCGTCGGCGAGCATCTCCCGCGAGCGCTCGGGGAAGGTCTCGACGACGGCGTTGAGGGCCGGGTTGCGCTCCTCGATCCGCGCCAGGGTCGCCTCCAGCAGCTCGGCGGGGTCGAGCTCGCCGGCGGCGATCGCCGCCGCCTGCTGCCGCAGCGAGAGGTCGAGGCCGGCGCTCATCGGCTCGGCGGCGCCTGCGAGAGGTCCGGGTCGCGCTCCAGCGGGACCTCGCCGGTGTCGAGGTCGAGCAGCTCGAGGACCGGCGGCCAGAGCGTCTGGTGGGCGGCGCGGATCACCATCAGCTCGATCTCGTCGGCCTCGATCCCGTAGGCGGCGAGGGCCGCCGGGATGAAGTCGTCCGTGTGCTCCGAGGCCTCCAT
Source organism: Solirubrobacterales bacterium (assembly GCA_035703365.1). Taxonomy (GTDB): domain Bacteria; phylum Actinomycetota; class Thermoleophilia; order Solirubrobacterales; family 70-9; genus VAYN01. The sequence goes on from DASSYI010000007.1 coordinate 10,307, forward strand.
TCCGCGTCGCGAACCCTACTGGGCGGTTGGCCGGGATCGTGCAACGGCCACGTCGGCGCTGCATCCGGCCGGAGCGGACGGCAAGATTGGCGCCGCAACTGGGCTCCTAGCCCCGTGTTTGCCTGTTCGATGCCGATCGCAGAAGACAAGACCACCTCCCGGCGCATTTGGGCCCTGCTCGGCGCCGCCTGCCTGCTGGCGGCGCTGGTCGCGATCGCGGCGCCGCGCCCGGCCGACTCGGCGCCGCTGCGGGTCGTCACCCTCGGCCAGACGCCGGAAACGCCGCCGCCCTCCTGTCCGGGGAAAGTCGTCAACGGCCAGGAGGTCACGCCCTGCCGCGCCGAGGGTCGGGTCACCGGGTTCCAGTCGATCGCCGGTGGCGTCCCGCGGCCGTTCGAGGCGCCCTTCGAAGGCAAAATCGTCGCCTGGTCGATCACCCTCGCCAAGCCCTCTTCGGTGGAAACGAAAACCACCACCGACGAGGTGGGCTTCTTCAATGACTTCTTCGGCAGCCCCTCGGAGGCTCGCATCGCCGTCCTCCGGCCGGTCGAAAACACCAAGCCGCCGCAGTACAAACTCGTCCGCCAGGGTCCGATCGAGGTCCTCAACCCTTACTTCGGCAGCACCCCGGTCTTCGCCCTCGACCACCCGCTGACCGTGCTCAAGGGCCAGATCGTGGCGCTGACCGTCCCGACCTGGGCGCCGATGTTCGCCTTCAACGTCGGCGCTGACAACACCTGGCGCGGCAGCCGCCTGCCCGAGCACTGCGTCGCCGAAAAAGACATCCAGGGCGGCCACCCCCAGCAGGGAGTCGGCAAAGTCAAGACCTACGGCTGCTACTACTCCGCCGCGCGTCTGCTCTACACGGCCACGCTCGTCAAGAAGCCGTAGCGGTTTAGCTCCAAAGATTTTGCTTTGCGCGCACCACGCGTGCGCTGCAGCCCGCCAGCATCGGCGCGATGCTCGTTCTCGTGCTCGTCATCTGGCAAGCGCTTGGGCTTCCGGAAGTGGAAGATCCGACGCCGAACCGGATCGGCTTGGAATTCATCTTTGGCTTAGCCGGGGCAGGCGGGGTGCTGGGAGGCATCGTGGGGTTTGCGGCCTCACCCGCGAAGCGGGAACGTGCAGTCAGCAGGGGAGGCCTGGTCGGTTTCTGCATCGGTGCCACCGTCTATTGCCTTTCGCTCCTCGCCCAGCTACTGTCTAGTTCATGAAATCTTTTGTCCGAGACATTCTCCCGTTAGTGGCGGTGACGGTCGTGGTCTCGCTATCGATCACCGCGCTCGCAGGCGGCAGTGAAACCGTCTTCTACGTGTCTGCGCTTTCGTGCCTGGCCGTGGGGCTCTGGCGGGAAATACGCAGGGGCGCTCTTTAAAGCGCTTCTTGACGGAGCCCGCAGTAGGGGCAGTCGCTCACGTCCAGCCCGATCAGCTGGTCGCAGCGGCGGCAGGCGCGGAGGTTCTCGGGGCTGCGGGGCAGGGAGGAGACCGAGGGCGCCAGGGGCAGGACTTGGGCGACCGGGGACATCTCCTCGCCGGTCTCGCGATCGACGTAGACCGAGCCGGGCTCGGCGTGGGCGAGGGCCTCGCGACCGGAGGCCGCGGCACGCATGCGGTAGAGCTGCTTCTCGTTCATCGCCGGGGAGATTAATAGTTTGGGCGGCTCCGATGCGCGTCCTCATCTTCCACGGCTACATGCTGCGCGGCACCGGCAGCAACATCTACAACGTCAACCTGGCGCGGGCGCTGGCCCGGCTCGGGCACGAGGTGCACCTGCTTTGCCAGGACCGCGAGGTGCGGCTTGAGGGAGTGGAGATCCACAACCCCGACATCGGCGGCCTGCTTCCCGTCTACGTCAAAGACCCCTACGAGGGCTTCGAGGTCAAGACCTTCCCGGAGCTGACCGAGGCCGAGCTCGACCGCTACATCGAGGCCAACGTCGCCGCCGTGCGCGATGTGGCCGCTGCGGCCGGCGGCATCGATGTCGCCCTCGCCAACCACCTGGTGATGGGCCCGGCGATCCTCGCCCGGGCCGGCGTTGCCCCCTTTGCGGCGAAGATCCACGGCTCGGCGCTCGAGTACACGGTCAAACCGCACCCCCGCTTCCTGCCCTACGCCCGCGAGGGGATGGAAGCCGCCCGCGGGGTCCTGATCGGGTCCGCGCACACGGCCGAATCCCTCTGGGAGGCGCTTGCGGACGTTCCCGGGCTGCGCGAGAAGTCGCGCCTCGGGCCGCCGGGGGTCGACGTCGAGGAGTTCCGGCCCGGCGGCGAGCGCGAGGACCTGGTCGCCTTCGTCGGCAAGCTGATCGTCTCCAAGGGGGTCGACCTGCTGCTCGCGGCCTGGCCGCTGGTGCGCGCGGCCCATCCGAGCGCCCGGCTGGAGATTGCCGGCTTCGGCGCCTACGAGAAGGGGCTGCGGCGGCTGCTGGCGGCACTGGAGCGCGGCGACCTCGACGACGCCCTCGAGGCGGCCCGCCGCGGCTGGGCGCTCGAGGGCGGAGAGGAGAGGCCGCTGCCGATCCTCTCTGCCTTCCTCGCCGATCCGCCTCAGGGCTATGCGGAGATGGCCCGCGCCGCGGCCGGCTCGGTCGAGTTCGTCGGGCGGCTGGAGCACCACGAGGTCGCCTCCTTCTTCCCCCGCGCCGAGGCGATGGTGATGCCGAGCACCTTCCCCGAGGCCTTCGGGATGGTCGCCGTCGAGGCCGCCGCCTGCGGGACGCTGCCCGTCTCCGCTGGCCACTCGGGGATGCTCGAGGTCTCCCGCCAGCTTCAGGCCGACCTCCCGGGCGAGATCGGAGCGCTGACCTCGTTCCCGGTCGAGACCGGCGCGGTGGAGGCGATCGCGGCCCGCCTCGGCGCCTGGCTGGCCCTCCCGGAGGGGGAGCGGGTGCGCGCCCGGGTGGCCCTGGTCGAGACGGTCGCCCGGCTCTGGAGCTGGGAGGGAGTGGCCCGCGGAGTGCTCGCGGCAGCAGGTGGAGAGCTCGAGAATCTGCCTCGCCCCGGGAGCTAGTGCGAAGCGTCACCTGAGGCCGCAAAGCCTCCCGCCGCCGCTTCAATAGAATGCCCGCCGCCCCAATGTACGGCCGCCTGCCCATAGTGAAGATGCTGCTGGTGACGATCGCCCTGACGGTGGTCATCTCGGCGGTGATGGTCCCGATCAACTGGAACGGTCAGGGGGCCTCCACGGCTGCGCCGAAGATCGACCACCTGCTGAACGTGATGATCGTCCTCTCGGCGTTCGTCTTCTCGCTGGTGATGGTGATGCTCTTCTACGCGCTGTGGAAATTCAAAGCGAAGCCCGGCGACGAGTCCGACGGCGAGCCGATTCACGGCAACACCCGCCTGGAGATCGCCTGGACCCTGATCCCGACCGTCATCGTCCTCTTCGCCGGCGGCTACAGCTGGAAGGTCCTGGACGACATCGAAGAGCCGAACTCCAAGCACCTGACGGTCTCGGTCTTCTCCCAGCAGTACGCCTGGAGCTTCGCCTACCCAGGCAAAGGCTACGCCTACAGCGAAGGCGAGCTGCACGTGCCGGTCGATCGCCAGATTCAGTTCAAAATGCACGCGATGGACGTGATCCACTCCTTCTGGGTCCCCGAGTGGCGGATCAAGAAAGACAACGTCCCCGGCATCACCACCACCGCGATCGTCACCCCCGACAAGGAAGGGACCTACCAGCTGGTCTGCACCGAGCTCTGCGGCTTCGGCCACGCGACGATGCGCGCCAAAGTCGTCGTCGAGTCGCCGGCCAAGTTCAACGAATGGGTCGAAGGCCTCAAACAGGACCTCCCCGAACCGTTCATGGACGTTCTCAAAGAAGAGAGCGTCTCGAACCCGCCGGCGCTGGACGCCGGAGGGGCATAATGGAGCCAGCTGATGGTTGACGCGATCAAGAGACCCGGCTGGTGGCGTGGCCTGATCGGCGCCATCGCCTTCGGCGCCTTCGGCTTCGGCCTCGTCATCGCCCTGCGGGCGATCTCCGACCTGCCGCTCTACCAGACCGAACAGACCGGCTACCCGCACGTGATCGTGCCCGCGATCACCGCCCCGCTCGGCTTCCTGCTGGGCTTCGGCTGCTTCGACTACTGGCTGCGCTGGGCCGCGGGGCTGCCGACGATTCCGGACGACCACTCCCAGCACGGCGCCAAGAGCTGGAGGGACTACTTCAAATTCAACACCGACCACAAGGTGATTGGTGTCCAGTACGTCGTCACGACGTTCTTCTTCTTCTTCCTCGGCGGCCTGATGGCGATGCTGATCCGGGCCGAGCTCGCCCAGCCGGGCACCCAGATCGTCGAAGCCTCGACCTACAACAGCCTCTTCTCGACCCATGCGGTGCTGATGATCTTCGTCTTCGTGATTCCGGTCTTTGCCGGGCTCGCGAACTACGTCCTGCCGCTGATGATCGGCGCCCCGGACATGGCCTTCCCGCGCCTCAACGCGCTCAGCTTCTGGATGCTGCCGATCGCCGGGGTCCTCTTCATCGGCAGCTTCCTCGCCCCCGGCGGCGCCTTCGACGCCGGCTGGACGGGGTACGCGCCGCTTTCGACCGGAGCCCCCCTCGGGCAGTCGTTCTTCAACCTCGGCGTCCAGTTCGCAGGCGCCTCCTCGATCGCGACCGCGCTCAACTTCCTGGTCACGATCATCACCATGCGTGCGCCGGGGATGACCTTCTGGCGGATGCCGCTGCTGGTCTGGGCGAACCTCTCGACCTCGCTGCTGGTCGTCGCCGCCACCCCGTTCATCGCCGGCGTCCAGTTCATGGTCCTCTTCGACCGCGCCCTGCACACGAACTTCTTCGACTTCGCGGCCGGCGGCGACGTGATCAGCTACCAGCACATCTTCTGGTTCTACTCCCACCCGGCGGTCTACATCATGATGCTGCCCGGGTTCGGGATCATCTCCGAGGTCATCTCGACCCATGCCCGCAAGCCGATCTTCGGCTACCGGTTGATGGCCCTGGCGCTGATCGGGATCGTCGTCCTCAGCTACTCGGTCTGGGCGCACCACATGTTCGTCGCCGGGATGTTCTCTTGGCTGCGGGTGCCGATGATGATCACCACCCTGCTGATCGCGGTGCCGACCGGGATCAAGATCTTCTCCTGGCTGGGAACGCTCTACTTCGGCAAGATCCACACCTATTCGACGTCGATGCTGTTCGCGCTCGCTTTCATCGTCACCTTCACGATCGGCGGGATCTCGGGCGTGATGCTCGGCATGGTGCCGATCGACATCCACGTCTCCGACACCTACTTCATCGTCGCCCACATCCACTTCGTCCTCTTTGGCGGCTCGGTGTTCACGATCTTCGCCGGCGTCTACCACTGGTTCCCGAAGATGACCGGGCGGATGTACGACGAGAAACTCGGCCGCGTCCACTTCTGGGGCACCCTGGTGGGCACCTGGGGCACCTTCATCCCGATGCACTGGGTGGGGATGGACGGGATGCCGCGCCGGGTCGCCGACTACGCCGAGCAGTTCGGCAACTGGAACCTCTTGATCAGCGCCTTCGCCTTCATGCTCGGCGCGATGCAGCTCGTCTTCCTCTACAACATGGTCGTCAGCTGGCGCTTCGGCCCGAAGGCCGAGGCCAACCCCTGGCGGGCCAACTCGATCGAGTGGCAGGTCTCTTCGCCGCCGCCGATCTTCAACTTCGACGAGATCCCGCGCGTCGTCGGCGGCCCCTATGAGTTCGGGATCCCCGGCGCCAAACACGCGATCATGGCCGGCGAAGGGGCAGAGGTGCCCGCCGGTGAGAAAAGCGCGGTGGGCACCGGCTCATGAGCGCCGTGCAGGCTGATGAGCGTAAACCGCTGCTGGTCTTCCTCAACGAGGTTGCCGGCGGCCGCAAGCTGCTGCAGGCGGTGCGTGAGCGTCAGGAGCAGGTCTCCGGCGTCGTCGTCGCGGCGCCGCAGAACCAGCCCTCGGTCGGGCAGCTGATCGACGCCAGCGAGGTGCGCGAGGCCGCTCGGGCCCGGGTCGAGGTGACGATGGCCGTGCTGGGCGAGTTCGGGATCGGCTCGGTCGGCGAGGTGATGGACCCCGAGCCTTCGCTGGCTCTCGACGACGCCGTCAGGGCGCACCGCCCGGGCGAGGTGCTCCTCTCCTGCCTGGCCGACACCCGCTTCGGCTTCTTGCGCCGCGACCTGGTCGAGTGGGCGCGCGAGCGGGTCGAACCCGAGGTGAAGTTCACCCACATCCCGGTGCGGATCGAGGACGACGCGATCCGCTGGGACCTCAACCACACCCTTGTCGTGGCGACCAAGACCGTCGCCGCCCCGGATCTGGTGGCGCGGATGAAGGACAGGGCGAGCATTCGACCGCACCGCTTCACGATCATCTGCCCGCGGGCCGAGGACGTGAGCGAGGGCCAGGTCGTCCGCGACCTCGCCTCGACCCTGGCGGAGCTCTACCGCTCCGAGATCGACGCCACCGGCCAGCCGATGAGCCCGGATCCCTTCCTTGCGGTCAAGAACGCGATCGAGCACTATCGGATCGACGACATCCTGATCTCCACCTTTGCCGGCGAGCGTTCGCAGTGGCTCGAGGAGGATCTGATCGGCCGGGTGCGGGAGATAACCGAGAAGTCCGTCGAGCACATCGAGGTCGGCCGGCCCGCGGCAGCAGTCGCCGCGGCCGTCGCCGAGGGGGAGGCAAGCAGCTGATGGAGAGCGCGTCGGTGGCCGTCGGCCACGCCCACGCCGATCATCACCACGGCCCGCCCGAGGCCAACCAGAGCTCGCGGATCGACCGCCAGACGCTGGGGATCCTGCTCTTCATCGTCTCCGAGGTAATGCTCTTCGGAGCGTTCTTCGCGTCCTACTTCTTCCTCCGGGTCGTCGTCGACCCGCCGAGCTGGCCGCCGGAACCGTATACGCTGCCGGTCGGGGTCGCGGGGATGAACACGGCGATCCTCGTCTCCTCCAGCTTCACGATCCACTACGCGCTGGAGTCGATCCGGCGCGGCAACCGCCAGGGCCTGAAACTCGGCCTGGTAGCCACCTGGCTGCTCGGCGCCACCTTCCTCTTCATCCAGATCAACGAGTACGCGCACATCGGCTTCAGCGCCCGCGACCTCTCGTTCGGCTCGATCTTCTACAGCCTCACCGGGTTGCACGGAGCCCACGTCTTCGTCGGCCTGATGCTGCTCACGTTCGCGACGATCCGCGCCTTCCGCGGCCATTTCGGCCCCAAGGCGGAGGACCACCTAGGCGTCGAGGTGCCAGGGATCTACTGGCACTTCGTCGACATCATGTGGATCATCGTCTACGTGACCGTGTACATCCTCTAGCTCGAGCCGCCCCGCTCCACCGCCATGCGACTGAACGAGGCGGCGGTATTCAAATGGGTGGTGATCGTCGGGATTGCCGGCGCGGCCGTCGTCGGCGTGACGCTGTTGACGCGGCCGTTGGTGGGGGCGCTGCTGGGGCTGGCGATCGTGATCGCCGCCTGTATCTACGCCTATCGCTGGGCCCGCGAGAGATGGCGCTGAGCCGGCACAGAGAATTTACGAACTACGACAAAAAGTTGCACTTTTCTCTGTAGGCTGGCAACATGGAGACCATGGTCAGGGAGAGCTGGAGCGACGGCCGTCTGGACGAGTTCGAGAAGCGGATCGACGAACGATTCGACCGGGTCGATGAGCGGTTCGATGATGTCGACAGGCGCTTCGAGCAGGTCGACAGGCGGTTGGACAAACTCGCCGGCAGCCTCGAATCCATGCAGCGCACGATGGTCCTCGGGGTGATCGCTCTGTTCTCTGCATATGCGGCCGGCTTCGCCGCTCTGATCACGCAGGTCTAGTCCGCCGCCGGCCGATCTCCAGCGCCGCCAGCGTCAGCGCGATCGGGACGGTCGCCGGGGTCTGGTCGACCCAGAAGAAGAGCAGGTCGAAGGCCGGGCAGATCACGGCCGCCAGGGCCGCCCCCTGGAGCTGCAGGCGCCGGTCCGAGGCCAGCAAGGCGCCGAGGACGGCGGCGATGAAAAGGTCGCCGAAGCCCATCACCGCCGAGCCGAACGAGGCGAGCTGGAGGCGGGGGAGGTCGGCGACCGGGGCGGCGGCGTTGAGGACCGCGTTCGGCTCCTGGAGGAGGTTGGTGGCGACCAGGTAGGCGTCGACCGCGGCCATCGCGTAGATGCCGAGCTTCAGCCACCCCGCGGGCACGATGCAGGCGACCAGCCAGCCGAGGGTGATGCAGGCGAGGGCCGATAGCGCGAGGGCGGCGGTCTCGCCGGCGAGTGCCCCCTCGAACGCCCAGGCGAGGGCGAAGAGGGGAACGACGGCCAGCGCCAGGGTCGGCCTGGACCCCCGCACCAGCCAGGCCAGGGCCGCGGCTGCCAGCGGCGGCACGGCGACCAGCGCCAGATAGGTGAGAAAGCGGGCGCTGGCCGATTCGAGCGCGATCGCGGAGATGACGACGACGATCGAGAGCGGCAGGACGAGCGCCCACCATCTGCTCCGCAACCGGTTCGGCAGCAGGGCGGAGGGAGCCTTGGGGAGGGCGACGAGAAGGGCCTGCGAGAGGCTCAGGACCCCGATCGAGAGCCAGAAGGGAAGCAAGCCTCAGGCGTGCCCGGCGGCGGCCGCGGCGGGGCGCTCGGCTTCGCGACGCGCGGACGAGGGTTCGCCGCGGGGTTGAAGCCGCCCCGCCGCGGCAACCGCCCACAGCATCGCCAGCCAGTTGCCGGTGGCGATCCCGACGTGGACCCAGACGATTCCCGCCGGCAGTTCCAGCCACCACTGCACGCCGCCTACGAGGCCCTGGAGGGCGAGGAGGCCGATTACCAGGGTCAGGGGCCTAAGGGCGCGCCGGTCGGCGCCAGGGCGGCGCAGGAGGAACCAGACGGCGATCGCCGCCAGGCCGTAGATCGCGGCGATCGCCGCGTGGCGCTGGACCACCCACTCGAGCGTCCCCGTGCCCTCGAAGTCGAAGCGGTGGACCAGCTGCCCTTCGTGCGCTCCGGCGTGGGGCCCCGAGGCCGTGGCGACCGTTCCGGCCAGGATCGTCAGTTGCCCCAGCGGGATTAGAGCCCGAACCGCCCAGACGCTCAGGCGGTCGCGCGAGCGGCGCCGCTCCCAGGGTTCGTAGCGCGAGCACCAGGCGAGCGCGAAGGCTGCGTCGAGCAGCATCATCGAGAGGATGAAGTGGGACATCACCAGGCCCGGCGCCAAGTGGTACTTGACGACCAGGGCGCCGAGGATCGCCTGGCCGATCACCCCGAGCGGCAGCAGGGCGCCGAACAGCGCCAGGTGCCAGCGGTAGGGGCGGCGGAAGAAGGCGAGGACGCTGGCGGCGATCACGGCGATGCCGACGAACCCGGTCAGCAGCCGGTTCCCGTACTCGATCACCGCGTGGGATTCGATCGGGGGCGTGGTGCCGCCGTAGCATTTGGGCCAGTCCGGGCAGCCGAGGCCGGAGCCGGTGAGGCGCACCCCAGCGCCGGTGAGGACGATCAGGGAAAGCGCCGCGAGGGCGACCATCGTCACCTGGGCATAGCGCTGCGGAGCGATCTCGAAGCGGCTCAAGCGTTCGCGCATCGGTCCCTACATCCTGGCAGCGGCCGCGCGGCCGCTGCCGCTCAGCCCTTGGCGCTGCCGCCGGCGGGCGAGTTTTCGATCAAGTACTGGACCAGGTCTTCGAGTTCTTTGGGGCTGAGGAGTTCGCCGAAGTTCGGCGGCATCACGTTCGGCTGGTAGCCCTTGACGATCTCTGCGTTGGGTTCGACGATCATCTCTTCGATCGAGGCCGCGTCGTCGTCGGGGGCCAGCGATTCGTCCAGGTTGGGGCCGGTGACGCCGCCGGATTTGGCGGCGGCGAAGGTGTGGCAGTTGCCGCAGCCGTTGCTGGCGTAGACCTGCGCGCCGGGGCCGCCGGGTACCTTGGGCGGCGCCGCGCCGGGGACGCCGGCCCATTCGCCGACGTAGGCGGCGACGTCGTCGAGGTCCTGGCCGGTGACGATGTCGGCGGGCATCGAGACAGCGGTGTTGCCGTTGCTGGGTCGCGGGTACTCGACCTGTGCTTTGACGACCCCCTCGATCGTGTCCGAATCGTTGCCTTCTTCACGCGCCGCGGCGAAGGCGTGGTCGAGGTTCGGGCCGGTCTGGCCGGTGGCTCCGGCCTGCGCCAGCGCGTGGCAGGTGCCGCACTTGACCCGGAAGAGTTCGCGCCCCCGCTGCGGGTCGGCGTCGGTGGTGCCGCAGCCCGAGGCGACCGCCATGAGGGCGGCAAGGGCCAGGAGGGCGAGCAGCGGGGGGATGAGTTTCGATACGCGGGCCATGGGGTGTAACGCGGGGCGGAGTCTATATGTCGGCGATGCCGGGAAGCGTGTCGTCAGGCACGGTCGCCAGGTAGTCTTTGAGGCGATCCGCACTAACTTTGAAATCACGGTGACGGGAGGTCGCAGATGCAGGTGAAGGACGGGATGTCGGAGATCACCTTGACCGTGGGCCCGTCCCACACGCTGCGTGAGGCGGCCGAGAAGATGGTCGAGAAAGGCACCGGCGCGGCGCTCGTGATCGACGCCGAGTTGCCGACGCCGTCGGTGGTCACCGAGCGCGACCTGCTGATCTCGATCGCCCGGGGTCAGGACCCCGACCGCGAGCACGTCGCCGACCACATGAGCGAGGGGGTCCTCACCGCCGCCCCCGACTGGAGCCTCGAGCGGGCGGCCGCCGAGATGTCCCGCCGCGGCGTCCGCCACCTCGTCGTCTTCGAAGAGGCGGAGGCGATCGGCGTCCTCTCGATGCGCGACATCGTCCGCTGCTGGACGTCAGACGGGGCAACGTCAGAAATGCGATTGCCCGACCCGACGGGCTGAGACCAAGCAGATCAAGGACGCAGGGAGCGTGGCGTGCTCTGCACGCGAGCGACCGAGGACGCCGATATGCGCCGGTATCAGCCCGTCGGCGGGGCGGAGATGGTTTCCACGGGGAGAGCGGCCCCCCGAGTCTCCTGGCGGCGCGGCAGGCGGTAGTAGTCGCGGACCGAGCCGCGGACGATGCTGCGGAAGGCGGCGAGGGCGAAGATCAGGCCGAGCAGGCCCCAGATCTTCGGGGCGAAGATGAAGCCGGCCGCGTAGGTGCCGCAGATCAGCCCCAGGGCGCCGATGGCGAAGAAGATCGGGGCCCAGGAGGGACGCGGCAAGTAGATCGTCTCGCCCGGCTCGGGAACCTGTCGATGATCGGTCACGTCGAGCTCCTACTGGGCGATGTAGAGGAAGGCGGCGACGAAGCTGAGGGCGAAAATGCCGGCGGCGATGCCGCCTGCAACCAGCCCCGCTTTCATCTGCCTGCGTGCGGTCTCGCGATCCATGAAGTGGGATTTCTATCAGGGATGGGGGCGCTAAGGAGGGTCCTGCGCCAAGCGTTGAGGAGGGTCGGGTACCCCTCTGCCAAAGACCGTCGCGCAGCTGGGCGAATTTGAGGGCGCCGCCGTGATTTCTTGAGCCTTTGTCAGAGGGGTACCCGACCCTCCATCCGGGCCGCGCTGAGGCTTCGGGGGTGGCTCTGGCTAGACGTTGGCTGCGATGGCCATCGAGAGGAAGAGCAGCGCTAGGTAGGCGAGGGAGAAGAGGTAGGTCCGCAGGGCCCAGCGGCGGTCTTTGGTGCGGAGGAGGCGGGCTGCGTAGTAGATGAAGCCGGCTCCGAGGAGGACCGAGGGGATCAGGTAGGCGACTCCGAGGCCGCCGGCGCAGAAGGGGAGCTGGGTTACGGCGTAGAGGAGGACCGTGTAGAGGAGGATCTGGCGGCGGGTCTCGTCCTCGCCGCGGACGACCGGCAGCATCGGGATCCCGGCCTTGGCGTACTCGTCCTTCATCAGCAGCGAGAGAGCCCAGAAGTGGGGCGGGGTCCAGAAGAAGATGATCGCGAACATGTAGAAGGCCATGCCGCTGAGCTCGCCCGTGACGGCGGCCCAGGCGACCAGTGGCGGCACGGCGCCGGCCGCGCCGCCGATGACGATGTTCTGCGGCGTGCGGCGCTTCAGCCAGAGGGTGTAGACCCCGACGTAGCCGACGAAGCCGCTGAGCGAGAGCGTTGCCGCCAGGGGGTTGACGGTCAGCGAGAGCAACAGGAACGAGGAGGCGGCCAGAAGGAGGCCGAAGATCGTTGCCGCCTGCGGGGAGATGCGGCCGGCGGCGACCGGGCGGGTGGCGGTGCGCGCCATCGTCCGGTCGATGTCGCGGTCGACGGCGTGGTTGATCGCGCCGGCGCCGCCGGCGGAGAGGGCGCCGCCGAGGCAGGTGAGGAGGATCAGGCCGAGCGAGGGGTCGCCCGCCACGTACATCGTCGTCACCGTCGTGAATAGCAGCAGCGACTGCACCTTCGGCTTGGTCAGCGTCAGGTAGTCGCGGACGACGGTGGGGAGGACCGAGCGGGTGGCCGCCGTCGGATTGGGCGCGGTCTGCGCGCCGGCACCGGATTGCATGGCGCTCAGGCTACCGGCTGCGATTCGCGCGACGCCGCCCGCTCGGAGCGACGGGTGCGATGGCCGATCGCCTCACGGATGTCGCGCAGCGGGCGGGCGCTGCGGACGTCGGGGAGGACGTCGAAGTTGTGCGGCTCCGGCGGCGAGAGGGTGAACCACTCCAGCGTGTCGCCGCCCCACGGGTCATGGCCGGCCTCGGGGCCGTTCTCGCGGCTGGCGATGGCGTTGACGATCGTCAGCAGGATCCCGATGGAGAGGACGAAGACGCCGATCGAGGCGATCACGTTGTAGGCGGTGACGCCGGTGCCGGCGAAGTACTTGTAGGCGTCGATCACCTGACCCTGCTCGGTGCCGGCGAAGAACAGCGGCACGAAACCGAGCAGCAGGCCGGTCATGATCGTCCAGAAGGAGATTCGGGCGAGGGTCTCGCCCATCGTCCGTCCGGTCATCTTCGGGAACCAGAAGTGGAGCGCGGCGAAGCCGCCGAAGACCGAGCCGCCGATCAGGGTGAAGTGGGTGGCCGCAGTCGAGTCGACCGTGTTCTTCAGGTGCCAGGCGGAGGCGACCAGCGAGTGGCAGAGCTCGGAGGCGAGGCCGACCGTGATCGCGAAGATCGCCCCGGTTGCGAAGAGCAGCGGCGCCCGCATGTGCAGGGTGCCGCCGGCCAGGGTCGCGATCAGGTTGAAGAGGACGAGCCCGAAGGGGACGATCAGCGCCAGCGACATCAGCATCGCGAAGTACATCCAGCCGATGCCGATCGGCGCGGTCAGCATGTTCTGCATCCAGGCCATGGTCCCGATCACCGCGATCGCGGCCAGCGCGGCCATCACCACGGTGCGGTTGAAGAGCGGTTTGCGCGAGAAGGCAGAGGCGATTTCGGCGATCGCGCCGAAGGCGAAGATCAGGATCAGCATGTAGGCGCCGGTGTAGAAGATCCAGCTCAGGTGCTGCCAGAGGAGCGGCGCGCCGCCGGAGCCGTCGGCGAAGAAGATCCCGTCGTAGTGGCGGTCGATCATCAGCATCGTCAGCGCCGCCAGCAGAACCGGGCCGATCACGACCATCAGCCAGGAGCCGACCGCGGCGGCCCAGGCGAAGACCGGCACCCGGCGCCAGGCCATTCCCGGCGCCCGCATCGTTTTCAGCGTCGCGATCAGGTTGATCGCGAGGAAGACGAAGCCGAGGGTCGCGAGCCCCGACGAGGTCACCCAGGCGTCGACGCCGTTGTTGGAGAGGAAGGCCTTCTCGCTGAGCGGCGCCAGCGGGTTGACGCCGGCCTCAGACGGGGTGAAGAGGAAGGTCGCGTAGAGGGCCACGCCGCCGGTCACCCAGAGCGCCAGCCCGGTCTGCCCGAGGCGCGGCAGCGCCGTCCCGCGGGCGCCGATCTGCAGCGGCGTCACGTAGTAGAAGAGCCCCATCGTCAGCGGCAGCGCGAAGAGGAAGATCGCGCTGGCGCCGTAGAGCGAGAGCATCCGGTTGAAGGCGACGGGGGAGAGGAAGGTGTTCTCCGGCACCAGCAGCTGGATCCGCATCAGCACCAGCTCGACGAGGGCGAGGAAGAGGAAGCCGAGGGCGCCGCAGATCAGGATCTGCCCGATCTCCTTGTGGTCGGCGCTGGTCGCGAGCTGCGCCCAGCGCGGGCGCTTGGGGCTGTAGCCGCCGGCGACGAGCTCGGGGCGCGGGCTGGGGCTCATGGGGTTTCTCCGTTTTCGATCTGGCCGACGACCTTTTCCTGTGCGGCCTCGATCTCTTCAGCCTGCGTTTCGACGAACTCTTCGTATTCCTCTGGCGAGACGACCTCGACTTCGGTCCGCATCGCCGCGTAGGCCTGGCCGGAAAGGGTGGCGGAGTCGCCCAGGTAGGCGCCTTCCTCGTCGGCGCTGAAGAGCACCTTGTTGGTCTTGCCCGGCACCGCGTCGGCCTTACGCGCCAGTTCTTCCACATTCCAAGTGTGGACGACGTCGGTCGACTGCAGCTCGAGCTCCACAGCGGTGTCGACCGGGACCACCAGCTTGTAGTAGGAGAAGGCGCCGTTCGGGTAGTCGTAGCGCCACAGCCACTGCTGGCCGGTCGCTTCGATCTTCAGCGGTTCCGATTTGTCCGAGGCAAGGCCCGCCTCGCCGGTCGTCGGCTTTTCCCGGGCGTTGTCGGTGAAGACAATCCCGAGGATGAAGAGCAGCGCCGCAAAGACGGTGAGGACGCCCCCGACCCGGAACTGCAGGCGCCGGCCGCCGAGCAACTGGCGCGGCTCGGCCCCCCGCTCGCCGCGGTAGCGGCGGACGACATAGAGGAGCGCGCCGACGATCGCGACGATCAGGATCGCCGCGGCGAAGAAGCCGATCCAAAACAGCGTGTCGATCTGGTCCGTGCCAGGGGAGTGGGACGCCAAAGCGCGGCCATTCTATTCACGCTGGGCGGCGCGACGCCCTCCCGGCCGGCTTCTGGCCCCGGACCTATACTCGCCGCCGCTATGCGGAAGCGCTCCCGGCCATCGAATGCGCTCCATCTGGCGGTGCGGGCCGGCGCCCTCGGCGCGGTCGGCGCGGCCGTGGCGGTCCCCCTGCTCCGGCGCCGGTTGCGAATCCCGACCGCCGCCACCGTGACCGCCGTCGCGGCCGGCCCGTTGGCGCTGGCCGTGTTGAGTCCGCGCTCGAAGCGGCGCGACGTCGTCCTCTTCGCGCTGCAGATGTGGGCCTTCACCGTCGCCCACGAGCTCCCTTATGACGACCCCGAGCGGCTGAAATCACGGCTTCGCACCCTCTATCCGATCCACAGCGACCGGATCATCGGCGCAGGTCAGCTGCCCAACGTCCGCCTGCAGCGCGGTTTGGCCCGTCTGCCGCAGGTCGGGGCGCTGAACAAATTCCTCGCCTGGACCCACTGGCTCTGGTTCATCGTGCCCTACGCTTCGCTGAGCTGGATCCTCGTCCGGCACAACGAGCGCTTCCCGCGCTCGGCGCGCCAGATGGCCGCCGTCTTCGACCTTGGCTGCGTCCTCTACTTCGCGGTCCCGACGGCGCCGCCGTGGTGGTCCTCCGAGCAGGGCCTGACCGGAGAAGAGGTGCGGCGGATCATGGTCGAGGTCGGCGAACCGACTTGGGGCCGGGCCTGGGAGCGGATGTACGACGCCCTCGGCGGCAACCCGTGGGCGGCGATGCCCTCGCTGCACTTCGCCACCTCGCTGCAGGCGGCGCTTTCGCTCTCGGAAGCGGGGAAGGTGGAGGGCGCGCTCGGCTGGGGGTACGCGGGCACGCTCGGCTTCGCCCTCGTCTACCTCGGTGAGCACTACGTCACCGACCTGATCGCCGGCGCGGTCCTGGTGGCGGCCGTGCGCAAGGGCGAGCCGCTCGCCGAACCCCTTATACGCAGGGTAAATGGAGGGCTACAGAGACTGGAGAGAATCGCGAGCGGGTAATTTCCTACTCGTGTCTCCGGAGAACTCGGCTAACGGGGAGAGCCCGGCTAACGGGGAGAACCGCATCGCCGAAATGCCGATCTTCACGACGCGGCGGCTGATCCAGACGATCGTCGTCGTCTTCCTCCTGCTCGGCGCGATCTACTTCCTCTTCCCGAAGCTGATCGGCCTCGGCGACGCGCTGGGCAAGCTCGACGAGGCCGACCCGCTCTGGATCGCGATCGCGATCGGGTTCAACGTGCTCGCCTACGCGACCTATATCGCCCTCTTCAAGGCGGTGGTCGGCGGCGACGCGCTGCGCCTCACCTGGTCCGAGACCTACGAGATCAACATGGCCGGGGTCGCCGGGACGCTGCTCTTCTCTGCCGGCGGCGCCGGCGGCATCGCCGTCACCTACTGGGCGCTGCGCAAAGCGGGTATGCAGCGCCGTGACGTCGCCCGGCGGATGGTCGCCTTCGTCTCGCTTCACTACGCCTTCTACCCGATCGCCCTGATCGTCTTCGGGATCCTGCTGCGGACCGGGGTCCTCAACGGAGAGGACTCGGTCGAGCTGACGATCATCCCCGCCGCCGTCGCCGGCCTGCTGCTGATCCTCGGCGTCCTCGTCACTCTGATCCCGCCCGACGCCGAGCATCGCCTCGCCCGCTTCGCCCACAGCGAGCGATCGCGGAGCTGGTTGGAGACCGCCGGGAAAATTCCCGCCACGCTCGGGGAAGGGTTCCGCTTCGCTCTCGGCCTCTTCGCGCATCCCCGCCGCGGCGGCCTCGCGGTGATCGGCGCCGCAGGCTTCTGGGCCGCGAGCATCGGGGTCCTCTGGGCCTCCTTCCACGCCTTCGGCGTCCACGTCCCGCTGGCGGTGGTCGTCCAGGGCTTCTTCCTCGGCATGGTCGCCAACCTCTTCCCGCTGGCGCCGGCCGGGGTGGGGGCGGTCGACGCCGGCATGATCGGCGCCTTCGTCCTCTTCGGGATCCCCGAGGAGACCGTCTTCCCGGCGATTCTGATCTTCCGGCTGGTTGCCTTCTGGATGCCGATCCCGCCGGGGATCTTCGCCTTCTTCCAGCTCCGCCACACCGTGCACCGCTGGGAAGAAGAGGGGTTGCCGGCCGAGCGCGGTGGCGAGCCCCACTCCCCGGTGGAGGAGGTCGCGGCGATTGCCTTCGACCCCGGAGAGAGCTACTATAAAAAGTAAAGTAATAGACTCCAGGCGGCAGACATGGCAGAGCAGAAGAAGGTCGAGAACGTAATCATCGTCGGCGGCGGGCCCGCCGGCTACACCGCGGCGCTCTACACCGCGCGCGCCAACCTCGAGCCGCTCGTCTTCGAGGGCTTCCAGTGGGGCGGCCAGCTGCAGAACACGACCGATGTGGAGAACTACCCCGGCTACCCCGAGGGGATCATGGGGCCGGAGATGATGGCCCAGTTCCGCGCCCAGGCCGAGCGCTTCGGGACCCGTTTCGTCACCGACGACGTCGACCGGGTCGAGCTCTCCGACGGCGGCGTCCACAAGGTCTTCCTCGGCGACGAGGAGCACCGGGCTAAGACCGTGATCCTGGCGATGGGGGCGGAGCCGAAACGGCTCGGCGTCCCCGGCGAGATGGAGCTCGGCGGCCGCGGCGTCTCCACCTGCGGCGTCTGCGACGGCGCCTTCTTCAAAGACCAGAACGTGATCGTGGTCGGCGGCGGAGACTCGGCGATGGAGGACTCGATCTTCATCTCCAAGTTCGCCAAGAAGCTGACGATCGTCAACCGCCGCGACGAGTTCCGCGCCTCGAAGATCATGTTCGAGCGGGCGCGCGACAAGGAGAACATCGACCTCAAGACGCCGTTCGTCGCCGAGGAGTTCCTCGCCGGCGAGAGCGGCAAGCTGGAGAAGGTCCGCCTGCGGAACGCCGAGACCGGCGAGCAGGAGGAGCTCGCCACCGACGGCGCTTTCGTCGCGATCGGCCACGTGCCGAAATCGGAGATCGTCAACGGCCAGGTGGAGACCGACGAGGACGGCTACATCGTCACCGAGGCCGGGTCGACCCGGACCAACCTCGGCGGCGTCTTCGCCGTCGGCGACGTCGTCGACCACACCTACCGCCAGGCCGTGACCGCGGCCGGGACCGGGTGCATGGGTGCGCTCGACGCCGAGCGCTACCTGCGCGACGCCGACGTGCCGGTCGAGGCGCACTGGATGCCGGGCGGCGAGCCGGCCGAGATCGCCACCGGTCCCTGACTCCCCAGTTCTTGGATAAAGATTCCTGGTTTAAGCCGTTCCGGGAGAGGGGCAGGTATATCTTGGCCCCGTGAGCTCTGATTGTTCCCATCTCGATTCGGTCAATTACCTCGACCTTCCCGGTGAGATCGCCGGCTGCGAGGAGTGCCTGGCGATGGGCATGACCTGGGTGCATCTGCGGATGTGCCAGACCTGCGGCCACATCGGCTGCTGCGACAACTCGATCGGCAAGCACGCCACCGCTCACCACCAGGACACCGGGCACCCGATCATCCGCTCGGCCGAGCCCGGCGAAGACTGGAGCTGGTGCTACGTGGACGAGCTGATGATGCGACTCGAGCAAAATAAATAGCATTTGGATATCTTCTAGATATCCTCCTGCTAAGGTGCTGGCATGGCGAAGGCGACGAAGGTCCTCGTAACGATGCCCGACGATCTGCTTGAACGGATTGACCGGGAAACCAACATCTTGGGTCAGACTCGCAGCGAGTTCCTTCAAGAGGCCGTGCGGCGACGACTTGGCTCGCCTGATCCCTTGGAGGTGGAGGCGGCATTGCTGCGAGGTCGTGCTGCCTTGAATGGGCTGGGCAGCTTCGAGTCGGCCGAGTTGATCCGTTCGGAGCGAGAGGAGCGCGATGCCCGCGATCGACGTCGTTAGCGATGCGAACGTCGTACTGAAGTGGTTTCACTCCAAGGGGGAGGAGGAAGTCGAGCCCGCGCGCGCTCTTCTCGACGCCCACAAGGAACGAACCGTCGTTCTCTCGGTCCTCGACCTGACGAAGTACGAGGTCGGGAATGCACTGATGCGGGGTAGGTCAGGCGCTAGCGCCGATCAGACTGCGATCGTGATCGAAGCCCTGCTTGAGATCTGCCCTTTTATCCGCCCGAGCCCCGAAGAGATGAAAGCCGCCACTCAACTGGCCGAATGCCACAAACTGACTCTCTATGACGCTGTCTATGCGGCCGTCGCACAAGGTCGCTCGGCCGAGCTCGTGACCTTGGATCGCGCCCTCCTCGAGGCCAAGCTTGGAGTGAGGCCCAGCGAACTGGTCGCCGCCATGGCAAGTGCCGGGGGGAAGTAGCGCTGACGCTCAGGCCTCGGGCGTGACGATCGCGAAGCTGGGGTCCGGCTCGTCGAGCAGCCCCAGTAGCTCGCCGATCTTCTCGCCGTCCCCCTCGACCCGCAGCCGGCCGCTCCCGGCGAGGTCCGCCAGGTCCGCCGTACCGCCGAGCAATTCGTTCAGCGCCCGGCGCTCGACCACGAGCGCCGCTTCGGTTTCGGCGCCGTCCCGCCAGGGCCGGTGGTTGAGGACGCCGTTTTCGACCCGCAGCAGGCGGCGCTCGTCGGGGTCGGTGACCCGCCACTCGATCGCCAGGCGTTTGCCCCAGGCACGGGGGCCGTTGAGACGCACCTTCATCCCGTCGAGGATCTGGGCCACCGAGAGCTGGGCCAGGATCGCCGGGGCGCGGGTGTCGGAGGGGGTGCCGGTGACGCCGCTCCGCAGCTCCTCGGCGCCGACCAGGTAGAAGTTCCGCCAGGTCGCGTTCTCGGCCCCGTAGCCGAGCTGCTCGAGCGCGTCGGCCTGCAGCTGCCGCGCCGCCTCGTTGCCGGGCTCGGCGAAGACGACGTGGTTGACGACCTCGGCGACCCAGCGGTAGTCGCCCGCCCCGAAGGCGGCGCGTGCCTGCTCGAGCACCCGCTCAGCGCCGCCCATCGCGGCGACGTACCGCTCCGCCCGCTCGACCGGCGGGTGCTCCCAGAGGTGGGCCGGGTTGCCGTCGAACCAGCCCATGTAGCGCTGGTAGACGGCGCGCGCGTTGTGGCTGACCGAGCCGTAATAGCCGCGGCAGTGCCACTCGGAGGCGAGCTCCGGCGGCAGCTCCAGCTCCTCGGCGATCTCCGGCCCGGTGCGGCCGGCGTTGATCAGCCGCAGGGTCTGGTCGTGCAGGTAGCCGTAGAGGTCGCGCTGCTTGCGCAGGTACTCGACGATCCGCTCTTGCCCCCAGCGCGGCCAGTGGTGGCCGGCGAAGAGGACGTCGCTCTCGGCGCCGAACAGCTCGATCGCCTCGTCGAGGTAGGCGGCCCAGATATGCGGGTCGCGGACCAGGGCCCCGCGCAGGGTGAGGACGTTGTGCATCGTGTGGGTCGCGTTCTCGGCGATGCACAGGACCCGGTGCTCGGGGAAGTGGAAGTTCATCTCCGCCGGGGCCTCGGTCCCGGGCGTCAGCTGGAAGACCATCCGCACGCCGTCGACCGTCTCTTCCTGGCCGGTCTCGGTCACCTCGAGGTTCGGCGGGATCAGCGTCAGGGTCCCCAGCGAGGTCGTCTGGCCGAGGCCGGAGCCGATCCCGCCGTCGGGGCCGCGCTCCAGCCGCGCCCCGTACATGTAGCCGGCGCGGCGCCCCATCGCGGTGCCGGCGTAGACGTTCTCGCTGACCGCGTGGTGGAGGAAGCCTTCCGGGGCGAGGACCGGGATCCCGCGCTCGGCGACCTCCTCGGGGCTGACGATCCCGGCGGCGCCGCCGAAGTGGTCGATGTGGCAGTGGGTGTAGAGGAGGCCGGTGACCGGGCGATCGCCGCGATGCTCGCGGTAGAGCGCCAGCGCGGCGGCCGCGGTCTCGGCCGAGATCAGCGGGTCGATGACGACGATCCCGTCGGTGCCCTCGACGACGTGCATGTTCGAGAGGTCGAAGCCGCGCAGCTGGTAGAAGCCCGGCGCGATCTCGAAGAGGCCGGCGTTGCGGTTCAGACGGCTCTGCCGCCAGAGGCTGGGGTGGGCCGTCTCCGGACAGTCCCCGTCGAGGAAGCCATAGGAGTCGAGGTCCCAGACGACCTTGCCGCCGTCGCCCTCGATCCGGGCCGGCTCGAAGCGGGCGACGAGGCCGCGCTCGGCCTCGGCCAGGTCCTCACCGCCGTCGGGGGGCAGCGCCGCCGCGGCCTCGCGGTTGCGGCGTGCGGTGATCTCCGAGGCGGGCTTGCGGGCGGCGCTCACGCGGCCTCCGCCTCGGTCCGCAGGCGCGGCGCGGCGACGTAGGCCTCGCCGTGCTCGGCGCGCAGCCGGTCGAGCGTCTCGACCGCGCAGCGCGGGCCGATCAGCTCGGTAATCGCCAGCGGCCCGAGCGGCCAGTTGAAGCCGAGCTTCATCGCCGTCTCCATGTCCGCGCCGGAGGCGATCTCCTCTTCGCGGGCGAAGGCCGCCTCGTTGGCGATCTGGGCGAAGAGCCGGGTGAGGATCTCCTCGGCGGCCGGGTCGATCTTCGCCAGCTCGGAGGGGTCGAGGGTCGGCGCTGCGATCCCGAGATCGGGGTCGGGATCGCGCTGGTGCCCCTCGCCGTACTCGTAGTAGCCGTGGCCGCTCTTGCGCCCGAACCGGCCTTCGGCGACGAGCTGCTCCTGGATCGGGCTCGGGCGCCAGCGCTCAGGCTCGCCGCCCTGGGCGAAGAAGGAGCGGGCGATCTCGAGGTTGACGTCGAGGCCGATCAGGTCGAGCAGCTCGAAGGGCCCCATCCGAAAGCCGCCGCCGACGCGGACGGCGCGGTCGATCGTCGCCGCGTCGGCGATACCGTCGCCGAGGATCCGCAGCGACTCCAGCGAGAAGGGGCGGGCCAGCCGGTTGGCGACGAACCCGGGGCTGTCCTTGGCTCGGATCGGGGTCCGGCCCATCCGCTCCGCGACCTCGGTCGCGGTTGCCAGCGCGTCCTCGGAGGAGTGCTCGGCGGCGACGACCTCGACCAACTTCATCAGCGCCGGCGGGTTGAAGAAGTGCATGCCGACCACCCGCTCGGGGCCGGGCACCCCGGCGGCGATCTCGGCCACCCGCAGCGAGGAGGTGTTGCTGGCGAAGACCGGCTCCGGGCCCACCGCGGCGGCCAGCGAGGTGAAGATCTCGCGCTTCAGCTCCAGCTTCTCCGGCGCCGCCTCGATCACCAGCTCGCAGCCGCGCAGCCCCTCCAGCTCGGACGCGGTCTCGACCCGCGCCGCGGCGGCCTTGGCGTCGTCGACGCTCCAGCGTCCCCGCTCGGCGCCCTTGTCGAGCGCGGCCCGCAGCCCTTCGGCGCCGGCCTCGACCAGGGCGGGCGCCACGTCGTAGAGAACCGTCTCGTAGCCGCCGAGCGCCGCCAGCTGGGCGATGCCGCGGCCCATCGTCCCGGCGCCGAGGACGCCGACGCGGGAGGCGCTCACTTGCCCTGGAAGCGGGGCTCGCGTTTCTCGAGGAAGGCGGTCATCCCCTCGACCCGGTCCTCGCTCGCCATCGCCTCGTCGAACAGCGCCCGCTCCTCGCGCAGGCCCTCGCCGAGAGTCGTCTCCTGGGCGGCGAGCACCGCCCGTTTCGCCAGCCGCGCCGCCAGCGGCGGCCGCTCGGCGACCAGCCGCGCCAGCTCGATCGCCTCGGTCAGCCAGGTGCCTTTGCCGACGACCTTGTTGACCAGGCCCCAGCGCTCGGCCGTCTTCGCGTCCCAGCGCCGGCCGGTGAGGACGTACTCCATCGCCCGCTGCTTGCCGATCGCCCGCGCCAGCCGCTGGGTGCCGCCGCCGCCGGGGATGATCCCGAGGGTGATCTCGGGCTGCCCGAAGCGGGTCTTCTCGTCGCAGACGATCATGTCGCAGGCCAGCGCCAGCTCGCAGCCGCCGCCGAAGGCGTAGCCGGACACGGCGGCAATGGTCGGCGTCCCGATCGCGGTCAGGCGGGCCCAGAACTCCATGCCTTTGGGGTCCGGCGGGGTGTTCAGCGGGCGCTCGGCCATCGCCCGGATGTCGGCGCCGGCGGCGAAGTACTCCTCGGCGCCGGCGATCACGATGCAGCGCACGCTCGGGTCGCCGTCGAGGTGCTCGAGGCTGGTCGCGAGCTCCTCGCGCATCTCGGCCGAGAGGGCGTTCCGGGCCTCGGGCCGGTTCAGCCGCACGAGGGCGACGTGGAAGTCGTCGATCGCGACCTCGACCAGGGCCAAGGTCAGGACTCCTCGAAGGGGAGCATCGCGTTGATGCCGGTGGCCTGGCGGCCGATGATCAGCTTCTGGATCTGCGAGGTCCCCTCGTAGAGGGTGGTGACGCGGGCGTCGCGCAGGTAGCGCTCGACCGGGTAGTCGTCGACGTAGCCGGAGCCGCCGTGGACCTGGATCGCCAGGTTGGCGCACTCGACCGCAGACTCGGTCGCGAACAGCTTCGCCACCGAGGTCTCGGTCAGGTTCGGTTTGCCTTCGTCCTTCAGCAGACCGGCGCGGAGGACCAGCATCCGGCTGGCATCGCGCTTCAAGATCATGTCGGCGATCATCTCCTGGACCAGCTGGAAGCGGGCGAGGGGGACGCCGAACTGCTTGCGCTCCTTCGCGTACTCCACCGAAGACTGGACGCAGCCTTCGCAGATCCCGACGCAGCCGGCGGCGACGCTGTAGCGGCCGTTTTCGAGCGCGCTCATCGCCACCTTGAAGCCGTCGCCGACCTCGCCGAGCATCGCGTCGTCGCCGACCTCGACCTCGTCGAGCGAGATTTCGGCGGTGTCGGAGGAGCGCAGCCCGAGCTTGCCGTGGATCTCCTGGGTCGTGAACCCGTCGCTGTCGGTCGGGACCAGGAAGCAGGCGAGGCCGCGGTGCTTCTTCTCCGGATCGGTCTGGGCGAAGATCAGCGCCACCTCGGAGTAGTTGCCGAGGCTGATCCACATCTTCTGGCCGCTGATCGACCAGCCGCCGTCGGTCTTGGTCGCGCGGGTGCGGAGGTTGGCGGCGTCGGAGCCGGTATCGGGCTCGGTCAGCCCGAAGCAGCCGAGCCCCTCGCCCGAGCAGAGCCGCGGCAGCCACCGCTGCTTCTGCTCCTCGGTGCCCCACTTCTCGATCGGGCCGGCGACCAACGAGGTGACAACCGAGATCACGGTGCGGGCGGAGGAGTCGGCGCGGCCGATCTCCTCGGCGATCAGCCCGTAGCTGACGTAGTCGAGCCCGCGGCCGCCGTGCTCTTCGGCGACCGGCGCGCCCAGGAAGCCGATCTCGCCCAGCTTGCGGGCCAGCTCGCGGTCGAAGCGGCCCTCGCGGTCGTTCTCCTTGATCTTCGGCAGGATCTCGCGCTCGGCGAACTCGCGCGCCGTCTCGCGGATCAGCTTCTGCTCGTCGCTGTAGGTGAAGTCCATCTCTACAGCTCCCGCAGCTCGCGGCCGAGGGTCTCGGCGAAGGCGGCCTGGGCCTCCTGCGTGCGCGGTCCCGGCGCCACCGGGAAGACCCGGCCATCGACCGAGGAGACGGGCTGGATTTCACGCGTGGTCGAGGCGAGGAAGGCCTCGCTCGCCGCCCGCAGGTCGTCGAGGTGCCAGCTGCCCTCTTCGACGTGCAGGGCCTTGATCATCCGATCGCGGGTGATCGACTCCAGCACGCCGTCGGTCAGCGCCGGGGTCCGCAGCTCGCCTTCGGCGGAGACCCAGAAGACCGAGGAGGTGGGTGGCTCCAGGACAGTCCCGTCGGGGCGGACGAGGACCGCCTCGTCGGCGCCCTTGCCTTTGGCAATCCGGGTGGCCTGCATGTTCGCCGCGTAGCTGAGCGACTTGACGCCGTTGAGGATCACCGAAGGGCAGTAGGTGACGGAGACGAGCGCGACCGTCTCGGGGTGGGGCGGGATCGGCTCGGTGGCGGCAATCCGGCGGCCGCCGCGGGTGACGATCAGCCGCATCTGGCCTTCGACCGGGCCGGCCTGCGCGAGCAGGGCATCGATCTCGCCCTCCAGCGCAGCGCGGTCGAAGCTCAGTTCGATCGCCCCAGCCGAGCGCTCCAGCCGGTCGAGGTGGTCGACCAGCGCGAAGGGCTTGCCCTCATAGAGACGGATCACCTCGAAGGCGCCGTCGCCCCGGTAGATCCCGTCGTCCTTGAGGCCGATCATCGCCTCGCCCGTCGGCCCGATCGTTCCGTCGACGCTGGCCAGCTCTTCGAAGCTTGCGCTCACGCGGCGAGGCTATCTGGTCCGCGCGGCGGGTTCAGCCGTGTTTGCTGTGGATGCGGCAGCCAACGCCCTTGAACTCCTTGGCGACGCAGCGCTGCGGAGCCCAGCGGACCTGGTAGTGGCTGTCCCAGGCGAAGGTCTGCTGCTTGCGGACGTAGAAGGGCGAGATGATCCCGGCGTAGATCGTGCCTTTGGCGATCCAGGCGATTTCGCAGCGGAACCGGGTTTTGCTCACCCGTTTGCAGTTGCCGACGAGGCGGCTGGCCGAGCTGAAGCGCTCGCCGAAGGCGTGGAAGAGGGTGAAGACCGCGAACTCTTCGCCGGTCGACTTCTTCATCTGCGGCAGCGGCGCCCCTGGATCGACGAATGGCGCCGGTCCGCCGCTTTCGGTAGCCGCGATCCATTCGTTCACCCAAGTGGAGACGTAGTCGACCCGGGTGAGGACGTTTGGGGTCTGCGGGCTGCAGAGCGGGCCGACGACGCTGATCACCGCCAGCTCGACCGGCGTCCCGTCGGCGCGGGTGGCGACTGCAGGGCCGCCGCTGTCGCCGAAGCAGGTGCCCGACGTCTTCTTCGGCGTCGCCAGCAGGCAGAGCTGGACGGCGCCGGAGTAGTCCTTGTAGAAGCCTTTGGTCTTGCGCTTGCAGGTGCTGTCCTTCTGCACCGTCATCGTCGTCGTCCGCATGTTCGCGGGCGCCTGGCGGTTCTGCGCCTGGGTCACTCCCCAGCCGGCGACGGAGACCGTCGCGCCGCCTCCGTAGAGCGCCGCCTCGGCCGGGCCGGCGATCGCCAGCGGCGGCGCGGTGGTCGGCCGGGAGAGGATCAGCACCGCCGCGTCGCCGTGGACGACGCCGGGGTCGAAGGAGGGGAAGACGTGGGTGGCGACGACCTCGAAGACGTTTTCCGGCTGGGCCTGCTTCGGGTTGGCGACGCCGGTCGCAACCGCGTATTCGGCCGGCTTGGAGAAGGTCCCGGTCTCGACGTCCTCGACGCAGTGGGCGGCGGTGAGAACGACCCGCGGCGCGACCACCGTGCCGGTGCAGGCAAAGCCGTTGCGTTCGTTGCCGGCCTCGATGTAGGCGAGATAGGGGAACTGCTCGATGGTCGCGGGCTGGCCGCCGACGATCGAGGCCTGCGCCCCGCCCGAGGCCGACGCCGCCGCGGGCGCGCACAGCGCCAGCGCGAGGATCGCGCCGCTCAGAACCGCCAGCAGTCGTCGTTGCCCCTGCATCTGCACCTCCAACACCCTAATTGAGCGTTCAGACCGCTTCGAAGACAGTGGACAAACCTTGGCCAACGCCGACGCACAGGGTGGCGACGCCGTACTTGCCGCCGCGGCGGCGTAGCTCGCGCACCAGCGTGCCGGTCAGGCGGGCGCCGGAGCAGCCGAGCGGGTGGCCGAGGGCGATCGCGCCGCCGTTGACGTTGAGCCGCTCCTCCTCGATCCCGAGCTCGCGGGCGCTGGCGAGGACCTGCGAGGCGAACGCCTCGTTCAGCTCGACCAGATCGATCTGGTCGATCGCAAGGCCGGCGTTCTCCAGGGCGCGGGGGACGGCCTTGACGGGGCCGATGCCCATGTAGGCCGGGTCGACCCCAGCGACGCCGGAGGCCACGACCCGCGCCAGGGGCTCGGCGCCGATCTCCTCGACGCCCTTCTCGGAGGCGATCAGCATGCAAGCGGCGCCGTCGTTCAGGGTGGAGGCGTTGCCGGCGGTGACGGTGCCGCCCTCGCGGAAGACCGGCCGCAGCTTCGCCAGCTTCTCGGCCGAGGCGTCGGGACGCGGGCCCTCGTCGGTCTCGACGAGCACCGTCTCGCGGCCCTTCGGCGCCTCGATCGGGACGATCTCCTCGGCCAGCTTTCCTGCCTCGGCCGCGGCGACCGCCCGTCGGTGGCTGCGCAGAGCAAAAGCGTCCTGGTCCTCGCGGCTGACGCCGAAGCGCTCGGCGACGTTCTCGCCGGTCTCGCCCATCGACTCGGTTGAGACGCCGAGCTCGGCCATCCGCGGGTTGACCATCCGCCAGCCAAGCGTCGTGTCGTGCATCGTCTGCGGCCCGCGGGGGAGGCCGCGCTCTGGCTTCTCGACCACCCACGGCGCCCGGCTCATCGACTCGACCCCGCCGGCGAGGTAGAAGTCGCCTTCGCCGGCCTTGACCGCCCGGGCGGCGCAGTTCACCGCCTCCAGGCCGGAGGCGCAGAGCCGGTTGACGGTCGCGCCCGGGACGCTCTGCGGCAGCCCGGCCAGCAGCGCCGCCATGCGGGCCACGTCGCGGTTGTCCTCGCCGGACTGGTTGGCGGCGCCGAAGTAGACGTCGGTGAGGCGCTCGGGGTCGACGCCGCTGCGCCCGACGACGGCGGCGATGACGTGAGCGGCGAGGTTGTCGGGGCGGACGCCGGAGAGGGCGCCCCGGTAGGCGCCCATCGGGGTCCGCAGCGGTTCGATCACGTAGGCATCAGGCATCGGGGCGAACCGTATCCTTCCCGTGTGCTCTTCATCCTCGGAACCCTCGGGTTGCTGGCCTTCATGGTCGGCGTTTTGCTGATCGTCGGCCACTACTACCCCGGCAGCTCCGCCGGCCTCGTCGACTGGGTCCCGACCCGCTCGCCCGAGGTCGAGGCGCAGAACGAGATCGACGACGTCCGCCAGATGCTGGAGGCGCAGAACGAGATGCGGCGGCGACGCGGGGCTCCGGAGATGACCGAAGAGGAGCTGCATAAGAGCGTCGCCGAGGACGAGAAGATGCGGCTGCGCGGGCGCGGCCCCTTCGAGGCGACCTAGGTGGCGCGGGCCCTGATCGTCGGCTGCGGCTGCCGCGGCCGGGAGCTCGGCGCGCAGCTGCTCGCCGAGGGCTGGGCGGTGCGCGGGACCAGCCGCCGGGAGGAGGGGCTAGCGCCGATCGAGGCGGCGGGCATCGAGGCGGCGCTGGCCGACCCCGACCGCCCGGGGACGATCCTCGACCTGGTCAACGACGTCGCCGTCCTCGTCCTGTTGCTCGGCGGCGCCGAAGGAAGCGTCGAGGAGCTGGAGGCGATCCACGGCCCGCGCCTGGAGCGGCTGATGGAACACCTGGTCGAAACCCCGGTCAGGGGTGTGGTCTACGAGGGAACCGCGGGGGGCGATGAGATAGTCAGCGCCGCGAGCCGCACCTGGCGGATCCCGGTCCGGATTGTCGACGGGGGAGACCTTGCCACCCAGGTGGCCGACGTTCTTAAATAGCTAAACTCCGATAAGGATTTAGGTAATAGACGAAGAAGCGCGAGAGGAGCACCTTTCATGGCTCTGCAGCTCGGAGACGTAGCACCCGATTTCGAGGCCGACACGACCCAGGGTCGGATCAAGTTCCACGACTGGCTCGGCGATTCGTGGGGGGTCCTGTTCTCCCACCCGAAGGACTTCACCCCGGTCTGCACCACCGAGCTCGGCTACATGGCCAGCATCGAGCCGGAGTTCGAGAAGCGCGGCGTGAAGATCGCCGGCCTCTCGATCGACCCGCTCGATAAACACGAGCTTTGGGCCGACGACATCGAGGAGACGCAAGGCGCCCGGCCCGGTTACCCGATCATCAGCGACGCCGACTTCTCGATCGCCAAGGCCTACGGGATGCTCGCGGCCGACGTCTCCGGCGACCCCGGCGACCGCACCCCGGCCGACAACCAGACGGTCCGCAACGTCTTCGTCGTCGGCCCCGACAAGAAAATCAAACTCATCCTCGTCTACCCGATGACCACCGGGCGCAACTTCGACGAGGTGCTGCGGGTGATCGACTCGCTGCAGCTGACCGCCAACCACAAAGTCGCGACCCCGGCGCAGTGGCAGCAGGGCGACGACGTGATCATCGCCGGCTCGGTTAAAGAGGACGAGGCGAAAGAGCTCTGGCCTGAGGGCTGGGAGTCGCCGAAGCCGTACATCCGGATCGTGCCTCAGCCCGAGGAGTCGAAGAGCTAGTCGAGGCGGTCCAGCAGGTCGCTCAAGATCCGCGCGGTCGCTCCCCAGATCAGGTGCCCTTCGACCTCGTAGGTCGGGGTGTGGATGGGGATCCCGCGGCGGATCAGGCGGCGCATCTCGTAGCCCTCGCGCAGTAGCTCGAGGGAGAAGGTGAGGACGGTCTCGACCTCGCCCGGGTTCGGTTGCAGGTCCAGTTCCCGCGGGTGGGGGACGTAGCCGACGAAGGGGTGGACGACGAAGTTGGTGACGAAGGTCCGCGTGGCCGGCAGCGCCTCGCCGATCTCCACCTGGGCCGGGTCGAGTGCGATCTCCTCCTGCGCCTCGCGCAGCGCCGTCGCCCGCAGGTCGGCGTCGCCGGGGTCGCGGCGGCCGCCCGGGAACGAGATCTCCCCGGCGTGGCGGCGCAGGTCGGCGCGGCGCTCGGTGAAGACGAGGCCGGGCTCCTGCGGCCACCCGTAGAGGGGCAGCAGCACCGCGGCCTCGACGGTGCCGCGGCTCAGATGATCACCTGGACGGTGCCCCCGTCCACCGACCAGGCGGCGCCGGCGACATATGAAGCGCGCTCGCTGCAGAGGAAGACGATCGTCGCGGCGATCTCCTCCGGCTGGGCGAGGCGGCCGATCGGGCGCTTGGCGCCGGCTTCGGCCAGGGCCTGCTCCCGATCTCGGGCGCCGGAGATCTCCATCGACTGGTCGAGCAGGCCGCCGGGTTCCATCCACATCTCCGCTTCGACCGGCCCCGGCGCGACCGCGTTCACCAGCACGCCGGTCTTCGCGTAGCGGTCGGCGAACAGGCGCGAGAGCGAGAGCTCCGCCGCCTTGGCGACCGAGTACTCGGCCATCGCCGCCGAGGGCCGCTTGCCGGCGGTCGAGCAGACGTTGACGACGCGGCCCCAGCCACGCTCGGCCATCAGCGGGATCGCTGCCCGCATCGCCCGCAGCGGCGCCATCACGTTCAGCTCGTACTGGGCGCGCCAGTCCTCGTCGGGGACCTCGTCGAGGTCGCGCCACTTGGCGGCGCCGGCGTTGTTGACGAGGACGTCCAGCTGGCCGAAGTGCTCCTCGGCGGCCGCCAGCATGTGCCGGCCCGCGTTCTCCTCGGTGATGTCGATCGCCAGCGCCGCCGCCGCACCGTGTGCCGGTTCCGCTGCCCGCGCCGCCTCCTCGGTCGCCTCCCTCAGCCGCTCCTCGCCGCGCGCCACCAGCAGCACCCGGGCGCCCTCGGCGCAGAGCTGCAATGCGGTCTCGCGGCCGATCCCGGCGCTGGCGCCGGTGACGACGCAGGCGCGCCCGGCCAGGCCGAGGTCCATCAGCTCTCCTCCAGGCGCTCGACGACGCGGACGTGTCCTTCGCCCGCGAGCACCTTGTGGACGGGGCATTTGGTCGCGATCACCAGGAGTCGCCGGCGCTGCTCCTCGTCGAGGTCGGCGGGGAGCTTCACCCCGACCTCGAAGCTGTTCGGCACCGGGCCCTCGTAGCCCATCTCGACGTCGACCTCGAGCTCGCCGACGTCCCAGCCTTTGCGATCGGCGTACATCTCGATCGTGATCGCGGTGCAACCCGCGAGGCTGGCGCCGAGCAGGTCGGTGGGGCGGGGGCCGGTGTCGCTGCCGCCGCGGTGGGCCGGCTCGTCGACCCGCAGGTCGTGGCTGCCGTCGAGATCGACGTCGTGGGCGAAGCCCTCGACCCGGCGGGCGACGATCCGCACGCTCAGCCCTTGCCGCGGCCCTCGAAAAGGGCGGGGTCGTCGACGTCGGCGAAGCGGGCCATCGCGTAGACCGCGTCGGAGGCGCGGTTGACGAAGTGGATCACGGTCTCGCCCGCGATCTCACCCTTTTCATTCAGTTCCGAGATCCGGCGCTCGGCGCGGCGCACCGTGGTGCGGGCGACGTCGAGCTGGGCGGAGAGCTGGTTGCCGCCGGGGATGACGAACTTCGGCGGCAGCTCGACTCGCTCCATGTAGCGGTCGATCAGCGCCTCCAGCTCGGCGACCATCTCCTCGGTCGTGCGGCTGACCCCGTCTTCGAGCCGGTCGGCCGCTGCCGGCGCGGTCGCCAGCTCGGCCCCGGCGACGAAGATGTCGTCCTGGAGGCGGAGGATGTCGGCGGCGAGCTCGGCCTGGTCGGGGCCGCAGAGGGCGCGGGCGACCCCGAGCTGGGAGCAGGCCTCGTCGAGGGTGCCGTAGGCATCGGTGCGGCCGTGGTGCTTGGGCACCCGGCCGCCGTACCAGAGCGAGGTGGTCCCGTCGTCGCCCTTCTTGGTGTAGATCTTGACCACGTCAGCGCACCGGGTTGAAGGCGAAGCCGGTCATCACCTTGGGGAAGAAGAAGGTCGACTTCGGCGGCATCACGGCGTCGGTGTTGCAGATTTCCTTGACCTGCTCGACCGGGACCCCCCGCAGGATGAAGGCGACGTCGTAGGGGCCGTCGTCGACCATCTGCAGGGCGGCTTCGACGGTCTTTGCGTATTCGAGGCCCTCGCGCTCGTCGATGTCGTGGTCGCTCATCCCGGCGAGGCCCTTGAGGACGAGGGTCTCGAGGATCGCCGAGTCGAGCCGGCGGTAGGCCTCGGGCATGCCCTCGAGGCGGCGGTCGACCTCGCCGGGGTCCTTGAGGCGGAGGCGGAAAGCCTTCTTGTGGAAGGAGTCGTAGAGGCCGAAGACGCCGACGCCCTCCTCGCCGGCCGGGTCGATCTCCTCGCGGGGGACCTCCTCGGCGTCGAAGAGCTGGCGCAGGCCGTTGCCGAGTGCCTGCTGGCGCTCCGGGTTGTCGGCGAAGCCGGAGAGCAGGCGGTGGGTGGGGAAGACGGTGAGGCCCGGGTCGTCGAGCCCGGTCAGCGACATCAGCGTGTAGTTGTGCGGGCCCTCGCCGCCGACCTCGTCGCGGAAGGTGCGCGCGGTCTCGTAGCGGTGGTGGCCGTCGGCGATCAGCAGCTGGGCGCCCGCCAGGCGCTCGGTCACGGCTGCGTGAATGTCTGGGTCCTCGATCTTCCAGAGCCGGTTGACGGTGCCGTCTTCGTCGCGGGCCTCACCCCACGGCTCGTCCGGCAGGCCGGGCTCGACCAGCAGCCAGGCGTCCTCGGTCGAGAGCGAGAAGATCGGCGAGAGGTTGTACCCGGTGGCGCGGGTCAGCTCCAGGCGGTCGAGCAGCGGGCCGGGGTGGGTGCGCTCGTGGGGGCGGACAGTGCCGCTCTCGTAATCCTCGACCCGCACCCGGGCGAGGATCCCGTTGCGGCTGTAGCTGCGGCCGTCGGGGGCGGCGTAGTCCTGGGTCATCGCCCAGAGCGAGGGCTCGTCGTCCTGGACCAGGGCCCCGTCGGATTTCCAGCTCTCGATCCGCGCCGCCGCCTCGGCGTAGGGGTCGCCGCTGGGGTTGCTGTCGGGGTCGGCCGGGTCGAACGGTTTCGGCAGGTCGATCGCCACCGCGTTGTAGGGCGAGCGCTCAAGCAGCGCTTTGCGCTGCGGCGCGTCGATCACGTCGTAGGGCGGCGCCGCGACCGCGTCCAGCGAGCCGACCTTCCCGAGGTCGTAGTGCAGAGCCTTGAAGGGAAGCACCTCCGCCATCGCCTCCAGAACCTACACTTGCCTTCGACGGGGTGTGGCGCAGCCTGGTAGCGCGCCGCCTTTGGGTGGCGGAGGTCCCCGGTTCGAATCCGGGCACCCCGATGTACTCGCCAGGCGGTCATGGATGATCCTCGTATTCGGCGGGTAGGTGAGGCTGAAGACGTTTCCGGGTTGAGGAGGTTGAGATGGAGAGTTGGGATCTGACCACGGTCGACGTGGAGCCGCGCCAGCCGCGGATTCTCGCTTCGGCGGAGGATGCGCGGACGATCGTCCTGCAGCTGCCGGCGGGGGAGGAGATGCAGGAGCACGAGGTGCACGAGCGGGCACGGGTGATCGTGGTCGAGGGGGAGGTCGACGTCACCACCGAGGACGGGGCCGATTTCGCCAACGCGAAAGCCGGTCACCTGCTCGAGTTTGCGCCCGGCGAGCGGCGGACGATCGTCGCCCGTTCCGACGCGCGGCTGTTGATGGTTCTCTCGCCCTGGCCCGGGGACGGCCACCCCGGCGCGATGACGCTCGAGGAGAAGGCCCAAGCGCGCGAGAAAGCCGCCCAGCACGCCGAGGGGTAGCGCGGGAATTCCCGCCCGGCCCTTGGGGCGGGGTCAAGTTCCCCCGCCGCCCGGTCGAAGACCTAGGTAGTGAACGAGATTTTTGGAAGCCAAGTCGAGGATCCGGCCGAAACCCGCGAGCGGCGGCGCGTGGAGCGGGCCGTGTTCGAAACCGACCGCCAGCTGATCGAGGGCGACCTGACGTTGCCTCCGGCCGGCTACCAGAGCCGCTTCTCGGACTCGCTCAACCGCGGCGAGTTCGAATTCGTGCCGCTGACCAACGTCCAGATCACCTCGCTGGCCGACGGCAAGGTCAGCCAGGTGCCGTTCCTGGTCCTCTCCAAGCGCCAGATCCGGATCGCCTACCCGACCGAGGGGTAGGCGTGTCGACTTTGTTCGGCAGAGCCGAACAAAGTCGCTAGTCCCGCCGCACCCGGCCCCGGTTCGCGTAGGAGCCGAGGTCGATGACGAAGGCGAGGATGACGATGAACCACTCGAAGCCGGTGACCTCGTTGCTGCTCGCCGACCACATCACGGCGTAGGCGAGCGTCGTCCAGGGCAGCAAGAAGAACCCGAGGAGCGGGACGAACCAGCTGTCGAAGGCGCGGCTGAGCAGGTCGGAGAAGAGGAAGATCGCGAACAGCGCCAGCCGCGGCGAGATGAACGCGAGCAAAACCACCAAGCAGGCCATG
Organism: Solirubrobacterales bacterium; assembly: GCA_035703365.1. Taxonomy (GTDB): domain Bacteria; phylum Actinomycetota; class Thermoleophilia; order Solirubrobacterales; family 70-9; genus VAYN01. The sequence goes on from DASSYI010000007.1 coordinate 44,033, forward strand.
CGCAGACGCTACCTTCTCCGTAGGAGGTAGACGATGAACAGACTCGGAAAGCTGATGACGATGATGCACCCGGAGAAGACGAAGCTGGTCGCCGCGGACGAAGCGCTGCCCGGGCGCAGCGAGCGCGCCTTCGACGTGCCGGCCACCCATGCGGTTCTCGGGACGCCGCTGGAGCCGCCGTTCCCCGAGGGGATCGAGGTCGCCTATTTCGCGCTCGGCTGCTTCTGGGGCGCGGAGCGGCTCTTCTGGGAGCTCGACGGCGTCTACTCGACGGCGGTCGGCTACCAGAACGGGACCACCCCGAACCCGACCTACGAGGAGGTCTGCACGGCGAAGACCGGCCACGCCGAGGCGGTGATGGTCGCCTTCGACCCGAAGAAGGCCTCCTACGCCGACCTGCTCAAGGTCTTCTTCGAGGAGCACGACCCCACCCAGGGGATGCGCCAGGGAAACGACGTCGGCACCCAGTACCGCTCGGGGATCTACTTCACGAACGACGCCCAGAAGGCGACGGCGGAGATGGTCCGCGACGCCTACGACAAGTCCCTGCGCGCCGCCGGCAAGGACCCGGTGACGACGGAGATCGAGCCCGCCGGGCCGTTCTACTACGCCGAGGACTACCACCAGCAGTACCTGCACAAGGTCCCCAACGGCTACTGCGGATTGAAAGGGACCGGAGTCGCCTGCAGCATCCCCGCCCCTGCGGCGTAGCCGCGTTCTTGGGCGCGGCGGTGCCCGGCGGGCGCGCCGAATAGCATCCCGGCCTTCGTGGCACCCTCCTTCGGCTCCTACATCGCCGGCTGCCTCGCCCTGATCGGGATCGTCGCGGCTCTCGGTCTCGGCGGCTACTGGCTGCGGCGTTGGATCGTGCCGGAATTCAGCGGCGCCCTGGCGCGGCTCGCCGACGCGACGCTGGCGGTGGCGCTGCTCGTCGTCTGCCTGCAGATCCTCGGCTCGCTCAGCCTCCTCTACTTCGGCTGGATCGTCGTCGGCTGCATCGGCGTCGGCCTCGGCGCCGCCTGGCTCGGGCGCTTGAAAGCGGGCGGGCAGGGGCGCGAGGTGGCGGCCCCGCGGGTGCAGGACATCGCCCTGCTGATTGCCCTCGGCGTCGCCTCCTGGACCGTCGCCGAGTGGACCTTCCCGGCCCAGTCGAGCCTCGACTTCGGCATGTTCGGCGGCGACACCACCTGGTACCACATGCCCTTCTCGGCGTTCATCGCCCAGGAACACTCGACGGTCCATCTTCACTACACGGACCCGCTGCGGCTGGCCGCCTGGTTCTACCCGGCTTCTACCGAGCTCGTCAATGCGGCGACGATCGTTCTTTTCAAGAGCGACTGGCTGGCCCCGCTGCAGAACCTGATCTGGCTGCCGATCGGGCTGCTGGCGGCCTGGTGCATGGGGCGCCCCTACAAGGTCGGGCCGGCGACCCTGGTGGCGGCGGCGATCGTCCTCGACGCGGGGGTGATGATCGAAACCCAGCCCGGCGAGGCGCGCAACGACATCATGGGGCTGGCTTTCCTGCTCGCCTTCGCCGCCTTCCTGATCAACGGCCACCAGCGAAGAGCGCCGGCGGCGGGGGCTGTCCAGGACGCGCCGGAGCGCGACGCCCCCCTGCTCGACAAAGGGCCGCTGGTGATGGCGGGGATCGCGGCCGGGCTCGCCGCCTCGGTGAAGACCACCTTCTTGGTGCCGGTCGTGGCGATCGCGATCGGCGTCGTCCTCTTCAGCGGCCGGGGCCGGCGCTGGACCACTGCCTGGGTGATGGGTCTGCCGATGCTCGTGGTCGGCGGCTACTGGTACCTGCGGGCGGCGATCAAGACCGGCGGCAACCCGATCCCGATCACCAAATTCGGGCCGCTGAACTTGCCCAAGCCCGACCAGATGCCGCTCGACCCGCGACCCCGCTTCGCGGTCATCGACTACATCACCAACCCGACCATCTACCGGCGCTGGTTCTTCCCCGAGCTCGACAACGCCTTCGGGCCGCTCTGGCCGCTGATCCTGATCATGGCCGTCAGCGCCGCCGTCTACATCGCCTGGAAATCGCGCAACAAGATCCTGCGGGTGATCGCCGTCGCCTCGTTGCTGACCGCGGTCGTCTACGTCTTCACGCCGCTGACCGCGGCCGGGCAGGAAGGCTCGCCGACGGGCTTCTTCACCAACACCCGCTACCTGGTGCCGGGGCTGGTCCTGGCGATGGCGATGCTGCCCCTGGCGCGCCCGATCCGGGCGCCCGACCGGCGCGCCTGGCAGACGCTGCTCTTCCTCACCGCGGTCTTCGCGATCACTGTGCTGACGACGCCGCGGTGGTTCACCTCCTACATCGTCGGCACGGTCTTTCTCACGCTCTGCCTCGTCTGGGCGCCGGCGGCGTTCTCGCTGGCGCGGACGCGGGGCGGGTTCAGCCGGCGGGCGGTCGCGGTTGGCGCGGCGGTCCTGCTGTTGCTGGCGGTGGTGCTGGGGCGCGCGCAGCAGGTCCAGTACGCAGACCAGCACTACGTCAACCCGAGCCCGTTCCTCGGCGAAGGCGGGCCGAAGGAAGCCTACGAATACACCCAGAAGCTGCACGACCAGCGGATCGGGATCATCGGCTCCAGCCAGATCATCTTCGGCCAGTATGGGTTCTACGGAAACGACGCCTCGAACCACGTCGAATACATCGGGGTCCACGGCCCGCACGGCGCCAACCGGCTGCCGACCAGCTGCCGGCAGCTGCGCGCCCTGATCAACGCGGGCGACTACGACTACCTGGTGATGAGCCAGTACACGCAGGACACCGGGCCCTACAACACCGGCGTCGCCAACCCGTACCAGTTCCCCGTCTATGGCTGGGTGAAGGGCGACCCGGCGGTGAAGCTGGTGGTCAAGGACAACCTCGCCTCGCCCCAGCCCGACTACGTCTTCAAGGTCGAAGGCAAGCTCGACCCGGCGGCCTGCAAGCCGGAAAAGCGGCCCGTGGTGCCCGGCGAAGAACCGATCGAGTAGGGCGGGGCGCGAAGGTCAACCAGGGGTTGACTAAAGCGCCCCGGCGAGCGCGTGCTCGCGGATCAGCTCGGCGGAACGCTGGGGCTGCTCCCACCAAAACATGTGGCCGACGCCCTCGAGGACCTCGAAGCGGGCCGCCGGCATCAGCGAGGCGATCAGCTCCCCGTTGGGGAAGGGGAGGACGCCGTCCTCGGTGCCGTGGATTATCAGCGTCGGGGTTGAGATCTCGCCGAGGCGGCCGCTGGTGTCGTGGCTGAAGATCGCCTGCGCCTGCAGTTCGATCGTCGCTTTCGCCGCCGGCACCGTGGTCGCCATCTCGTGGAAGGCGGCGTAGGTCGACTCGTCGGCCCGGAAGGCGGGCGAGAGGTTGACTTCGTAGCCGGCTCGGATCGCCTTCTTGCGATCGCCGGAGGCCATCCCGGCGACGAGCTTCTGCAGATTCTCCTCGGGCATCAGCTGCGAGCCGGGCCCGCCGCAGTAGGTGCAGCCGAGCGTCAGCGAGCGCAGCTTCGCCGGGTGGGCGAGCGCCAGCTCCTGGGCGATCATGCCTCCCATCGAGATGCCGACCACGTGCGCGCTCTCCAGCCCCAGCGCGTCGAGCAGCCCGGCGGTGTCCGTGGCCATCTCCTCGATCGTGAACGGCCCGTCGACCGGAGCCGAGAGCCCGATCCCGCGGTTGTCGAAGGCGATGACGTCGAAGCCCTCCTCCAGTGCCCCTTTGAACGGCTCCCCCCAGGAGACATGCGTCCCGCTCATCCCCTGGATCAGCAGCAACGGCTCGCCCGAACCGGCCCGCTCGTAGTGGAACTCCCTGCCCGCAACCTCGACTTTCGCCATGGCCGGATCCTAAGCGAGCCGCCCGAACAGCGCCTAACCTTGCCTGACCCGCCCCCGTAGCTCAGTGGACAGAGCACCGGACTTCTAATCCGACGGTCGCTGGTTCGAATCCAGCCGGGGGCGCTAGTAAATCGGCTTGTAGAGCGGAATTATAAAGAGCCAGTTGATACGAACTGGCGAAATTGGTCCCCAATTGGTCCCGAAACCGGCTAGAATGGGGGCATGGTTCAGCCTGAGCAGCGGCCGATTTCGGGGCACGTCTTCAAGCGCAAAGGCAAGCGCGGGACGGTCTGGTACGCGAAGTACCGGCTTCCGGATGGGCGGCAGCAGAAAAAGCGGCTGGGCCTGAACTGGACCGAGAAGACCGCGCCGCCTGATGGCTACTTCACGAAAACGACGGCGCAGGCGCAGCTTGACGCGATCCTGCGGCAGGCACGGGCGGGGACGCTGCCGGGGCAGGTGCAGACCGGCAAGACCTTCCGCGAGGCCAGCGCCGAGTGGCTGGCCTACTGCGAGAACGTCCGGGACTGCAAGGCATCGACGCTCCGCGATTACGAGGCGCTTGCCGCCGTTCTCAATCGCCAGTTCGGGGACCGTAAGATCGAGACGATCACCGAGCGCGACATCGAGACTTGGATCAGCGGCTATCCCGGCTCCAACCGGACGCGGCAGAAGTACCTCGTCTGCCTCGGCTCGATCTTCAAGCGGGCGATGAAGGTCTACGGTCTGCCGCGAAATCCGGTTGAGCTGGTGGAGCGGCCACGGGTGCGCAAGGCGGCGACGATCGACGTGCTGCGGCCGGAGGAGGTGATGGCGCTGGTGCGCGCTGCTGACGATGAACAGGACGCGGCGCTGTTCCATACCGCCGCCTTCGCGGGTCTGCGAATGGGGGAGCTGCTGGCGCTGCGCTGGCGCGACGTTGATTTCACGCGCCGGACGATCCACGTCCGCGAGAACTGGACGCAGGGGGAGACGACGACGCCGAAGGGCGGCACCGAGCGGGCGGTGCCGATGGCGGAGGAGGTCGCCGAGCGGCTGGCGCGGCTCGGCCAGCGCAGCCACCACACCGCCGACGCCGATCTCGTCTTTTGCACCGACCGGGGCCAGCACCTCGGATACAAGTCGTTGAAGGACCGCTATCGCGCCGCCCTGCGAGCGGCCGACCTCCGCGAGGACTTCCGGTTCCACAACCTGCGCCACACGTTCGGCAGCACGGTCATTCGCCACGCCGACTCGCGCGAGGTCATGGAGTGGATGGGCCACGCCGATCTGGCGACGACGCGGCGCTACCTCGCCTTCGTCGACCGTGGCGACGCCGCCAACCGAGTCTCGGAAGCGTTCCGCCTCGAGGAGCCGGACGCCTCGCCTGTCTCGGCTTGACGATCTAGCGTCGTCTGCGCGTCCCATAGGTGTTCTCCGCGATCCACTCGTCAAGGTCAGAGCGGGTGAACCGCAAGCCACGCTCGCCAATGCGAACGTGGGGCAGGCCCCGCGAGCGGACCAACTCGTAGAGGGTGGAGCGCGGGACACGAAGGAGCCGCGCGGCTTCGTCGGTCGTGAGCAGCGGTTGGGATTGCTGGAGCCGATTGGCAGCGCTGCTCATTGCTTGCCCTCGCCGATCCAGTTCACCGCTTCTTGCGGCTCGCCGACCGCGTAGAAGATCGGGGCAAAGGGGCCGCGATCCTTGAGGTCGTCAAGGAAGCAGAAGTAGATCGACACGTCATAGGCACGGTCGAGCGCGGGATGATTTCCGAGCAGCCAGAGCGCGACATCGAGTCGCCGACGCAGCGCCTCCCGCGATCCGCCGGTCAAGGCACAGATCACGGCCGGGAAGCTGTAGTAGTAATAGCTCCACAGCAGATTGCCGCTGCCTTTCTCCCGCGCCCGGTAAAGCTGCCCGTAGCGCGCGAGCTCGGCGACCAGCCTTTCAGCCGAGAGCGTGGCGCGATCCACCTCAACGAAGCGCTGATAGATCGCGATCTGCCGATCCTCGGGGCGGACGTAGGTGAAGACCGCATCGGCGATCAACGAGCGGCGCGCGGCCGCGGCCGCGGTTGAGGGGATGGGCGACCTCATGCCGCCAGGAAAGCGGCAGGAATTCGTCGCCCCTTTCCCCCGCCGCCTGCAGGAAGCTGATCCCGACCTCGTTGACGCCGAGGGTGTGGGCGGTCAGCGGCCCCGCCGCTTGCTTCGGGGTGAGAACCTTGGGCCGCTCTCGGGTTTCGCCGGCGGTGATCACCGCATCAGCGCCGGCATCGGTCAGGAACCACACACGCCGGGGAGTGCGGCGAGTATCGACGTGGGCGATCAGGCCCGCCCGCTCCAAGTAGGCGAGCGCCTGTTGGGTGCGGCGCGGGCTGCGATCCGGGTAGTGGATCGCCGCGTTCATGACGTACTTCTTGACTGAACGAGAATCTCCGATTATTATATGGACCCGTAACAAATGTGTCTCGGGGAGGCACAGACTGGGGAGAGATCATGAGAATAGGCCAATGTGTTCTTGGAAGTTCAGGCCGTTTATCGGAAAGTCGGAGTCCTAGGCGACTCCGGTTGCGCTTTGTGGTCTTGTCTTTGTCTCTAGTTACCTGGGCATTGGTATTTGCTGCTCCGGCCATTTCCACCTGTGGAGGAGGGGAAAGCGGGTCAGAACGAATCGATATCAAACCCGACTCCTACAAGTTCACTACGTGGGGCACTAAAACTTTCACGCTGACGAATACCGGTACGGTGAGCGTCACGCTCGTACATCCTCCAAAAACCAGCGCGAACAAACCAGGGTTCAGCTATAGCGAAGGCACTTGTGCAAATGTACAGCTACCCTTCAAACCCGGTCAATCGTGTAGCTTCACCATTACGGTCAACGCATGGGAACTTGATGGGTCTCTAGAATGGTATACCTCAACTTTGTTTGGGGCGTCAGACAAAGTTCTGGTGAACTCAACACCCTGACCCTGACCCTGAACAGAACCATCACAGACTGTGCCGCGAAGGCTGCAGACCTGGGTGATACGTAGCGGACTCGGTCTCGTATTGATAATGGGTGCGCTCTGTGTTCAAGGGTGTGGGGGCCCAGCAGATACGGAAATGTCCCAGCAGCAGGCTTCTTCCGGGGGACTGAGGGTGGAGGCCGCCAGTGAACTGATGGTGAGAAGCCCCGCTCTCGAAAACGGTCATGCCTCGGAAAAGCTCCCACTGCGCTATAGATGCAGCGAATCCTTTATTTGGCTTCCCTTGGAATGGGGAACGGTCCCAGAGGGGACGAGTGAGGTTGTCGTTACCATCGTCGCGAGAACGCTCCACCGAAGAGGCAACGCAGTCTCTTCAGAACTCTTTAGCGAGTGGGTGATCGGGGGACTCTCACCTGGAACCCATGTGCTCTATCCAGGTCCGCTTCCTTCAGGGGCGTTTGTGACTGGGCATAACGTCAACATTTCCAATTGCCCCCCGCGATCGCAAGAAACCGGGTTTGTATTTACCGTAATCGCCTTGCCGGAGGGCCACCAGCTTCAAAATATTGATTCAATTGACCTATCGACGATTGAAGACTTGGAAGCGCGGGCTCTCGCAAAAGGCTACGTACTTGCCACCTATGGGAATGGATAGCACGCCAAAACAGTAGTTCAGGGAGAGCGTGGCGTAGGAGTGGCTGGTTGCAGTCCGATTAGAGACTCCCCGCCAAACTTCCCCCAGGTTGCTCCGGCGAAGGCGTCAATGGCCGCAAGCGTCTTTAGTTGGTGGTAGGAACGACAGCCGATTAAGTTCGTCCAAGTGGTGGCCGCGACCATGTAGGGCATGTCTGGATTCGGAAAGAGGATGGTTCCTCCGTAGATGGAGTTGTAAAACCCGATCAGTTCGAGCTGTGCTTGCTCGGGCAGATCGGGGCGGTATTGGATCGCGAGGCGGCCGTGCTCGAGGGAGTGCACGACGCTGGCGGGAGGAGGGGTCTTGCGATAGGCGCCGTCCGCCTGCTGTTCATCGACGTGGTCGCCGGACGTTGGGGGCTTCGTTTTGTAGCCCGGTTCTGGGGCGCTGGCCGGAATGTGTTCGTGGCCCTCATCCGGTAAGCGCAGTCGAAGCTCGCAGCCGGCGGCTCGTACAGCCTTTTGGAGGCTTTGCTCTTTGAGCTCGGGAGGGTCGATGCCGGCGCGGGTGTCCAGGGCGATGCCGTTGGTGATCCCGCTATCCAGGTTGATATGGGGGTCGCCGCGAGCGGCGGAGTCCGATCCGGAGGACAGGACGACGATGCTAACGATCGCGATGAGAGCCACCAGTACGACGATGCCGTAGGCAGCTAGGAGGCGTCCTCTGCCTTGCGCGGAGGGCTGCCGAGGCCCAGAGTCGGCTGACTCTTGTTCCGTCTCGTCTCCCACCACCAGGAACTCTATTGACCAATGGCCCTGCACTTCAACTTTTGGTCCCGAAATTGGTCCCCAACTCCAGCGAACTCAGCCGAACTCCTTGGACGTAGTCGGCTCTATCAGCCTAGATTTGGCCTGCTAGACACCTTCCGGCTGAACTTCTAATCCGACGGTCGCTGGTTCGAATCCTGCCGGTGGCGCTGACGGCCGCGCTACCGTCCCGGCGTCTGGAAACCGCAAATTTGGAGGACGTCGATGCCGGACACCACCTGCCATATGTCGATCTCGCTCGACGGCTTCGCCGCCGGGCCGGAGCAGAGCCGGGACGATCCGCTCGGGAAGCGCGGGATGGAGGTCCATAAGTGGCACCTCGGCGACGAGCGGGCGAACGAGGCCGACGCGACGGCGGAAGGCTGGCTGATGCGACCGCGCGGCGCTTACGTCATGGGCCGCAATATGTTCGGGCCGATCCGCGGCGGGTGGGATGAGGACTGGGATGGATGGTGGGGCTCCGATCCGCCCTACCACGCGCCGGTCTTCGTGCTCACCCACCACGCTCGCGAGCCGGTCGAGATGGAGGGCGGCACGAGCTTCCATTTCGTCACCGACGGTTTTGAGGCCGCCTACGCGCAGGCGCTCGAGGCGGCTGGCGAGGACGGCGTCGACATCGCGGGCGGCGCCTCGACCGTCCGTCAGGCGCTCGCCGCCGGCGTGATCGACGAACTCACGCTCGATGTGGTCCCGGTCCTGCTCGGCGCCGGCGAGCGGCTGTTCGACGGCGTCGAGTCCTTCGAGTTCGAGCCGGTCGAGGTGCTCCACTCTCCGCTCGCCACCCACATCCGCTACCGGCGGGCGGGGTGAGCAGCCGGAGGGCGCTGGCGGCGGCGCGCTCAGTGGCGCGGGAGCAGGGAGTGCCTTGCGAGCGGGCGGTGGTCGCCTACTCGGGCAGCAACGTTCTCGTCCATCTGGCGCCCTCGCCGGTCGTGGCGCGGGTGATGACGGGGACGGTGGCTTTGCACGATGACCCGGAGGTCTGGCTGGCCCGCGAGGTCGAGGTTCTGAAGTTCCTCGAGCCGACTGGGCTCGCGGTCGCTCCGAGCCCGTCGGTCGACCCGGGCCCGTACGAGGCCGACGGCCTGTGGATGACGTTCTGGGCCCGGGTGGAGGTGGAGGGCCGGACCGAAGCGGACGATCCGGTGCGGCTGGGTCGATCACTGCGCGAGCTGCACGACGCGCTTTCGGGGTTCTCGGGCGAGCTGGCCGGGTTCCGGGACCTCCAGGAGGACATCGAGCGTCTGCGCCTGCAGCTGCGGCCATCGGCGACCCTCGGCGCCGACAAGATCGAGGCCCTGGCGGAAAGTCTGGAGGAGCTCAGCGATTCGGTCTTCGGGCTCTCCCTGCCGACCCAAGCGCTGCATGGCGATGCCACCCTGGGCAACCTGCTCTCGACCCCCGAAGGTCCGGTCTGGAACGACTTCGAGGACACCTTCCGCGGCCCGGTCGAGTGGGACCTGGCCGGCTATGCGATGAGCCTCGAATACAACGGCGCGGACTCAGATTTCGTCCAGCGGGCGCTCGCCGCCTATGGCTGGGGCGACCGGCGGGAGCTCGATCCTTTCACCGCCGCGCACAAGGTCTACGACGAGATCTGGCACCTGTACTGCTCCCAATAGGCAATTCGTCCAGATCGATCGTTTTCGGGCCTAGCCATCCGCTCCGGCTGGAAGAGTCCCGCAAATGGTGCGGCGCCCGAGCCAAAAGCTGTTCGCGATCCTTGTCACCCTGAGCTTGCTGGTCTTTGCCGGCTGCGGCTCGAGTGGCGGGGGCTCGGAGTCGGGCACCCTGAAAGCGACGTTCGGCTCCTTCCCCGACTACCTCGACCCGGCGCTCTCGCACTCCGAGGAAGGGTGGACGGCGATCTACGACACCTACATCCCGCTGCTCACCTACAAGCACGCCTCCGGCAAAGAAGGCAGCCAGGTGATCCCGGGGCTGGCGCGCTCGCTGCCGAAGATCAGCTCCGACCGGAAGACGTATGAGCTGCGGCTGCGAGACGGGCTGCGCTACTCGGACGGGTCGCCGGTCAAGGCCTCGGACTTCGCGCGGGCGATGGAACGGGTCTTCCTGCTCAACTCCAGCGGCTCGCCCTTCTACACCGACATCGTCGGCGCCGCGGAGTTCGCGAAGAGCAAGAAGGGCGGCATCCCGGGCATCGTCACCGACGACGCGACGGGCGAGATCACGATCCACCTGGCGCGGCCGCGCGGCACCTTCCTGCAGGAGCTGGCGCTGCCGTTCGCGGCGCCGCTGCCCGCCGGCACCGCCGACCAGGATCTGACGGCCGACCCGCCGCCGGCCACCGGCCCCTACGAGATCGTCTCCTCCAAGCCGGGCCGCGGCTGGTCGTACGCGCGCAACCCGTTCTGGGAAAAGGCCAACGCCGAGCGGATGCCGGAGCTCCCCAGCGGCCACGTCGACAAGATCGAGGTGACGGTGCTGCGCAACCCGGCGACCCAGGTCAGCGACATCGAAAACGGGACCTACGACTGGATGGAGAACCCGCCGCCGCCCGACCAGTACGCGGCGGTGAAGGAGAAGTACGAGGGCACCCAGTTCCGCGTCGAGGAGACCGAGAGCACCTACTTCTTCTGGATGAACGTGACCGAGCCGCCGTTCGACGACCTGGCGGTGCGCCAGGCGGTCAACCACGCCGTCGACCCGCGCGCGCTGGAACGGATTTACGCCGGCCAGCTGGTCGGCACCCAGCAGATCCTGCCGCCCGGGATGCCCGGCTTCGAGCGCTACGAGCTCTACCCCTACGACCTGGAGAAGGCGAAGCGGATGATCGCCGAAGCCGACCCGGCCGACCGCGAGATCACCGTCTGGACCGACAACGAAAAGACCCAGGAAGAAGCCGGCACCTACTACGCAGCGGTGCTGGAAGACATCGGCTTCGACGTGAAGCTGCAGGTGATGAACGCCGACAACTACTTCACGATCATCGGCAATGCCTCGACCCCGAACCTCGACACCGGCTGGGCGAGCTGGTTCCAGGACTACCCGCACCCCAACGACTTCTTCCAGCCGCTGCTCTCCGAAGAAAGCATCTTTCCGACCAACACCTCGAACCTCTCGCGGATTGCCGACCCGACCCTGAGCGCGAAGATCGCGACCCTCGCCGAACAGCCGCTCGACGCCGGGGTCGAAGCCGAATACGCCGCCCTCGACCGCGAATTCATGGAACAGGCGCCGTGGGCCCCCTACGGCACCGGCACGATTCCGACCTTCGTCTCCGCGGCGATCGACCTCGACGAAGTGATTTACAACCCGACCTTCAACCAGGACCTGACCAGCTTCCGCTTCAAGTAGCCGCGGGTCAGATCTCCAGTCGCGGCTATTTGCTGGCGGTGGCGGTAGCGCTGGTGTAGCCGGTCGAGGCGGCGGTGATCGTGTGGGTGAAGCTGCCGCTCGCCGGCGGTTTGTAGGTGAATTCGGCGGTCGAGAGCGCGGCGCCCGTTTCCGGGATTGCGATCGGCGAACCGGTGATGGTGCTGCCGGAGGTGGCGGTGACGGTTACCGATTTGCCGGCCAGGTTGGAGACGAGGTTGCCGACGCTGTCGGTGATCGAGACCTTGGCTTTGACCGTGCCGGCGTTGGTCAGCGCGGTGATCGTGCAGGTGAAGAAGCAGGTGGAGCTGACCGAGCCCGGAGTGGCCGTCAGGCCCGAGAAGGCGACCCGGTTGGCGGCGCCGGTCGAGACCGTGAGGGCGAGCGCGGCGGCGGTCGAGATCGTTCCGTCGCTCGCGGTGACGCTGGCCGTCTCCACCTTGTTCAGTTTCGTGAACCCGTTTTTGGAGGAGGCCGGCGTGGCGACGCCGTTGGTGAAGGTGAGCGCCGCCGCGGTGCCGAAGTTGACCGCGGTGCCGGCGGCGTTGACGACCGTCGGCAGGGCGCCGCTGGGGCTGGCGGTGGCACCGGCGAAGGTGATGCTCTTCGAGCCCGCGTATCCGGTCGCCGTGTTGCCGTAGACGTCCTGCGCGGTGGTCGTCAGGTTGAACCCGGTCGCCGCCACCGGCGTCGCGGTCGAGGAGGAGAGGACGAGCTTGGTCGCCGTGCCCGCCGCCACCGTCACGGTCACGGCGGTCGGGGTGGTGAGCGCTTCCTCGGTTGCTTTGACGCTGGTCGAACCAGACTTGTAGAGCTTCATCCCGCCGCCGTCGGCTTCGCTCGCTTTGGCGACGCCGGCGGTGAAGTCGAGCGTCGTTGCGGCGCCGAAGGCGATGTCGGCGCCGGTCGAGTCGCTGACCGTCGGGTTGGTCCCGCTGGGGCTGGCGGAGGCGCCGGAGAAGACGAGGCTGTGGGCGCCGGTGTAGGAGGTGGCGGTGTTCCCATAGGTGTCCTGCGCGGTCGTCGTCAGCTCGTCGACGGCGCCGGCGGTCGGGGTTGCCGAGGCGGCCGCGAGGACGAATTTGGAAGCGGTGGTGGCGGCGACCGTGATTGCCGGCGGGTTCGGCGTCGTCACCGCGCCCTCGGTGGCGACGATGTTCGCGGTGCCCGCCTGGTAAAGCCTGACGACTCCGTTTTTACTGGAAGAGACGGTAGCGACGCCCGTGGTGAAGCTGATCGCGGTCGCAGTGCCGAAGTTCGTGGCGGTCCCGGAGCTATTGGCGACCGTCGGTTTGGTGCCGCTCGCCGAGGCGTTGGCGCCGGAGAAGACGAGCGAGTGCGAGCCGACGTAGGTCGTGACGGTGTTCCCGGCTTCGTCCTTGGCGGTGATCGTCAGGTTGCTGGTGCCGCCGGCGGCGATGTTGGTCGCGCTGGCCGCGACGGTGAACGAGGTAACCGCGCCGACGGTGATTTTCGACGTTTTGCCGGCGCTGGTCACTTTCCAGGTGCGCCAGATCGCAGTCACTTCGTAGACGTGTTCGCCGATCGGAACGGCACCGTCGGTGCAGGTCGTGACCGCCGTCGGCGCCGACTGTTCGGGGCAGTTGCCGGCCGGTTTGCCGCCGTCGCGGGTCACGTAGTAGGTCACGGTCCCTTCCCCCGGGGGCGTCATCGCGCTCCAGGTGAGGCTGACGGCGCCCCCGGCCGCCGGGGTGGCGGCGGTGATCGTCGGCGCGGTCAGTTTCGAGACGGCTGCGGCAGCGTTGCCGGTGCCACTGCCGGAGAAGTAGGCGATCGCGGTACCCGCCAGGGCGACGGCAAGCACGCCGAGGAGGAAGCCGGCGACGCCGCTGCGGCGGACGCGTTTCGACCCCGGCCGCTTCATCCGCGTGCCTCACCGCTGAAGGCGAGCCGGACGGCGGCGCCCTGGCAGGCGTTCTGGTCACTGGGCAGTTCGCGCAGCGCCAGTGTGGGGGCGGCGGCGGAACCGCTCGGCAGGCTGGCGCTGCCGCCGGCGGGGACGACGAGCGGCGCCGCGGCGCTGAGGCTCGCCGGCGTGACCGCGAAGTTGGGGTCGGCGGGGCATCCCGGGGGGTCCGGGGAGACGGCGACGGTGAGCGCGGTGACTTCGATCGGCACCGGGTTCGGGTTGCCGATCCGCACCGGCAGCTGCTGCGCCGGGGCGCCGGGCATCAGGTCCTGCAGCGAGCTCGTGTCGGGGTCGATCGTGAACCCCTTCGGCTCCAGCTGCGCCCAGCGGTAGTGGGCAGCGGGGCCGGCGAGGCCTCGCCGGTTTAGGGCCCTGACCGCGAAGGCGTGGTCGCCGGGCTCCAGGCTGCGGATGATGTGCGGGGAGGAGCAGCCGCCCCACTCGCCGCCTTCGAAACGGCACTGGAACCGGCGCCAGCGGGTCGGCGCCGGGGGCGGCGCGGTGCCAGGTTTGCCCTCGGCCGGCTTCTGGGGCGGCGGGGCGACGTGGAAGCGGAACTGGACATCGGCGGCGAGCCCGCCGCTGGGCGGGACTTCGATGAAGCGAGGGCGCGCCGGGCCGTCCGCCTGCCCGCGAGAGGGGCGGTTCTTCCCGCCCTTCCTCGTTGCCGGGTCGGGAAGCGTCGCGGCATAGGCGACGCTGCCGAGGCAGGCGACGGCGGCGACCAGGGCGACGATCGCCCTGGTCGCTCGGTCGGGCCCGATGTGTCGACGCCCATGCATCGCTCGACTTGGCCCGACCTGGTCGCTAGTTGCTGGAGAGCGCGAGCGTGAGTTCGGCTCCCTGGCAGGCGTTCTGGTTGACGCCGGTGTCGTTCATGGTCAGCGTGCCTTTCGGCGTCACCGCCTGCCCGTTGCCGGGGGGAAAGGTGGCGTTGACCGCGACGGCGGGCATCGAGAAATCGGGGTTGCCGCCGGTGATGACCACGCTGCAGGTCGAGTGGCCGGCGTCGACCGTGATCCCGGCCAGAGAGATGGTGCCGACGCGCTGGGCGCCACCCGACGGGTTGTCCACGGTGAAGGAGACCTGCGAGGAGGCGCCGGGGTAGAGGTTGCCGGCGACGGTCCCTTTCAAGGTGACCGCCGAGCTGGTCCCGACTTTGGCGGTTGCCGTTCCCGAGCCGGTGCTCGTGAAGTAGGCGTACGCGACGGCGGCGAGGGCCAGAGCGCCAAGGCAGCCGATGACGGCGAGCGCCCGTTTACTGGTGAGGTGGTGCATGGGTTCTCATTTCGTTCAAATGCGAGCGCTGAAACGCTCCGGATTGCCCCCTCATCGACAATCTGTCCAGCTGGCTTAAGTTTTGAGCGGTTGGGTGTTACCGAGCAGATCGGGAAGTCAGTTCGGTTGCATCTCTACATCGCGCTGCGGGTATGCCGAAACAGATTGAGATGCCGGCCGAGCGCGACAGAGAGGTCTTGAAGATGACGTTGCCGGCCGAGCCGGCCTCGGTGCCGGCCTTGAGGCGCAGGACCTCCAACTTCGCCGCGGCTCAGGGAGCCGGCCGGGAGCTGGTGGCCGACGTCGCCCTCGCCGTCTCCGAGGCGGTGACCAACGCGGTCAAGTACGCGAAGGTGAGCGGGACCGAATCGGTCCTCGACCTCTGCGCCGCGCGCCGCGGCGACTGGCTGGAGGTGCGGGTCCGGGACCGCGGCGAGGGGTTCGGCAAAGGCTCGCCCGACGGCCTCGGCCTGGGTCTTTCGATCATCGCCCGCCTCGCGACCGACCTGCGGATCGTGCAGGAAGGGGAGGGGACCGAGGTGCGGATGCGATTCCCGCTCCCCGCGGGTTGAGCCGCCGCGGCTAGCGACCCCTCGCACGGGGCATCTTGAAGAGGCTATGGCTGCTTGAGACATTGGTGCCCTCTTCGCCGGACTCCAAGATCCGCGCAGCGCTGCGGGCCTCGACCTCGAGAAGCTCCAGCCGGGCCTTTTCCTGGACCTCGAGCGCTTCCTGCAAGCCCTCCTCGTCGAGGACCAGGGGGGTGCGGGTGAGGTGGAAGTCCTTGTCGCCGCCGATCAGCTGCGCCTTCGCCGAGACGACGAAGTCGTTGATCATCTTCTGCATGATTTCGCCGAGGATTCCCTCGGCCACCAGCGGGTCCAGCTCTTCCCACTCCTCGGTGTCGATCAGGTGGCGCTCGGTGGCGCGGTAGAAATGCTCCAGCGCACCCCGCACTGGTCGGGTGCTGACCAGCTCGGCGCACTCGAATCCGACCAGCTGTTTGGTGTGGTAGCTGACGTTTGACAGGTCCTCGTCGAGCTCGCGCGCCATTTCGGCTGGGCTCGCGGTGCGGTCCGCGAGGATGCGAAGAATCGAAGCCCGCAGCGGATGGCTCATCGCCTTGATCCGGTTTTCGGTGGCTTTACGGCGCTGAGATTTCGTCGACATCGCTCTTCCTTATCGAGGGCTGATTACTGGCGAGGCTTTGATCCTAACTGGATCACTGGACATCGTGTAAAAATCAGCCTGTATTGCTGAAAATTATCTCAATGGTGGAACCAGACTCACCAAACTCCCGGTCCACCCACAGAGAGTCGATAGCCGGGGAGGAGGTGAAGACGGATGGATCTCCGCACCGAGCGCGTGGCGCCCCACGATTCGATCGCCAAGGGCAGCTAGACACCAGCCGTCAAGGCCGGCCTCAGACCGAGGCCGGCCTTTTAAGTTCGCCCGCCGCTACAGCCCGGGCGGGTGCCGGGCGACGAACCCGGCGGTCGAGACGGTCGCCAGGTGCCAGCGCGGCCCGGAGCCCTGTTCGGCGCCGACGGTGTCGAAGCGCAGGCCGGCGATTTCGACGAAGGTGTGGCCGGGGTTGGCGTAGACGGTGATCCACTTTCCGCGCCCTGGCGCTCCCCAGCGCATCAGATCGCCGGAGGTGAGCGGCTGGGGGATCAGGCCGCCGCCGAAGAGGGCGAAGCTGACGGCGCCGGAGCAGTCGTAGGAGTTGCTGTAGAAGGAGGCGTGGCCGCCGCCCCAGACGTATGGGCGGCCGACGATCGTGTTGGCGGCGTTGATCGCGCCCTGCACCGGTTCGGGGGCGTCCGGCGGCGCCAGGGCGACGCCGGTGAGGAGGATCGCGGTCGAGTTCGGGTCGCCGCCGCGGCGGTGGGCGAAGATCTCCGCCGGGCTGAGCCCTGAGGAGTGGGGGACGTGGGTGCCGTTGCTCCCGGCCGAGGCCGGCGGCAGCACCGTCGGGTCGGCAGCGATTTCCTCCGGCGTCGGCATGTCCGCCTTCTTCCCCGCCGGGCGCGGCGCGGCGGCCGGCGCCGCTTCGATCCGGTGCCGCGCTTCGACCATCGCCAGGCTGTCGCTCAGCGTGCTCGCGGCCTGGTTGCCGCCGCTGACGCCGACCAGAGCGATCGCTACCTGCAGGACTGCTGCCGTCGGACCCATTCCCGTTGCAAGACTACGCGCCCGTGAAACTCCTGCTGGTCCCGCTGGCGATCATCGCCTTCGTCCTCTTCCTCCTGGTCCTCGGGGCGATCGGCCTGGCGATCTCCTTCGCCGTCATCTACTTGGTCGGCGGCGCCTGGCGCCTCGTCTCCGGTGGCCGCCGCCGCAATCGCTGATCTTGTCCCGGCGCCGTTTGCGGCTCCTCGTAACGGGAAAAACTTCCTTAAGGGAAGGGAAACCAACGGAGAGAGGTGTGGGGCGATGGCCCAGGAGACCAAACGGAAAAGCAACCGCAGCCGGTCGAAATCGAATGCCTCGCAGGGGAAAAGGAAAAAACCGACCCGGCGGGGCAACCAGGGCAGCGGCCGCAACAAAAGCCCGACCGAGAAGAGGGACCGGCAGCGCGAAAGCTCCGTGAACGGGGAGCGGCAGAGCGAGATCCGCAACCAGGGCTCTGACAAAACCATGCCCGAGCGGATGTACGAGGACTACACGCTCGTCGATCCGGTCGAAATCAGCGACACCGACGAGCCTGACGTGATCGTCGATGTTCCCGTCGTCAAGGTCGACGAGATCCACTTCGAGCTCGACGACCTTATGGCGCGGGTCTCGTTGCACGCCGAGGTTCTCGACCTGGTCAAGCTGAGCGTCGGGGTCCACGTCGAGCTCGGCAAGGTCGAACTCAACATCAAAGGCGTCGAAGCGCAGGCCCTGATGCGGGCGCGGCTCGACCACGTGACGGCGATCATCGATCGCGTCCTGACCACGCTCGACCGCAACCCCGACGTGCTGCAAGAGATCGCGAAGTCGCTCAAACCGATTTCCGAGGGCGCCGGCAAGGCGGTCGGCGAAGTCGGCGAGGGGGCCAACAAAGCGGTCGGCCAGATCGGCGAAGGCGCCGGCAGCGCGGTCGAGGACGTCGGCGAGGGCGCCGGGGGCGCCGTCAAAGACGTCGGCAAAGGCGCAGGCGGAGCTGTCGAAGATGTCGGCGGCGGTGCCGGAAAAGCCGTCGGCGAGGTAGGCGAAGGTGCCAACAAAGCGGTCGGCCAGGTCGGCGAAGGCGCCGGCGATGCCGTCGGCGGTCTCGGCGAAGGCGCCGGCCAGGCGGTCGGTGGGCTCGGCCAGGGAGCCGGGGCGCTCGGCGGGCTGGCGGGCCTGAGCTCGGGTGGCGGCAACGGCGGTGGAAACGGCGGCAACGGCGAAGGCAGCTCAGGCGGGTTCGCCAAACAGATCGCCAAGCTCGTCGCCAAAGAAATCGGCGCTGCCGCGACGGACGAGGCCAAAGAGCTCGGCCTCGCCGCCACCCACAAGGCGATGGAGCTCGGCGAGCGGCGGCGTCAGCGGCGGGCGGCGAAACACAATGCCACCGAGGCTGCGCTGCGCAAGGCCGAGGAGCACGGGGTCGACATCGACAACGTCGACGGCACCGGCGCCGAAGGCCGCGTCACGGTCCACGACGTCGAGAAGGCGGCGGCCTCGTGAGCGGCCGCCGTCCCGACCTCGAGTTCTTCACCTCGGTGAAGGCGAAGGAGGTCGAGTTCGGGAAGGTGCCGGAGAAGCGGAAGGTCACCTACTACGGCGAGCCGGGCCACGAGACCGAGGTGCACGTGGAGCGGGAGAACATCCCTGAGGAGCCCGAGGAGGGAGTCGTCTACCGCGACGTCAAGGTCGACTGGGCGGTGGAGCAGTGGGTCGTCCACCCGGCCGAAGCCGAGGGCTACGAGGCCGAGGATGTTGCGCGGGAAGTGGAGGAGCGGCGAAGGCGGGAATCGGAGGCGGACTGAGTTTGGGCTGGCGGCCGCGCGTCCCGTGCGCGCGGCCGCCGCCATGTCCTCAGGGCCAGCCCTGGCGCTAGCGCCTCGCGGTGAGTCCCTGTAGAACGACCTCAACCGGGGAGCGATGCCTTCCGTTTTTCCCCGACGCGGCGGTCTCCAGACCGCCTGCAATCTCGCTTACCTGCGCGCTCAGGGTCCCAACTCCCTTGGCCGCCTTGGCGACGTCCTTGGAGTCCACCTTGATCTTCGGCGCCTTGACCTTGATCTTCGGCCTCCGCGTCATCGCCTTGCCGAGCCCGCTCTTTTTGCCGCCTTTGGAGGCGGCCAGAGCGAGACCACCAGCGGCTCCGGCTACGGCCGCTCCGCTGGCGACGAGCGGGACCTTCGCTTTGCTCGCGGCTTTGCCGACGCTCTTGCCGGCGCTCTTGGCTTTGCCGCCGATGTCCTCGACCGCGTGTTTCACGGCATCGACGTTCGAGTGTTTGCTCGACGAGCCGTTCGACCGCGATTTGCCGTTCGACGCGCCGTTGCCCGAGCTGGGGCGGGCTTTGCTGGCGACCGATTTCGCTTTCGCTTTCGCTTTCGCCGCGACTTTCGGTTTCGATGATCTCGAAGTCGATTTCGTCGATCTCGATTTCGCCGCCGCTTTGGTCGCTTTCGGTTTCGACGATCTCGACGTCGATTTCGGTTTCGACGTCGATCGTTTTTTTGCTTTGGTTTTCGTCTGGGCCATCGTCCTCTCTCCTCGGAGCTTTGTTCCCTTTGTGGATCCCGTGACTGGCTCAATAGATCGGGTACCCGATCTATTGCAGGGAAATCAGCATGGACGGATGGCTGCAGCGCTTTTCACCGCCTCGAAGGCGCGGCCGGGGATGCGCTTCAGCTGGTTGAGGTTCTCGTCGTCCCAGCGGCGGTCGCTGGTTCCCGAGAAGAACCAGTTGGAGCCGTTGTCGGCGACGATCAGGCCGTAGCGCTTCATCGCCACGGCGATCGTTTTTGCGGGGCCGCTGAGGCGGCCGAGGGGGTAGCCGGCCTTGAGGCGCAGGCGCAGCCCCATCGGCGGCGCACTCGCGGCAGAGGTGTCGCCGGCGCAGTGCGAGGCTGGGTGGACCCAGGCGTTGCGGGTGCTCTCGACGGTGACCCGGATCGCGTGGTCGAGGCGGCCGGAGGCGACCTCGTCGTAGCGGAGGAGGCCGGGGAAGATCGGCAGGCCGGCGGCGTCGGCCGAGGTCCAGCCGTCGGGGCGGCGGGCGGCGGAGCGCAGGTCCCACTCGGTGCCCGAGTCGGCGTTCCAGTGGGGTCGCGGCTTGGCGACGTAGAAAGCGCGGTAGAGCTCGTAGAGCTTGCAGGCGGCGCGGTCGACGACGAGCACGTGGCGGTCGCCGTCGCTGCGGTTGCCGCCCTCGACCGGGGCGCCGGCCGGGGCCGGGAACGGCCCGGGGTCGCTCTCGTCGCCGTAGGCGGTGTAGTGGACCGGCAGCTGCCGCTGACCGGCGCCGACGACGGAGTAGGGGAACCCGTAGGCGCGCGGCGAGCCGAAGTCCGGGTGGAGGACGTCGCCGCCGTGGCCGTTTATGTAGGCGATGTAGGCGTTCGAGCGCGGGTCCCGCGGCGCCTTCGAGACGTCCTGGTTCCAAGCCGCCTCGGTCGGCAGCGAGGGCGCCCGCGGCGAGAGCGACGCGGGCGGGCTCGGGAAGACCGTGCAGGGGGAGAGGGCGGGGTAAGGGCCGACGGCGTTGGCCGAGGAAGTGATGAAGACGAGCGCGACGAGAGCTCCCATCAGTCCCACAAGCACAGCGGTGTTCCTTTTCCCCCTCATAGGGTGGATAAGGCACACCGCTGAGTAGAGCGCGCCGCGGGCTTCGGCCCCGCGTGCCTTGGCGTTCGCCTTGGCGAGCTTCATGCCGGGCAGGCTAGCCTGACGCCCCGATGAGCCTGGACGAGCGTCCGACCCTGCTGGCGGTCCAGCACGTGCCCTGGGAGGGGCCGCACCGGATCCTCGACGCCTGCGGCGCGCTGCGGGTGCGGACGGCGAAACCGCTCGCCGGCCAGCCGCTGCCCGACCACGACGAGGTCGCCGGCGCCGTCTTCATGGGCGGGCCGATGAACGTCGACGAAGTCGAGCGCCACCCGGCGCTCGCGGCCGAGCGCGAGTGGCTGGCCGCGGCGGTCGAGCGCGGGATGCCGGTGCTCGGCGTCTGCCTCGGTGCGCAGCTGCTGGCTCGGGCGCTCGGCGCCGAGGTGCGGCCGGGGGAAGCGCCGGAGATCGGTTTCGCCCCGGTCGAGGTCGCCGACCCCGCCGACCCGCTGCTCGGCGGCCTCGCGCCGCGGACCGAGGTCCTCCACTGGCACGGGGACGTGTTCGACCTGCCGGCCGGCGCCGAGCACCTCGCCTCCTCCGAGCTCACCGCCTGCCAAGCCTTCCGCGCCGGCAACGCCTGGGGCGTGCTCTTCCACCCCGAGGCCGACTTCGCCCTGGTCGAGGCCTGGCTGGCGGTGCCGGCGATGGTCGAGGAGGCGGTCGCGGCGCTCGGCGAGCGCGGGACGCACGAGCTGCCGGAACGCGCCGCCGCGCTGGAGGCGGGGCTGGTCGAGCGCACCGCGCCGGGCTTCGCCGCCTTCGCTGAAATCGTCGCCGCCGGGTAGGGGAGGGGCGATGGAGATCTGCCTGATGGTCGAGGGACAGGAGGACGTGACCTGGGAGGACTGGCGCGCCCTCGCCGCCGCCTGCGAAGAGCACGGCGTCGGGACGATGTTCCGCTCCGACCACTACCTCTCGGTCGACGACAAGCGCGAGCGCGGCTCGCTCGACGCCTGGGGGACGATCGCGGCGCTCGCCGCCGTGACCGAGAAGCTGCGGCTGGGGACGATGGTCTCGCCGGCGACCTTCCGCCATCCCGCCGTGCTGGCGAAGCTGGCAGTGACCGCCGACCACGTCAGCGGCGGCCGGGTCGAAGTCGGAATCGGCGCTGGCTGGTGGGAGCGCGAGCACGAGCTTTACGGGTTCGAGCTGCCGCCGATCGGGCCGCGGATGGAGGCGCTCGAAGAGCAGATGCAGGTCGTCCGCGGGCACTGGGGCGAGGGCCCGTTCTCCTTCGACGGCAAGTACTTCTCCGCCCATGAGCTCGACGCGCAGCCGAAGCCGGTGCAGCGGCCGCTGCCGCTGATCCTCGGCGCCAAAGGCGGGCCGCGGACGCTGCGGATAGGCGCCCGCTGGGCGACCGAGTACAACACGGTGATGTCGACCGCCGAGGAGGTCGCCGACCTGCGCCGCCGCCTGGACGAGGCCTGCGAAAAGGAGGGGCGCGACCCGGCGACCTTGCCGCTCTCGATGATGACCGGCTGGCTGGTCGGCGCCGACCGCGCGGACCTGCTCGACCGCGCCTCGCGCCTCTCGCGCTGGAAAGGCGAGGACGGCGACGGCGAGGCGTTTATCGCCGGCCAGCGCGAGAGCACGATCCTCGGCACCGTCGAGGAAGCGGTCGCGCAGCTGCGTGAGCTGGAGGAGGCGGGGCTGACTCGGATCATGGGCCAGCACCTGCTGCACCGCGACCTCGACGCGGTCGCCCTGATGGGACGGGAGATCGCCCCGCGTGTACAGGTAAAACCCGCTGCGTAGATACGAGCACGCGTACTACTACGCGTACTAATCACGTGCCCAAACGTGTACCACAAGTACAATTGAAATGTGTCCAGGCGAATTCGTTGGTCACGCACGTTAGGGCGATGCCTTTCGATGGTGAACGCCCACAGCGGTTGGTTCACCCTCATCGTCGCGGCCTCGATAATCGTGCTGGTCAACCTCCTCTTGGTAGGGGTTTTTCACGAACACCTGGGCCTCGGGGCGGAGCTCGGGTTGGAGGCGATGATCGTGTTCGTCGGCATCGCCATACCGGTGGGGCTGACTTTGGCGACTCTCTGGCCGGAGATGAGGGTGATTGTCTCGATCGTGTCCGGTGCTCCCTCGAAGGCGACGCCGATCCTGCTCAGGTTCGTAAGCGAGGAGCTGCAGCTTTTGAGCGACCGCATCGCCGATACCCGCACTCGCGGAATCGACCTGGAGGGTCGAGTGGTGAGCTCTTGGGTGAGAGACCGGTGCTTTGCGGTGGCCTCGGGGCCCTACGTCGCCACCGACAGCCTCGTGCCTTCGGATTTCCTCTCCCGCTACTCCTCCTACCTGGTGTCACATAAGAAATACATCGAGCGAACTGGCTGTAGGAACTCCGTGCGGATCAATATGGCCCCCGCGGACGATCTCCGTCTCGACGCCGAAATGAACGAAGCCGATTTGCGCCTGTTCCAAGGGTGGCATGACGAAAACAACGTCGAGCTCCTTTATCTCAGCAGGGAGAAGGCTCAGGCCATCGCCGACGAGGTGGGCTTGGAGAACACTCTCGACGTGGCGATCTGGGAAGGGGAGATGGCGCTCCTCTTCGATTACGCGAACAGCCCGACGACGAAGATGCGGCTGGCGTTGGTAGACGAGACCAGCTATCGCCGTTGCACTGCGTTCTTCGCGGCAGTCAGGGAGGCGGCGGTTCCCTTTTCGTCGCTCTTCTCCGAGGACCCCGACTGGCCCGAAGAAGGCCGGCCGTCTCTGCCCCGGATGTAAGCGAGCACCGGCCCGGACGCCTCTCCGCGTCGGCGGTTGGTCGTCAAACCCAGCGGGAACCGGATCGCCCTCCGGTGAAAGCCGCTGAGATCCGGGCCGGTGCCGTGGCCTGCGGCTACCCCGGGGGGCGGCGGCTAACCAGGCTGCGGGGTGCCATAGATCGCGCGCAGCCAGATGTCGACGAGGACGTCGAGCACGCGATCGTCCTCCAGCGAGGGTGACTCGCCGGCGAAGGTCGCGTACTGGACCCGCTCGTTCATCTGCACGAGGGCGATCGCCACCTCGCGCGCCGGCTGCCCGGGAGGGGCGGCGCCGCGGGCGCGCTCGGCCTCGATCACTGCGGTGGCGTCGGCGACCCAGCCCTCCATCACCAGCGACCAGAGGTCGCGGGCTTCGGAGTTGGTCGTCCGCAGTTCGGCCGCTGCCATCGCCACCGCCCGCCGCGAGCGGAAGGCGCCGTAGAGGTCCTCCAGCGCTTTGCGCAGCCCGGCGCGGGGGTCGCCGCCGGCGAGCGTGCCCAGCGCCTCTTCGCGGCTGCCGGCCGCGGCGGCGACGAGGCGGTCGATGATCGTCAGCACAACCGCGTCCTTGGAAGGGAAGTAGAAGTAGAAGGTGGGGCGGGAGATGCCTGCGCCCTTGGCGAGGTCGTCGACCGAGATCTCGCTCAAGGGACGCTCCTCCAGCAACCGTTCGGCGGTCTCGAGGATCGCCCGCTCGCGGTCGTCGCCGCTGGCGCGGGTGGCGCGGCGGCCGCGGCCGTTGGCTGCGGAGCGGGGCTGGGAGGCTGCCTCCATCGCGTCTCACCTTACATCGCGTCGACAGTTTCGACAAGTCGTTGACTTAATCGACACAGTGTTGATACAGTCCGCCCCGTGAGCAAG
Source organism: Solirubrobacterales bacterium (assembly GCA_035703365.1). Classification (GTDB taxonomy): domain Bacteria; phylum Actinomycetota; class Thermoleophilia; order Solirubrobacterales; family 70-9; genus VAYN01. The sequence goes on from DASSYI010000007.1 coordinate 68,254, forward strand.
CGCGTGATCATCACCGGCGCCGCCAGCGGCATCGGCGCGGCGACCGCCCGGGCCCTGCGCCAGCGCGGAGCCGAGGTCGTCGGCCTCGACCTCAAAGCCGGCGACGGCGGCGCGGTCGGCTGCGACGTCTGCGACCAGGCCTCGGTCGACGCCGCCGTCGCCATGGCGGTGAAGCAGCTGGGAGGGCTCGACGTCCTCGTCAACTGCGCCGGGATCGGCCTGCCGCAGAGCGCCGCCGAGCGCCCAGGCCCCGACGCCCTTCGCGTCCTCGACGTCAACCTGCTCGGCACCTGGCGGACGACCGCCGCGGCGCTGCCGGCGCTGCGCTCCTCCCACGGGCGCGTCGTCAACATCGCCTCCGGTCTCGCCCACATCGCCGTCCCCTTCGCCACCGCCTACGGCGCCAGCAAGCGCGGCGTCGTCGGCTACTCCGAGCAGCTGCGCTCGGAGGTCGGCGACGAGATCACAGTCACGACCGTCTACCCCGGCTACATCCGCACCCCGATCCACGACGCCAGCCAGAGCGCCGGCATCGGCCTCGAGGGGATGGTGCCGCCGGAGCCGCTCGACGCCGCGGTCGGCACGATCGTCCGCGCCATCTACGGCAGGCCGGCCCGCGACCTCGCCACCACCCGGCAGGGCGCCCTCTCCTACAAGCTGGTCGGGCTGCTGCCCAAAGGCCTGGTTGAGGGAGCGGTGCGGCGGCGGATGCGCGCCGGCGCCAAGCGCGGCCTCTTCAAGTCAACCCCGATGACGAGCGACCTCCTCGCCCGTCTCGATCGCTAGCCCAGGAGACCTCCCAATGACCGACCATCTGACCGACCACCGCGAGCACGTTGACGTCCTGATCGTCGGCGCCGGCCTCTCCGGCATCGGCGCCGGAGCCCACCTGCAGCGCAACTGCCCCGGCAAGAGCTACGCGATCCTCGAGTCCCGCGAGGCGATCGGCGGCACCTGGGACCTCTTCCGCTACCCCGGCATCCGCTCGGACTCGGACATGTACACGCTGGGTTACTCGTTCAAGCCGTGGCGCGACGAGGACTCGATCGCCGCCGGCGAGAAGATCCGCAACTACATCCGCGAGACGGCGCGCGAATACCGGGTCGAAGACCACATCCGCTTCGGCCACAAGGTGATCTCGGCGGAGTGGTCGAGCACCGACGCGCTGTGGACGGTGCGCGCCGAGCACCAGGGCGAGACCGTCGAGCTGACTTGCGACTTCTTCTACGGCTGCACCGGCTACTACCGCTACGACGAGGGCTTCACGCCGGAGTTCCCCGGCAGCGAGCGCTTCGAGGGGCAGATCGTCCACCCGCAGCACTGGCCCGAGGACCTCGACTACCGCGGCAAGCGGGTGGTCGTGATCGGCAGCGGCGCGACCGCGGTGACGCTGATCCCGGCGATGGCGCCGGAGACCGAGCACATCACGATGCTCCAGCGCTCGCCGGGGTACATCGTCACCCTGCCCGCGCAGGACCCGGTTGCCAAGGCGCTGCGCCGGGTCCTTCCCGCCAAGGCCCAGTACGCGATCACCCGCTGGAAGAACGTCCTCACCCAGATGGCCTTCTACCAGCTCTCCCGCCGGGCGCCGCGCTTCACGCGCAAGCTGATCCGGCGCGGGGTGGAGCGCCAGCTGCCGGCGGGCTACGACATCGATCGCGACTTCGAACCGAAATACAACCCCTGGGACGAGCGCGTCTGCCTGGTGCCTGGCGGGGACCTCTTCAAGGCGGTCGGCTCCGGCCGCGCCGACGTCGTCACCGACACGATCGAGACCTTCACCGAGAAGGGGATCAAGCTGACCTCGGGGCGGGAGCTGGAGGCCGACGTCATCGTCACCGCCACCGGCCTCAACCTCCTCGTCCTCGGCGGCATCGAGATCAAGGTCGACGGCGAGCGCAAGGAGTTCAAGGACCTGGTCGGCTACAAGGGCGCGATGTTCGGCGGCGTCCCGAACCTGGCGATCGCCCTCGGCTACACCAACGCCTCCTTCACCCTCAAGTGCGACCTTGTCTCCCAGTTCGTCTGCCGCCTCCTCAACCACATGGACGCCCGCGGCTACAAGGTCGCGACCCCCCGCGAGCCCGGCCCCGCCACGGCCCGCGAACCCTTCATCGACCTCAAATCCGGCTACGTCCTCCGCGCCCTCGACCAGCTCCCCATGCAGGGCGAGTCCCACCCCTGGCGCCTGCACCAGAACTACGCCCGCGACATCCGCCTCTTCAAGCACGGCCCGATCGACGACGAGATCACCTTCTCCCGCGGCCCAGCCGAGCAGCCCAGCTCAGCCCCAGGCGGCCAAGGCGAAGTCGCCGCCGTCGCCTAGAATCCCCCCGGCGAGGTGGCAGTAGCTCAGCTGGTAGAGCTCCGGCTTGTGGTGCCGGCGGTCGCGGGTTCGAATCCCGTCTGCCACCCCTCTTGTTGGTGCGAGACTGCGGTGTAATACGCTGTATTACAAATGGCAGCGCGCGATACCCAGACGTTTTCCGCCCGATGGGGAATCGACGTCCTCGATCGCTTGAAGCAGCGCAGCGAAGCGGCGGGGACCAACAAGTCCCGTCTTGCCGAGCGCTACGTCGACGAGGGAACGCGCATGGACGAACACCCCGGCATCGTGTTCCGTGAAGGTCCCACCGGCCGTCGGGCCGCTCTGGCCGGTGGCCCGGACGTCTGGGAGCTCGTGTTCGCGCTCAAGAGCGGCAAGGCGCGTGGGGAGGAGGCGATCTCCTCCACCGCCGAGCTTCTCGATCTCACTGACTCCCAAGTGCGGACCGCGGTCCGCTACTACGGCGCCTTTCCTGAGGAGATCGACCGGCGCATCACCCTCAACACCCTGGACGCCGACGAAGCTGAAGCGGCCTGGCAGCGCGAACAGGCCGCGCTGGGGTGAAGCTCCTCCTCGACGAGCAGATCAGCGGCAAGGTCGCGGAACGACTCCGAGACCGCGGCCACGATGTCATCGCCGCCACTGACGATCCGAGCCTCCGCGGCCTTACTGACCCCGACCTCTTCGAGGTGGCTCAGCAGCAAAGCCGAGCCCTCGTCACCTACAACCGCGCCGACTTCGAACCCATCCTTCGCGGGTACGCCTCGGAAAACCGCGAGCATCACGGTCTCGTGATCGTCCACCCGATGCGGTTCCCGAGTTGGGAGTTCGGTCGCCTGGTTGAGGCAATGGAGAGCTTGCTGGCGAAGCCCACACTGGGGATGGGATTTCTGGTCTGGCTTCAGGAGCCTGAGTAGTCGTTGCTCTGGACGCGGACTACGCTGACGCGGTGAACCTCCGCTCGCAGTTGGCAATCGGCGCCAGGCCCGCTAGCGCTGGTTGGGGGTTGTTGGCAACGCTGGGGGTCGTTGCTGCTGGGACGTTGTTGATCTATCCCTTGAAGTCGGAGGCCTCGGCTGTGTCGTTGGGGATCGTTTACATCCCGGGGGTCCTCTTGGTCTCGACCTTTTGGGGGTGGCGGCTTGGGTTGGTTTCGGCCGTTGGTAGCGCGCTGGCTTTCAACTGGTTCCACCTGCCGCCGACCGGGGAATTTGGGATCGCTGCCGATAGGGATGCGGTTGCTCTGGTGGTGTTTGGGATCGTCGCTCTGGCCAGCAGCTCGCTGGCCGAGATGGCGCGGGCTCGGGCCGCGGAGGCGGAGCGGCGGCGGGAGGAGACGGAGGAGGTGCTGGCGCGGTTGCGGGAGCTGACGGCGGAGCGGGACCGGATGGAGGGGGAGGCGATCGAGGCGGGGGCTTTGCGGCGCAGCGACGAGCTGAAGACGGCGCTGCTGCGCTCGGTCTCGCATGATCTGCGGACGCCGTTGACCTCGATCATCGCCGCCGGCACGGCTCTGGACTCGCCCACCTTGACCGTGGAGGAGCGCCATGAGCTGAGCAAGGGGGTGGTCGAGGAAGGGGAGAGGCTCGCGCGCCTGGTCGAGAACCTGCTCGACGTCTCGCGCCTGGAGTCCGGCTCGGCGCCGCCGCGGCTGGAGCCGGTCGATCTGGCCGGGGTGCTGGAGGCGGCGCGGGAGTCGCTCGGCGGAGAGGCCGACGTCAGGCTGGGGATCGACCCCGAGATCCCGGCGCTGACCGCCGATGCGGCCCAGCTGGAGCGCGCCTTCGCCAATCTCTTCGCCAACGCGGTTCGCCACGGCGGCGGGCAGCCGGTGCTGGTGCGCTCGCGCGAGGTGGGCGGCCGCCTGGTCGTGCGGGTCGTCGACCAGGGCCCGGGGATCCCGGAGCCCGAGCGGGAGCGGATCTTCGAACCCTTCTACCGGCGCGAAGGCGGCGGCGGCTCCGGCCTCGGCCTCTCGATCGCGCGCGGCTTCGTCGAGGCCAACGGCGGCGAGCTGACCGTCGAGAGCGTGCCCGGCCAGGGCAGCACCTTCGTCGTCTCGTTCCCGCTCGGGGAGGCCGAGTGAACGACCGGCGCCGGATCCTCGTCTGCGACGACGAGCCGCAGATCGTCCGGGCGCTGCGGGTGATCCTCCGCGACGCGGGTTTCGAGGCGGTGCCGGCGAGCAGCGGCGAGGAGGCCCTCGACCTGGTAGCGGTGCGTCCGCCGCAGGCGGCGGTCCTCGACCTGATGCTGCCGGACATCGACGGGGTCGAGGTGACGCGGCGGATCCGGGAGTGGAGCGAGATGCCGATCGTCGTCCTCTCGGCGATCGGCGACGAGGACAAGAAGGTCGAGGCTCTGGCCGCCGGAGCCGACGACTACGTGACCAAGCCGTTCGGCCCGCGCGAGCTGGTCGCGCGGCTGGAGGCGGCGCTGCGGCGGGCACGCCCGGAGACCGAGGAGCCGGCGATCGAGGTCGAGGGCTTGGAGATCGACCTGGCCGCCCGCCGGGTGCGCCGTGACGGCGAGGACGTCCACCTGACGCCGACCGAGTTCGAGCTCCTCCGCGTCCTCGTCCGCAACCGGGGCCGCCTGATGACCCACCGCGCATTGCTGGTCGAGGTGTGGGGGGTCGAGTACGAAGACGACCTGCAGGTGCTCCGCGCCCACGTCGCCAACCTGCGCCGCAAGATCGAGCCGGAGGACGGGCCGCGCTACGTGCGCACCGACCCGGGCGTGGGATACAGGTTCGCGGCGTAGCTCGGGGCGCTTTTGTCAACCATAGGTTGACTAAGTCGCCCCGGGCGCGCCTTCACAAAATCTGTATACGCCTACCGCTCCTCTTCACGCGCGCTTGACGGGCTCGGTCGCATGATCGAGGTGTGTCCGTTCCCACCGTCGATGAGCATCCCGGCCTCGCAGGCCTGCTGAGCGGGCGCCGGGCGCGCCGCCGCGCCCCCGGCCGCACCCGCGCTCAGGCGGCGCTGGCGCTCGGCGCCGCCGGCGTCGTCTTCGGCGACATCGGCACCAGCCCCCTGTACGCGGTCCAGACGGTCTTCAACCCCGCCGATCCCCACCCCGTGGCGGAGACGCGGGCGAGCGTCTACGGCGTCATCTCCCTGATCTTCTGGGCGGTGACGATCGTCGTCACGCTCAAGTACGTCCTGCTGGTGATGCGCGCCGACAACGAGGGCGAGGGCGGCATCATGGCCCTGATCACGCTGATCCAGCGCGACGGCCTGCCGGGCGGGCGGCGGACCAAGGTCGTCCTCGCCGCCCTTGGCGTCTTCGGCGCCTCGCTCTTCTTCGGCGACAGCATGATCACCCCGGCGATCTCGGTCCTCTCCGCGGTCGAAGGGCTGAAGGTGGTCGAGCCCTCGCTGGAGAGCCTCGTCGTGCCGCTGACGGCGGCGATTGTCGTCGTCCTCTTCGCCTCCCAGCGCTACGGGACGGCGGCGGTCGGCCGGCTCTTCGGCCCGGTGATGGTCGTCTGGTTCCTCGTCATCGCCGCCTGCGGGATCTCGGGCATCGCCGCCCACCCGCAGATCCTCGGCGCGCTCTGGCCCGGCTACGCGCTCGAGTTCCTGGTCGGGAACTTCGGCACCGCCTTCTTCGCCCTCGCCGCGGTCGTGTTGGTGATCACCGGCGTCGAGGCCCTCTATGCCGACCTGGGCCACTTCGGCCGCCTGCCGATCACCGCCGCCTGGCTGCTACTGGTCTTCCCGGCGCTGATCCTCAACTACATGGGCCAGGGGGCGCTCCTCCTCGACCACTCCGGCGCCAACGCCGGCGGCACCTTCTTCCTGCTGGTCCCGGAATGGGGCCGGGTGCCGATGGTCTTCCTCGCGACCGTGGCCACGGTGATCGCTTCGCAGGCGGTGATCACCGGCGCCTACTCGGTCGCCCACCAGGCGGTGCAGCTCGGCTACCTGCCGCGGCTGCGGGTCGTCTACACCTCGGCGAAGACGATGGGGCAGATCTACGTGCCCTGGATCAACTGGCTGTTGATGACGGCGGTCATCGCGCTGGTCTTCGCCTTCCGCACCTCGGGAGCGCTCGCCTTCGCCTACGGCATGGCGGTGACCGGGACGCTCACGATCACCACCCTGCTGTTTTTCTACATCGTCCGCCACCAGTGGGAAAAGCCGCTGTGGCTGGTGGTCGCCGGCGCGGCCGCCTTCCTCGCCGTCGACCTGCTCTTCCTCGCCGCCAACCTGACCAAGCTGGTCCACGGCGCCTGGTTCCCGCTGCTGATGGGACTGATCATCTTCACCGTGCTGAGCACCTGGCGGCGGGGGCGCCAGCTGGTCTCGGAGCGGCGCGAGCGGCAGGAAGGCTGCCTGCGGACCTTCGTCGAGGAGCTCCACGCGCGCCGGCCGCCGCTGCGGCGCGCGCCTGGGACCGCCGTCTTCCTCAACCGCAGCAAGGCGACGACGCCGCTGGCGATGCGCGCCACCGTCGAGCACAACCAGACCCTCCACGAGCACGTCGTGATCCTCCTGATCGAGACGCTGCCAGTTCCCACCGTCGCGGCGGCCGAGCGCTTCGTGGTCGACGGCCTCGGCTACGACGACGACGGCATCAGCCACCTCACCGCCCGCTTCGGCTACATGGAGCAGCCCGACGTCCCGGCGGCGCTGCGCCAGGCCGCCGACGGCACCCTGGCGTTCCCGATCGAGGCCGAGGAGGCCTCCTACTTCCTCTCGACGATCGAGCTGCGCCCCGGCGAGGCTCCCGGGATGACGCGCTGGCGCAAGCGCCTCTTCCTCGCCAGCTCCCACCTCAGCGCCGACGCCGCCGACTACTTCGCCCTGCCACGCGACCGCACGGTGATCATGGGTTCCCTGGTGGAGGTCTGAGCGCGGCTCCGCTGATGGTCCTGTTGTGCAGCGTTGAATTACGCCATGGTCAATTGACGGGGTTCGGAGTCGGTGATGGAATGGGCTCCATGCGGCGAAGGGCAGGCGGGGTATCGATGGCGCTGGGGTTGTTCTTACTTATGGTGGTTCCTCCCGCTGGTGGGTCGGTGAATCGATCTTGCGGCAAGGTGGATGGAGTACCGGTACACGCTCATAAAGTCACCTGTCGAGAAGCTCGGCGCGTCTATCGCGCGGATATGGAAGGGAATGTTCCGCGGGGCTGGGTGTGCTCGGCCTCATTGGCTCGTTGCTACAAGGGAGACTTCGATTCCGGACGCTTTATGTGGTGGCGGCGCACCACCTATCGGCTGCTTGACGCACCGATCGTTCTCGGCGGTGAGGTGTACGGCGGTGAATACGGAGAGGGCTGGGGAGTCGCTCGCCCGCACACGATCTACAACGGCGGCGTCCCGAGCGGACTGATCAGCAAGGTCCACTGGTCGAGTTGGGGTGGGGCCGAGGCTCGTGGCCGGGGACGGCACCCGATTTACAAGCCCGGCGGCGGGTACTACCGCCACCCGGTCGTCGCTCAACTCAAAGCCACGCGGATCGGCTCCTGCGAAGGTCGTGACGCCTACCTGAAGCTGCTGATCCGCGAGCCGAAGCGGCCGGGCGGACCCCCAGGGCCTTGGTACTCGTGGTCCGGCCCGCAGACGATCTGCGAACCGTACGGGAGCCACCTGGCCCGATGAAGATGCGCGCCGCCGTCCTGGAGGAGTTCGGGGAGCCGCTCGTCGTGCAGGAGGTCGAGCTGGCGGAGCCGCGATCCGGGGAGGTGCTGGTCCGGCTGCACGCCTGCGGCGTCTGCCACACCGACCTCTACACCGCCTCCGGCGCCGACCCGTCCGGCTATGCGCCGACCGTGCTCGGCCACGAGGGCGCCGGCGTCGTCGAGGTGGTCGGGCCGGACGTCGCCGAACTGGCACCGGGCGACCACGTCGTCACCCTCTTCTCGCCCCAGTGCCGCGAGTGCATCCACTGCCTCGACCCGCGCACCAACCTCTGCCTGGCGATCCGCGAGGAGCAGAACAAGGGGCACCTGCCGGACGGGACGACGCGGATCTCCCGGGACGGCGAGGAGATCCGCAGCTTCATGGGCTGCTCGACCTTCGCCGAGTACACGGTGATGCCGGAGATCGCCCTGGCCAAGATCGACCCCGAGGCGCCGTTCGAGCACGCCTGCCTCTTCGCCTGCGGGCTCTCGACCGGCCTCGGGGCGGCGATCAACACCGCCGCGGTGCAGCCGGGCAGCACCTGCGTCGTATTCGGAGCCGGGATGGTCGGGCTCGGAGCCGTCGCCGGCTGTCGCCTGCAGGGGGCCGAGCGCATCGTCTGCGTCGACCTCTCGCCGGAGCGACTCGAGCTGGCCCGCGGCCAGGGCGCGACCGACGTCCTCGCGGGCGGCGGCGAGGTCGTCGAGGAGATCCTCGAGATGACCGGCGGCTTCGGCGCCGACTACACCTTCGAGGCGACCGGCAACGTCGGCGTGATGCGCCAGGCGGTGGAGGCCGCCCGCATGGGCTGGGGCCTGTGCACGATTTGCGGAGTCGCCGGCAAGGGCGAGACCCTCGACATCGTCCCCCGCCTGTTGATCA
>DASSYI010000035.1:0-39334 GCA_035703365.1 Solirubrobacterales bacterium
GTCATATGCCCGGAAAAGGACGAACGCCGATTGGGGACGTCAGCCGCAGATGGGCCAGGGGCTGGAGCCCGACGACGCGTAGAGGAGCGCGGCGCGGTAGTCCTGCTCGGACTCGGGGGCCGCGGCGGGGTCGCCGCTGCCGCCCATCGATTCCCAGGTGCCGTAGTCGAACTGGTATTTGCCGCGGTAGGTGCCGTCGGAGGAGACGGCGGCCGGGTCGCCGCCGGACTCGCAGGAGGCGATCGATTCCAGCGTCGCCATCGAGACGCCGAGGTCGGTGAACCGTTCCTCGGCTTCGCGTTCCTCCTTGCGGGCGGCCGCAAGTTCGTCGGCGCGGATGTCGGCGGCGATCGCCTTGACGACGCGATGGAAGTTCGTGACCGGCCGCCGTAGCTGTGCGAGCGGCGCCACTTCGGCCTGCCCGATGCTCGGCCCGGCAGTCGACCCCTTACCGCCAGCGGCGAGCGCAGCCGCCGGGAAGGCGAGGAGGATGAGCAAGATCGCGGTGAATTGTTTGCGTTTTGTGAGCAAGCGCAAAACCGTGAGGGTTCGCGGCGCTCTCATGTGTGGGTGACATCACAGAAGCGCCACCGCTCGCATCGATCCGCACTAACTCAGGCACAAAACTCCTTCCGACCCAGAGGAAAAGACTGAGATCTTGCGTGTCATCGGCGGGGGAGGGAGGCCTCTCCAGACACTCAACATCGAGCCATTGGCGAAGTGTGTCTGGCGAGGGCCTTCCTCCCCCGCCCCCCTTACACCGCTTTGGCGATCAGCAGCCGCAGGTCCGGCAGGGCCCGGAACGACTTCACCTCGACCTTGCCGAAGCCGCTCTCTCCCATCCAGCGGGACACCTCGTCGACGGTGTAGGTGTCGGCGCCCGAGGTCAGGTGGAAGAAGAGGCCGAGGATCGAGGCGAGGTTGGCGCGCTGGCCGCCGGGGCGGTCGTAGAGGTCGAGGACGCAAAGCGGCGAGCCCGGCCGCAGCGCGCCGCGGATGCGGGTGAAGAGCGCCCGGATCTGCTCCGGCGAGAGGTGGTGGATGATGTTGAAGCTGAGGGCGCCGTCGTAGTGGCCGTCGTAGTCGACCTCGAACATGTCGCCGACCAGGTAGCGGACGCGGTCGCCCATCCCGTTTTCGGCGACGATCTCCTCCCCCACCCGGGCGCTGCCCGGCAGGTCGACGATCGTCGCCCGCAGCCCCTCGTGCCGGCGGCAGAGCGCCATCGAGTACTCGCCGTGGGCGCCGGCGGCGTCGAGCAGCTGGTGGGCGCCCTTGGCCAACGGGATCGCCTTCGCGACTTCGGCGCTGGAGAGCCGCGCCACCTGGTACTGGCCGCGGATGTAGGACTGCCAGTAGGGGTCGTCCGGGGCTTTCTCGTGCAGCTCGACGTGCTTGCCGTCGCGGACCAGGTCTTCGAGGCCGGCGTACCACTCCCAGTAGTGAGCGGTGTCGGCGAGGAAGTCGCCGAGGTAGGTGTCGGACTTCGGGTCCAGCCAGCGGTGGCCGCTGGCGGTCATCTCGTAGGTCCCGTTGGGGTTCTGCTTGACGTGCTCGAGCGTCGCGATCACGTCGAGGACGCGGCTCGTCCCGAGCGGCTGCAGCCCGAGGTGCTCGGCCAGCTCCGCCGGGTCGCGCGGCCCCTCCGCCAGCGCGGCGAGGATCCCAGTCCGCTGCGCGACCTGCAGCGATCGCGCCACCGGCATCGAGAACAGCGACTCGCCGATCGGCGTCGGCACCTTGCCGAGCAGAAGCCCCAGCCGCTCCACCAGGCCGTCGGGAATCGCGCCGATCCGCATCGGCGGCAGCCTATCCGCGATCATCGGCGGATGGGAGACCAGCCGACTTCGCGCCTGCTGCTCGCCTGCCCGGACCAGCCGGGCCTGATCGCCCGCGTCAGCGGCTTCCTCGCCGAGTCCGGGCTCAACATCGTCGACGTCGACCAGCACTCCAGCGCCGAGGGCCGCTTCTTCATGCGGATGGTCTTCGACCACGTGCCCGACGGCGAGCGCGAGGCGCTGGAGCTGCGCTTCGCGCGGGAGATCGGCGAGCCCTTCGCGATGGACTACGAGTTCCACGAGACCAGCCGCCGCAAGCGGGCGGCTGTGATGGTCAGCCGCGAGGACCACTGCCTCTCGGACCTGCTCTGGCGCTGGCGCAACGGAGACCTCGGCGGCGAGCTGGTCAGCGTGATCTCCAACCACCCCGACCACGCCCCCCAGGTCGAAGCGGTCGGCCTCCCCTTCCACCACCTGCCGGTCGAGCCGGCGACCCGGCCCGAGGTCGAGCGCCAGGCGCTGGAGCTGCTGGACGGGGTCGACCTCCTCGTCCTCGCCCGCTACATGCAGATCCTCTCCGAGGACTTCCTCCGCGCCCTCGCCGCGCCGGCGATCAACATCCACCACAGCTTCCTGCCGGCCTTCGTCGGCGCCGACCCCTACCACCGCGCCTACGAGCGCGGCGTCAAGCTGATCGGCGCCACCGCCCACTACGTCACCGCCGAGCTCGACGCCGGCCCGATCATCGCCCAGGACGTGACCCGCGTCGACCACCGCGACGAGGTGACCGACATGGTCCGCCTCGGCCGCGACGTCGAGCGCCTCGTCCTCGCCCGCGCGGTGATGGCCCACCTCGACGACCGCGTCCTCCTCGACGGCGACCGCACGATCGTCTTCTGATGGAGGGTTTGCCGCCGGGATCGCGGGCACCGGCCGCCGCACAGGCGGTCAGCTACGCGCGCGACCCGCTCGGCTTCCTGGCCCGCCACCAGCGACGGTACGGGGACATCTTCACCGTCCGCTTCCCGTTCTTCGGGCACATCGTCTATGTCGCCCGCCCCGACCTGGTCAAAGCGGTCTTCACCGGCTCGCCCTCGGTCTTCCACGCCGGCGAGGCGAACGCGACGGTGCTGGAGCCGGCGCTGGGGCCGAACTCGGTCCTCACCCTCGACGACGAGCCGCACATGCGCCAGCGCAAGCTGCTGCTGCCTCCTTTCCACGGCGAGCGGATCCAGCGCTACGGCGAGCTGATCGTCGAGATGACCCGCAAGGAGATGGAGAGCTGGCCGGTCGGCGAGCCCTTCGCGCTGCGCCCCCACACCCAGCGGATCACCCTGGCGGTGATCATGCGCGCCGTCTTCGGCGTCCACGACGAGGCGCGGCTGGAGCGCTTCGAGCGGCTGATCGACGACTTCGCCCGCCGGGTCGGCGTCATCACCTCCTTCCCCTTCATGCGCCGCGACCTCGGCCGCTGGAGCCCCTGGAACCGCTTCCTGCGCTCGCGCGAGGCGCTCGACGAGTTCATCTACGAAGAGATCCGGATGCGCCGGGCCGAGCCCGGCCACGAGGAGCGCGACGACGTCCTCTCGCTGCTGCTCGGCGCCCGCGACGAGGACGGCGCGGCGATGAGCGACACCGAACTGCGAGACGAGCTGGTCACCGTGCTCGGCGCCGGCCACGAGACGACCGCGACCGGGCTCGCCTGGGCGGTCGAGCGGCTGGTCCGCAATCCCGCGGTGCTGGGGAAGCTGCGCGACTCGATCGCCGCCGGCTCCGACGAGTACCTCGGCGCCACGGTCAAAGAGACGCTGCGGGCGCGCCCGGTGATCGTCGACGTCGCCCGCAAGCTGAAGGCGCCGGCGCGGGTCGGCGGGTGGGACCTGCCGGCCGGGACCTTCGTCCTGCCGGCGATCGCCGCCCTCCACTACCGCGAGGACCTCTTTCCCGACCCGGAGGAGTTCCGGCCCGAGCGCTTCCTCGACGGCAAGGCCGACAACTACGCCTGGATCCCCTTCGGCGGCGGCGTCCGGCGCTGCATCGGCGCCGCCTTCGCCGAATACGAGATGCGGCTGATCCTGCGCGAGTTCGTCGAACGCACCGAGCTGCGGTCGGCAAGCCCGAAGCCTGAAAACGTCCGGGTTCGCAACATCACCCTGGCACCGGCCAAGGGAACCCGTGTCGTGCTCGAGCGGCGGCTCGCCTAGGTCGGCGCGCCCTCCGCCTCGGCCTGAGCGGCCTCCCACTCCCTGTAGAGCTCTTCGACCGCGGCCTTCGCCTCGGCGTGGCGCTTGCTCGCCCGCTCGACCCGGCCCGGGCTCGACCAGGCGGCGGGGTCGGCCAGCTCGTCCTCCAGCGCCTGCAACTCGGCCTCGGCCTTCTCGATCCGCTGCTCGAGCTTCGCCGCCTTGCGCGCCGCTTTCTGCGCCGGCTTGGTGGCGCTGTACTTCTTGCCGCCCCCGCCGCTCGATTTGGCCGCCGCGGTCGCCTCGCTCTCTTCTTCGTCGCGCCGCGCCTGGTACTCGGCCCAGCCGGTCGGGAAGCTCCGCAGCTTGCCCCCCTCGCAGACCAGGGTGCGGCTGCCGACCGCCTCCAGCAGCGCCCGGTCGTGGGAAACGAGCAGCACCGTCCCCTCGAACTCGGTCAGCGCGTCCTCCAGCGCCTCGCGGCTCTCGATGTCGAGATGGTTCGTCGGCTCGTCGAGGACGAGGACGTTGGCGCCGGAGGCGACGAGGATCGCCAGCGAGAGCCTTCGCTGCTCGCCGCCGGAGATGTCGGAGAGCTGTTTCTCGACGTCGCGGCCGGAGAAGAGGAAGCCGCCGAGCAGGGAGCGCGCCTGGACCTCGTTGAGGCCGGTCTCGCGCTTGGCGGCGTCGAGCACGCTGCCGCTGCCGGCGGCGGTCTCGGCGTGCTGGGAGAGGTAGCCGATCTTGACGTTGTGGCCGAGGCGGACGCTGCCGCTCGCCGGCTCGCGGTCGCCGGCGAGGGTGTCGATCAGGGTCGTCTTGCCGGCGCCGTTGGGGCCGACCAGGACCACGTGTTCTTCGCGCTCGATTTCGACGTTGGCGCCGTCGAGCAGCACCCGCCCCGGCACCTCGAGCCGCCCGTTGACGAGTTTCAGCACTACCCGCCCGGGCCGCTCGGGCGGCTTGAAGCGAAAGCGCAGGTGGCGGTTGTCGCGCTTTTCGGCCGCCGGGCCTTCGCGCTTGGCTTTCTCGATCATCTTCACCCGCGACTGCGCCTGGCGCGCCTTCGTCGCCTTGTAGCGGAAGCGCTCGACGAAGCGCTCCATCCGCGCGATCTCCGCCTGCTGGCGCTCGATCGCCTTGCCGAGGGCGATCTGCCGCGCCGCCTGCTCCTGGCGCCAGGCGTGCCACGGGCCGGCGAAGAAACGGGCCCGCTGCGCCTCCAGCTCCAGGACCGAGGTCCCGACCGCCTCCAGGAACCAGCGGTCGTGGGCGACGAGGACAACCGCGGCGTCGAGGTCGACCAGGTAGCGCTCGAGCCACTCCAGCGAGGGGATGTCGAGATGGTTGGTGGGCTCGTCGAGCAGCAGCAGGTCGGGGCGGGTGGCGAGCGCACGGGCCAGCGAGGCGCGGGTCAGCTCGCCGCCGGAGAAGGTCGAGAGCGGCCGCTCGGCCTGCTCGGGCTCAAAGCCGAGGCCGCGCAGCACAGCGAGGACATCGTCGCGCCAGCGGTAGCCGCCGCCGGCTTCGAGCCGCTGCTGGGCGGCGGCGTAGGCGCGCATCGTCTCCTCGCTCGCCTCGCCGCCCATCTCCCCCTCCAGCCGCTCCAGCTCGGCCTCGGCTTCGAGCATGTCGGTGCGGCCGGAGAAGACGTAATCGCTCAGCTTGGCTGCCGACTCGCGCGGCGGCCGCTGGTCGTGGAGGGCGACGCGGGCGCCCCGCTGCACGGTCAGCGAGCCGCTGTCCGGCGCCAGCTCGCCGGCCAGGACCCGCAGCAGCGTCGACTTCCCGGCGCCGTTGCGTCCGGAGAGCGTCATCCGTTCGCGCGGCTCCAGCTTGAAGCCGACGTCCTCGAAGAGGAGCTTGCCCCCGACGTAGACGTCGAGGGAGGTTGCGGTCGCGATCGCCATAACCCGACCAAGGTAATGGCCGGCCGGCACCGTGGGCGGCCCAGGCGCCGCCGAGGGGCTACTAGTTCATCCCCGCGGCTATTCCCCCACCCCGAGCGCGTTTGGAGTTGTAACGGTGTAGCTCGCCGTCCAGGAGACGTTGCCGAGGATGCCGCAACTCAGTCCAGCATTGACGTCGATCGTCGATGCCCCCGAAGAGCCTGTGAGGGTTCCGATCGCCGTTCCGATGCCGGTTTTGCAGATGGCGCTGACACCGATAGCTGTCGAAAATATTGTGATTTCGGTTCCTGCCAGAGAAACCGTTCCGTTCGAACCTTTGGTCCAGGTGACCGAGAGGCTGCCGCGACTGAGAACGAAGACGGAATCGGTGCAACCTGTGAAGTCCAATGCCGAGACATTCCCACCCACGCTGGTGCCGGTGAAGGTTCCTTCGGTTTTGGCTTTTATTTCCGAGCCGGTGCATGTGATTTTCTGCCCAAGGGAATCGCCGAGATCCAGCGAGGTGCCTTTCGTGAGCGTTGCGGTGATCGCGACGGAGCCATTCTGCTTCACCCCGCCCACCGTCAGTGTGGTCGCCGACGCGCTACTGGCTCCCGCCATCATCAGGACTGTGAGAACGGCCAGAGCTCCTGAGATTTTGAAATGCCGCATCGTTCCCTCCTTACCGCCTGAGCCGGTAGTAGGCAGCGGCACATCATTCCGCAGACCGCGCAGTTAGTCAATAATTATTGATCTAATTACGTCAGCTGACGAACGATCTCTTCGATCGTCCCCATCGTGCGGCGGGTGTCGGCGCCGATCAGCTTCTCGATCGCCTTCAAATCGAGGTCAGACTCGAGCAGGCCGCCGCTCGGCAGCCAGTAGAGCTCGCGCTCGGAGATCGCCAGCAGGTCTTCGTCGGTGGCGAGCGCCAGCACCTTTTTCTTCGCCGCCGCGCTGGGTTTCTTCTTCAGCAGCGAGACCTGGAGCTTCCCCTTCGACTTCTTCTGCCTTGCCGCGGGAAATGGCTTCTGCGCCGCGATCGCCGCGAGCTCCTGCTCGCTGCGGAGGAAGACCGGCACGTCATAGCCGAGCCGCTCGTCCAGCTCGGCTTCGACCCTGCTCGCCAGCTTCCCCTCGGCCTCGCGCTTCGGCGTCGCGAAGATGACGTTGCCGCTGGCCCGGAAGGTCGCCACCTCCTCCAGCCCCATCGCCTCGAAGTGCGCCCGCAGCTCCTCGTTCTTGATCCGCCGCTTGCCGAGGTTCACCCCCCGCAGAAAGGCGACGTGGCGATCCACCGGCCCACTTTATCCACGCTCCGCCTCTAGCTGGCTGGGGCCGGCCGCTGCGGTCCGGGCGCCTGCCCGGCCCCCCCGGGCGTCGGGGCTTCGAGGTAAATCTGCCGGGCGAGGACCTCGCGCGCGCTCACCGGCGATGAAGCCCGCTGCCTGGTGGCCACGGTTTGGACCCCGGAGATTCCCGCCGCCGATGCGAACGCCGAGAGGAAGTCCACCCCGGCGAAGATCTGGATCAGAAAACCGCCCATGAGGGTCAGGACGCCGATGGTCACCGCTGGCTCGTGCGGGTGCGGGAAGCCGGTGCCGGACCTGAGCAGTTCCATCAGCTTGTCGTAGCTGCTCGCTTCGGATTCGAGGCCCTCGATCGAGTTTGGGCTGTATACCGTTGGACGGGTCAGGAGCGCCTGGGTGCTCGTCAGGCCGAAGGCTAATCCGGCGCTATGCAGCGCGCTGAAGTCCGAGGCGAGCAGCGCGACGAACCCGGCCAGCGACGTGACCAGCCCGGAGAGAATTGCGGGCTCAGCTTTCTCGAGCCCTTCAATTCCCATTTTTCGTTCCCTTCGTCCCGCCGCTGACACCGGCGAAGCTGAGGTTTTTCCCCGTGGCAAGGAAGGCGCCGACCAGCAGAGCGACGATCGCAAATGCCCATGGAGCCTGCTCGTTGAGGCTGGCGAGGGATGCGCCCGATTCTTCTTCGGATTCGCCTTCTTCGGACGGCCCTTCTTCGGTTTCGCCTTCTTCGGTTTCGCCTTCGCCTGCTTCGCCGCCCCCATCTTCGGGAAGCGGTTCGGCTTCAGCGGTGAGGAAAGCGGCCGCAGTTGGCTCTTCCTTAGTGCTTTCGGAGTCCGACGCTTCGGTTGCTGCGTCGGGCGCCTTGGGTGCCGGAGGGCCTTCGGCGACGAGATAGAAAGCGAGGCCCATGGCCGTGATGAAGAGCAAGCCAGCGAAGATCATCTGCCACCGCTGAACCCAAGATGGCGGTTCGGGGGGCGCGCTTGCCTTCGCCACCACTGCCGCAAGCTTGGCCTGAGGATCAGCAGGGCCTGGGCCGTCGTTCATTCCGAAGCCTCCTCGCTCGATTTCGGTACCGATCGAGGTATGCATATCACCGCAAAAGCTCTCAACTGGAGAACGAGCAGGTGAGCAGCGCGGAAAATGCGGGGGTTTAGGTACTAGTTGATCACTACATAGGATCAACTGAGGTGAATCTGCGCATGCGCGGCCGACGATAGGCGCGGCGTCTTTCCGCTTCCCGGACCAAACGCGCGTACGTCTCGTCCCGCCGCCACTCCCCCGGGGTGCGGATGCCCTTGCCCTTGTTGCAGGGCCGGCAGGCGGCGACGAGGTTGTACGGCGCCGTCGCGCCGCCCCGCGCCCGCGGGTCGACGTGGTCGACCTCGGTCGCCTCGTGGCCGCAGTACCTGCAGGTCCAGCCGTCACGGTCGAGCACGGCGCCGCGCAGGATCGGGTGGATGCGGCGCTGGGCCGGATCGGCCGCGGCCGGGTCCCAGTGCAGGAGCGGGTTGGAAGCTGAGGGAATTCGCATGGAGAAATCGGACCGCCCCGCCGCGATCCGCACGTACCCAAACCCCGGCCGGGGGCCGGAGTTTCGGTGTGACTATGGAGGCGCCGAGATTCGAACTCGGATCCGCGGACGCGGTGCGAGGGTGTCTACAGGTATAGCTGGCGCTTGATTCTCGTCTCCCGGGGTCCGCGCCAGCGGGCACTGCGGGAGATAAAGCCCCTTCGATGTCCCCTGGCGGTCAGGGCGATCCGCCTGGGTGAGCCCGCATTTTGAAGCCGGTGCCCCTTCCCGCGGGCGGGGAAGGACCGACTCTCACAGCGCTTAGCTTCTAACTAAGCGGCGAGGGCGAACTCGTGGTCCGCACGTATTGGTTTGTGCTGGGGTTTAACGAGGCCTCCAGCAACCTCGACCTGCAACCTTTCGCACGAGTCGACCACGTCGAAGCCTGTCGCCCCCGTGCTGCATCCGATTGTACGCCGTCGAGCGCCCCGGCCTGCGAGGATGCAGCCGGTGAACGAGCGCAGCTTCGACGCGATCGTCCTCGGGGCGGGCCCCTCGGGTGAGGTCTGTGCCGGCCGCCTGGCCGAGGCCGGGTGGAAGGTGGCGATCGTCGAGCGCGACCTGATCGGCGGCGAATGCTCCTACTACGCCTGCATGCCCTCGAAGGCGCTGCTGCGCCCCGCCGACGTGCTGGCCGAGGCGAAGCGGATCCCCGGCGTGCCCACCGGCCATGGCGAGCTGGACGCGGACCTGGTCCTCAGCCGCCGCGACGAGGTGATCCACGACCGCGACGACTCCGGCCAGCTGCCCTGGCTGGAAGAACGCGAGATCGAGCTCTTCCGCGGCGAGGCCCGCTTCGACGGCGAGCGGCGGGTCTGCGTCGGCGAGGACGCGCTGCTCGCCGAGCGGGCGATCGTCGTCGCCACCGGCAGCAAGGCGGCGATGCCGCCGATCGACGGCCTCGACGGGGTCCGGGCCTGGAACAACCGCGACGCGACCACCGCCCGGCAGGTGCCCGAGAGCATGATCGTGCTCGGCGGCGGCCCGGTCGGCAGCGAGCTCTCCCAGGCCTGGGCCAGCCTCGGCACCGAGGTGACCCTGGTCGAGGGCGGCGAGCATCTGCTCTCGCGCGAGGAACCCTTTGCCGGCGAGGAAGTCGCAAAGTCGCTGCGGGAGAACTTCGGCGTCGACGTCCGCACCGGGGCGAAAGTCGAGGCGGTCGCGGCCGGCGGCCCCGGCGTCGTCGCCACCCTCAGCGGCGGCGAGGAGGTCGCGGCGGCCGAGATCCTGATCGCGGTCGGCCGCGTGCCCAACTCCGCCGACCTCGACCTCGAAGCGGCCGGGGTCGCCGCCGACGAGCGCGGCTTCCTGCAGACCGACGACCGCTTGCGGGTCGGCGATCGCGACTGGTTCTACGCGATCGGCGACGTCAACGGCCGCGCCCTCTTCACCCACATGGGGAAGTACCAGGCCTGGGTCGTCGCCGAGAACCTGCTCGGCCGCGAGACCGAGGCAGTCGCCGAAGGAATCGGCTCGCCGCGGGTCACCTTCACCGACCCGCAGATCGCGGCCGCGGGCAAGACCCTCGAGCAGGCGCGCGAGGCGGGCATCGACGCCCTCGCCGTCGACGTCCCCACCGACGGCGCTGCCGGCGCCAGCTTCCAGGGCAAGGGAACCGGCGGCACCTCCCGGATCGTCGTTGACAAGGCAAAGGGGACGATCGTCGGCGCCACCTTCACCGGCTTCGAGACCGCCGACTTCCTCCAGGCGGCAACGGCGGCGATAGTGGCGGAGATTCCCCTCTCAAAACTGCGTCACGCGGTCGCCCCGTATCCGAGCAGGAGCGAGATCTGGCTCAAGCTGCTCGAGAAGTACGAAGAAGAAGCGACGGGTTGACTGGCAAGGTCCAGAGGCCGCTAGGCAAGGACGCAGGAAGTCGGAATAGCAGCGCTATTTCGGCGACCGAGGACGCCGCATAGCGGCCTCTGGGGCTGCCAGTCAGACCGTCGCGCGGGTCTTCAGTTCTTCGAGCAACTCGACCGGGAACCCGGCGACCTGGTCGAGGTCGTCGACCGACTTGAAGCCGCCGAGCCGCTCGCGGTGGGCGAGCAGGCGCGTCGCCTGGGTCACCGAGAGGTTCTGCTCGCGCAGCTGCTCGAAGGTGATCGTGTTGAGGTTCATCTGCTCGCCGGTGCCGGCCGCGGGCGACATCGCCGGCGGGGTGGCCTGAATCGGCTCCGGCGGGGGTGGAGGTGGCGGGCTCGCGGGCTCGAACGGCGGCGGGGCCGGCGTCGGCGGTGCGAAGGACTCGGCCGGCGGCGGTGGAGGCGTCGGCGGCGAGAAAGACTCGGCCGGTGGCGGCGGAGGCGTCGGCGGTGCGAATGACTGCGGCTCGGCCGGAGCCGGGGGCGGGGTCGGCGGTGCGAAGGCCTGTGGCTCCGGCGGGGGTGGCGGGGGCACTGCGCCTCCCTGCACACCGCGGACGACGGCCTGCTCGGCTTCTTCGGCGCGGCGCTCGGCCTCGCGCGCCCGCTCTTCGGCTTCGGCGACGCTGCGCCGCATCTCCTCCAGACGGCGGTCCTGCGCGGCCTCTTCGGCCTGCCGTTCTTCGAGGCGCTTCGCCTCGGCGGCACGTTCTTCGGCGGCTTTGGTCCGCTCCTCGATCTCGCGCAGGCGCCGCTCGGCGTCCTGCATCGCCCGCTCGCGCGCCTGGCGTTCGTCCTCGAGGCGCTGCTCGGCGGTGCGCAGGTCGGCCGCGGGCGCGACCGGCGGTGCGGCGCCTTCCTGCGGGCCGGCGGCCTGCAGGCGCTGGTCGGCCTCGGCGCCGATCCGCTGCGTCTCGGTGCGGACCTCGGCGACCTTGTCGCGCACGCGCTGTTCGGCGGCGACCGGGTCGTAGTCGCCGGGGGCCGGCGTCCCACCCGGAATCGGGGGCGGCGGGGGAACCGCGGTCAGCCCGCCGGTCGGCGGCTGCACGGTGGTCGCCTCCTCCCACGGCTGCAACTGCCCCGAGGGCGGCGCCTGACCGCTGGCCTGGGCCTCGGCGACGGCACGTTCGTTCGCGGCGCGGGCGGCGGCAAGGCGCTGCTCGGCGAGCGCCGCCTCGCGCTTCTGCTTGCCGGTCCCGATCTTGATCCCGAAGAACTTCTTCTCCTTCGGCGCCTCGGCCACCGGGGCCTCGGGCGCCGGAGGGGCACCGGGCACGGGGGGAGCGCCGGGGGGCGGCACGGCGCCGCCCTTCTTCTGGGCTTTCATCCGCGCCCGCTCTTCCTTGCGCCGCTGCAGCTCGGCTTTGCGCGCTTCGCGCATCTGCAGTCGCTTCGCCCTCGCTTCGTCGCGCTTGCGACGCTTGCGGTCCTTGGCGCTCTCGCCGGCGGGTGCCGGAGCCCCGGCGGCGACCGGCGGCAGCGCCGACGGCCCGGGAGGCGGCACGGACTGGCCGGGAGCGGGAGGCGCCTGAGGCGGCGCGGGCGGCGCGGCGGCGGCCGGTACCGCGGCCATCTCGGAGGTCGGAGCGGCGGCCTGGGCCGGCGGGGCGCCGGGCGGCGGGGTCGCGGGGGCGACCGGCGGCGGTCCGCCGGCCTGCTGGGTCGCCTGCTTCTGCTCCTTCTCTTTCGCCCGTCGCTGGCTGATGCGGACGATCAGCAGGAGCAGGAGAATCGCCGCCAGCAGGGCGGCGACGAAGTAGGCGGTGTTGTCGCTCACGTAATCGCTCGCCTTTTCCGGAAACGAGTCGGCGCCGGCCTGAGCGGGGACGACCATCAGCGCCGCGATGATCCCAGCGGCGGCGGCGGGGAAGCTCTTCCGGGTCCGCATTGCCCTGCATCCTTGCATGTGATTCGGCAGTTTCAACTTCAACGCATCCTTCCCTTGAACTCGCGCTCGACCTCTCGGCGAACGTCGCGGTCGGCTATCTCCCGTCGCCGGTCGCGACCCTCCTTGTTTCGCGCCAAAGCCAGCTCCACCTTCGCCCGCGGGCCTTTGAAATAGATCCTGGTTGGAATCAGCGTCAACCCTTTCTGGGCCGTTTTGCCGACCAGGCGCTCGATCTCCTCCCTGTGCAGCAGCAGTTTGCGCGGCCGCTCTGCCGCGTGGGCATCGACCGCCGAGTACTCGTAGGGCGGGATATGCAGCTTGCGAAGCCAAACCTCGCCCTTGTCGACGACCGCATAGGCATCGGTCATCTGGGCCTGGCCGCCGCGCAGCGCCTTCACCTCCGACCCCTGCAGGACGATCCCCGCCTCCATCGTCTCGACGAACTCGAATTTGTGGCGGGCGCGCCGATTGGTGACGACGTCGCCCGAGGCCGGCTCGCGCTTCTTCTTTTGCTTCTTCGCCATCAGGAGACCTTCCCGGCCCGCTCCAGCTCGGTCCGGCCGCGCGGCGCGTCGACCCCGGCGACGCGGACGGATATCGGATCGCCGAGCCTCACCCGCGCCCCCGACTCGCGCCCGACCAGCGCCACCTCGGCCTTGTCGAGGGCGAAGTACTCGCCCGGCAGCCGCCGCGCCGGCAGCATCCCCTCGTAGACGTCGCCGAGCTCGCCGCCGAAGGAGACGAAGGCGGCCGAGCGAATGACGCCGGAGACCTCGCCTTCGAATACGACGTCCAGCCCCCGCTCCCCCAGCTCGCGTTCGAGCAGGTAGGCGGCGCAGACGTCGTCCGCGTGGCGCTCGATCTGGGCCGACTCGCGCTCGCGCGCCGAGCAGTCCGCGGCCGCGTCGCGGGCCTCGGCGAGGGTCGGCGCCTCCTCCCCTTCCCCGAGCAGCGCCAGCAGCGCCCGGTGACAGACGAGGTCCGGGTAGCGGCGGATCGGCGAGGTGAAGTGGCAGTACGCGGGGCTGCCGAGACCGGCGTGGCCGACGTTCCGCTCGCTGTAGTAGGCCTGCTTGAGGGATCGGAGCACGAGCGAGGTATACGCCTCCCGGCCGTGGCCGCGTCGCGCGGCCTCGCGCCGGACCAGCCGGCTCGCCTCGGCGGCGACCCGCCCCGCCTCCTGCGCCGAGAGCCCCTGGCCGAGCGGCGGCGTCGGCACCCCCAGCGCGGCGAGCTGCTCCAGCAGGTGCTCGACCCGGGCCGCGTCGGGCTGGGCGTGGACGCGGTAGATCGCCGGCACCCGCCGTTGCTCCAGCAGCTGGGCGACCTGCTCGTTGTTGAGGATCATCAGCCGCTCGATCAGGCGGTGGGCCTCGGTCTGGGCGACGCCGTGGGCGGCGACGACGTTGCCCTCGCCGTCGAAGCGGAACTCGGGCTCGAAGGACTCGACGTCGAGGCTGGTGGTGCCGCGATGCTCGCCGAGGCCGGCGGCGATCGCGCGGGCGGCGGCGAGCGGTTCGGCGACCTCGGCCGGCGGCTGCGCCCGGCCGGCGAAGATCTCGTCCAGCTGGTCGTAGTTGAGCCGCACGTCGGAGCGGATGCGGCTGCGGTAGAAGCGCGCCCGCCGCGGCACCATCCCCGGCCCCAGCTCGACCTCGGTCGTCACCGCCAGCCGCTCGACCCCCGGCGCCAGGCTGCAGGCCCCGCTGGAGAGGGCGTGCGGGAGCATCGGCTCGACCGCGCCGGGGACGTAGGTGCTGTTGCCCCGCCGCCGCGCCTCCTGATCGAGCACCGAGCCCGGCTTGACGTGGGCGGCGATGTCGGCGATGTGGATCCAGACCCGGGCCCCGTCGCCCTCGATCTGGGCCGAGACCGCGTCGTCGAAGTCGCGCGCGGTGGCGGGGTCGACGGTGAAGGTCGCGAGCTCGACGAGGTCGCGCCGCGGGCCGCTTTCCCGCTCGGCCCAGCCGGCGGCTTCCCGCGCTTCGCCCTCGACCGTCGGCCGGAAGCCGCGGTACCCGAGCTCTTCCTTCAGCAGCCCTTCGACGGTCTCCCGCGCCGACATCAGCCGAGCTGGCCGGCGAGTACCTGGAAAGCGCGCTGTTCGGCCTCGTCGGCGGCGGTCTTCGGGTCGTCCTTGACCTTGACGTCGGGGTGTATCCCGTGGCTCTCGGCCAGGTTGACGCCCTTCGGGGTGAAGTATTCGCCGACCGTCAGCTTCAGCGCGCCGCCGTTGGACAGGGTCTGCTCCTCCTGGAAGACGCCCTTGCCGAAGGAGGTCGTGCCGACCACCTCGGCGCCGCCGTCGTCGGCCAGCGCCGCGGTGAGGATCTCGGCCGCCGACGCGGTGCCGCCGTCGATCAGGACCGCCAGCGGCAGCTTGGTGACCCGCCCCTCGCTGGTCTCGTAGGTGCTTTCCCCCTGGCTGCGCGATTTGGTCGAGACGACGACTTCGCCCGCGGGCAGGAAGAGGCTTGCGGTGCGGACCGCCTCCTGGAGCAGGCCGCCGGGGTTGTGCCGCAGGTCGACGACGATCCCCTCCGCCCCTTCCTTCTCGACCTTCTCGACGGCGTGGGCGAGCTGCCCGTGGGCGCCTTCGCTGAAGCTGAGCAGGCGCACGTAGCCGAGCTTGCGCCCGTCGACGGTCTCGGTTTTGTGGCTGACGTTCGGCAGGACCACCTCGGCCCGGGTCAGGGTCAGGCGCCGCACCTTGCCGCCCTTCGCGTCGCGGACCCCGACCGTCACCTCGGTCCCTTCCGGGCCCTTGATCAACTTCGTCGCATCGCCGCTGCTCTCGCCGGCGATCGACTTGCCGTCGACCGAGACGATCGTGTCCCCCACCTTTATCCCGGCCTTCTGCGCCGGTGAGCGCGGGAAGACACTTGCCACCCGCAGCCCCTTCGGCACCTCGACCACGCTCAGCCCGATGCCCGAGAAGTGGCCTTCGATCTGCTCGTTGAAGCTGGCCAGGGCTTCGGGGGAGAAGTATTCGCTGAAGCGGTCCTTGTGCCGGCGCCGCAGCTCGCGGACCATCCCCTGCAGCGAGGCGTTGCCGAGCTCGGTCTCGCCGACCGGGCGGTAGTAGCTGTCCTCGATCGCTTCGGCGGCTTCGGCGGTCAGCCCCGCGGGTTCGTCGACGAAGGCGTCGCGCAGCGGATCGGGCAGCGAGCCCGGGTGGCCGCCCAGCCACAAGCCGGCGGCGAACAGAGCCACCAGCGCCACGGCGAAAGCCACGGCCCCGCGTGCTCTCACGCCGGCCTCAGACCTTGAGGAAGCGCCGCAGCGTCACGCCCGAGCCGATCGTCGAGACGACGATCGAGGCGGCGAAGAGGATCGCGACCAGCGCCGGGAAGCCCAGCGTCGAGTTGTTCTGCGCCGCGAGGACCCCGATCGAGTCGCTGAGGGGGTCGACGACGGTGATCTTGCCCAGCCACAGGATCAGTATGGCCAGCAGGCCTCCCGCGAAGCCGACGACCACGCCCTCGATCATGAACGGCCAGCGGATGAACCAGCGGGTGGCGCCGACGAGGCGCATCACCTCGACCTCGCGGCGGCGGGTGTAGATCGAGAGGCGGATCGTGTTGCCGACCAGCATCAGCGAGGCGAGGATCAAAAGCGCGGTGATCACCGTCAGCACGATCTTCAGCGCGCTCGTCACCTGCTCGATCTCCTTCGAGGACTGGGTGCGGTCGAATTCTTTGACGATGATCGGCGAGACCGGCTTGCCGCCGCTTGGGATCACCGCCTCGCGCACCGCGGGAAGGTTGGCGGCGTCGTCGGCCTTGACTTCGAAGCTGTTGAAGAGGGGATTGGTATTGAGCTCTTCGACGATCGTGTCGTCCTTCAGATCCTCTTTCAGCGTTTCGAGTGCTTCGGCTTTGCTGATGTAGGTGACTTCGGCAACGTGCGGCACGCCTTCGAGCTTTGCCCGCAGATCGGCGACTTCGGCTTTGGTGGCATCTGGATAGAGCCGGTACTGGATGTTGAGCTGGTCACGGATTTCCTCGCTCTTGCCCTGCGCGGTCTGGAAGATCGGGATCAGCATCCCGAGCAGGACGACGGTGACGACCGTGGTCACGATCGCGGCGAGGGTCGGGGCGCCGTTGCGCTTCAGCGCGCGCAGGGCCTCCTGG
The DNA here is from genome assembly GCA_035703365.1 of Solirubrobacterales bacterium. Classification (GTDB taxonomy): domain Bacteria; phylum Actinomycetota; class Thermoleophilia; order Solirubrobacterales; family 70-9; genus VAYN01. Next base: position 16,623 of record DASSYI010000035.1, read on the forward strand.
AAGAAGAAGACGATCCGTCCCATCAGCCCAGGTGGTCGTGGTCGGAGTGTCCGTTGGTGCGCGGCTCGCCTTCGGCGCCGACGCCCATCTCGGCCCGCATCCGCATGCCGAATTCGGTCGTCGACTCCTCGGTGTAGCCGCCGGAGACCTCGTCGCGAACGACGCGGCCCTCGTAGAGCTCGATCACCCGGCGCTGCATGTTGTCCACCATCTCGCGGTCGTGGGTGACGACGACGACGGTGGTCCCGGCCTTGTTGATCCGGTAGAGCAGCTGCATGATCCCGATCGAGGTGACCGGGTCGAGGTTTCCGCTCGGCTCGTCGGCCAGCAGCAGCGGCGGGTGGTTGACGAAGGCGCGGGCGACGGAGACGCGCTGCTGCTCGCCGCCGGAGAGCTGGTCCGGGTAGCTGTGGATCTTGGTCGAGAGGCCGACCAGCCGCAGCGTCTGCGGGACCTGCTCGCGGATCTCGGCGCGGCTGGCGCCGATCACCTGCAGGGCGTAGGCGACGTTGTCGTAGACGGTGCGGTCGGGGAGGAGCTTGAAGTCCTGGAAGACGGTGCCGATGTTGCGGCGCAGCTGCGGGATCTTCTTCTCCGGCAGCGCCCCGATGTCCCGGCCGGCGATCTTGACCGAGCCCTCGGTGGCGGTCAGCTCGCGGATCAGCATCTTGATCAGCGTCGACTTGCCGCACCCGGTCGGGCCGACGAGGAAGACGAACTCGCCGCGGCCGACGGAGAGGTTGACCCGGTCGAGCGCCATGTGGCCGCCCGGGTAGACCTTGGTCACGTCGTTCAGCTCGATGATCGGCGCGCGTCGCCCGCGGGGGCGCCGCGGCTCCTCGGAGCCTTGATCTTTCTTTCTGCGTAGAGCCATCAGTCGGGTGCCTTCTGCGAATACAGAGTGACTCCTGCGCTACCCCGGCCCCGCAAGATCCCGCCCACGCAGGCGATCTTTCAGGCCGTGTCCGGAAGCGAGCGGCCGGGACGGGAGGCGCGGCGGCGGCGTTCGTCGGTGCGGCGGGCCGCGCCGAGCCGGTAGACGAAGAGCAGCGCGATCGGGACGCCGCTGCCGAGGACCCAGAGGAGGAAGAGCGGCGCTCCGGTGTCGCTACCGGCGCCGAGGGCATGGAGCAGACCGAGGACGTAGACGGCGAGGGTCGCCCGGTGCGCCTGCCGCCAGAGATGGGGGCCGATCTGCCGCCGGAAGTAGAAGCTGAGGCCGAGCAGCAGCGCCAGGTAGGCGGCGACGATCCCGGCCGCGACGGAGAAGCGGTGGCTGGCGAGCGCGAAGGGAACGGTCACCCCGGCGACGCCGGGCTTGAGCCAGGGGTCGGCGAGGATCGCGACGCCGTGGACGCCGATCGCGACCAGGGCCGCGATCGCGGTCTGCTCGTGCAGCGCCTTCATCGTGCGGGCGAAGCCGGGCTGGCGGACCGGCTTGCCGGCCATGGTCAGGCCGAAGAAGACCGAGATCGTCACCAGGACGAAGGCGACCAGGCCCGAGGAGCGGCTGACGATCCACCAGCCTTGGGTGGCCAGGGTGTGGGGAACGCCGCCGATCACGAGGAGCTGGTGACCACCGGCGGGACTTCTTCGACGTATTCGACTTCGGGCTCCGAGTATCCGACTTCGGGTTCCGGGAGCTCGGTCTTGGTTTCAGCCGGCGCCGGCCGGGACTTCGCCGCCATCTGCGTCTTCCCCGTCGAGGTGCCGGCGCTGGCGCTCAGCTCCAGGGCGAGGACGACGAAGAGGACCGCGAACAGGGACAGCGAGCCGAGGACGACTGCGCGAGGGCGCGGGGTATGCATGCTCCCGAGGTTGTGGCCGCTTCCTAAACCCAGCCTCAACGGCGGCGATGTTTTGCCAAGGCTTTACCTAGACGCCTCAACCCCGGACAGAATTTGAACCTGTGACTTTCGATCTACGCCAGTGAGCGTTCAGCGGGTCGCAACTTCGGGCATCAGGACGCGAGCGCTGCCGTCCTCGGCAACCAGGACGACAGGAAGACCTTCGTCGGCCGCGCGCTTGATCTCGTGGCCGGCCGAGGCGGTGTCGGAGTCGATGAAGGCGGCCCGCTCGGGGTAGGGCGAACGGCCCTCGATTGCGAGGTTAATCGCTTCGTCCATCACCTTGGCGGCGGGGGATCGTCCGTTGTCGATGCTCATTGCCTCTTCCATCCTTCGATCATCTCGCCATAACCACGCTCGATCTCAGCGATTGCGACGCGCATTCCTTCTCCAAGAGTACCGGCATGAAACGGCTCTCCCGGCTGCTTTCCATCGCTCCGCGTGTATCGGTGCATCTCGTTGTGGCCATGAGCACCGTCGTAAACGCGGATCGTCTCGGTGGACCCGTCGAGCGCCAGCAGCAAGACGACGGCGTAGTCGGTGATCTCCCGTCCGTCCGTCGTGAACTCGACCCGAAGCAGTGCCCCGAGAAAATGGTCGAGGACTCGCTGGTAGTAGGCGCCCATGAGTCGCGCGACGGTAATGCAGACACCGGATAACCCGGCAGCCGTCACGCTCCGGACGCCGCGTCTGCTCGGCGTTCATCGGTCAGGGGAAGACGGTCTCGCCGGTCTCCTGGTCGACGATCGAGATCGCGACCGCCGGGCAGGCTTCGGCCGCCTCCAGGATCAGGTCGTCCGGGCCGGTGCCGATCACCACCGCGGTGTCGTCGAGCCGGAAGACCTGCGGGGCGATCTCGACGCAGTCGCCGTGGGCGCTGCACTCGTTCGGGTCGACCACGGGCACGTAGGTCATGCCGGGACCTCCTCTTCGCGGGACGCCCGGTGGGCGGCCTCGATTCGCTTGCGGAGCGCGGGGATCGCCCGTGGCCGGCCGACCGTCAGGCCGGCCACGGGGCTGCCCTCGCGCAGGAAGACCGCTTCGAAGTCGCGTGAGGCCGGATCGCCCTCGACCGCGACCACGTCGGCCAGGTGGGGGTGGCCGACCGACTGGATGCGGACGCCGTACTGGTCGCTCCAGAAGCTCGGCAGCGGCGGCGTCCCCGGCTCCTCGCCGAGCATCGCCTTCGCCGCGGCAGCTCCCTGCCAGGCGGCGGCGTCCCAGTGCTCGGTGCGGGCGAAGGTGCCCCAGCGGTGGTCGAAGGGAATCGAGGCGTCGCCCGCGGCGAAGACCCCGGGCAGCGCGGTCCGGCCCTCCGCGTCGACCTCCACCCCGGCCTCGCCGAGGCCGCTCCCGCGCAGCCACCCGGTGGCCGGCACGGTGCCGACCCCGACCACGACCGCGTCGCACTCGATCGTCGTCCCGTCGGCGAGGACCAGTTGTTCGGCGCGCGGCCCGCCGCGAGCGGCCTCGAGCATCGCCCCGGTTACCAGCCGCACCCCTTCGTCGAGGTGCAGTTCGGCGAACCAACGCCCGAGCTCGGCTCCGAGGATCGGTGCCAGCGGCACCTCCATCGCCTCGACGACGGTCACCTCGGCGCCGAGCCCCAGCGCCGTCGCCGCCACCTCCTGGCCGATGAACCCGGCGCCGACGATCGCCAGCCTCACCCCCGGGGCCATTTCGGCCCGGAGGCGGCGGCAGTCGGCGAGGGTGCGGAGGTAGTGGACGTTCTCGAAGCCCTCGAGCAGGGGCAGGCGCCGGGGAGCGCCGCCGCTGGCGATCAGCAGCCGGCCATAGGGCAGCTCCTCGCCGCCGGTGAGGATGACGCGGCGCCGGTCCGGATCGAGCCGCTCGGCCCGCGCCCCGAGCAGCAGCTCGACCCCCTTCTCCTCGTACCAACCGGCGGGCCGGAAGGCGGTCGCGCTCTCCTCCACGGACCCGCCGAGCACGCCCTTGGAGAGCGGTGGCCGGTCGTAGGGACGGGAGGCCTCGGCGCAGACGATCCGCACCGGCTCCTCGAAGCCGCGCCGGCCCAGCGTCTCGGCGCAGCGCTGGCCGGCGAGGCCGCCGCCGACGACTAGGACGCCAGCGTCGCCGGTCACGCTTCCTCCAGGACCGGCGAGCCGGCGACCCGGCGCGCCGGCCGCGGCGCCCGCTGGCGGGCCTGCTTCTTTGCCCGGCCGGAGAGCACGCGGTAGACGAAGAGGCCGCCGATCACCGGGGTGGTGAGGATCACCCACCAGCGGAACCAGACCGCGGAGGCGTCGCTGCCTGCACCGATCGCGTGGGTCAGGCCGAGCAGGTAGACGACCACCGTCGCCCGGTGCGCCTTGCGCCAGAGCTTGGCGCCGATCCGGCGCCGGACGTAATAGCTGAGCCCGAGCAGCGCCGCGAGGTATCCGGCGATGATGCCGAGGCCGGTGAAGGCGGTCTTGAAGCCGAGGACGAAGGGGACCGCGACGCCGGCGACGCCGGGGTGCAGCCAGGGGTCGCCGAGCAGGGCGATTCCGTGGACGGCGATCGCGACCAGGCCGGCGAGCGCGGTTTGCTCGTGCACCGCCAGGAGCTTCTTCGCGAAGCCGGGCCGACGCATCAGCTTGCCGGACATCGTCAGGCCGAGGAAGACCGAGACGGTGATCAGGACCAGGGCGACCAGGCCCGAGGCGCGGCTGGCGAGCCACCAGCCGTGCGACTGGATCGCTTCGGCGGTGCCGGCGGCGTTCATCGGCTCACCTCGGGAAGGCGGATACGCGGCGCGACGGCAAGCGAGCCGACCAGCTCGACCCGGCCGCTGTCGTGGATCAGGAAGCCGCCGCGCTCGGCGAGGACCGCCCGCCCGCCTTCGGGGCCGGAGAGCAGCGCCGCCTTGGAGAGGGTCTCCGCCTCCAGCGCGGTGTCGCCGAGGGCGGTGGCGCCGACCAGGCCGGTCCAGGCCGGCTCGCCGCTTGCCGGGTCAAGCAGATGGTGGGCGCAGCGGCCGTCGGCGTCGCGCCAGATCCGCACGTTGATCCCGGAGGTGGCGACCCCGCCGGAGCCGAGCCGCAGCACGTGGGCGCGGTCGCCGGTGATCGGGTGTTCGACGAAGACCTCGTAAGGGTGGACGAGGGCATCGGCGCCGCCGATGCGGATGTCGCCGCCGCAGTCGACGATGAAGCGCGAGTAGCCGCACAGGGCGGCCGCGACCATGTCGGCCGCCAGGCCCTTGCCGGTACCGCCGGTGTCGAAGCGCAGGCCCGGCGGCCGGACCACCTCCCCCGCTTCGTCGTCGACGGAGAAATCGCGCCAGCGCCGGTCGGGTCGCGGCTGCGCCGGACGCCGCGCCGGGGCCTCGGCCAGTCCCTCCTTCAGCGGCAGCCCGGCCATCCCGGCCCGCGAGGAGACGTACCCGGCGCCCTCGATCTCGCCGACCAGGGTCGGGTCGACGAGGCCGCCGCTGCGCTCGGCGGCGTAGACCCCGGCCTCGACCGCGCGGCGCACCAGCTCGGAGGCCGGTACCCGTTCGCGCTCGTCGGCGTTCAGCCGCGAGAGCTCGCTCTCGGGCTTGAAGCGGGAGAGCGTCGCGTCGAACTCTTCGACAAAGCGCCGCGCCTGCTCGGCGGCGGCCGCGGCCGGGACCATGCCGGGCCCCGGCTCGCCGACCAGCAGCCGCACGTGGCTGCCCATCGCCTGGAAGGTGAGGTCGTGTTCGCTCATCAAGAGGAGCTCGTCACCACCGGTTCGGCGGCGGCGTAGGAGGATGAGCTGCTGACGGGGCTGGCGCTGACCGTGTTGCGACCGGGGCTGGGGACGATCGTCGTCACCACCCGCCGCTTGATCACCTTGCGGACCTGGACCGCCCGGGCGGTCGCCTGACTCGCCGACTGTTCGGCGGCGAAGCGAAAGGCGAGCAGGGCGAAGAGCGCGGCGAAGAGCAGGATCGAGGCCCAGAAGACGAGGCTCGCGGAGGGCCGCTTGGAGCGGGTGTGCTCAGTCATCGCCGCCGCCCTCGTGCTCGCCACCGCCACCGCTGACGTCCTCGCTCTCGACCTCGCCCCCGCCTCCACCGGCGCCGCTGGTGGCGGTCGCAACCGGCGCGCTTTCGCTGCCGCCGCCGCTGGAGCCGGTGCTCACCGGAGCGGTTTCGGAGCCGGACCCGCTGCCGCTCGAGCCGGTGTAGACCGGGGCGGATTCGCTTTCGCCGGCGCCGCTGCTGCCGGTGGCGATGTAGGCGCCGCCCGACGCGCTGCCGGCGGCCGCCGGTTCGACCGGCGCCCCGGCCGGCGGGTGTTTCGGCTTCGCGTGCTTGGTCACGTGGACAGTGCGCCGGATCACTTTGGTGTGGACGATCGGTTTGTCCGCCACCTGCTTGCTCGGCGTGCTGCTTCCCTGGCTGAGAGCCAGCCCGGTCAGTCCCCCGAGGAGGACGACGGTGGCTCCGGTTGCGACTTTGGCTTTGGCGTTCTTCACAGTTCTCCCCCGTTTGGCTGCTTGCCGACGCAGTCTGCGACGAGCCCCTGCAAGCGCCGGAAAGCGGCGGGTAAAGCCCTGGCAAAACCTGCGCGATGCAGGCTCGAACCACCAGCGCAGGCCCTACAGTTGAGCCATGGCCACGCAATCGCCAGGCGGTCGCATCCTCGTCGTCGAGGACGAGGAATCGATCTCCCAGCCGTTCGCCGAGGCGCTGCGCCGGGCGGGGTTCGAGGCCGTCGTCACCGCCACCGCCGCCGGGGCGATCACCCTCGCCGACTCCGAGGAACCGGACCTGGTGATGCTCGACCTCGCCCTCCCCGACGGCGACGGGCGCGATGTCTGCCGCGAGCTGCGCCGCCGCTCCGACGTGCCGATCGTGATGCTGACCGCGCGCGGGACCGAGATGGACAAGATCGTCGGCCTCGAGCTCGGCGCCGACGACTACGTCGTCAAGCCGTTCAGCGCCGCCGAGGTGATCTCCCGCATCCGCGCCGTTCTGCGACGGAGCGCCCCGCGCGAGAACGGCGGCGGCCCCTCGCTGAAGCCGGTCGCGGTCGGCGAGCTGGAGCTTGACCCGGCGGCCCGCATCGCCCGCTTCCGCGGCGAGGAGCTCGATCTCTCGCGCAAGGAGTTCGACCTGCTGGCAGTGCTGATGCGCAACGCCGGCCGCGTCGTCACCCGCGAGGACCTGATGTCGGAGGTCTGGGACACGAACTGGTTCGGCTCGACCAAGACGCTCGACGTCCACATCGGCTGGCTGCGGCGCAAGCTCGACGACGACCCCGCCGACCCGACCTACATCGAGACGGTCCGCGGCGTCGGCTTCCGCTTCGCCGCGGCGGAGGACGAGGCACCGTAAGCCTCCGGGCGACCCTCCTGCTGGCGCTGGCCTACGTCCTGCTGCTGGCGCTGATCGCCTTCGGCGTGCCGCTGGCGCTGAGCCTGCGCGACCGCGTCGACTCCGAGGTCAAGGGCCAGGCGCGCAGCCAGGCCGAGGTGGTAGCGACCAGCGCCACCGAGTTCGTCGACCCGCCGCAACCAGTGCCGCTGCAGCGGATCGCCGAGCGCTCGGCCGAAAGCGTCCGCGGCCGGGTGATCGTCGTCGACGCCAGCGGCGGCCTGCTCGCCGACTCGGCCGGGGCGCCGTCGGGGCGCAGCTACGACGATCGGCCCGAGGTGGAAGCGGCGCTGCAGGGAAGCAGCGAGCAGATCACCCGCAGCAGCGAAACCCTCGGCGAAGAAATCCTCGCCACCGCCGTCCCGATCCTCGACCGCAACCGCCCGATCGGCGCGGTGCGGATCACGCAGAGCATCGAGGCGGTCAACAAGGCGGTAAAGACCTCGATCCTCGACATCGCCGCCCTGGCTGCGGTCGTGCTCCTGCTCGGAATCGTCGCCGGCGCCCTGATCGCCCAGCAGATCGCCCGCCCGATCCGCCGCCTCGACAGCGCCGCCCGCGAGGTCGCCGAGGGCAACCTCGACACCGCCGTCGCCGTCCAGGGCAGCACCGAGCAGCGCTCGCTGGCCCGGGCCTTCAACGAGATGACGCAGCGGATCAAGCGCCTGCTGCGGGTCCAGCAGGACTTCGTCGCCGACGCCTCCCACCAGCTGCGCACGCCGCTGACGGGGCTGCGGCTGCGGCTGGAGAACCTGGCCGAACGCGCCCGTGGCGACGAGCCGACCGAGCGCGAGCTCGGTGCGGCGATGGACGAGATCGACCGGCTCTCGCTGATCGTCGACGAGTTGCTGATCCTCAGCCGCGCCGGCGAGCACGAACTGCCGGGCGAGCGTCTCGACCTGCGCGAGGCGGCGGGGCGGGCAGCGGACCGCTGGCGGGCCAGCGCCGAGGACCGCGGCATCGCGCTTGATCTCGACGCCGGTGCCGACGCGGCCGAGGGCTGGTGCGCGGCCCCGGATCTGGAGCGCTCGCTCGACTCGCTGGTCGAGAACGCACTCGCCTACTCCCCGCGCGGCTCGACGGTGCTGCTGCAGGTCGCCCCGGGCCGGATCGCGGTCCTCGACGAAGGGCCCGGCCTGGCGCCCGGCGAGGAGGAGGCGGTCTTCGAGCGCTTCAGCCGCGGCAGCGCGGGCCGCCGCGGTACCGCCGGCACGGGGTTGGGCTTGGCGATCGCCCGCGAGCTGACCCGGCAGTGGGGCGGCGAGGTCCGCCTCCGCAACCGCAGCCAGGGCGGGCTCGCGGCGACGATCGAGCTGGCGCCGGCTGAGGTGCCCTCGTGAGCCTCTCGGCGACGGCGAAATGGATCGTGCTCGCCCTCGTCGGCCTGGCGATCGCGATCGCGATCGCGATCGCCGCCGCCAACCTGACCAGCCAGCAGATCGGGATCGCCTCCGAATCGGTCTCCGCCGGCGACGCCCTCGCCCCGGCGCTGAAGGTGCCGGGCGGAGGCAGGCCGCAGGGCGAAGGTGGCGGCGACAACTCGGGGCCCGGGAAGGAAGAAGAAACGACGACGACGACCCCGGAAACCCCCTCGACGACCACGACCGAAGAACTCCCGCCTCCCGAAGAAACCACCGTCCCGGACGACCACGGCGGCGAAAGCGGCGGGGGCGGCGACTCCGACGGCGACGACGACTGAAGGGCGGCTCAGCCGCCACCGCCGCCGGGAGGCGGCGGGTCGCTCGCATACAGCTGGGTGATCGCCGCGACCAGCTGCTTCTTCTCCGTCGAGGAGAGCTTCGCTGAGCGGTGGATCAGGGTGTACTGCAGTGGCGGCATCTCGCCGCTGGAGACCTTCTCCGCGACCTCCCCGGCGTCGGGCTGGGGCTTGTCCCATTCGGAGAAGTTGAGGGCGGCACGGCCGTCTTCGACGTCGTGGGTCACCAGCCAGGAGGCCGGCGCGACGTTCGAGTACCAGCGCCACTTGGTCAGGTTGCTGTGGCAGTCGTAACAGCCCGCTTCGGCGATCTGATGGCCCGGGCCAGGGGGCCACTTCGCCGCCTGCGTGACCGGCGGGTTGCTGTGGGCGTGGCCGTAGGGGACCGCCTGGATCGCCACCAGGAGGGCGACGATCCCGAGGCCGATCCAAACGAGCGCACGAGTCGACGGCGGCCACCATCGCCGCCTCTCATCTGCCTTGGGGGGCACGTTCGAAGCTTTACCGAGGTTCGGCAAAGGATGCGTAAAGTCGCCGGAAAGGAACGGGAAAGCTCGGCACGCCGACGGCGCGGATCAAGCGGCGACCGGCTCCCCCGCGGAGCGGGCCGGCAGCGGCTGGGCGGCCGGCTGCGCGGTCATCTCGGTGACCGGCAGGTCGACCGTCCGCCGCAAGCGCGCCGGCAGCCGCACCGCCAACCAGCGCGAGATCGTCCTCGGCAGGGTCGAGACGACGACCTCGTCGAACTCGCGCGCGTGGAGGGCGTCGCCGACCGCGGCGAAGGGATCCGGGTCGCCGACGATCACCTCCTCGAGCTCGAGGCCGGAACGGCGGATGCGGCCACCGGCGCGATCGGCGCGACCTGCCGCCTCGGACCAGCCCGCTTTCATGTCGGCGGCCCAGGCGAACCCGTGCGGGACCGCGGGCACCAGCAGGGTGAAGCTGGTCGGCTGCTCGGCGGCGCGCCTGCGCAGCGCCTCGATCAGCTCGGGCGAATCGGCGGTCCGGTTGGCGACCACCAGGATCTTCCTTGCCATGTCGCGCCTCCTAGATCGTTTTCCGGGGGTACGAGCACAGCATGCGCCTGGTTCGGCAAAGGAACCGAAAAGCGACTTAAAAGTCGCGTGAAAACTTCAACCGCACAGCGACCGCAACGTTCTGTCTGCTGAAACCTGTAGTCTGCACTCCGTGAGTGAGTTGAAAACACCGAGGACTCGAACCTGGCCGGGTAGCACGCGCTTTTCCTGGTCCTCCCCATCTGCATCGTGGGATTGGCCCTACTCGCCAAAGGGCTTTATCCGGCCGATCTCCCCTCGGTGAAGGATCCCGACTTCGTTGACACGACCTTCGATAATCGGGCGGTCCTCTGGGCAGCCCGGCTTCTTCTGGTATCCGCCGCCGCCGTCTTAGCCTGCGGTGGCTTCTACATCGTGATCTCGATCGGCATGCGCGTGAAGAACGAAGAATGGCTGCGACGGGCAGGGCCATTCGAGGTTTCGGAGATCGCCATGAAGGAGATCGAGGAGCAGCTAGATCGTTGGCACACCGCCTCTCTGGTGGGGCAGGAGGAAGTGGCTGACCTCACTGAGCGACTGGAGAAAGCAGACGAGCTGATCGAGCGGTTTCGAACTGCCTTCGCATCAGGATCTATCGTCGGAAGGGAACACTGATGACTCGCGCGGAACTCAACAAGGAAATCGAGAGAACCCTGAAACGGAATCGGGCTGCCATCCAGCGGGCGGGTAAACGGTCACAGAGGCTTATCCGCGCCGCAGAACGGTCCGAACCGGCTGTCGAACGTGCGCTTGAAAAGCTGCGCCAGGCCGCTCGCTAGCCGATCGCGACCATGCGCTCGATCGGGATCCGCGCCCGTTCGGCGATCTCGGCCGGGACGCTGACCTCGCCGCTCAGGTCGCGCAGGCAGTCGCGCAGCTTCGGGAGGGTGATCATCTTCATGTATTTGCAGACGGCCATCCGGTTGGCCTCGATCAGGTTCGCCTGCGGCGCCGCCTGCTGCAGCGGGTAGAGCATCCCGTTCTCGGTGGCGACGATGAACTCGCCGTCGGGGTGAGCTTCGACGTGGCGCTGCATACCGGAGGTGGAGAGCATGTGGACGCCCTCCGGGTCGATGTCGCCGGAGGCGACGTACTCCATCGCCTGGGTCGAGCAGCCGCACTCGGGGTGGATCAGGAACTCGGCGTTGGGGTGCTCTTCGCGGGTGCGGGCGATGTCGAGCGGCTTGATCCCGGCGTGGACGTGGCACTCGCCGTCCCAGATGTGGAAGTTGCCGCGGCGCTCGGGTTCCTCGACCAGCCCGGTCTCGCGCTCGACGAAGGCGCCGAGCCACATGTCGGGGCCGAAGAGGATCTCGGTGTCCGGCCCGTGCTCGGCCCAGATATGGCGGACGACGTCGACCGCGTTGGAGGAGGTGACGCAGTAGTCGGTCTCGGCCTTGACCTCGGCCGAGGTGTTGACGTACATGACGACTATCGCGCCGGGGTGCTCGGCCTTCCAGGCCCGCAGCTGGTCGGCGTCGATCGAGTCGGCGAGCGAGCAGCCGGCGTCGAGGTCGGGGATCAGCACCGTCTTCTCGGGCGAGAGGATCGAGGCCGTCTCGGCCATGAAGTGGACGCCGCAGAAGGCGATCACCTCGGCGTCGGTCTCGGCCGCCTGGCGCGAGAGGCCGAGCGAGTCGCCGCGGTAGTTGGCGACGTCCTGGATCTCGGGCAGCTCGTAGTTGTGGGCGAGGATGACGGCGTTCCGCTCCTGCGCCAGCGCACGGACCTCGTCGCCGATCTCGGCGATCTGCTCCGGGCTCAGCTCCGGGGCGAGAGTAGGTTGGATCGTCGGGAGCTCTTGCATGAGCCCTTTCCTTCCTGATGTTCGCCGGCGGGACTGGGTCCGGACCGGTCGAATGAACGTGGATGCAGTTTAGTTGATCGAAGCTCCCGTCTAGCCTTTTCTGGATGCCGGAGCTGCCCGAGGTGGAGATCGTCGCCCGTCGCCTGAACACCGCCCTGGCGGGAGCCGAGGTCGAATCGGCGCTGGCGCCGGGGATGAACGTGATGAAGACCTTCGACCCGCCGCTGGAAGCGCTGGCCGGCCGCGAGGTGAACGGCGTGCGCCGGGTCGGGAAGATGCCGGTGGTCGAGTTCGGCGACCTGGCGCTGCTGATCCACCTGATGTCCGCCGGGCGGCTGCGCGTCTTCGACAAACGCGCCTCGCCGAAAGACAAAGCCTCGCGCGTGCTGATCCGCCTGACCGACGGCCGCGAGCTGCGGCTGCGCGAGTTCGGGACCAAGCAGCGGGCCTGGGCGAAGCTGCTGCCGATCGACGCCGTCGCCGAGGACGAGATGGTCGCCGGCCTCGGCCCCGAAGCCTGGCCCCCTCCCCCGCTCGCCGAGCTCGCCGCCGCGATCGACAAGCCGCGGCACCTGCACCCGCTGCTCCGCCACCAGAAAGACATCGCCGGCATCGGCCGCTCCTGGGTCGACGAGATCCTCTGGGAGGCGCGGCTCTCCCCCTTCAAGAAAGGCTCGGAGCTGGCGCCCGAGGCGGTCGAACGGCTGCACGCGGCGCTCCACGTCCTCGGCGACGCGATCGACCACTACGAGGAGACGATCGGCCCCGAGGTTCCCGACAAGGTGCCGATGCCACTCCAGGTCCACAAGCGCGAGGGCGAGCCCTGTCCCCGCTGCGGCACCACGATCGAGGCCGTCTACTTCTCGGAACACCAGATGAACTACTGCCCGGAGGAGCAAACGGGCGGCAAGGTCCTCAAAGACCGCCGGCTCTCCAAACTCCTGAAGTAGCTAGGCGAGCTCGAGCAGCATCGAGAAGTCGAGCGTCCGCGCCGAGTGGGTCAACGCTCCGATCGAGATGAACTCGACTCCGGTCTCGGCGATCTCGCGCACGTTCTCCAGGTTGACGCCACCGGACGCCTCAAGCGAGACGCCGTCGGCGCCGCCTGCGTTTTGGTCGCGCAAGGCGACGGCTTCGCGCAGCAGGTCCGGGCTCATGTTGTCGAGCAGGAGGCGGTCGACGCCCATGCCGAGGGCGTAGGCGGCCTCGTCGAGGTTGGTGACCTCGACCTCGATCGCCTTCTCCGGCTGAGCGGTCCTGGCAGCGTGGACCGCTTTTGCCAGACCTCCCGCGGCGGCGATGTGGTTCTCCTTGATCAGGATCGCGTCGTAGAGGCCCATCCGGTGGTTGATCCCGCCGCCGGCCGCGACCGCGGCCTTCTCCAGGTGGCGCAGCCCCGGCGTCGTCTTGCGGGTGTCGAGGATCGTGGTCCCGGTGCCGAGCACCGCCTCGGCGTAGCGGGCGGTGAGGGTGGCGACGCCGGAGAGGTGGCCGAGGAAGTTGATCGCGACCCGCTCCGCCGCCAGCAAGCCGCGGGCGCTGCCGTCGGCGAGGAGCACCTCGGCCGGCACGTCCTCGCGCCATTGGCCCTCGACGACGAGATTGTCAATGTCCTCGACCCCGCACTGCCGCATCGCCTCGGCGACGACGGCGAGCCCGTAGACCACGCCCGACTCTTTCTGCACGATCCGCGCCCGCGCCCGGGCGTCCTCGGGCACCGTCGCCTCGGACGTGATGTCGCCTGCGCCGACGTCCTCGGCGAGCGCGCTCGCCACCAGCTCCTCGATCTCCGCCGGCAGCTCGATCATCGCGCCACCCTAACGAGGCGGCGATTTTCCACCCAGGAGGGGGGAAATTGACGCTTCGATTGCGGGGGTCTCACGTTTCGGGGCGCTGGCACGTTTAATCCACAGAGTGACCCCGCTGCCGCCGTTTCAAAACGTCCTCGACGCGCATTCCGCCGCGGTGATGGGAATCTTGCGCGGCGCCGTCGGCCGAGACGGGGCCGAGGACTGCTTCCAGGAGACCTTCCTGGCGGCGCTCCGCGCCTACCCCAAGCTCGACGATGCGAGCAACCTGCGCGGCTGGCTGCTGACGATCGCCCACCGCAAGGCGATCGACTTTCATCGCGCCCGGGGGCGGGCGCCGATCCCGGTGGCCGAGGTGCCCGAGGTCGCGACCGAAAACGGCCTGCCGGAGCCCGACGCCGGGCTCTGGGACGCCGTCGCCGCGCTGCCGCCGAAGCAGCAAGCCGCGGTGGCGCTGCGCTACGGCAGCGACCTGCCGCACGCCGAGATCGCCGCCGCCCTGGGCTGTTCGCCGGAGGCGGCACGGCGCAGCCTGCACGAGGGACTGAAGCGACTGCGAAAGGAGCTGGCATGAAGACCGCGATCGACCCGAGGACCATCAATGCCCTGCGCGAGCGGGCCGCCGAGGAGGGCCTGCTCGACGTCGCCTACACGACCGCCGATTCCCCCTTCGGGACGCTGCTTCTGGCGCGCACCAGGCGGGGCCTGGTCCGCGTCGGCCTGCCGAACCAGGACGCCGACGAGCTCCTCGCCGACCTCGCCGACCGCGTCTCGCCGCGGGTGCTGGAGGCGCCGGCCGAGCTCGACGAGGTGCGCCGCGAGCTCGATCTCTATTTCGCGGGCAAGCTCGACCGCTTCGACCTGCCGCTCGACTGGCGCCTCAGCGGCGGCTTCCGCCAGCGGGTCCTGCGGGCGATCGACCGCATCCCCTATGGCCAGACGCGCAGCTACACCGAGATGGCCCGCAAGGCGGGCAACGAGCGCGCGGTACGCGCCGCCGGCAGCGCCTGCGGCAGCAACCCGATCCCGCTCGTCGTCCCCTGCCACCGAGTGCTGCGGACCGGCGGCGCCCTCGGCGGCTACGGCGGCGGGCTGCCGATGAAGCAGGCGCTGCTGGAGCTCGAGGGCGTGCTGGACGGAAGGTCCAGTACCTAAAGCGGGCGAAGCTTCGCTCCGATGAAGGGGCGATGCGAAATCTTGCTCTCCTGCTGGCCCTTTTGCTGCTCTCCGCCCCCGCCGCTGCGGCGCAGGCGCTGAGCCTGCCCGTCGCCCCCGCCGATCTCGCTGCCGCAGCGAGCGAAGAAGGCGACGAAGACGAGGCCGGCGAGGAGGGCGAACTCGAAGTGGAAATCGAAGACGAAGAAGGCGATTGCACGATCGAAGACGAGGAAGACGCCCAGCTCTGCGCCGAAATCGCCGCGGAAGAGCGGGAATCCGAAGAAGCCGAAGAGTGCCTGATCGAAGACGCGACCGCGAAGCTGGTCCCGCACCCCGGCAGCGACACCGTCGACCTGGCGATCCGCTACGTGTCCCTCGCCCCCGCGGCGGTGCGGGTCGAGGCCCAGCTGCGCGGCTCCAAAGGCCGGCTGCGCCTCGGCGCCGACCGCGCCCGCCTGCGCCGCTCCGGCGTCTACCGCCGAAGCTTCGTCCTCAGCGACAAGGAGATGAACCGCGCCCTCGGCGCCCGCGAGTTCGAGGTCGAGCTGCAGGCCGTGCACACGCCCCGCTACTGCCGCCTCGACCTCAACGGAGCACCTCGCCGAGCCAAGCACTAGCTTCGCGCAGGTGCGCCGGGTCGATCTGGTGCCCCAGCTCGGACTCACGGTAGGTGACGTCGAGCCCGCCCTCGACGAGCAGCTCCCGCGCCCGCTCGGCGAACTCGACCCCGATCACCGGGTCGTTGCGGCCGTGGGAGATGAACGCCCTGGTGGCGATGCGGTCGGCGAACGTCGGCTCCCAGCCCTCGACCGTCGGCACGAAGCCGCTGAAGGCGAGGATCCCGGCGACCGCCGGCCGCTCGGCGCTGAGCGCAAGCGCGTAGCTCATCACCGCCCCCATCGAGAAGCCGCCGAGGATCGTGCGGTCGGGCCCGATTCCGGTCTCCTCCCAGAGGCCATCGTGCAGCTCGGCCAGCGCCTCGCGCGCGGCGGCGAAGGTCTCCGGGTCCGGGTAGCCGACCCGCGGCACCAGGTACCAGTGGTAGCCCGGCGAGCCCGGCAGCTGCAGCGGCGCCCGCGGGGTGACGACCTGCAGCCGCCGCTCGGGGTCGAGGAAGTCAGCGAGGCCGAGCAGGTCCTGCTCGCTGGTGCCGCGGCCGTGGTGGAGGACCAGCAAGCCCTCCGGCTCGCCGGCCGCCGCCCGGTCAAGATGGAAGAGCGGCGGCATCGGGCTAGGTGGCCGAAGCCGCGGCGGTCTTGTTCAGGTAGTCGCGGATGAACTCGTCGATGTCGCCGTCGAGGACCCGCTGCACGTCGCCGACCTCGTGCTCGGTGCGGTGGTCCTTGACCATCGTGTACGGGTGCATCACGTAGCTGCGGATCTGCGAGCCCCAGGCGACGTCTTTGACCTCGCCGCGCGCCCTGGCGAGCTCTTCGGAGCGTTTGCGCTCCTCCAGCTCGATCAGCTTCGAGCGCAGCAGCTGCATCGCCACCGCCTTGTTCTGCGTCTGCGAGCGCTCGTTCTGGCACTGGACGACGACGCCGGTCGGGATGTGGGTGATCCGCACCGCCGAGTCGGTCTTGTTGACGTGCTGGCCGCCGGCCCCGGAGGCGCGGTAGGTGTCGATCCGCAGGTCGCCCTCGTCGATCTCGACCTCGACGCTGTCCTCGACCACCGGCCCGACGTCGACCTGCGCGAAGCTGGTGTGGCGGCGCGAGGAGGAGTCGAAGGGGGAGATCCGGACCAGGCGGTGGACGCCGCGCTCGGCGGCGAAGAGCCCGTAGACGTTCTCGCCGCGGGCGATGAAGGTGGCGGACTTGAGGCCGGCCTCCTCTCCCGGCGAGGCCTCGACCATCTCGACGTCGAAGCCGCGCCGTTCGGCCCAGCGCAGGTACATCCGCAGCAGGATCTCGGCCCAGTCCTGGGAGTCGGTGCCGCCGGCGCCGGCGTGGACGGTGACGACCGCGTCGCCGGCGTCGTACTCGCCGCTGAACAGGCGCGCCTCCTCCAGCTCGGCCAGGCGCCGCTCGACTGAGCCGAGCTGCGAGTCGAGCTCGGTTGCCATCTCCTCGTCCTCGGCGGCCATCTCGGCGAGGTCGCCGAGGTCGGCGACGTCACCCTCCAGGCCGCGGAACATCTCCAGGCGGCGCTGGGCGCGGGCGTGGGCGGCAGAGGTGCGGGCGGCGGCGTCCTGGTCATCCCAGAACCCGGGCTGCCCCATCTCCTCCTCTAAGCGGTTGGCTTCGGCCTCCAGCGCAGCAGGGTCAAAGGTAGTCCGAGAGCAGGGACAGCTGCTCCCGGACGGCGGCCAGGCGCGGTGCTACAGGTTGGCTCTGGGCGGCATCGGCCATGAAGCACAGGTTATAGACGGGAGACGCTGAGGTAGGGAGGGGCGGGTGTCCCCTCTGCGACAGCCTTTTCGGATCAACTCTTCACCGAGACCGCAAAAAAGGCTCTCCAGGAGACCTTTTTGCGGTCTCGCTGATCAAGGCTTAAGCCTCGGGAGCGCGGGCGGTGATGATCCAGGTGGAGGCAGGGGCGAAGACGCCGTCGGGGGTCTCGAAGTCGGCGATCGCGGCGCGGATCTTGGCGGCGATCTCGGGACGGATCTCGTCGACGCGATCGCCCCAGAGCCGCAGGATCTCCCCGGCGGGGCCGAGGGCCATCCCGAACTCGACCGCTTGGTCGAGGTTGGCGCCGACCTTCATCGGCAGGTCGCAGCGCCGCAGCCCGATCTCCTCGAAGCCGGCGATCTTCAGCTGTTCGCTGACGGTGTCGGCGTTGGCCATCGAGAAGGGGCCGGGGCCGCAGGTCGGTTCGTCGGTCTCCTCCGGGTGGTCGAGGTACTCGTCGACGATCTCCTCGGCGCGGCGGACCCACTCGTTGTCGAGCTTGCGCCTCCAGACGACTGCGGTGAAGCGCCCGCCCGGCTTCAGCGCCGCGCGGACGTTGCGCAGAGCGGCGACGGGGTTGGCGAAGAACATGATGCCCATCCGCGAGAAGGCGTAGTCGAATTCCTGCGGCAGCTCCAGCGTCTGCACGTCGGCGAGGCTGAACTCGACGTTGTCGAGGCCGGCCTCTGCGGCCTCCTGACGGGCGGTGTCGATGAAGGGCGCCGAGACGTCGACCCCGAGGACCGAACCCTCGGATCCGACCAGCTCCGCCAGCCGCTGCGTCGTGTCGCCGAAGCCGCAGCCGATGTCGATCGCCCGCTCTCCGGGTCGCGGCGGGTTCGACCCCATCGCCACCTCGCCGTGGGCGCCGAGGCCACCGGTGGTCAGGTCGCGGTATTTGAGGAAGATCTCGAAGAGCGGCCCGCTCCAGGCCTCGGTCGCTTCGGCGTTGTCGGGTGCGACGGAGCTCACCCTGGTCATCGTAAGCCGCGGGCGCGCGCCTGACTAGGGCCGGGCGAAGCGTCCGGCGCGGAGCGCCTCGTCGCGGCTGTCGTAGGGGCGCCAGCTACAGATCTTGTGGTCGCGCAGCTCGAAGAACCAGGCCATCAAGTCGATCCCGGCGATGCTCTGGTCCTCTTCCCAATTCCAGCGGCGGAGAATCAGCGCTACCGCCCGGCCGCCGCCCCCCTCGGTGCCGTCCTCGTAAAGCTCCTCCAGCTCGATCGTCTGCTGCACCCCGCCCGGCGGGCGCGTCGCCCAGACCCGCGCCGCCTCAACCCCCTTCCGCAGCCCGCGGCTGGAGTGCAACTCGACCTCGGGGTCGAGGACCGCGACGAAGGCGTCCAGGTCCCGCTCGTTGAACGCGCGGATGAACTCGCGGACCGGGTCGGTCATGCGCCCCTCAGGCGCCGTGGCACTTCTTGTACTTCTTGCCGCTGCCGCACCAGCAGGGATCGTTGCGACCGATGTTCTCGTGCTCTGACTTTTCGACCGTCTCGACGACCTCGCCGTTGCCGGGGCCGGCCGCTCCCGCGGCGGCGACGTCGGAGGCAGTGGCGCCGCTGGTGGCGACGACTTCCTGCAGGGCCGAGGGCTGGTTCTCGGCGGTTCCGCCGGAGTAGTTGAGGCTCGCTGCGCCCCCCTCTCCGTTGGCGGCTACGGCAGCCCCCGCTCCCGGCTGGACTTCGATCTCGGCGCGGAAGACCAGCTTCGAGAACTCGTCCCAGATCGAGTGCATCAGCTCTTCGAACATCTGGTACCCCTCGTTTTTGTAGGCGACGAGGGGATCGATCTGGGCGAAGCCGCGGAGGTGGATGCCTTCCCGCAGGTAGTCCATGTCGAAGAGGTGTTCGCGCCAGCGGTTGTCGATCACCTGCAGCAGGATCGAGCGCTCCAGGTAGCGCATCAGCTCCTCGCCAAGCTGCTCTTCGCGCTCGTCGTAGGCGTTCATCGCGTCGTCGTCGAGGGCGTCCTTGAGCCGCTCGCGGTCGACCGTCTCCGGGACCAGGCTGGAGACCTCGATCCCGACCGGCCAGATCTGCCGCAGTTGGGTCTCGAGCTCCTCCAGGTCCCATTCCTCGAGGATGTCGCCGGCGGTGTACTCGTCGACCAGGCGCTCGATCACGCCCTCGAGCTCGTCGCGAGCGTTCTCGGAGATGTCGCGGCCTTCGAGGATCTCGCGGCGGTATTTGTAGATCACCCGCCGCTGCTCGTTCATCACGTCGTCGTACTCGAGCACGCGTTTGCGGATCAGGAAGTTCTGCTCCTCGACCTTCTTCTGGGCGTTCTCGACGGTTTTCGTCAGCATCTTCGCTTCCAGCGGAACTTCGCTGCCGTCGTCGTCGACCGGGCCGAGTTTGTCGAGGATTTTGTAGATGCGGTCGCCGGCGAAGAGGCGGATCACGTCGTCTTCTGCGGAGAGGAAGAAGCGCGACTCGCCGGGGTCTCCCTGGCGGCCGGAGCGGCCGCGCAGCTGGTTGTCGATGCGGCGGGACTCGTGCCGCTCGGTGCCGCAGATGAAGAGCCCGCCGAGCTCGCGAACTTCCTCGGCCTCGGCCTTGCACTGCGGCTCGAGCTCGGCCGTCTTTTCGGCCAGGGCCTCCTCGTAGCCCTCGCTCTCATGCGTGATCCCCTGCTTTTTCAGCTCGGCGATCGCGAGGTGTTCGGGGTCGCCGCCGAGCTTGATGTCGACGCCGCGGCCGGCCATGTTGGTGGCGATCATCACCGCGCCTGTGCGGCCCGCCTGGGCGATCAGCTCGCCCTCTCGTTCGGCGTGCTCGGGCTTGGCGTTGAGGACCGCGTGTTTGATCCCGTCGCGTTTGAGCGCCTCGGAGATCATCTCCGAGACCTCGACCGAGACGGTTCCGACCAGGACCGGCTGGCCCTTTTCGTGGCGGCTGACGATTTCGTCCAGGACCGCTTTCCACTTGCCGTCCTTGGTCTTGAAGATCTGGTCGTTCTGGTCCATCCGGACCATGTCCCGGTTGGTCGGGATCTCGACCACGGGCATTTTGTAGATCTTCATGAACTCGGTCGCCTCGGTCAGGGCGGTGCCGGTCATGCCGGAAAGCTTGTCGTAGAGCCGGAAGTAGTTCTGCAGGGTGATCGTCGCCAAGGTCTGGTTCTCCTCGCGGATCGCGACGCCCTCCTTGGCCTCGACCGCCTGGTGCAGGCCCTCCGACCAGCGCCGGCCCTCGAGGATGCGGCCGGTGAACTCGTCGATGATCATCACCTCGCCGTCGATCACCGCGTAGTCGTCGTCCTTCTTGTAGAGCGACTCCGCCTTCAGGGCCTGGACGAGGTGGTTGACGAGGCTGCCGTGCTCGCCGAGGTAGAGGTTGTCGACGCCGATGAAATCCTCGGCTTTTTTCACGCCCTGCTCGGTCGGGGCAACGGTCTTGTGTTTCTCGTCGTACTCGTAGTCGTAGTCGGCTTCGTGGGTCTCGCGCGACTCGCCCAGCGATTTCAGTTTCTGTTTCGCCGGCACGCCCACGAGCTGTTTGGCGAGGCGGGCGAAGGTGTAATAGGTCTGGGCCGCCTGTTCGGGCTGGCCGGAGATGATCAGCGGCGTCCGCGCCTCGTCGATCAGGATGTTGTCGACCTCGTCCACGATCGCGAAGCTGTGGTCGCGCTGGACGCAGTGCTCCAGCGCGTCGGCCATGTTGTCGCGCAGGTAGTCGAAGCCGAACTCGGAGTTGGTCCCGTAGGTGACGTCGAGCCCGTACTTACGCTGCCGGGTGGCGTGGTCGTCGCCGTCCTGGAGGGCGTCGACCGTGACCCCGAGCGCGTCGTAGATCGGCTTCATCCATTCCGCGTCGCGGCGGGCGAGGTAGTCGTTGACGGTGACCACGTGGACGCTTTCGCCAGCGAGCGTGTTGAGGAAGACGGGCAGGGTCGCGGTCAGGGTCTTGCCCTCGCCGGTCTTCATCTCGGAAATGGCGCCGTCGTGGAGGACCATGCCGCCGATCAGCTGCACGTCGTAGTGCCGCTGACCGGTGGACCGCTTCGACGCCTCACGGCAGAGGGCGAACGCCTCCGGCAGCAGGTCGTCGAGCGAAGTGCCGCTGCGGGCACGCTCGCGCAGCGAGTCGGCCTCGCTGCGGATTTCCTCGTCGGAGAGCGCTTCCATCTCCGGATCGAATCGATTGATCGCCTCCGCGCGCTTCTGGTAGGACTTGAATTTCCGTCCCTCTCCCGCGCGCAGCGCCTTCGTTACAAGGTCCATCGCTGGCATTGCTCAAGGTTAGCGGTGCGACATTAATTGCCCCTTGCCGCCCCCCGGCGAGGGGCGTACGATCGTTGCTCAACCGACAAGGAGGCAACCTCATGCGGATTGAAGTTCGAGGCCGGAACGTCGAGATGACGGACGAGCTGCGTGAGACGGTGCGGAAACGCTTCCAGCGGCTGGGCCGGCAGGTCTCGCCGCTCGCGACCTTGGAGGTGGTGCTCTCCGAAGAGCGCAATCCTCGGGTCGCCGACAGCCAGGTGGCGGAGGCGACGTTCTACTTGAAGGGAGTGACGCTGCACGCGCGGGAGTGCAGCCCGGAGATGACCCACTCGGTGAGCGAGCTCGCCGAGGACATCAGCCGGCAGGTGAAGAAACACCGCGAACTGCGTCGCAAGCGCCGCCGCACCCGGCGCCTCGTCGACCAGATGCGTGGCCGCCCGGCCGAGGCACGGCCGTAGGGCCGCGGAGAGCCAACTAGAGGCGCCGGGCAAAGGTCACCGCCACCACTCGGGACGCCCCCACGGACCGGAGCGCGCGAGCGCAGGCCGTGAGGGTTGCCCCGGTGGTGAGGACGTCGTCAACCAGGAGCGCGCTGCGTGGAGCCGCGGCGCGGGCCTCGATACGGGGCGGGTGACCGACCCGCTCGGCCCGCCGCCTGCCGACCTGCCGCCCGGCCCCGCGGCGCTCCAGGCAGGAGGAGAGCGGCGCTTCGAGCCGCGCCGCCAGAGCCGCCGCCAGCTCCCCGGCGGGGTCGAACCCCCGCCGCCGCAGCCGCGGCGGCGCTGCCGGCACCGGCACGATCGTCCCGCTCAGCATGTGAGCCGGCGCCAGCCACTCGATCCGCTCGGCCATCAGGTCGGCGACCGTGAGCAGCCGCCGGAACTTCAGCGCCCCGACCAGGTCCCGCGCCACCCCCTCGTAGGAGGCCGAAGACCAGACCTTGTCCAGCCCCGCCGGCCCAGGTCCGAAAAACGGATCCGCGACCGCCAGCCTCCGCCCGCAGCGCGTGCAGACCACCGCGTCGAACCGGCACGACCGACCGCAGGCCGCGCAAAGCGCTGGCACCAAAGCCACCCCGATCCGCGGCAAAAGCTCCATGCCCCGACCCTGCCGAGCAAGAGCGCACGCGTGGCGCGCAAAAAGCAAATTCTTTGCGTCAGTTTTGCCTTGAGCTCGTGCCGTGGTGGTAGGGAGGGGCGGGTGTCCCCTGGCCTCCCTGGGATTTTCGCCGCTAACTCGCTCTCTCTCGCCTTGGTCAGTGCGAAAATCGGGACGCCGGTCGGCCAGGGGACACCCGTCCCTCCTGCGACAGCCTTCTTAGCTCAGCTGTTCGCCGAGACCGCGTCAGATCG
>DASSYI010000070.1:0-9666 GCA_035703365.1 Solirubrobacterales bacterium
TGGGCGAGCCCCGTCTCGATCGAGGATGTGAAGCGCCTCATTCGGGAGTGCCGGCGCCTGATGCCGGACGTCGGGGTGCAGGTTCCGCCCAACCTGTCGGACTGGTGGCCGGAGCTGGTCGAAGCGGGGGCGACTGATCTCGGCGGCCTCAGCGCCAATGGCGACCACATCAGTCCCGAGGAGCCGTTCCCGTCGCCGCATCAGGTGCGCAAGGAGCTGGCGCCTCGGGGCTATGCCTTGACCGAGCGGCTCTGCGTCTACCCGCAGTACATGGACCCGGAGTGGATGGAGCAGGGGGTCCTCGACGTGATCAAGCTGAAGTACTGGAGCTTCATCCCACGGAAAGGCTCGGGTCGCAGGTCGGAAGAGGTCATCGACGGCGACCTGGCTCCCAAGGCGATTGCCAAGGGTCGGGAGGGGCTGGAGCTCTCCGAGGACGAGCTGACCGCCCTGTTCGCCGAGACCCGCGCTGAGGTGATCGAGGAGATGCGGGTCGCGGCAGACGAGCTGCGGGCCGAGCTGGCCGGGGACCGGGTCACCTTCGTCGTCAACCGCAACATCAACTTCACCAACGTCTGCGTCGTCGGCTGCGCCTTCTGCGGCTTCGGCCAGGGGAAGCGCTCACCCGACGCCTACGAAGTCAGCGAGGCGGACTTCGCCGCGCGGGTGGAAGAGGCGGTCGCCTTCGGCGCCACCGAGCTCTGCATGCAGGGCGGCATCCATCCCGACCTGACCCTGGAGGAGTACGGCCGCTGGCTGCGGCTGGCGAAGGAGACCGCGCCGCAGCTGCACCTGCACGCCTACTCGCCGATGGAGATCAACTGGGCCTGTGAGCGTTCCGGCAAGGAGCCGCTGGAGGTCTTTGAGTACCTGCTCGAGTGCGGGCTCGGCTCGACCCCCGGCACCGCCGCCGAGGTGCTCGACGACGGCGTCCGTCAGCGGATCTCGCCGAACAAGCTGCCCGCCGACCGCTGGGTGGAGATCATCGAAGCCTCGCACCGGGCCGGGTTGCGCTCGACCTCGACGGTGATGTTCGGCCACATCGAGGAGCCGCGCGAGCTGGCCCGCCACATGCGCGTCGTCCGCGCCCTGCAAGAGCGGACCGGCGGGATCACCGAGTTCGTCCCGCTCAGCTTCATCCCCTTCAACACGATGCTGGGACGTACGCACGGGATCGAGGAGATCTCGATGCGCGAGAACCTCAAGCACACCGCCGCCTTCCGCCTGGCGCTGGGGCGGACGATCCCCAATCTGCAGGCGAGCTGGGTGAAGATGGGCCTCGAGGGGGCGACCGAGGCGCTGCGCTGGGGGGTCAACGACCTCGGCGGGACGCTGATGGAGGAGAACATCTCCCGCATGGCCGGCTCCCAGCACGGGGTGCGGCTGGAGCCCGAGCAGCTGATCGCGGCGGCGCGGGCCGCCGGGCGCGAACCCGCACAGCGGACGACGTTGTACGAGATCATCGAGACCTATGCGAGCGATGGTCCTCGAGAGGCAGCGGCAGCCGCTCCGGCCGGCTGAGCTGCCCGAGCCCGCTCCCGGACCCGGCCAGGTCCAGCTCGCCGTCCACGCCTGCGGCGTCTGCCGCACCGACCTCCACATCCTCGACGGCGACCTCGCCGAGCCGAAGCTGCCGCTGGTGATGGGGCACCAGATCGTCGGCACGGTGCGGGCGACGGGGGAGGGGGCGGAGCGGTTCGCGCCGGGCGACCGGGTCGGGGTGCCCTGGCTGGGCTGGACCGACGGCACCTGTCGCTACTGCCGCAGCGGCCGCGAGAACCTCTGCGACCACGCGAAGTTCACCGGCTACGACCTCGACGGCGGCTACGCCGAGGTCGCGGTCGCCGACGAGCGCTTCTGCTTCCCGATCCCGGCCGGATATCCCGACCTGCAGGCGGCGCCGCTGCTCTGCGCCGGGCTGATCGGCTACCGGGCGCTGCGCCTGGTCGGGGAGGCGGAGCGGATCGGGTTCTACGGGTTCGGCGCCGCCGCCCACATCCTCTGCCAGGTCGCGGTCCACGAAGGGCGGCGGGTCTTCGCCTTCACCCGCGAGGGCGACGAGGACACGCAGGCGTTCGCCCGCGAGCTCGGCGCCGAGTGGGCGGGCGGCTCGGAGGAGACGCCGCCGGAGGAGCTCGACGGGGCGATCGTCTTCGCCCCGGTCGGGTCGCTGATGACGGCGGCGCTGCGGGCCAGCGCCAAGGGCGCGCGGATCATCAGCGCCGGGATCCACATGAGCGACATCCCCTCGTTCCCCTACGCGCAGCTGTGGGGCGAGCGGACGCTGGGCTCGGTCGCCAACCTGACCCGGCGCGACGGCGAGGAGTTCACCGCCCTGGCGCCGCAGGTCCCGGTGCGCACCGAGGTCGAGGTTTACCCGCTCGAGGAGGCGAACCAGGCGCTCGACGACCTCCGCGCCGGCCGCCTCCGCGGCGCCGCGGTTCTCTCCGTCGCCCCTTCGGGTAACTGACCTCTACGTAATCGAGCCAGGAAGGGATTCAATGAGCGACGAGATCCGCAACAAGGACGACGCCAAGGGCCGCGTGAAGGAGGCCGCCGGATCGCTGACGGGCGACGACGACCTAAAGCGCGAAGGCAAGGTCGACAGGGCCACCGGAGCCGTCAAGGACGGCGCCGAGAAGGTGTCGGACAAGGTCAAGGACGCGGTCGGCAAAGACAAGGACCGCGACTAGCGGAACAGGTCCTCGGCAGGGGAGCGGCGGAGGGCGGCAGCGCCGGGACCGTCCTCCGCCGTCAAGTGCCCCTCGAGGCCGCGGACCAAAGAGACGGGGACGCCCTGGTCCTTTTTCCTGACCAGGTCGGCAGCAGCAGCTACCTCGTCGGCGACCGCGATTACGGTCGCCGCCAGTTCCCGGCCGCTCGCGTCCTCGCGCCCCCGCCAATCGTCAACAGGCGCCAAGCCCGCGCACCCGATCGCGACCTCGCTTTGACCCAAGCGCCAAGCCCGCCCGAAGCTATCCGCAATCACGACCGCGATGGGGGACCGGGGGTGGGGGTCGCCGGACCCTCCCCGCTGTTGTCCGCCGACCCCCACCCCCGGTCCCTCCCCAGCGGCCTGAATTTCAGCTCTGATCCGTCTGGCTGACGCATCGGGATCCGTCGGGAGGAGGCAGACGGTTCCGTCTTCCGGCAGGTTCGAGGTGTCGATGCCGGCGTTGGCGCAGACGAAGCCGTGGTGGGTTTCCGTGATCAGGACCCGCTCTTCGCGCAGGATCTCTTTGCTCTCGGAGAGCACCAGCTCCACGAACTCCGCCTCCTTACCCAGCCTCTTCCCAAGCTCGATCGCTCGCTCGGACGGCTCTACGTCCGCCAAGCGCCGCACCATCCCCTCCGCCTTGGAGACCACCTTCTGCGAGATCACGACCACGTCGCCGTCTTGAAGCTCCGCCCTCTCGGCGATCAGCGCACCGAGCTTCGACCCCTCCACGACCTCGGGCATCCCCTCGACGGGGATCACCCGGAGCTCGCTCATATCCCCAGCGCCTTCGCCGTCCGCCGCGCCCGCTTCGGCCGGCGCTCGATCTCGCGCTGCAGGGCGATCACGTCGCCGGGGGTGTCGAGGTCGAGTTCGATCGACGGCAGCTCCTCGATCCCGAACGGGACCCCGGCTGCCCGGGCCGCCTCGACGTGCCGGGCGCGGCTGCCCTCGCCGAAGGCGGGGACGATCGCATCCGGCGGGCTGAGGAGGAGGGCGTTGGTGCCGGTGCCGTGGCGGTCGGGGACGATCCCGACGTAGCTTCCCGGCACTCCCGTCAGCAGCCGGTCGAGCTCGCGCGGGTCGAGCAGGGGACAGTCGCCGGCCAGCAGCGCCACCCGCTCGGCGCCCTCGGCTTCGGCCCGGGCGATCCCGGCCTGCGCCGCCTGCACGTGGCCGGCGTCCTCGGGATCGGGGACGACCTCGGCCCCGGCCTTCGCCGCCAGCTCCTGGGCGACCGGGTCGCCGGTGACGACGATCAGCCGCTCGATCGCGCGCGCCTCAGTGATCGCCTCGAGGACGTCGGCGACCATTGCCGCCGCCAGCTCGCGCCGCCGCTCCCCGTCGATCCCCGCCGCCAGCCGCTGCTTGGCGGCGCCGAAGCGCTTGACGGGGAGGACCGCGGTCGCTTTCAAGCTTCGCCGAGGGTAGCGGCGTAGTCGAGGACGGTCCGGGCCAGCCGAACCCGCCCGGCCGCGCCCTCCATCAGCGTCTGCGTCGCCAGGGTCGGGATCTCGTCCGGCGGCGGGTCGGGGTCGCCCTCGTCGACGACCATCGCGTCGATCAGGCCGGCGTAGAGGGAGGCGACGCCGGCCGCGGTGGTCGGCCGGCCGATCCCTTCCATGAAGCGGTCGGTCGGGCCCTTGACGACGGCGCCGGCGACGTAGGGGCTGACGGCGACGACGGGGGCGGGGGAGGCGGCGATCGCCTCGCGCATGCCGGGGAGGGCGAGGATCGGGCCGATGCTGATCACCGGGTTGGAGGGGCCGAGGACGATCGCCTCCGCCTCGGCGATCGCCGCCAGCGCCTCCGGGGTCGGCTCCGCGGCCTCGATCCCCTCCAGCCGCACGCCTTCGACCGGCGGTTGGCCGCCGTCGAGGATCAGGTACTCCTGCAGGGCGCGGGGGCCGGCGGGGGTGATCACCTCGGTGCGGACCGGGGTGTCGGCCATCGGCAGGACCCGGGCCTCGACCCCGAGGCCGCGGGCGATCTGCGCCTGGGCGTCGGTCGGCCGCCCGCCCTCGGCGACGAACTCGCGCCGGTAGAGGCAGGCGGCGAGGTCGCGGTCGGAGAGGCCGAACCAGCTCGGGGCGCCGAGCTGCTTCAGGCGCTCGAAGGTGGTGAAACTGTCGTCTTTGATCCCCCAGCCGCGGGTCTCGTCGATTTCGCCGCTGAGCCAGTAGGTGACGAGGTCGGGGTCGGGGGAAACGTGGACGCCGAGCGCCTCGACGTCGTCGCCGGTGTTGGCGATCACCGCCAGGTCGGAGCCGAGCTCCTCCTGCATCCCGGCCGCCAGTTTGGCGCCGCCGGTGCCGCCGGCGAGGAGGGCGACGCGCATGGCGCTAGGCCCAGTGGTCGTCGTCGGGGAGGCCGGTGAGGCGGATCCCGGCGTGCACCTTGTAGCGGGTGTTGACCGAGATCAGCATCGGCGTCAGCTGCTC
Organism: Solirubrobacterales bacterium; assembly: GCA_035703365.1. Taxonomy (GTDB): domain Bacteria; phylum Actinomycetota; class Thermoleophilia; order Solirubrobacterales; family 70-9; genus VAYN01. Next base: position 5,158 of record DASSYI010000070.1, read on the forward strand.
GACGATGCGGGCCATCTCCAGGGCCCCGGCGTTGACCGCGCGGAGGCCGGGGATCAGCTCGATCAGGCGGGCGACGCGGGCCTTGTCGGCCTTCTTGTCGCCGCAGACGAGGATGTCCTCGCCGAGGTCGGCGCCGAGGTCGGCGAGGGTCGGGGCGCCGACGGTGTGCAGGGCGGAGACGACGGTGACGCCGTCGGGGACCATCTCCTGCGCCTGCTGGGCGGCCGAGCCCTGCCAGACGCCGAGCGAGCGGGTCGCTTTGCCGCTGACCGCGGCGGCGAGCGGGACCGTGCAGTCGACCAAGACCTGGCCGGGCCGCAGCGCCTCGCGCAGGTTGTTGAGGTTCTCCGACTGGGCGCGGAAGGGGACGGTGAGGAAGACGATCTCGCCCTTGGTTGCGGCCTCGCCGTTCTCGAACCCGGCGACGTCGGCCTCGGGGAGGTCGGCGCGGATCTTCGCCGCGGCTTCCTCGGCGCGCTCGGCCGAGCGCGAGCCGAGGACGACCGGGACGCCGGCCTTGGCCCAGCGGCGCGCCAGGCCGGCGCCGAGGGCGCCGGTGCCGCCGATGATCGGGATCGGTTCGCTGCCCGGGGTCACGGCCGCGCAGTCTATGCTCCCGGCGGTATGAGGCTGGAGGGACGCAAGGCGCTGGTCACCGGGGGAGCGAGCGGCATCGGAGCCGCGGCCGCCGCTCGGCTCTCCGCCGAGGGCGCCGAGGTCTGGATCGGCGACCTCAATGTCGAGGGGGCCGAGAAGGTCGCGGGCGAGGTCAACGGCCACGCGGTCGAGCTCGACGTCACCGATCTGGAGGCAGCGCGCGCCGCCGTCGCCGCTGTCGGCGAGCTCGACATCCTCATCAACAATGCTGGCATGGACAACTTCGGCTTCTTTGTCTACGTCACCCAGGAGCAGTGGCGCCAGACGCTGGACGTCAACCTCGGCGGGACGATGAACTGCACCCACGCGGCGCTGCCCGGGATGCAGGAGCGCGGCTATGGCCGCATCGTCAACATCGCCTCCGAGGCGGGCCGGGTCGGCTCTAAGGGCTCGGCCGCCTACAGCGCCGCCAAGGCCGGCGTGATCGGCTTCACCAAGGCGATCGCCCGCGAGGCCGCCCGCTACGGCGTCACCGCGAATGCGATCGCGCCGGGCCCGATCGAGACGCCCCTGCTGATGGGCGCCAAGGAGTTCGGCGAGATCGGCGAGAAAGTCATCGAGACGATGCGGGCCTCCACCCAGATGGGCCGCCTAGGCCAGCCCGAGGAGGTAGCGGCCGCGGTCGCGTTTCTGGCCTCCGACGACGCGAGCTACGTGACCGGCGAGACGCTGGGCGTCAGCGGCGGCCTCGGCATGGTCTAAGCAACCTCCGCCAAAAGCAAGCTGGGTGGGGGGAGAGTTGCCACGACTGGCGACTTAATCTCGCTATGACGAGATCAACTCTCCAGTCGTCGGATGACCGGCGGCGAGAACGCGTTCGGATGGCACGAGAGGCGTGGAATCTGGCCCGGCATCAACACGGGGTCGTGTCCAGCGACCAGCTGCAGAAGGTGGGATACACCCGCCAGGCGATCCATCACCGCATCAGAACGGGACGGCTTCACCCGCTGCATCGCGGCGTCTACGTTGTGGGCCGGTCACACGTAACCGATCACGGTCGATGGATGGCCGCCATCCTTGCCTGTGGAGGAGGAGCCGTTCTCGGTCACTCCAGCGCCGCTGCGCTCTGGCGGATCGGACCTGAGAAACGTCATCTGGTCGAGCTCTCTCTACCCAGCCTTTCTCGCCGGAGTCGCCCTGGGCTCCAGATTCACCAGAGGCCTTCGCTCCAGGATCGAGACGTGACGACCGAGTACGGCATCCCGGTCACGACCCCGATCCAGACTCTCATCGATATGTCCTTGCGTCTCGATCGGCCTGGCGTCGAGCGAATGATCAACGAGGCGGACAAGTACAACCTCACGCACCCACCTGAACTGCGCCGCGCGCTCGACGAACGCGCTGGCGAACGCGGCGTCGCCGTCCTGCGCAAGATCCTCGACCGGCGCACCTTCCGCCTCACCAAAGAGGAACTCGAACGGCGCTTCCTGCCGCTCGCCGGCAAGGCCGGTCTGCCGGTGCCGCTCACCGGCCAAATCGTCAACGAGTTCGAAGTCGACTTCTACTGGCCCGACCTCGGCCTGGTGGTCGAGACCGACGGCCTCCGCTACCACCGCACGCCGGCCGAGCAGGCGCGGGACCGGCTGCGCGATCAGGCGCATACCGCCGCCGGCCTCACTCAGCTGCGCTTCACGCACGAGCAGGTGCGCTACGAACCGGAGTACGTCGTCCGGATCCTCGCTCAGACCGCGAGCCGCTTCGCCATCGCGACAAAGTAGTCCAGCGAGCGCGGGTTCGCCAGCGAGTCGCGGCTGGCGGCCTTCTCCACCGGCGTCCCCATCAGGATCTTCTTCACCGGCACCTCGAGCGCCTTGCCGCTGAGGGTGCGGGGGACCTCGTCGATCGCGAAGACCTCGTCGGGGACATGGCGGGGCGAGCACTGCTCGCGCACCCGGCGGGCGATCTCCCGCGGCAGCCCGTCGTCGAGCTCGGCGCCGTCCCGCATCACCACGAAGAGCGGCATCCAGCCGTCGGTGCCGGGCCGCGGCACGTCGACCACGAGCGCGTCGACGATCTCCTCGATCCCGAGCACCGCCCGGTAGATCTCGCTGGTCCCCATGCGGATGCCGCCGCGGTTGATCGTCGAGTCCGAGCGGCCGTAGATGATCGCCGTCCCGCGCCGCGTCAGTTCGATCCAGTCGCCGTGGCGCCAGGTGCCGGGGAACATCTCGAAGTAGCTCTCCCGGTAGCGGCTACCGTCCTCGTCGCCCCAGAAGAAGATCGGCATCGAGGGCATCGGCTCGGTGACGACCAGCTCGCCGACCTCTTCGACCACCGGCTCGCCCTCGTCGCTCCAGGCCTCGACCGCCGCGCCCAGAGCGCGCGCCTGGATCTCGCCGCGGTAGACCGGCAGCGTCGCCACCCCGCCGACGAAGGCGGTGCAGAGGTCGGTGCCGCCGCTGGTCGAGAAAAGCCAGGTGTCCTCGCCGACGTGCTCGTAGATCCAGTCGAAGCCCTCGGGCGAGAGGGGGGAGCCGGTCGAGCCGATTGCCTTCAGGGCGGAGAGGTCGCGCCCCGCGCCCGGTTCCAGACCGGCCTTCATGCAGGCGCCGATGTAGGCGGCGCTGGTCCCGAACATCGTCACCCCGGCGCGCTCGGCGAGGTCCCAGAGCGTTCCCATGTCCGGGTGGCCGGGGTTGCCGTCGTAGAGGACGATCGCCGCCCGGGTGAGGAGCCCGGAGACGAGGAAGTTCCACATCATCCAGCCGGTCGTCGTGAACCAGAAGAGGCGGTCGCCGGGGTGGGCGTCGACGTGGAGGTTCAGCTTCTTCAGATGCTCCAGCAGGATCCCGCCCTGGCCCTGGACGATCGCCTTCGGCAGCCCGGTGGTGCCGGAGGAGTAGAGGACCCACAGCGGGTGGTCGAAGGGCACGCGCTCGAACTCCAGCGGCGCCCCGTCGCCTTCGGCGAGCAGCTGGTCCCAGCGGGTTGCGTCGCGCAGCGAGGAGATGTCGGGGTCGGGATCGAGGTAGGGGATGACGACGGTCCGCTCCAGGCTCGGCATCGCCTCCTGCAGCTGGGCGACGACCTCGCGGCGGTCGAAGTCCTTGCCGCCGTAGCGGTAGCCGTCGACCGCGAAAAGGACCTTCGGCTCGATCTGAGCGAAGCGGTCGACGACGCTGGCCGGGCCGAAGTCCGGCGAGCAGCTCGACCAGACGGCGCCGATCGAGGCGGCGGCGAGGAAGGCGACGATCGCCTCCGGCACGTTCGGGACGTAGGCGACGACGCGGTCGCCGCGCTGCACCCCGAGCCGGCGCAGCCCCGCCGCGGTCGCCGCGACCTGCCGGCGCAGCTCGCCCCAGCTCAGCTCGCCGAGCTCGCGCAGCTCGGAGGCGTGGAGGATCGCCACCTCGTCCTCGTCTTTGCCGGCGAAGACGTGCTCGGCGTAGTTGAGCGACGTATTTGGGCACCAGCTCGCCCCCGGCATCTCGCGCGAGCCGAGGACGGGGGAGGGATCGCCGTCGGCCTGCACGTCGAAGAACTCCCAGATCGCCGACCAGAAGCCGTCGAGGTTGTCGACCGACCACTGCCAGAGCTCCGCGTAGCCGTCGAAGGAGAGGCCGCGCTCGCGCTCCAGCCAGCGCCTGAACTCGGTCAGCCGCGAGCGCTCGACCAGCTCGGCCGAAGGCTCCCAGAGCAGTTCCCCAGCGGCGGTGTTCACGGCGTCACCCTATTGATGCCGGAGGTGGGATTCGAACCCACAAGCCCGCAAGGGCAATCGATTTTGAGTCGATCGCGTATGCCAGTTCCGCCACTCCGGCCGAGGCCGGAACGATAGAGCTAGGCGGGTTGAGGAGACGCTCCGGCGCCGTAGTCCTCGCCGGAGCCGATCGGGCGCTCCTCCTCGACGTG
>DASSYI010000038.1:0-5059 GCA_035703365.1 Solirubrobacterales bacterium
GAAGCCCGTCGCGCAGCTGGGGCGGACTTGAGGGCGCAACCGTGACTTCTTGAGCCTTCGTGGAAGGGGCACCCACCCCTCCTACGACACGCATCATCAATTCGGCTGAGGTCACAAGAGCTTTTTTCAAAAAGCTTGCGAACCCTGGGCGTATTTTGAAGCTCGCTCGAACCTCGGCCGTTTCGTGAGCTCGTTGGTGGGGAGGGGGTCGGTGGGGGGTGACTGGGTACTCAGCATGGAGCCGGGCCAGGGCGCTTTGAGGCGCCAGCTATCCCCGATTCGCCCGGCGGAGGTGCTCCCAGGCACCCCCCACCGACCCCCTCCAAAAGAACCTCAGTCGTAGCTGTAAAACCCAGCGCCGGACTTCCGGCCCAGCTTGCCCTCGCCGACCAACTCGACCAGCAAGCCCGGGGGCCGGCTGGCGTCCTCGCCGTTCTCGGCGTAGAGGGCGTCGCCGATCGCCTGCGAGACGTCGAGGCCGACGAAGTCGAGCAGGGCGAGGGGGCCCATTGGGTGGCCGGCGCCGAGCTTCATGCAGGTGTCGATCTCGCCGGCCTCCATCCCGGTCCGCTCCATCAGGCGAACTGCTTCGAAGAGGAAGGGGAAGAGCAGGCGGTTGACGACGAAGCCAGCCTGGTCGGGGACCTCGACCGCGGTCTTGCCGAGCGCGGCGCACCAGGCGAGAACCTTCTCGCGCGAGGCGGCGGCGCCGTCGGGGATGCAGACCTCGATCAGCTTCATCCGCGGCACCGGGTTGAAGACGTGGAGGGCGAAGAGCTTGTCGACCCCGGCGGCCTCGGCGATCGCGGCGATGCTGAGCGACGAGGTCGTGGTGCCGAGGTCGGCGTCGGGGCAGGCCGCGGCGATGGTGCTCAGCAGCTCACCCTTCGGGGCGACTTCCTCGACGATCGCCTCGACGATGACGTCGCAGTCGGCGAGGTCGGCGGGGTCGGTGGTGACCCGCAGTCGCGAGGGGTCGCCGCCCTCGAGCTTGGCGCAGGCGGCGACCACTTTCTCCTCCGCGCGCCAGGCCGAAGCCTCGCTGCGGGCGAGCAGGATCGTGTCTGCGGTGGTGGTCGAGACCGCGGCAAGACCGGTGGCTATCGCCCCGCTGCCCGCGATCCCCGGACTCGTGTACCCCTGGTTAGAGCTCATTGGCCGGGGCTTCTATCACGCATCCGCGCCGCGATGACGCGCGGCCTCAGCGTGTCCGGGCCCTGGCTGACTGACCAGTCAGTCAGCTACCCTGGAGGTGGCTGCGCGTACGCGCGCCGATGAACTTTGAGAGGAACGGAGGCTGTGATGGGCAACGGCAACGGGAAGTTCGGCGGCAACGAGGTCGTCATCGTCGAGGCGGTTCGCACCCCGATCGGCCGCGGTCACCCCGAGAAGGGCTACTACAAGGATCTTCACGCCTCTAACCTCCTCGCCCGCACCTACGCCGAGCTGATCGAGCGCGCCGGCATCGACCCGAACGAGGTGGGCGACGTGATCGCCGGCTGCGTCCAGCAGTTCGGCGAGCAGGGGCTCAACATCGGACGCAACGCCTGGCTCGAGGCGGGTCTGCCGCAGGAGGTGCCGGCGACGACGGTCGACCGCCAGTGCGGCTCCGCCCAGCAGGCGGTCAACTTCGCCGCGGCGCTGGTCGCCTCCGGCGTCCATGACGTCGCCATCGGCGGCGGCGTCGAGCACATGGGCCACATCTCCTTCGCCGACTCGGCCTCGGTGATGCAGGAGCACGGCTTCGCCTTCTCGCCGGAGCTGCTCGAGCGCTACAACCTGATTCCGCAGGGCCTCTCGGCCGAGATGATCGCCGACCAGTGGGAGATCCCCCGCTCCGAGCTCGACGAGCTCGGGGTCCGCTCCCAGCAGCTGGCCGCGAAGGCGACCGAGGAGGGACGCTTCGACCGCGAGATGGTGCCGATGCAGGTCAACGGCGACACCTACGCCACCGACCAGGGTCTGCGCGAGACGACGATCGAGGGGCTCTCTGCCCTGAAGCCCGCCTTCAAGGAGGACGGCAAGATCACCGCCGGCAACTCCTCGCAGGTCTCCGACGGCGCCGCCGCGGTGCTGCTGATGACCCGGGAGAAGGCCGATGCCCTCGGGCTGAAGCCGCGGGCGCGGATCTTCGACCAAACGACCGTCGGCGTCGACCCGGTGATCATGCTGACCGGCCCGATCCCGGCGACCCGGAAGCTGCTCGAACGCAACGGGATGACGATGGACGACATCGACCTGGTCGAGATCAACGAGGCCTTCGCCTCCGTCGTCGGCGCCTGGCGTCGAGAGCTCGAGCCGGACATGGACCGGGTCAACGTCAACGGCGGCGCGATCGCCCTCGGCCACCCGCTCGGCTCGACCGGCGCCCGCCTGATCACCACCCTGCTGCACGAGATGGAGCGCTCCGACAAGGAGATGGGTTTGGTGACGATGTGCTGCGGCGGCGGGCTCGGCACCGGCACGCTGATCCAGCGGGTCTGAGGAAGGGACCGGGGTAGGGGGTAGCGTCCCTGGCTCGTCCATCTCGATTCATAGGAGCCAACTTGAAGAAGGCATCTCTCCTGGCGCTCGCCGCCATGCTGGCGCTCGCCGTCCTTGTCGCCGGCTGCGGCGGCGGCGACGAGACCACCGACAGCGCCACCGTCACCCTGACGAAGACGGAGTTCATCAAGCAGGGCGACACGATCTGCAAGGAAGCCAACGAAGCGAACGAAACCGAAGCGGAAGAATTCGCCGAGGAAAACGGCTTCACGCTTGAAAAAGCGAGCAAAGACCAGCTGGAGGAAGCGGTCGCCGAGGTGCTCGTCCCCAGCCTGAATCAGCAGGCGGAAGAACTCGACGCCCTGGGCGCGCCCGAAGGCGACGAGGACAAGGTCGAAGAGATCGTCGTGGCGCTGGAAGATGCGACGGGCGAAATCGAAGACGATCCGAGCTTGGTCTTCGAAGAAAAGACGCTGGAGAAGCCGAACCAGCTGGCCGAGGCGTACGGCTTCAAGGTCTGCGGCCAGGAATAGGGCGGGATTCCCTCAGGTGGGAAGGGGCGCCGCGGGCGCCCCTTTTTCTTTTCGCATTTATGCGCGTCGTTGACTTCCGCATGCTTGATCGCCTATAGCTCTTCCGATTAGTCAAACTATTCGGAGGCGGGCAGAGCTGTGCACAAGTTGATTCTGGCGATCGTTGGTTTCGCGGCGGTCGCCGCTCTTTGGGCGGGTTGTGGCGGAGGCAGCGACGAAACCGGGTCGACGGCGGACTCGACGGCCACCCTGACCAAAGCCCAGTTCGTGAAGAAGGCGGACGAGATCTGCGCGGAACGCAAGAAAGAATGGAATGCCGAAGTGGCTCCGGAGCGGAAGGAACTGCAAGCCGCTGACGGCTCGGTCAATGAAGCAAAGGTGGAAGAACTGATCCAGGGCTCGCTCGTCCCATTGATGAAAGAGGAGCTCCAAAAGCTCGAAGCGCTGGGGGCTCCAGCGGGCGACGAGAAGACGGTGAACACGATGATGGAAAACCGCTCGAAGGCCATCGCCGACATCGAAGCCGACTCCGCGGCGATCTCCAGCTCCGAATCGCTCACCGCCTTCGCCACCGAAGCGCAGGAATACGGCGTGAAGTGTCCGCTTTGATCGCCTGAGATCGCCTGGCTGACCGGCCAGGCGATCTCTATATGCTCCCCTCCGATGGATCTGACGCTGTCGCCATCGGAGGAGGAGTTCCGCGAAGAGGTTCGCTCCTGGCTGCAGGAGAACTATCCCGGACCCGAGCCCGAGGCCGGCCTCGACGAGGTGATGGCCTTCCGGCGCGAGTGGCAGCTCCAGCTCCATGCGGCCGGCTGGGCCGGGATTTCCTGGCCGAAGGAGTACGGCGGCCGCGGCGCGACGATGATCGAGCAGGCGATCTTCGCCGCCGAGGCATCGCGCCAGGAAGCGCCGAGCCCGGCGAACGTCCTCGGCCTCGCGATGGGCGGCCCGGTCGTCATCGCCCACGGGACCGACGAGCAGAAGGCCCGCTACCTGGAGCCGATCCTCACCGGCGAGGAGATCTGGTGCCAAGGCTTCTCCGAGCCCGAGTCCGGCTCCGACCTCGCCTCGCTGAAGACGCGCGCGGTCAAGGACGGCGACGAATGGGTGGTCACCGGGCAGAAGGTCTGGACGACGTTCGCCCAGTACGCGAAATGGTGCATGCTCGTCGCCCGCACCGACCCCGACGCGCCAAAGCACCAGGGCCTCACCTACTTCCTGATGGACATGGAGCAAGACGCGGTGCAGACCCGGCCGTTGGTCCAGATCACCGGCGAGGGCGAGTTCAACGAGGTCTTCTTCGAGGAGGCGCGGGTCCCCGACGCCAACGTCGTCGGCGGCGTCGGCAACGGCTGGGCGGTGGCGATCACGACTTTGATGAACGAGCGCGCCGGGCTCGCCTTCGGCGCGATCTCCCAGATTCAGAACAGCCTCGGCCGGCTCTCGAAGCTGGCGCGGGAAACGCCGGCCAACGGCGGCACCGCAGCCGACGACCAGTACTTCCGCCAGCGGATCGCACAGCTCCACATCGAGGTGGAGACGATGCGCCTCAACGCCTACCGCGGCCTGACCAAGACGATGCAGTCGGGGATCCCAGGTCCCGAGGGGTCGCTCGGCAAGTGGCAGTGGGCCGACATCAACCAGGACCTGACCGAGCTGGCGCTGGAGATCGAGGGCGCTTACTCGATGCTGGCCCGCGGCTCCGAGCACGCGGTCGCCGGCGGCGCCTGGCAGTACGGCTTCCTCCGCTCCCGCGCCAACTCGATCGAGGGCGGGACCACCGACATCCTGAAAAACATCATTGCCGAGCGGGTCCTGGGCCTGCCGCGGCTCCGGTAGGGGCGCGTTCAACCATGTACTTCGACCTCAACGACGAGCAGCAGGCGATCAAGTCGACGGCGAGAAAGTTCCTCGCCGCCCGCTACAAATCGGAGCGGATCCGCGAGCTGGCGAAGAGCGAGCAGGGCTTCGAGCAGCCGGACTGGGACGAGATGGCCGAGCTCGGGTGGCCGGGCCTGGCGCTGCCGGAGGAGTGGGGG
>DASSYI010000066.1:0-44008 GCA_035703365.1 Solirubrobacterales bacterium
AAGGCCTCGTCGTGGGCGGAGCGCTGAGCGCCGACCCGCTCGGCGGCCTCGGCGATGTGATCGAGACCCTCGCGCCCCGCCGAGCGCGGCGCGTACTCCTCGCGCTCGAAGTTGACCTCGGGCGTCGCGTAGAGGTAGGTCCCCTCGTGGCTGCGCGAGGTGGCGACGTAGAACTCCTCCCTGGTCATCGAGGGGTCGGCCATGACGAAAGCCGTATCCACCGTCGCCCCCTGGGCCTGGTAGGTCGTCGCGGCGTAGGCGTGTTCAAGGGCAGGGCCTCCGTCCCTCGGCCTCTCCCGCCCCAAGTAGTCGGAATCGACACACACCCGCCCCCGGGTGTCGATTCCGACTAACTCCACGGTCCCGGACTCCCTATCCACCCCCGTCACGACCCACCGCTCGCGGTTGTAGATCTGGGTGGCCTGGTCGTTGATTCTGGTGATGACCGGATCGCCGGCAGCGAAGTGGGTCTCCCCCACCGCGATCTCGTCCGCGCCGAGGTGACCGGCCGATTTCATCTGCTCCCGCGCCAAGGCATTCAGCGCCGCGACCTCGCGGTTCGTCTTCGCGATCATCAGCGCGTCCTCCTCGCGCTGGAAGCTCTGCCACCAGTCGGCGACCATCGCCTCGCGGCGGGCCAGAGCGTCGTCGGCGACCGCGACCCGTCCCTCCTGGAAGTAGGTGGCCAACGCCTCGCGGCCCTCGCCTTCGCGGATCAGCTTTGCCGATTCGCGGTCTAGGTCGTGGTGATGGCGGATCACTTCGTCCAAGGCGACGGGATCAGTGCGCTGCGCGATCGAGGCAAAGAGGCCACCCGCCTCGATCTCCCCCAACTGGCCGGGGTCTCCGATCAGCACCAACTTGGCTTCGGCCTCCTGGGCGCGGTCGATCAGCCGCGCGAGGCTCTGAGAATCAACCATCCCGGCCTCGTCGACCAAGAGCACCGAGCGGCGCGGCAGCCCTTCTCCTCCGACTCTGGCGGCGCGATCCAGCCGAGCGAGCAGGCGGGCGACCGATTCCGCTTCCAGGCCTTCGGCGCGGAGGACGTTCGCGGCCCTCCAGGTCGGTGCCGCGACCCGCAGCTCTGCGGGCTTCGCCTCGGCTGCCCATCCTTGGGCCGCGGCCAGAACCGCGTAGGTCTTCCCGGTCCCGGCCTCGCCCACGACAACGACGACACCCTCTCCCCCGCTCAGCAGCCGCTCCACCATCGCCTGCTGGTCGGCCTTCAGCTTCGGCCGCTCGGCGAGCACCCGGCCGACGACGATCTCCGAGACGACGGCGCGGTCGGACATCGCCGCCATCTCCTCGACGGTGGCGAGCGCCTTCCGCTCAAGCTCCCAGATCGCGCGGGTCGTGTAGCGGTCTCCTCGGGGTGACTCCGCGATCCGGATCACGGCGCCCTGGGCGAGAAAGCCGTCGGCGAGTCCCTCGACCTCAGCCCCGGGCGCGCCAAGCGGCAGGCAGTTGCCGACCGCCTGGATCACGTCGCGGCGGTCGAAATGGGAGGCGTACGCGGTGACGGCGGCTTCGACCTCGGCGATGCTGAGTTGCCCGCCGAAGACCTCGGCCTCGCGGCCGCAGACCGAGCGAACCGACTCCCGGTTGAGGCCGACCTCCTCGCCCTTGCGCCGCCAGATGTCGCGCAGGCTCTCGGTGGTGAGGTCGGTGTCCTTGGCCTCGCGGGTCGCGAGGGTGGCGACCTGCAAAGACCTTGCGGAGGCCCCCGCGCCCGCCGCCTCGAGGATCTCCTGGCGGCGGGTGGAGAAGTGGCGCAGCTGCTCGTCGGTGAAGCCTTCGATCTCCGCGATCCCGTTCTCCACCTTCCGCCAGCCGACCCCGAGCCGCTGGGTCAGCTCGTCGCGCAGGTGAGCCTCGTAGATGAACCCGGCAGCTTTGGCGTGTTCGTAGATCGCCGGGTGGTAGAGGCGGGTCCAGCGTCCGTCGGGTCCCTGAGTCGCGTTGGCAATCAGCAGGTGGGTGTGGATCTGCATGTCGCCGGCGCGGGAGGAGCGATGGACGTAGCCCGCCCCGAGGAAGCCCGAGCCCTGGACGAACTCCCGCCCGCCCGCTCCGCGCCGGGTCCAGCAGGCCTCCCGTTCCAGGTAGCCGACGGCGGCCTCCACGGCGGAGGCGTGGGCGGCTTTGACCTCGGCTGCGACCGGGTGGCCGCCGAGCGCCCAGAGGACCGAGGTGGACTTCGGCGCGGAGAAGGTGAGGTCGAAGCCGGGGACCGGCCCTTTGCCGGAGACGTGCTGGAAGCCGAGCGGCGCGCCAGTCGCGGGGTTTTCCCCGGTCAGCATCCCGGTCAGCTGCGTGGGCGTGACGTTGCCCTGGAGGCCGAGGTCCTCGGCGGCGTCCCCGAGCCAGTAGCCCTCTGCCTCGGCCTCGCCGGAGTAGTAGTCCTCCGCGCCTTCGGCGACCTTGCCGAGGTAGTAGCCCTCCTGGCCTCGGCCGAGCTTGCCGATGGAGAGCATCAGCGCCGCCCTCGGATCGTGCGCGGGTCCACGCCCTTGCTGTCCGGCGCGGCGCGGCGGTGCATCGGGTCCATGCGAAGAGGGCCACCGCCGGGGGCCATCTGCACGGTGTCGGTCTCGTGGGCCACGAGACCGAAATGCCTTCTGGGGCGCACATGCCCCCTCCGTCCGATGAGAGCGGCGAGCGCCCCGGCGGTTTCGCCCTAGACGGCAGCACTGTTGAAAGAGATCACCGGAGGGTGATAGTGCGTGAGGGGTTCTGCTGTTGGCGGTAAGGCCGCGGCTCTAGGCCCTGCCGGTGGGGGCATTGAGGCAGGGATCTATCTGCTGGCGGCGCTGGTTGTTCTTGCTTTGCTGGCTTCGATTGCTGGTTGGGGTGGTTGCTTGGCTTCTGGCTCTTTGCGTGTTGGTCGTGGGACTGGGCGGGCAGGTGGTGTGCCGGCCCGCCTGAACCGACTCATGCTGCTGCTCGTGCTGGGGGCGTTTCTGGTCGGGCCGGTCGGGGTCGGGATCGGAAGGTGGGTCGATGAAGGCGGGGCGCCCTCGACCTTCAGCCTCCTGTTCGTCCTCGGCGTCGTGCTGGCCGGGATCGGGAAGAACGTCGAGCGGCTGGTCTTCGACGCCAACCGTCATCTTTGCGCTGGTGATCTCCTCCGCGATTTGAACTGATGTGTCACCGCTGTTGCGGCGCCGCAAGCGAACCGCTCGCCTGCGGCGCCACTTTCGCGGTGTCCCGTTGCGGGGGGACATCGCCTACTCCCGGTCCGTCCGCTGGATGGACGGATAGACCTTGAGCGTAGAATTAACCTAAACCAACCCGGTAAGTTAGAAGCGGGCTTTCACTTCACAAAAACGAGAGCAAAGGGGGGTGGAGGGGAATGACGGGATGGGGGCGTTTGATCCCGCCCCGGCCGAAGAGCCGAGGCGGGAGGCATAGCGGAATTCAGCCGGACTTCGAGATAGAGAGCATCGGCACGGCCGCCCCGGTCGCTTCGACCTTCATTCCCCTCACCCCCTTTTGGTTTGCTTAAGGAAAGTAAAAGCAAACCTAGCAGCGGGGTTAGGCTCGGAATACCGGTAGAACGGCTGATAACTAGTTAGTTCTGGACCGACGGAAGGAAAGGGTTGACGACCGAAACGGCAAGAGTTCGCATCGACGCTTCTCCCGCGAGCATCTTTCCTCGGCTCGCCGTCGTCTTCGCCGACCCCATACGCCTCAAGATCGTCACGGAGCTGTTTCAGCGGGAAATGAGCCCGTCGCAGTTCTTCGCCGCGTATGGAGGCGGATCGCTTAGCCGGGTTGATCGGCACTTCAAGCGACTCGTCGACCAAGGCTGGCTGCGCCTGGTACGCCAGGAGACGGGAGGCAATCGGCGCGGAGCAGTTGAGAACTTCTACCGGGCTCCGCGCTTAGCGGTCTTCGACAATGAAACGTGGGCCCAGCTACCAGCTTCGGTGCGAGCCGAGTTCAGCTGGCGCATCTTCTCCCAGTTCGCAGAGCGAGTCAAAGCCGCCTTGGAGGCGGGGACGTTTGACCAGCGACCAGAGCGCCACTTCACTTGGACCCCCCTGATCCTCGACGAGCTAGGTCGGCGTCGCGTTCTCGAAATCGTGGATCGGACTTTCGAATCGCTCTTCGAGGAGCGGGTCGACGCTCGGGTGAGGATCGACCGCTCCGATGAGTCCCCTATTCACGCTGCCGTTGCCTTGGCCGCCTTCGACTCGCCGAAGAGAGAGCGAAATCGCTCAGGCCTCGATCTGCCGCCCCCTGCCCCCCTCGATCCAGATCAGGCCAGCGAGTTCACGACGCGTCTGGCCCGTGTCTTCAGCAGCGAGATCAACCTCAAGATCGTCACCGAGCTGGGGTTGCGGGAGATGAGCGCTTCGGAATTCTCCGAGCAGTTCGGAGGCGGCGATGTCCCGGAAATCTCTCGTCGCTTCCGGATGCTCGCCGAGAACGGGTGGCTTAAGAAGGTCGGAGAGAAGACGGGGGGAAAACGGAGAGGCGGGGTGCAGAGGATCTATAGGGCCACGAGGCCGGCGATCTTCGACACGCAGAGCTGGGCGCAGGTTGAGGATCCCATCCGGGAGACCTTCAGCTGGCGCATTTTTGAACAGCTCGCCGAGCAGGTTCGAGAGGCGATGGATGCTGGTACCTTCGATTCTCGGGCCGACCGGCATCTGACGTGGACGCCCTTCGTCCTGGATGAGACCGGCTGGGAACAGGCAATCGCCGCCGTCGATGCCTTGTTCTATGAGGTTCTGGGCGAGCAAGACAAAGCTCGGGCACGCCTCGCCGCCTCAGAAGAGGAGCCGGTGATCTTCACGGTCTACATCGCTGCGTTCGAGTCGACCGAGCATGTGCCGTCCGGGGATTGGTCACCGGATTGCTAGTGAACCATTTGGTTTAGGTACCTAGAGTGCCTTCACATCGTTGCGGCCTTTTGGACCGCGAGGACCTGAACCGGATGAAAGACCAGCCAACCTCCGTAGAGCCCCGCATCACACAGGCCTTGAGCCATCCGGCTCGCGTCGGATTTCTCCGTGTCCTGGGAGCCGGCAACACGCTTTCCGCAAGGCAGGCCTTTGGGCTCGGCATCACCTCGAAACCTCTGAGCCTTAGCCAGCTCAACTATCACGTCCGGGTGCTGGACCGGAGCGGTTTGGTGGAGGGCGTGGGCGCCTCACCCGAGGGCCGCTCCTTCCGGGCCACGGCAAAAGGTCGAGAGGCCCTCTTGCTGATCGGAGAGCCATCCGGGGAGTGAAGGCTGCTTACGCACTTGCCACGAGGGAAAAGTGCTGCGGTTGACCCTGTTCCAAAGCACTCGGCAAGCCCGGCCACCCCAATAAGAGGGCGCTCGCGGGACAGGGGAATAGTGCGCGAGCGCCCTCAGCCGGGATCCCATCTCGATCCGATATGCCCAACTTCACCATCACGAGCGATCAGCGAGCCGTTCTCTACGAGGAGATACTCGCCTGCCTCACCGGGGTCGGAGACCTTCTGATCGCGATCGAGAAAAGCGAGTTCGACCTAGCCCAGAGGCTTGCGGACGAATATTCCGACTACCTCCGGCTCTTGGCCGACGATCTTGGATGGGGCGAAAAGGGCGCCGGGACGATCGAGCTGAAATCTCCTCCCGAGGTCCTCCGACGATGCATGGAGCGCCTCAGGCGGCGCGCCGAGGCCGAGGACCACGAGATCTCTGAACAACAAGCGGTGATGCAGGAATGGGAGAAGCGAACCGGGCTTATTCGCCTCACCTGCGACCAGCTTCTTGGCGATCTATCGAGCGCCGGCTAAGAGCCCTCGGAGCAGTTTGTCGGGCTTGACGCCGAGGGCATCGATCAGACGCAGCAGGGTCGTGAGTCGGATCTCCCTGGCTCCACGCTCAACCCTGGAGATCTGAACGGAGGTGAGACCGGATCGATCCGCGAGCTCCTCCTGGGTCCAGCGTCGAGCTTCGCGCGCTTCCCGCACCCGCTTTCCGAAGGCCACCACTGGATCGTTCGTAGGCATGGCCCGCAATGCTCCGGGGAAAGAACCAGAACGTCTAGAACCAAAGCGGTAGGGCTAGGACAGCAGGGTTGCCCGTTGGGGCGTGAGTGGATTTCCTGGAACGCGATGGACGATTTGTCAAACGCGCTTGTCTTTCGCGTCTTTTGGCTTGCTATTGCGCCGCTTGTCAGTGCTTGACGCAATGCCCATCGAGTAAACAATCTCTACCGCTTCGGTTAGGAACATTATAAAACTAGGTATTCACAAATAGGTCCCGACCTTGTTGGGTACTCGCCGTCAGCCAGGGGGTCCTTTCCCTCTAATCGTCCATTTCCGAGCGACAGGGGGGAGCGGTGAACAGAGAGCGCAACGCGGCGAGAGGCGCTGTCAACGATAGCCAGAGAGCGCAGCTCTCTGGCTCGTCCAATTCTTAACGACAGGGGGAGCAGTGGATCGGGAGTGCAAAATGGCCGAGGTAAGCCCGACCGGTAGGCACAAGCGAGTCCGCCGCACCCGCAGTCCCCTCTCGAAGGTCGTGGTCCACGTGGCCCTCGGCCTGCTGTTCATCATCAGGCTTGCCACCGCCAGCCGCAGCATTGGGGAGGAAGCCTCTTTCGACTCAGCGCCACGCGTGGCACCTTCTCTTGCCCATCGGGTCGGGCTAATTGCCCTAACTGGGGTTATGGCCGTAATGGCTTATGCCGCGCCCGCCTCAGCCACCGTCCTTCCCGGGACAATCTCGGCGAATACCACTTTGACCGCGGCGGGCAGCCCATATACGGGCGGCTCGATCAAAGTCGAACCCGGCGTCACGCTCACGGCCGAACCGGGCACCCAGGTCGTTGTCAGCTCATTGGAAATCCTGGGCGGACTGAAAGCCGAAGGCACCGCGGAAGCGCCGGTCATCCTCAAGTCGTCCACCGAATCGAATACCTGGGGCGGGATCATCTTCAAGCCAGGGAGCGGTTCTTCGGTGCTCGATCACGTCGAAGTCAAGAGAGCGGGCAACAGCTCGACCAGCTATGCGATCAAGATCGAAAGCTCCTCGCCCCGGATCGTCAACTCGAAGATCGTCGATACGACCGGGTGGTCGATCTACACGACCGGCGAAAGCGCACCGGAGATCGCCGACAACTTCATCAGCGGGGGCAGGGCCGTCTATTTTGCGACCGGCGGCAAAACCCTCGGGGTCAACTTCCACGACAACTGGGTCGAAAAACAGTGGGGCAGCGCCGCCGTCTTCGTCGAACCGAGCGCCGGTCCGGTCGTCGCCACCAGCCTCGGCGACAACGTGGTCACCAACACCACGGCGGGCCAGGCGATCTATTACAACGGCGCGTCCAACAACTCGGAAATCCCCGCCGACATCGGCAGCAACATCGCCTTCGGCAACACCTGGGGACCCCACAGCAACGACGTCGCCTTCGCCGGCGTGCTCAGCAAATCAGCGACCTGGGAAGCGCCGATGCCAGCCTCCCTCTACCTGCTGGACAAGCTGAAGATCCCCGGCGGCGTCACCCTGACGATGAAATCCGGCGTAACGCTTCGCGGCGGCTCGCTCGAAGTTCTCGGCACGCTGAAAGCCGAAGGCTCCGCCGAAGCGCCGGTGTCCTTCAAGCCTCCTTCGGAACCAGACACCTGGAACGGGATACTCTTCAAGGCTGGGAGCAGCGCCTCGGTGCTTGACCACGTCGAACTCAAACGGGCAGGCGGGGGCTCGACCGACTACGCGATCAAGATCGAAAACTCCTCGCCGCGGATCACCAACTCGACGATCCGCGAAACCTCCGGCTGGCCCATCTACACGACGGGTGAAAGCGCGCCGGAGATCGCCAACAACTTGATCGTTGGTGGCAAATCGGTCTACTTCGCCACCGGCGGCAAAACGCTCGGCCTCAACTTTCACGACAACTGGGTCGAAAAACAGACCGGCAGCGCCGCCATCTTCGTGGAACCGAGCGCCGGACCCGTCGTCGCCACCAGCCTCGGCGACAACGTGGTGGCCAACAACTCCGCGACCCAAGGCATCTACTACAACGGCAGCCCGAAAAACTCCGAAGTCCCCGCCGACATCGCCAACAACGTCGTCTTCGCCAACACCGGAGGCCCCAGCACCAATCAGATCGCTTTTGGGGGAAGTCTGAACAAATCGGTGACGTGGGAACCGGGGTCCGGCGTTCTGCGCCTTGAAGGCACTCTCACCGTGAACGGTGGGTCGACCTTGACCATGAAGCCAGGCCTCAGGCTGCTCGGCGGCTGGATGAAAGTACAGGGGACGCTCAAGGCCGAAGGGACGACGGCGAATCCGGTGAGCTTCGAACCCCAGACCTCGACCGGCAACTGCGGCTACATCCGCCTGGAAGCGGGCAGCGGAGGGTCTGTCCTCGACCACATGGAAGTCTCCCGCTGCAGCGCCGGGAGCGGGCTAGGCGCAATCGAAATCAAAGGCGTGTCGCCCAAAGTCACGAATTCGACGTTCAGGGCGAATGGCCCCTACGCGATCAAGGTCACCGAATCCGGAGCTCCGAAAATCGAACGAAACCGCTTTCGAGGGAACAACGGCGGTCTCTCCTACTCCGGCACCGGCAAACTCGCAGCCCCGAACAACGATTGGGGCTGCACCAGCGGCCCGAAGCCGGCCGGTTGCGGAGACTCCGTCACCACGAACGTCGAATGGAAACCGGCGGCGCCGACGCCCGAGGATGACGGCGCCTGTCGCGGCGGGGAATCACAGTGCGGCGAGGGAGCCGACCCCGTCAGCCTCGCGACCGGCCATCTCAGCTACTCCCATCGCGACCTGCTGCTTACCAACAAGAGCGACCTGCCATTGGAATTCACCCGCTCCTATGACTCCGGATCGAGCATCGACGCCGGACTCGGGACCGGCTGGTCGCAGACCGGCTTGGCCAGCGCGACCGAGCTCGCTTCCGGCTCGGTTCTCATCCAACGCCAGGACGGGCGCCAAGACGTCTTCAGCAAAACCGAATCTGGGTACACCTCCCCCTCGGGCGTGACGAGCACCCTTGCCAAGGTTGAAGGCACCTTCCAGCTGACGACCCTCGATCGCACCGTCTACCGCTTCGACGCCAGCGGCCGGATCGCAAATATCACCGACGACCACGGACTGAAAACGACCTACGGCTATGACGCCAACGGCCGCCTCGCCACGATCACCGACCCGTCAGCGCAAACGCTCACCTTCTCCTACAACGGCTCCAACCACATCACGGCGGTCAAAGACTCCACCGGCCGCGAAGTCAAATACGGCTATTCGACCGCCGGCGACCTGTCGACGGTCACCGACGTCCTCGGCGGCGTGACCGAATACACCTACGACACCGCCCACCGGCTGACAACGACCAAGGACCCGCGGGGGAATGTGATCCTCACAAACACCTACGACGGCCAAGGACGGATTGTCGAACAGCGCGACGGTCTCGAAAACCTCTGGACCCTCGAATACAAAGAAGGCGAAACGATCGTCACCGAACCCGAGGGTGGGGAGATCGCCTACGGCTTCGACAGCCAAGATCGTGTGATAGCCGAAGTGGACCAGCTCGGTCACACGACGACGACCAGCTACGACACCGCCGGCAACGTCGACAAGATCATCGCGCCCGGCGGGGCCAAATGGACCTTCGGCCACGATGGGGCGGGCAATCTGACGTCGGTGACGGACCCCGAGGGGGGCGAACAGGGCTACGAATACGACTCCAACAACCGGCTTACGCATCTCACCGACCCGCGGGGCAGCGATTGGAGCTACGAATGGTCCGGTGCCAATGACCTGACGAAGATCACCGATCCCGAAGGCGGCGAAACCACCTTCACCTACAACGCCAGCGGGCAGCCACTGACGCGAACCGATCCCAACAAACACAAATCTGTATTCGCCTGGGACACCCGCGGCAATCAGCTGAGCGCCACCGATCCCCTGGGCCACAAAACGAGCTTCGAATACAGCAGCCGCAACTACCTGATCTCACAGACCCTCCCCGGCCTCAAAGCAGAAGCCCTCGAACGCAATGCCCTCGGCGACCTCCTCGCCCGCACCACTCCCGAAGGCCACAAAACCAAATACGCCTACGACGGCAACGGCCTGCCGACGCAGGTAACCGATCCGGCCGAAGGCATCTGGAAAATCGAACGCAATGCGATGGAGCGGCCGACCGCCTACGTCGACCCGCTCGGCCAGGAAACCAAACTCAGCTACAACGGCAACCTGAGGCCGAGCAAAGTCGTCAACCGGCGCGGCAAGGAAACCAGCTATGCCTACAACCTCGCCAACCAGCTGACCGAAGTCAAACGCCCCGAAGGCGAAATCTGGAAATACGGCTACGACGCGCGCGGGAACCGCTCCAGCCTGCTTGATCCGCGCGGCAACGAAACCACCTACGACTACGACCTGCTCGACCGGATGAGCGAAGCCCACGAGCCGCTGTCGGTCAACACCGAATACGGCTATGACCCAAGCGGCGACCTCACCTCGGTCAAAGACCCCCGGGGCAACACGACGAGCTACGGCTACGACAAACTCGGCCAGCTCATCGAAGTCGCCCAGCCGCTGGAAAAGCAGACCAGCTTCACCTACGACCCGGCCGGGAATCTGCTGACTCGGACGACCTCCCTCGACAGCCTCGAATACGGCTACGACGCCGCCGACCGCCTGACCGAAATCAGCAGCGGCGAATCGACCCTTAGCTCCTACGGCTACGACGCCGCCGACCGGCGCACCAGCGCCACCGACGCCGAAGGGCACAAAATCGAAATCGGCTACACCGAAGAGGGCCGCCCCAGCTCGATCAACGATGGGCGAGGCCAGTCGGTCGCGCGCAGCTACGACTCGCGGGGGAACCTGCTCAAACAGGTGGACGGCCGAGGGACGCTCGAATACGGCTACGACAAACTCAGTCGGATGACCTCGCTCACCGATCCTCAGGGCAAAGCGCTCGGCTTCGCCTTCGACCCCGAGGGCGATCTGACCGAAGTGACTCGCCCCAACGGCGTCACGACCACCAACGTCTACAACGAAGCCGGTCGTCTGGCTGAAACGAACTCGAAAACGGCCGAACCGCTTGCCGTCCTCGAATCGCTGAAATACAGCTACGACGCAGCCGGCAACGTCACGAGCAAGACCGACCAGCGTCTCGAAACCGAAACGGGCTACGCCTACGACGCGCTCGATCGCCTGATCGAATTCGATCCGCCCGGAGAAGGCACGACCAGCTACGGCTATGACGCGGCCGGCAACCGGACCGAAGCGGGCGGCATCACCTACACCTTCAATGCCCTGAACCAGCCGACGGAATCCTCCACCGGCACCACCTACAGCTACGACGGCGACGGGCGGCTGACTGGAGAGATCAACGGCACCGAAGAAACCACCTTCGCCTGGGACCCGTTCGACCATCTGGCCAAAGTGGAAGGGTCCAGCGGCAATGCCGCCTACGCTTTCGACGGGTTGGAGCGACTGAGCGAACGGAAATCCGGGGAAGAAATCGATGTCTTCCACTACGGGGATCTCACCGACGTGTCTACCTACATCTCAGATGGCGAAGGCGAAATGGCGACGAGCTATGTGCAGGGTGCCGGGGGGCTTGTCGAGCAGCGCTCCGGGGAAGCGACGAGCTTTCCGATGATCGACGGGCACGGCGATGTGACGGCAATCGCGGGCAATGCCGGCGAAGTCGAATCGCGCCAGAGCTTCGATCCATGGGGCGACCAGCTTTCAGGCCCAAGCATCGAAATGGGTTACCTCGGAGCATGGGAGCGGCCAGCTGATCCGATCAGCGGCATGATCCAGATGGGTGCTCGCTCCTACGCTCGCAACTTCGGCGCATTTGCATCCGAGGACCCGGTGCTTGGTCATCTCGGGATCGGGATCTCTTTCAATGGCTACCCATACGCCTGGGACAATCCGCTGAACCGCTACGACCTAAACGGTCGCGATGTATTCCTTGGGACCCCGATCTGCATATTTGCCTGTTCTCCACCGACCCAGGAATATGCCCGGGATCGCGCAACGGACTTCGTAAAGCTGGTGAAGAAGATCCTGCCTGAGATCCATTGGGATGGACCAGAATGCGAAGAAGAAATCATTGCGTCGACGAATCCGTTTTTCCCATGCGAAGAAGTAGGAGGCGAACTCGAATACAAGGACAACGAGCCCAGTGTCATCGTGCCGCCGTATACCCCCATGGGACCAACTCCGTCTCCTGGAACGTTCCTCCCAACGCCGACTTGGACCCCGACGCCCCAGCCCGTGTATCCGATCATCCCCTGAGCACGAGAGGGAGCAGGGTTGACTTTCTTGATCATCGGTCTAATTGCGAGCGGTCTTCTTTACCTCGCCACCATCTATGGATTCGTATGGACCGGAGAACGTCGGATGAGGTGGGGCGACCAGCACGGGATACAGCTCGGCCCTGAGCCAAAATTTCCTTCTGTTGCCGAAATCTGGAAGCGGCACAGCGTCGAGATGACCCTGATTTATTTCGTGGTCTTTGTTCTACTGGCCTTAATGAATTTCACGCTCTGGGCACGTCTTGGGTTTGCCGCTTTAGGGGCATTGGTGTTCGGCTCGATCTGGTTCGCAAATAGCCCTGAGGGCGTAGACCTTCCGGGATCTTCATCCGTTGCAAAGGCAGGCAGCAATTTTGGCTATTGGTGCTTAGCCGTCCTCGACTGGTTCGCCTACATGAGCTTGCTTTGTTTCGCCGCAGCCGTTGTTGTGGAGATCCTGTAGGGCTATCCCTTTGAGTGGCGGGTCGTAGACGCTCCGGAGAAACCACCCTGAGCGTAATGCGCCAGTGATGCCCCAGTCAGGCCTCGACCTTGGTCGGATACGAACAGCGAAAACCGGAACCCGATCTGCCTCGCAGAAGGGGAGAGACAGAGCCAGATTTGGCTCCCCCAATTCTCTCCTCCCCGTATTTAGCCACTCGAATTGCCTGCATCTTCATTCGCATCTGCCGACGAGAATCCAGGGAACGGAATGGTTCCCCCCGCGTAATCGCCGGCCTGGATCGAGCCAGTCGCACGGCTCCAGCCAGGAATGTATGGCCCGATACGAAGGGGCTCTCCATCCTTAGGGAACGAGACGAGTCATCAACGCGAGAGCCTGTCGCGTTTCCCCAGTGATGCGCCGAGGATCGGCGGTGTGAGCAAAGCGCGCTAGGCATTCAAGGATTGCTTGCAGAATCTCCCGCATTCGCCAAGCCTTGGACTCAGCGTCGATATCGAGACGATGGTAAGTGAGGTGAACGATCTCCCTGCCGATTCGGTTTCGTTCACCCTCGATCTCCGCCAGGGCCGAGGGAAGTGACCCCTCGCGACCGGCCAAATGTTCGGAGCACAGAAGTCGCTTGCAAGCGCATCTTGCTCTTTCATCCGATGGTCCCGCCACAGGAAGTCGCGAAGGCAACGGACGTGAACAGCAAATGACTCGATCAGCGCATTGCGATCTGCCGGATCCAGATTTGGATTAGTCGCCGCCCCGTAGGTATGAAGCAGCATCCCGGCCTCGTAGGCAAGGTGCTCATGAGCCCAGGCTCGTAGTTCGGCGTCCGAGCGCTCCATTCCCGCGATCCAAGTATCGCCGCTTGGGCAACATCCCGCCCCAGGCACCGCGGGGGACCGTCCCGATACTCGCTGAATGATCCCGAGCGTGGGCCAGTCATGGGCCAGTTTTACATCCAGATAATCGCCAACAGCCGGATTCAGCCGGACGAAACAGCGGCCTGAAAAGGCCGCATAAACGGCTCTGGCAAGTGGGATATCGCTTGCCAGAGCCGAAGGCGCCTACCAGAATCGAACTGGTGTAAACGGCTTTGCAGGCCGCTGCGTAGCCACTCCGCCAAGGCGCCGGGAGACCTGGGAAGGGTAACCGGCCGGGCGGGGTTCGGGCGTCTTACTGCTCGTAGCCCTCGACGGTGCCGCCGTCGCGAACGCTGGCATCGTCGGGGTTGTCGCCGGCCTCCCGCAGGGAGCGGCGCTGGCGTAGGTAGTCCCAGGTCTTGTCGAGCTGGAGTTCGATCTCCTGCAGGCGAGCGTGCTCGTCGTCGTCGAGGCCCTCGCCCTCGTGGCGATGGAGAAGCTTCTCCTCTTCCTCCACCAGCTGGTTGATGCGCTCGAGTGCTTGTTGATCGTCCATGCCGGCTGCTTACCCGCCTTTCGTGGTTTCGACAACGCTAAAGGTGATCCCGGCCTTTTGCAGGCGGTCGAGCAAGGGGTCGCCCATCGCCACCGCGGTGGTCAGCTGGCCGGCGCGCTGCGGCAGCTCGTCGAAGGCCAGGCAGAGGCCGGACTCGGCGAGCATCTTCGAGGTCTCGGTGTAGCCGGGGTCGCCGCCCTTGACCTCGGTGACGACGCGCTCTCCGCCGCCTTCGCCGACGAAGACGACCTTGAACCAGCTCTTGGCTCGTTTCTCGACGCTCGGACCCTCGCCCGGGGATTTGATCTTCAGCAGCAGCTTGCGAGTCGGCGGTAGCTGCGCCAGGGCGAAGCCGGTGCCGACGCCCGCCCCGAGCGCCCCGACAGTTGCCAGATGCTTGGCCAGCATGTTGTGGCCGTAGGTGAAGTCGGGCCCGTAGCGGTCGAGCGCGGCGGCGGAGCGGAGGATGATCGGCCCGTCGATCGTCGGCAGCGGCACCGCCCAGCCGCCGAGCGAGGGCATACGGCGGACGCGGGCCGGGGCCGAGTGGATCTTGCGATCGCCGGGCCGGGGCTCGGCCTGACGGCGCGCCTTGGCGGCGGCCAGCGTCTGGCGGGCGCGGCCGAAGGCGTTGATCGCCGAGTGGAAGGTGCCGCCGGAGAACTCGGCGTTGCTGCGGACGTAGCCGTTGACGGTCAGCGGCACGCCCTCGGGCAGCTGCTTGACCGTGAAGTAGGCGCCGAGGTCGTGGGGAATCGAGTCGAAGCCGCAGCAGTGGACGATGCGGGCGCCGGTGCGCTCAGCCTCGGCGTGGTGGTCGATCCAGGTGCGGTCGACGAACTCGGGCTCGCCGGTGAGGTCGCAGTAGTCGGTCCCGGCGGCCGCGCAGGCGGCGACCAGCGGCCCGCCGTAGAGGACGTACGGGCCGACGGTGGTGACGACGACCCGGGTCGACTCCGCGACCCTGCGCATCGCCTCGGCGTTGCCGGCGTCGGCCTCGACGATCTCCGGCGCCGGCGCCTGCGGCGCGGTCGCGGCGAGCCGGGCAGCAACGGCCTCGAGCTTCGAGCGGCTGCGGCCGACCAGCGCCCACTTCATCTCGGCGGGTCCGTTGGCGGCGAGGTAATCGGCGGTCAACCCGCCGGTGAAGCCGGTTGCCCCGAAAAGAACCAAGTCGTAGGGGCGCGAAGACTCCATCTGCGCCATTCTCTCAGGAGTTGGCGTCCGGGTGACATCACGTGAAACGGGCGCCGCAGACGACCAGTCAGCGACCACGACGCCCGTTGCACGTGCACAGACTCAACGGGACGGCTTTACAAATGTCAGGCCTTAGTCAAAAAACCGAACATGACTGAACCGTCCGCACTTCCCGCAAATTCCGGTAAATCGCAGCTTTCGGGGTTCGTCGCCCACTGCGAATCGAGCCCCGGGCGCGGCTTCGCGAGCCCGCAGGAGTTCCATGCCTGGTCGGTTGAGAGCTTCCGCGAGTTCTGGCGCCTCTTCGTCGAGTGGGCCGATCCCCTCCGCGACGGGGACCCCGAGCCCGTCTGCACGAGCGACGAGTGCGAGGCGGCCACCTTCTTCCCGAACCTGCGTCTCAGCTACGCGGAGAACCTGCTCGAGCCGCGCGGCGAGGGGGACGACGAGCGGGTAGCGATCATCTCCCGCCGCGGAGACGGCTCCCGCCAGGAGCTGAGCCGCCGCGAGCTGCGCGAGCAGGTCCGCTGCCTGGCCGCCCACCTGCGCGGCCTCGGGATCGGGAGCGACGACCGGGTCGTGGCGATCGCCAGCAACGGGCCGGAGGCGATCGTCGGCGCGCTTGCGGCGGCGACCCTCGGCGCGACCTTCTCCAGCGCCGCGCCGGAGATGGGCGCGGCGGCGATCCTCAGTCGCTTCGAGCAGCTCTCGCCGAAGCTGCTCCTCGCTACCAGCGGCCACGCCGGTCTGGCGGAGATCGTCGCATCGCTTCCAACCCTGGTGGCGATGGTCGCGCTCGACGACGGTCCGTTGCCGGACGGCGTCGAAGGGCCGACCCTCCGCCTGACGGAGCTGCTCGCCTCTCCCCCGCCCGAGCCGCTGGCCGACGGCTGGGAACGTTTCCCCTTCAACCACCCGCTCTTCATCCTCTTCACCTCCGGCACCACGGGGGCGCCGAAATGCATCGTCCACGGCGCCGGCGGGACGCTGGTCGAGCACCTCAAGGAGCACCGCCTGCACGGCGACCTCGGGCCCGCCGACACCCTCTTCTTCCAGACCAGCGCCGCCTGGATGATGTGGAACTGGCAGCTCTCGGCGCTCGCCTGCGGCGCCCGGGTCGTCGTCTTCGACGGGCCGCTGAGCGGACCGGAAACGCTCTGGAAGATCGTCGCCGAGGAGGCCGTCGCCGTCTTCGGCACCAGCCCGCCCTACCTGCAGCTCTGCCAGGACAGCGGCTACTCACCGCGCCGGCAGGACCCGCCGCGGGCGCTGCGCTCGGTCCTCTCCACCGGCTCAGTCTTGCGCGACTGGCAGTACGACTGGGTCGCCGAGGAGGTCGGCCCGGTGAAGCTGCAGTCGATCTCCGGCGGCACCGACATCGTCGGCTGCTTCATCCTCGGCCACCCGGACCTGCCGGTCCGCCGCGGCTGGATCCAGTGCCGCAGCCTCGGGCTCGACGTCGGGGCGCTGGCGACGGAGGCGACCCCGACCGACGGGGACGTCGGCGAGCTGGTCTGCCGCAACCCGTTCCCCTCGCGACCGCTCGGCCTGCTTGGCGACGAGGACGGCAGCCGCTTCCACGCCGCCTACTTCGCCGCCAACGAGGGCGTCTGGACGCACGGCGACCTGGTCGAGTTCGACGCCGAGGGCCAGGCGCGGATCCACGGCCGCTCCGACGGCGTCCTCAACATCCAGGGCGTCCGCATCGGCCCGAGCGAGATCTACCAGGCGCTGCGCGAGGTGCCGGAGGTCGCCGAGGCGATGGCGGTCGAACAGCGCCGCGACGAGGGCGCCCGCCTGGTCCTCCTCGTCGTCCCCCGCGATGGCGCCCGGCTCGACACCGAGCTGACCCTGCGGATCCGCCGGGCGATCGGCGCTCGCACGACCCCGCTGCACGTGCCGGAGCTGGTGGTCGCGGTCGAGGCGCTGCCGGTCACCCACAGCGGCAAGCGCTCAGAGCGGGCCGGCCGCGATGCCGTCGAGGGGCGCGCGGCGGCGAACGAGCAGGCGCTGGCGAACCCCGCGGCGCTGGCGCAGATCGCCGCGGCCGTGAAGCGCGCCGAAGCGAAGCTGGCGGCGCGCGAGGTCGGCTCGCTGCCCGCCGGCGCACCGACGACCGACAAGGTGCGGGCGATCTGGGAAACGGCCCTCGGGGTCCAGGGAATCGGCGACGGCGATGACTTCTTCGCCCTCGACGGCACCTCCCTGCAGGCCGTGCGCGTCTTCACTCAGATCCGCGAGCGGCTCGGGGTCGAGCTGCCACTCTCGGTCCTGATGGAGGCGCCGACGGTCGCCGAGCTTGCCGCCGCGGTCGACGATCCCGGCAGGCACTTCGACCCGCTGGTGCCGATGCGCTCCGGCAACGCCGGGCCGCCGCTCTTCCTCGTCCACTCGATCTGGGGCGACGTGCTCGGCATGCGGCAGATCGCGGTGGCGATGCGCGGCGACGTCCCCGTCTACGGCCTGCGCGCGCGGGGGCTGCAGGGCGAAGAGCCGCAGGGGAGCGTCGAGGAGATGGCGGCGAGCTACGTCGAGGTGATCCGCGGGATGCAGCCGCAGGGCCCTTACCGCGTCGCCGGCCACTCCTTCGGCGGCCTACTCGCCTTCGAGATCGCCCGCCGGCTGGAGGAGCAGGGCCAAGAGGTCGAGTGGCTGGGGTTGATCGACGCCGAGCTGGACACGGGGGCGCAGTCGCCGACGCGGCGCTGGGGACACCGGCTGGCGCTTCCCTACCACTACGTTCGCGCGGCGCTGCGGCAACCGCGGGCGGCCCTGCGCGCCGGGCTGCAGCTCGTCCCGCGGCTGCTGCGCCGCGGCTACTCCCGCCTGCACCGCGACACGGCGCTGGCCGAGTCCGAGGCGACCTGGATGGAAGGCGCTTCGGCCCATCACCGGCGCCTCGCCTCCCACTTCCTCCAGCTCGCCGCCGACTACCGCCCCGGCCCCTACTGCGGCTCGATGACCTACTTCCTCCCCACCGTCCGTCGCTTCCACCTCTTCGCCGACCCGCTGCCAGTCTGGCGCCGCGTCACCGCAGGGACGATCGAGATCGAGCGCGTCCCCGGCCCGCATGTGGGGATGGTCTCCGGCGATTCGGCGCCGGTGGTGGCCGAGATCGTCGACCGCCACCTGGCCGACAAATCTCCGACGGGCCGAAAACCGGTCACGTAGACCGCTTTCGTCCCGTCGCGATCCTTGGCTAAGAGGCGGTGGCGGCCGGGGCGCCGCTCTGCACCGGGTGGCCGCCGTCGCGCCAGACGCCGACGCCCTTGCCGACGTGGACGACGTCGAACTCGGCGCGCTGCAGGATCGAAGCGGCGAGGCCGCTGCGCTTGCCGCCGCGGCAGATGGTGGCGATAGTCCGGTCGCGGGGCAGCTCGTCGAGCCGGCCGGCGAGGTCGCCGTAGGGGATGTGGAGCGAGCCCGGGATGTGCTCGCCCGCGTACTCGGAGGCGTTGCGGACGTCGAGGACGACCGGGCCGCCGTCGCCGTCGACGCGGCGGGCGAGCTCGTCGGGGTCGATCAGCTCGATCCGGTGCACCGGCCGTTCCTCCGTGCGCCAGGCGGTCATCCCGCCCTCGAGGTAGCCGCGGACGGCGAGCCCGACCGAGGCCAGCAGCTGCGCGGCGCTGCGCTCGTCGCCGCTGGAGGCCGCGACGACGACGATGTCGGCGCCTTCGGGCACGACGCGCGAGACCTTGGTCGCGAAGCCGGTGTCGTAGGAGGAGGCGCTGAGCGCGCCCTCGATGTGGGCCTCGTCGAACTGCTCGTTGGTGCGGCCGTCGATGACGACCGCGCCCCCCTCGACCAGCTCCTCGACCTCGTGGGTGCTGAGCGGCGCCGGCGTCCCGAAGTCCTCGACCAGCGGGCCGCGGTTGAGGCCGACGATGCGCTCGACGTTCGGCGGTTTGTCGCCCAGCGAGCCGACTTGGTCATCGACGAACTCCGCCTCGTCGGCGATCTGCAGGGCGCGGTTGTGGCGGCGCTCGAACCCGATCGTCGAAGAGGACTTGAGGTCCAGCCCCGAGCCGCCGCAGAGCGAGCCGCCGAGGTGGCCGGGCCAGACCTCGACTTCGTCGGGCAGCATCAGCAGGCGCTCGTGCAGCGAGCGGAACATGTCGGCGGCGCCATCGCGCGGCTCGACCGCGAGATCGGGTCGGGCGACGTCGCCGATGAAGAGCGAGTCGCCGGTCAAAAGCGCCCAGGGATCGCCGCCGCGGCTCTTGTCGGCGAGCAGGAAGCAGGTGTGCTCGGGCCGGTGACCGGGGGTGTGGATCGCCTCGATGACGAGGTCGCCGAGCTCCAGCTTCCAGCCGTGGGTGAGCGGCTCGTGCGCGTACTCGGCAGCGGCCAGCTCGTGCACGTGGACGGTGGCGCCGGTGCTGCGGCACAGGCGCCCGTGGCCGGAGACGTGGTCGGCGTGGTTGTGGGTCTCGAGGACGTGCCCGATCCGCACCCCGTGCAGCCGCGCCAGCCGCCGATAGGGGTCGATGTCCCACTGCGGGTCGACGACGACGGCGACCCCGGATTCGCGGTCGGCGACGAAGTAGGAGGCGCAGCCGAGGTCCTCGTGAATGATCTGGCGGAAAAGCATTTCTCCCTCGCCGATGAGGCTAGCGCGCCAAGCGCCTCGCCACAGCTAGAATGCCCCCCGTGCGGCTGTAGCTCAGCTGGCTAGAGCGTCTGCTTGCCATGCAGAAGGTCGAGGGTTCGAATCCCTTCAGCCGCTTCCAGTCAAGCCCCGCTCCGGCGGGGCTTTTCTGTGGGTCAGCGGCCACACCGTCGCTCTGACCTTCTGTCTCCTAGCCTCGCTGCCCATTCGCTGTCATTTCTGTTCCGACCGGCGTGTCAGAATTAGTTCCATGACCAAGGCTGAGCTTCATCAGATGGTTGACCGCCTGCCAGATCAGGCAGTCGATGGCGCAGCGATCCTGCTTCGCGAGGTGACGGATGGCCGCATCGACCCCGAGCAGGCTTGGTTCTGGACCCGCGAGTGGCAGACGCGCGAGCGGGAAGCCGACAAAGACCTCGCCGCGGGCCGGGCGACTCGCTTCGAGAGTGATGAGGATTTTCTAGCGGAGCTAGACGAGCGCACGAAGCCGCTCGATGCCGACGCGTGAAGTTCTCGCGTCGTTCTGGCGCGACTGGGACGAGCTGAGTCCGAAGCAGCAGCGGGAGTTCCGCGATGTGGTGGCTCAGTTCATCGCGAATCTCGGCGAAGACAAGCAGGGCTTCCACCCTCGACTTCGCGTGAAGCGCGTTCAAGGGCATCCCGGCATCTGGGAGATGACCTGGGCCTACGACGGCCGCGCAACCTTCCAGTACGGCGATGAAGTGCACTCCGGCCAGCCGCACATCATCTGGCGTCGCATCGGCACTCACTCGATCTTCCGTCGCCCCTAACCCCGGTCACGTAATCGCTTGGTAGCGGAAAACTTCCGCCTCACCAATTGAGAGCATCGGGAGGATGCAATTCCGTGAGGAGTATGTCGAGCGCCTCCGATCCTGCTTGGACAGTGAGGAGGACTGGCACCACGTCGAGCGCTGTTTCCGGGAGGGGCTTGGCGGTGACGAGGTTGAGGATGCCAGTCCCATCGTCTTTGCCTTTGGCTACATGCTGGTCGCTTCTCGTCGCGAAGAACTGCGGGACCGAGTCGGTGTCTTTGGCGCTCAGTTCGAAATAGAAGGCCGAATCTTCCCGAAACCGCTAGCCGAGATTGACGACGACACGCTCGGCCTTTGGGAGAAGTACGCCGACGCCACCCAGACGCATCCCCTTGCTGCGAGCCGCCTCAATGACCTGCTGTGGGTTCGCAGGCACGGCGAGCAGCCAGTGGAGCGCGCTCGGGCTGCGTTTGACGGTTATCTGTCACTGGCAGAGGCGGCGGAGACCATGGACCTCGTCGACTGCCTCCAGCGAGCCATTGAGATCGCTGCCGAAATTGGAGACGAGAAGCGTCTAGGAGCGGCAATCAACAAAGCGCTCGATGCGAGTCGGTCCGAGATCGGTGACACCTCCGAGAGACGGCCGGGAATTCCCCTCAGCCTGATCAGGGCGATTGTCGATTTGAAGCCTGATCTACGCCCAGACGGGTTGCTGGGGTTACTTGACGAAGCTGGCGACCGTTATGGCGCGGACCCCTACATTGCCGAGTCGGTCAATCAGCTAAAGCAGACCCTTTCTACGCCTGAAGAGCGAGATGAGCTACAGCGCCAACAGGTGGAACGCTGGCGACAGGAGGGGCAGAAAGGCGATGCTCTCCTTCGCTACTCCCGGTTGCAGCAAGCGCTCGGCCTCGCTCGCGCCCATGGGTTTACGGAGGTATCTGAAGAGATCCTGCTCGAAATGCAGTCGATGGATTCTGCGGACTTCGACTTCAAGCCGATTACGGCCGAGGTCGAGATTCCAAGGGCGGAAATTGACGCCTACGTACAGGGCTTTGCCCAAGACTCGCAGTCTTGGCAGGAGGCCCTGCGGCGCTTTGGCTCGGAACGTCCGCCGAGTGGCGACGCCGAGGAGAACAAAAAGCTCACCAAAGAACTCGCTGAGAAATACCCCATCCAACGCCTCTTCGGTGCCCAGATCATGGGTCCGCATGGGAGCCTGACCGCTGCTGCGAATAGCGAGGAGGAGCACGATCGCGTCGACCTCACGAGACACGAGTCGATGCAGATCGGGATTTGGGCGCCAATTGGCGTCGAAATACTCGACGCCGTCAATGAGGCGTTCGACGTTTCGGATCGCGACGCCCTGACGGAGTTCTTCACCACTGAGCTAATTGATCGAGAGGTTGCCGCCCGGATCGCCGATGGAGTGCTCCGCTTTTTCAACGGCGACGACGATGGCGCTCTTCACATCCTCGTC
Source organism: Solirubrobacterales bacterium (assembly GCA_035703365.1). GTDB lineage: Bacteria > Actinomycetota > Thermoleophilia > Solirubrobacterales > 70-9 > VAYN01. The sequence continues at coordinate 22,185 of DASSYI010000066.1, forward strand.
CCTCAACTAGAGGCAGCGATCCGCGGCGCCTCGGCGCGCGCTGGCGTCGTCGTAATCAAAAACCCACGCGGGGGGACCCCAGGAGGAGTACGAGCCCTCGGAGGAATCCTCGCTGACCTCAAAGGCCGACTTGATGAATCCTGGCGGCGCTATTTGGCGAACGCTCTCACCGATCCACTCGGGATCAACCTTCGCAACCAACTGAGCCATGGCCTGCATGGCCCCGCCTCGCGCAACGAGGTGGCGATAGCGATTCAAATCGCTTGCCATCTTCGTGGATGGCGACGCACCGAGCCTGATAGTGGCGAGGCTGAGAGCTAGTTGCTATTGGGCAGCGGGCGGCTCTCGCTGCCCAAACCCAGCAGAACCGTGCCTGACTCAGCCGAATCTCTCAACGGCACGCTGACCGCCATTTGGCTCTAGAGCGCGCGCACGGCTACTAGGTGGATCGTTTGCCATGCAGAAGGTCGAGGGTTCGAATCCCTTCAGCCGCTTCCAGTCAAGCCCCGCTTCGGCGGGGCTTTCTGTGTCTCGATCAGGCCAAAGCCACTTGGCGAACCTGTTCAGGTGAGCGTTCGCTCGAGCTTCACCTCGCACATGTCGACCGATGCGCGCGTTCCGGGCGTCTCCGACGGATCCATTGCGCTGAACACCTTGGCTCCGGCCTCCATGTCCTCGGCACTGTCGAACGACTGAAGGACCAACGCCGTTCCCTGCGAGTCATCGAACAGGATCTTGAGACCCTTGGCAGACACGCCGGGCGGTGGCCCGTCGGACTCCTCTACGCGGGCAAGAAGCTCCTGCAACCGCTCGGCAGAAACGTCGGTGAACCTGACGGCTCGTACGTACATGACGACTTCCTCCTCGATCTGTCCTGGGACACCGACCATAGTCGGTCCCCCTGACCCGCGGGTCGGTTGTTGCTCACCGCCACAGCTCACGCCGCAGCATCGCGTTGCCCCGCTCCAGCTGCTCGATGGTGGCGCTGGCGACCGAGGGGGTGCGGGTGGCGCGGTTGATGCGGGCCTGGACCTCGCGGTGGGACTTGCCGGTACGGCGAGCGACGTCGGCGACCAGGCGACTGCGCTCGGTGCGCAGGCGCTCGCGGGTCGCGTAGGCGGACTCGCGTTCGGGCTCGGTGTCCTCCGGCGCGGCTTTGGGTCTTACGGGGGCGATCGTCTTCTTCGGCCTGGGGTCGTCGGTCGGGAAGAGCTGGAGGGTGGTTTCGCTCATGATCGCCTCGTCCAGCTGGGCGTCGCCCGAGCTGAGGGCGGCGAATTGTTCGCCCGGCTCGCCCCGCTCGCGGTCGTCGATCTCTTTCTCCTCCTCCTCGCCGAGCGGCGTGAGGTCGAGGGCGTGGCGGCGCTCGAGCTCGATCTCGCGGGCGAGGGCCTTCAGCCGCGGGTCGGCCGGCATCAGGAGGTAGCTCATCTGGCGCCGCGGCTGCGGGGTGGCGCGGATGAAGCGGCCGACGACCTGGCGGAAGAAGAGCTCGGTCCGGGCCGCCGTGGCGTAGATGCCGACCCGCAGGCGGGGGATGTCGACGCCCTCGGAGACCATCAGGACCGAGACCAGCCAGCGCCGGTCGGAGGCGGCGAACTCGGCGATGCGGCGGCTGGCGCCGGGCTCGTCGCTCATCACCAGCTCCGGCCGCTCCCCCGAGACCGACTCCAGCCGCGCCGCGATCGCCCGGGCGTGGTCCTGGTCGGAGGCGATGACCAGACCGCCGGCGTCGGGGTGCCCGTCGGCGCGCACCTCGCTCAGCCGGGCGTCGCCGTCGCGCAGCACCTCGCCCATCCACTCCCCCTCCGGGCTGAGCGCCGTCCGCAGCCGCCGCGCCGCCTCCACCGCCGGCAGCACGAGCTCGAAGTCGGCGCTGCGCAGGCGACCGTCGGAGACCCATTCCATCTCGCCGTCGTAGGGCAAGAAGGTGATCGGGCGGCAGACCCGGTCGACCAGCGCCTGGGGATACCCGTAGGCGTAGTCGGCCCGGCTGACTCCCTCCTCGTCGTAGGCGACCCAGGGGATGGCCGAATTGTCGGAGCGGAAGGGCGTCCCCGAGAGGAGGAGCCGGAAGCGGGCGCCGTCGAAGGCCTTCCGGGTCTGCAGCCCCCAGGCGGCCTGGTCGCCCATGTGGTGCGGCTCGTCGGCGATCAGCAGGGTCGGCCGGCGGGCGGCGACCTGCCGGTGGGTGTCCGGCCCGGCGGCGATCGTCTGGTAGGTGACGGCGACGCCGTGGAAGTCGGCCGACTCGGGCCCGTCGGCATTCGGCCGGTTCGGCTCCAGGTCGATCCCGTAGCGCCCGGCATCGGCGGCCCACTGGCGGCAGATGTGGGTGGTCGGTCCGGCGACGACTACGCGTGAGACGTAGTTGGCGCGCAGCATCCGGTGGGCGATGTGCAGGCCGAAGGTGGTCTTGCCGGCCGCCGGCGTCGCCGAGGCGAGGAAGCTGGTGGCCGAGGTCGCCCGAACCGCCTCGGTCGCCTCCTCCTGCCAGGCGCGAAGGGGTCGGGCAGCGGGCCAATCCGGAAGCGATCGGACACGCGCGCCGCCGCCGGCCAGGTGCTGAGAGGGGTCGTACAAGGGCGGGCAAGAATAGGGTCGCCCGCGGTCGGAGGAGGACCCGCCCCCCCAGGCCCGATCAGAGCGACGTCGCGCCGGACCCGAACCGCTCGCGGGAGCGCCGCAGCTTCTCCGGGCCGTAGAAGCGCCTAGCCCACCACGAGGTCGGCCGGGCGAGCCTGCAAGCGGCGATTATCCAGATCATGCCGAGGAGCAGGAAGCCGAGGACGAAAGCGGCGCGCTGCCCCTTGCTCCAGGTGATCCCGGCGGGAATCCCCACGACGACGACCAAAATGCCCAGCACCAGCAGGCGTTCAGGCACGTTTTCCCCCGCGGACGAGTCCCATCGGCCGAACTTACATGCATCCCGCTGCTCCTTCGGCAGCGGCACCGAAAGTCGCGCAACACGGGTGACAGAGTTTGTGCTACCAATTATTGGGTAGTCCGGTGAAGTTCCCCAAATGATCCATCCCCCCACCGACGCGAGGCAGGAGGAGCGTGAAGAGCACTAGGTACGGCGCCGTCGTTATCTCCCTGGCCACGGCTGCCCTGTTGCTCCTCCCTGCCTTGGCGTCGGCCTGGGCTCCCGCCGCGTCCGCCCCCGTCCATCCCGGGGTGCAGACCTACACGCAGGGCGCCCAGTGCACTTCCAACTTCGTCTTCCAGGAAGGCTCGACTGTCTTCCTCGGGCAGGCGGCCCACTGCTCGGGCACCGGCGAAGCGACCGAAACCGACGGCTGCAGCAGCAACTCGCTGCCGCTCGGCACCGCGGTCGAAGTCAAGGGCGCGACCCAGAAGGGCACGCTCGCCTACAACTCCTGGCTGGCGATGCAGGCCGCCGGCGAGAGCGACCCCGACACCTGCGCCTACAACGACCTGGCGCTGGTCCGGCTCGACCCGGCCGACGTCGGGCGGGTCAACCCCTCGGTCCCCGGCTACGGCGGGCCGACCGGCGTCGGCACCGTCGGCGACCTCGGCTCCACCGTCTTCTCTTACGGCAACTCCGAACTGCGGCTCGGCATCTCCAAGCTGAGCCCCAAGCAGGGCACCGTCGTCCAGAACGAAGGCGGCGGCTGGAGCCACATCGTCGTCACCGTCACCCCCGGCGTCCCCGGCGACTCGGGCAGCGGCTTCATGAACGAAGCCGGCCAGGCCTTCGGCGTCCTCAGCACCTTGCAGATCGCTCCCCTGGCGGGAACGAACGGCGTAGGCGACCTCCAGCGCGAGCTCGCCTACGCCCGCGCCCACGGCTTCCCCGGCCTGCAGCTGGTCGCCGGGACCCAGCCGTTCAACCCCGGCCTGGTCGGCGCGATCCTCGGCGCCTAGCCGGCTAGTCGCGCAGCTCGGCGATCAGGTCGTCGAGGTCGAGCGGCATCGTGCCCATCTCGACGCCTTCGCCGCCGTCGGCCGGGCGCGGCCACTCCTCCCGGGGGCGGTCCCAGTAGAGCTCGACGCCGTTACGGTCGGGGTCGGCGAGGTAGAGCGCCTCGCTGACGCCGTGGTCGGAGGCGCCTTCCAGCGGCCAGCCCGCCTCGCTCACCCGCCGCAGCGCGTCGGCAAGGGCGCGGCGGGTCGGGTAGCGGATCGCGGTGTGAAAGAGGCCGGTCGTCCCGGGCGGCGGCGGCGAGCCGCCTTTCGAGGACCAGGAGTTGAGGCCGATGTGGTGGTGGTAGCCGCCGGCGGAGATGAAGGCGGCGTCGGCGCCCCAGCGCTGCATCAGCTCCAAGCCGAGGATGCCGCAGTAGAACTCGAGCGAGCGGTCGACGTCGGCGACCTTGAGGTGGACGTGGCCGATGTCGACGCCGGGGTCGATCGGCTCGCGCGGGGTCTCAGCCATCGAGCGCACCGTCCAGCGCCTGGTTGACCAGGCGGTCGGCGTCGGCGTTCTTTTCGCGGGGGATGTGGCCGATCGACCAGTGGTCGAGCTCGCGCAGGGCCCGTTTCACCTCTTCGTTCAGCTCCTTGAGGCCGGCGTTCTTTACTTTCCAGCCGCCCCCCACCTGCTGCACCACCAGTTCGGAGTCGCCGATCAGCTCCAGCTCGGTCGCGCCGTGCTCGGTCGCCAGCTCGATCCCCCGCAGCAGCGCCCGGTACTCGGCGACGTTGTTGGTCGCCACTCCGATCGTCTCCCCCACCTCCGCGACGATCTCGCCGCCGTCGCGGAGGACGACGCCGATCCCGGCGGGACCGGGGTTACCGCGGGAACCCCCGTCGAAGTGGACCGTGAAGCGGCTCACCTGCTTGCCACCCGCTCCGCCGCCAGGCGCAGCTTCCCGTCCTCGGCGACGAGCGCGTTCCACTGCCGCGCGGCGGCGTCGAGCTGCTCGATCTCGCCGCCTTTGCCGAGCTCGAAGACCGGCCGCAGCTCGTCGTCGATGTCAACGCCCCACTGGTACCAGGAGAGCTCCCAGGCGACCGTCACCCGGACCTCGCCCGGCGCGCCGGCCGAAGCCCCGACCGAGGCCTGCGGGACCCCGAGGGTGCGGGTCAGGCCGACTACGGTGCGACCGGCCTCGCTGGAGTTGAAACGGGCGACGGCGCGCTCGAAGGGTGTCGGGCCGAACTCGTCGGGGGGCGGCAGGGGCCGCGCCCGCCTTGGAGGGACAGCGGGGTCCGGGGCCGCTGGCTGGGGCGTCGTCGCCGCAGGCGCGCCGGGACGGCGATGCCGCCGCCGCAGGAGCCCGCGCAGCCGGCCCTCGTGGCGGCTTGCCCCGCGCTCGGGAGCCGGCTCGCTCGCCGGGCGCCAGGCCAGCCGCTCGGCGCGGGCGACGCAGAGCTCGCAGACGGTCCGATCCTCGTCGCCCTCGAAGAAACCGTGCACGCGCTCGCCGGCGAGGATCGTCCGGCCGCAGATCGCGCAGCTGGCCCCCATCAACCCTGCTGGAGCGAGGATTTGAGCCGCATGACCGCCTTGGTGTGCAGCTGCGAGACGCGCGACTCGGTGACGCCGAGCACCTCGCCGATCTCCCGCAGGGTGAGGTTCTCGTAGTAGTAGAGGGCGACGACGAGCTGCTCGCGCTCGGGCAGGCCGCCAATCGCCTCGGTCAGCAGGTCCTTGACCTCGGTCGAGGCCAGCGCTTCCTGCGGGTCGGCGGCGCTCTCGTCGGCGATCGTGTCGAGCAGGGAGACCTGGTCCCCGGAGGAGTCGGAGACGGTCCAGAGCTCGTCCAGCGCGTAGACCGAGGAGTTGGCGATCTCCAGCAGCGCACTCTGCAGTTCCTCCTCGGTGAGGTTCAGTTTCGCCGCCAGCTCGGCCTCGGTCGGCGCCCGCTGCAGTTCGTGCTCCAGTTTCGCCTGCGCGGTCTCGATTTCGCGGGCGCGCGAGCGGACCGAGCGCGGCACCCAGTCGAGCGAGCGGAGTTCGTCGATGATCGCGCCCCGGATGCGGGTCATCGCGAAGGTCTCGAATTTGATCCCCCGCTCGGGCTCGAAGCGCTCGATCGCGCCGATCAGGCCGACCAGGCCGTAGGAAATGAGGTCCGCGTCTTCGACGTGGGAAGGCAGCCCGGCGCCGAGCCGGCCAGCGACGAATTTCACCATCGGCGAGTAAGCGACGACCAGCCGCTCGCGGGCGCCCTCGTCCCCCTCGTCCTTGTAGCGGCGCCACAGGTCGCGGAGCTCGACTTCCTTCACGCCCGTTTCCATCAGGCGATTCTACGTTCGTTTGCGGGGATTTGGTTCATGCGCGGGGGTGGCTGGCGGCGTAGGTGTCACGCAGTCTGGCGGCGTCGACCCGGGTGTAAACCTGGGTGGTCGAGATCGACGCGTGACCTAGTAACTCCTGAATCGTACGCAGGTCGGCGCCGCCCTCGAGCAGATGGGTTGCAAAGGAATGCCTAAGTGAATGCGGCGAGACGCCCGCTGCAAGCGCCGCTTCGCGGGTCCAGAGGCCGAGTCGGCGGGTGATGTCGGAGTTGGAGAGGCGGCGGCCGGACTTGGAAAGGAAGAGCGCTTTCTCCCGCGGATCGGCGACCAGCGCGCGGCGGCCCCTGTCGAGGTAGCGGCGCAGCGCCCGCTGCGCGGGCTCCCCCACCGGCAGCAGCCGCTCCTTGGAGCCCTTGCCGATCACGCGAAGCTGCTCGGTCTCAAAGTCGAGCGAGCCCTCGTCGAGGTTGACGATCTCCTCGCAGCGCAGGCCGCAGGAGTAGGCGAGCTCCAGCATCGCCCGGTCGCGCAGCTCCAGCGGGGTGCGGGCCGGGATCCGCTCCAGCAGCGCCCGCATCTGCTCAGTGCTGAGGACCTGGGGCAGCTTCTCGCCGCGCTTCGGGCTGGAGACCAGCTCGGCCGGGTTGGCGCCGACTTTTTCGACCCGGACGAGATAGGCGTAGAGGCCGCGGACGGCGGCCAGCTTGCGCGCCACCGTCGCCGGCGCGGCGCCGGCGTTGGAGAGGCCGGCACCGAAGCGGCGGACGTCGCGGTAGCGGACGTCGCCGGGGCCAAGCCCCTGCTCCCCCGCCCACTCGCCGAAGCCGCCGAGGTCTACGCCGTAGGCGCGCCGAGTCCGCTCGGCAGACCCGCGCATGCGCAGGTCGCGGTCGTAAGCGGCAAGGGCGGCCTCCCAGTTCATCGGGGCTTCATTCGCCTCCGATCGGTGTCGTCCTTCGCGGCGGCGCTAGCCAATAAATATGGGCGTGCCTACTTCGACCAGATCGTAGAGTTCTTCGACGTCTGGAATCGCCATCCGGACGCAGCCGTGGGAGGCGGCGCTGCCCAGCGAGTAGGTCTCTTCGGTGCCGTGGATTCCGGCCCCTTCATAGATGCCCATCCAGCGCGCCTTGATCGGGTTCGACGGGCCGGGCGGGATCGTCTGCCCAGCCAGCGAGCCGGCCCAGTCGGACGTCGGCACGTGCCAGACCGGGTTTTCTTCCTTTTCCTGGATCGCGTAGAGGCCTTCGGGCGTTTCCAGCCCTTCCATCCCGACCGCGACGGTGTAGGTCTTGGCCAGCTTCAGGTGCTCCCAGAGGCGCAGGGTGAAGGTCGAGCGGTCGAGGGTCAGGTAGGACGGGTACTCGGCCGCGACCTCCTTCTTGGTCACTTCCGGCGCGATCGAGTGGACCTTCGCCTTGACCGTGTGCGGGGCGTTGGCGTTCAGCACCGCGGCCTTCAGGTCCTTCTCCAGGAGGTTGTCGCGCAGCTTGCGCCCGTCCTTGCCGGCGACGACTTCGAGCGAGTCGCCGGTCGCCTCGACGTCGGCGTTCTGCGGTTCGCGGTTGATTTCCTCGGCAACGTGGCGGACGAAGCGGTTGACCGCGCGCTCGGAGTAAGCGACTTCGGGCCTGATGCTTTCTTCGACCTCGCCGCCGCTCACGTAGCGGACCAGGCGACCCGGCAGGCCGCCCTCCTGGCTGTCTTCGACGGCCTCTTCGACCGCGGTGTCGAGGTCGGCGCGGATCTTCAGCTGCTCGCCGGTCAGCTTCCAGGTCTTGCCTTCGAAGCTGACGCCAAGCGAGGTCTTCAGCGGCGCCACCAGCTTGCGGTGGACCTTCGCCTTGGCTTCGTCTTCGTCGAGGCCACCGACGTCGACGCCGCCGATCGTGACGCCCTCGGCGATCTTGTCCTTCTGGGAGCTGTCATAGGCGTAAGCGCCGCCGACGACGAGAATCAGCAGCAGAGCGGCGATCAATGCCGCTATAGAAGTCTTCGTTCCCATCTGGACTGGAGTAACCCTCAGTACGTCGGTTTGCCGGTTCTGGAAAGTCTAGGCATTCGCCTGGTTCGCCTTCCGGGGCGATCTTCCCTGCAATTTCGCATGTGCATCGGTCTTATCGGCAGCGCGGCCGGATATCTTTCGCTTCGTGCGCACCAAGGACGAAGTCAGGGCGGAGGTCTGGAAGGCAATGGAACGCGAGGGCGTATCTCGCTTTCCCGGCGCCGAGGGCCGGATCCCGAACTTCGCCGGGGCCAAGCTGGCGGCCGAGAAGCTCTCCGGGCACCGGCTCTGGAAGCGGGCCCGGGTGATCAAGGCCAACCCCGATTCGCCGCAGACCCACGCGCGGCGGATCGCCCTAGAAGAGGGCAAGACGATGATCATGGCGGTGCCGCGGCTGCGCGACCCGCACCCGTTCCGGGTGCTGGAACCGAAACGGCTCTCCAAGGCGGCGATGAAAGAGGCAGCGACGATCAAGGGCGCGCTGAAGCACGGCCGGGTGGTCGCCCTCGACGAGCTGCCGGAGATCGACTTCGTCCTCTGCGGCTCGGTTGCGGTCAACCTCAGCGGCGCCCGGATCGGCAAAGGCGGCGGCTACCACGACCTCGAGTACGGGATCCTCACCGACGCCGGCAAGGTCGACGCCCACACCACAGTCGCCACCACCGTCCACCCGATCCAGATCCTGCGCCAGCACCTGATGGTCACCGACCACGACCTCCCCTGCGACCTGATCGCGACGCCCCGCGCGGTGATCGAGATCGACCGCCAGTACGACCGCCCGCGCGGAATCCTCTGGGACCACCTGCAGCCGCCGCAGATCCGCGAGATCCCGGTCCTCGAACGCATGGGTTACGCCTAGCTAATACTCAGTGGTTATGAAACAATCAGCCCGCCTTCGGGATGGAGGAGCCGGAGGAGAGAGGCCGAATCAGTTCAGCCCCGCGGCTGTTGTGCCGATAGAGGTGCTGCTGATCGGGTACCCGATGGGCAGCCGTCGGACAAAAGACTTAGGAGGGCGCGGTGGCGCTCAAACCCATAGACAGCATTTCGCAGAAACCGGAGAGTGAAGAGGATCGTCGTCGCAGCCTGCCGACGATCCCCCTTCGGGCTCTGGAGGAGAAACGCAGCGACCCCGCGGTCCGCGAGCGACGCGAACGGATCCGCGCCAGGATCGAGGCCGAGCGGTCTAGTTGAAATCCTGGTTCGGCTCGCCGAGCGGATACCAGAGGCATGACGACCACTCGTCGTCGTCCCCTTCGCCTTCGACGAACCCGTAGTGCTCGATCCACAGCCGCTTGCCGGTGGGGCCGTCGTAGGGCTCGACCATGACCGCGCAGCACCCGTCTTCTTCGCCGAGTTGCACCGCAAGCTCGAACATCTGGTCGCCGACGTCGTCAGGGGTCTTCTTCGCCCGGGCGATCCAGGCGATTTTCCAGGCACGCTGGGTCTCCGCCTGCGGATTCTCGATCGTCTTGGAGCTGGCCTCGTCGGGGGCTCCTACCCGCCGGCGCACCTGCATCACGCCGACCGCCGCGGGCGGCGGCTTGGCTTCGATCCGGTGGACAACGAAGAACCCGAGGAGCTTCTTTTCGTCGGCGGAGAGCACGAGCCGCACCGGGTAGGGAAGGTAGCGGGCCTCGACGTTCGTTTCCAGCCAGGCTTTCGCTTTCGCCGCCGGCGTGGGCGGGGCGGGCTCGAACTTACGTACGTAGTTGGTGACCCTTTCCCGCAGCTCCCCGGCGATCTCCCCCGCCTCGAGAACCAGCATCGGGTACTCGCGCTCCACAGCCATCGACGCCCTGTCCCCTCCCCTGTTCGATCAGATCCGAAGGGGCCCTTCCGCTCCCCTTTCCGCGCGGAGCTACCGCCTCAGCACTGGGGAGTACCGAGACGGCTAATCCGGGGGCGCGATCTTAACAATCAGGCGTCGCCCTCGGAGCCTGAATGCCTTCAGCAGCCAACCGGGCCCGACGAGCGGCGATCCGTTCGCGGCGTTCGCGAACCGCCGGGACCTTCCGAGCCTCCTCGAGAGCGGCAACGGGAAGGACCGGAATCGTCCTCTCGCGTTGCTGATCGATCGAGTCCGACGGTTTCTCGATGAGTGCCAAGGTGGTGATCCTCCGAGGGGTAGTGGCGACTTGCGGGGATTTCTTTCCCCTGAGTGATCGGGAACCTAGCAGACCCAATCCTGGAAAAGCGCTTTCCAAAGGGAAGAACGGCGCCTTGGTCAAGTTTTCAGACTCCGTGTGTACCGAAAACCAGGCTTTCGCGGGCTTCAGCCAATACGATCCGCGGCGATGAACGCCCACGGAAGCGACAAGGTTCCCCTCTTTCCCGCTGATTACGGGGATCCAGATCCGGAGTGGTTGAAGGTCGACTGGCGCGAGCACCTGCACCGGGTCGACCTGCCGGGCGCCGAGGGCGTCAACTACGTCGAGATCGGCGAAGGCGAGCCGATCGTCTTCGTCCACGGGATCGCCGGCTGCTGGCGGAACTTCCTCGAGAACCTGCCGTACTTCGGGCGCAACTACCGGGCGATCGCCCTCGACCTGCCCGGCTTCGGCGACAGCCCGATGCCCTCGTGGGAGATCACGATGGCCAACTACGGGCGGCTCGTCCACGACTTCTGCGAGCGGCTGGGCATCGACCGCGTCGCGGCCCTGGTCGGCAACTCGATGGGCGGATTCATCGCTACCGAGGCGGTGATCGAGGAGCCGCAGCGCTTCGAGCGGCTGGTGCTGATCTCCGCCGCCGGGGTCAGCTTCGCCGAGTGGCAGGGCCGTCCAGTCGAAGCGGCCGGGCGCATCGTCAAGGCAGCGACCCCCTTCCTCAGCGGCGACCGGCGGGCCTACCTGACCCGCCCGCGCGGCCGCATGCTCGCCTTCGGCCGCCTCTTCCGCAGCCCCAACCGGCTGCGGCCGGAGCTTCTCGCCGAGCAGGTGCGGCCGGGGCTGCAGGCGCCGGGCTTCCACGACGCGCTGATGGCGATCTGGGGTTACGACACCCGCGAGCGACTGCCGGAGATCGAGATCCCGACGATGGTCGTCTGGGGCCTCAACGACCAGATCGTCCCGGTCGAGGGAGCGCTCGGGTACCACCGCCTGATCCCCAGCTCCCGGCTGGAGATCTTCGAGCGAACCGGCCACCTGCCGCAGCTGGAGCGGCCGGCGCGGTTCAACCCGCTGCTCGAACAGTTCATCGAGTCCTCGCAGCCGCTTCAGGCCGCGCAGGACACCGCCTTCGGCTGAGCGGTCCGCCTAGCTGGTGACGGCGCCTTCGGCCGCGGAGGAGACCGTCGCCGCGTACTTCGCCATCACGCCGCGCGCGTAGGGGGACGGCGGCGACTCGTACTCGGCGATCCGCTTGGCGATCTCCTCGTCGGAGAGGGCGACGTCGAGACTGCGCTCGTCGATGTCGACGGTGATCTCGTCCCCCTCACGGATCGCGGCGATCGGACCGCCCTTTGCCGCCTCGGGGGCGACGTGGCCGATCATCAGCCCGCGAGTGGCGCCGGAGAAGCGGCCGTCGGTGACCATCGCGACGCTCTCGCCGAGGCCCTCGCCGACGATCGCCGCGGTGACCTGGAGCATCTCCCGCATCCCGGGGCCGCCGACCGGGCCCTCGTTGCGGATCACGACGATGTCGCCGGGATTGATCTTCTGGTCCTTGACCGCGCGGAAGCACTCCTCTTCGGACTCGAACACCCGCGCCGGGCCGGTCTGCCGGCGGCGCTCGGTGCCGGCGACCTTGACCACCGAGCCTTCGGGCGCGAGGTTGCCGCGCAGGATCGCCAGGCCCCCTTCGTGCTTCAGCGGGTTCTCCACCGAGCGCACCACTTCCTGGCCGGGCGCCTCGGTCGCGGCCGCGGCTTCCTCGCCGATCGTTTTTCCGGTGACGGTGATCGCCTCGCCGTGGAGGATTCCGGCTTTCGCGAGCCGCTCGAGGATCACCGGCACGCCGCCGGCCGCGTAGAGGTCGGTGGCGACGAAGCGGCCGCCGGGTTTGAGGTCGGCGAAGAGCGGGGTGCTGCGCGAGATCCGCTCGAAGTCGTCCATCGTCAGCTCGATCCCCAGCTCATGGGCGAGCGCGATCAGGTGCAGGACGCCGTTGGTGGACCCGCCCGAGGCGCAGACGCAGGCGATCGCGTTCTCCAGCGAATCCCGGGTGATGATCTTGCTCGGCCGCAGATCCTCGGCGAGGACGTTGATCACGAGCTCGCCGACTTTCTCCGCCACCGTCGACTTCTCGTCGTCTTCGGCCGGCACCATCGCCGAGCCGCCGGCGCTGATTCCCAGCGCCTCGAAGGCGCAGGCCATCGTGTTGGCCGTGAACTGGCCCCCGCAGGCGCCGGCGCCGGGGCTGGCGACCCCCTCCAGCTCGTGAAGTTCCTCGTCGGTCATCTCCCCCGCGTTGTGGGCGCCGATCGCCTCGAAGATGTCGAGAATGGTGACGTCGCGGCCGTGCCAGTGGCCGGGGGCGATCGAGCCGCCGTAGAGCAGCACCGCCGGGACGTCGAGCCGGGCCAGCGCCATCGCGCAGCCGGGGATCGTCTTGTCGCAGGCGCAGAGGGCGATGATCGCGTCGAACTGGTACCCGCGGGCCATCAACTCGATCGAGTCGGCGATCACCTCGCGGCTGATCAGCGAGGCCTTCATCCCCTGCGTTCCCATCGTCACCCCGTCGGAGACGGCGACCGTGTTGAACTCCATCGGCGTGCCGCCGGCGGCACGCACCCCCGCTTTGACGTGCTCGGCCAGCGCCCGCAGGTGGAAGTTGCAGGGCATCGCCTCGGTCCAGGTGTTGGCTATCCCGATCGTCGGCTTGCTGAGTGCCTCGTCGTCGAACCCGACCCCCTTCATGTAGGCCCGCGCGTGGGCGCGGTCGGGGCCGTCGAAGACGGTCGCCGAGCGGGGACGGGGAAGCTTGCTCGCAGTGTGGCCGTTGGTGCTCATGGCGGTCAAATTTAGTCAGCGAACCGCGCCGGTGTCTTCGGCCCTGCGGCGGGCGAGGCTGAACACGTCGACAGGGCCCGCGCCCGCGCCCGTCTCGCGCAGCCCGTCGCGGACCGCCTCGGAAGTGATCTCACGAGCGCGTTCGGCTGCCTCCAGCGGGGTGTGGCCCAGGGCGAGAAAGGCGGCGAGTGCGGAGGAGTGCGTGCAGCCCGAGCCGTGGGCGGCGCCGTCGGGGTGCCGCTCGCCGGCGATCTCGGTGACGTCGCTGCCGTCGTAGAAGACGTCGATGACCTCCTCGCTGTGGCCGCCGGTGACGACCGCAGAGCCCGCTCCCATTTCGACCAGCGCCCAGGCCAGCCGCGCCTGGTTCGCCTCCTCCCCCAGGCCGGTCAGCGCCCGCGCCTCGGGAATGTTGGGCGTGACCACCGTGACCAGCGGCAGCAGCTTGTCGACCAGCGCGCCGCGAGCGCTCTGGTCGAGCAGCTCCGCCCCGCTCTCGGCGATCATCACCGGGTCGAGGACGACCGGAGCGCCGTGGACGTAGACGAGCGAGGCGACCACGGCCTCGACGGTCTCGGCGGTACCCAGCATCCCGATCTTCACCGCGTCGACGCCGATGTCCGCGGCGACCGCGCGCACCTGGTCGACGATCATCCCCGGCGAGATCGGCTCGACCGCGTTGACGCCCAAGGTGTTCTGGGCCGTGATTGCGGTGATCGCGGTCATCCCGTGAACCCCGACCCGGGCAAACGCCTTCAGGTCGGCCTGGATGCCGGCGCCGCCGCCGGAGTCCGAGCCGGCGATCGAGAGCACTGCCGGTACGCGTCCTGAGCTCATAGATGCAGCCTAAAGAGCGCCACAGGTCGGAGGCGACAACAAAGTGCGCGAGTAGATACCCAGATTGGAGCAACTCAGGTAGCCGAGCAGCTCCAGCCGCGAGAGCGCCACGGCCGCCTCCGGCCCGGAGACTCCGACCGCGGCGGCCACGGCGTCGCAGTTGCACTGACCGGCCTCGACCGAGGCGAGCACCGCCTGCAGCCGTGGGTCAAGGTCCGGGCCGCTGCGCACCGACGGCATCCGGCCCGGCCCGAGCATCGCGTCGAGCACGTCCTGCGCGTCACGGATCACGTGGGCGCCGCTGGCGAGGAGGGAGTTGGGGCCGGCCGAGGCGCGCGAGGTGACCGGCCCGGGCACGGCGCCGAGATCGCGGCCGAGGTCGGCCGCCAGGTCCATCGTGATCAGCGAGCCCGAGCGGGTGGCCGCCTCGACCACCACGGTCATCCCGGCGAGCGCGGCCATGATTCGGTTGCGGGCCGGGAAGGTCCAGCGCCAGGGGGTGGCCCCCGGCGGCAGCTCGGAGATCACCAGCCCGGTTTCGCAGATCCGCCGCCAGAGGGTGCGGTGGCTGGAGGGGTAGGCGACGTCGGGGCCGCAGCCGAGGACGGCGATCGTCCGCCCCGCGTCGAGCGCGCCGCGGTGGGCGCAGCCGTCGATCCCGAAGGCGAGGCCGCTGACGACGACCATCCCGGCCGCCGCCAGCTCCCTCCCCAGCTCGCGGGCAACCTCGCGGCCGTATGAGGTCGCCCGGCGAGCGCCGACGACCGTCACCGCCCCGTAGGGCTCCAGGCCGTCGAGGAATCCGGGGTCGCCGCGGCCGATCAATGCCCAGGGGGCGTCGGCGGCGTCGCGCAGGTGGTCGGGGTAGAGGTCGCCATGGCGGCAGCAGGCCCAGCATCCCGCCAGCACCAGCTCCTCACGCAGGCGACCCTCCGCCAGCGCCGCAACGCGGGCCAGCAACTGCCCGGCGACCTTCGGAGCCGCCACCTCGACCAGCTCCTCGTTCGAGAGCCGCAGGAGCTCCGGCGAGCGCGAGCCGACCTCGCCGGTCGCGACCCGCTCCACGTAGGGGCCGAGGTCGGCCAGCAGCCAGGAGCGGCGCAGGCAGTCGACGCAGGCGCGCGGCTCAGACATGGTCCCGCCTCCGCATCTGCAGCGCCTGCGCCATCTGCTCCTCGCCGATCTGCGTGGCTTCGGCGAGGTCGGCGATGGTCTGCGCCAGGCGCAGGGCCCGGTCGTGGGCGCGGCCGCTGAGGCGCTGCCGCGCGTAGAGGTCGGCGAGCAGCGCGGCCGCCCCGTCGCCGATGGCGCAAGCGCGCGCCTCCGCCGGGGTCATCTCGGCGTTGCACCGGCCCGGCCCCAACCTCCGTTCCTGGCGCTCGCGCGCCGCCTGCACCCGCTCCCGCACCGCGGCCGAACCCTCCCCGGGCGGGCCGCCGATCTCCGCTGCGCTCGGCTGGCGCACCGCGGCGAGGACGTCGATGCGGTCGGCCAGCGCCCCGCTCAGCTTGCCCTGGTAGCGCTGCACGTCATACGGAGCGCAGGAGCAGTCGGGGTCGGCCTCGCCGCGCCCGCACGGGCAGGGATTCGCGGCGGCGACGAGCATGAACCGGCACGGCAGGGTGCGCTGGGCCCCGGCCCGGGCGATCGAGACCTCACCGCTCTCCAGCGGCGCCCGCAGCGCCTCCAGCGCGTCGCGCCTGAACTCGCAGAGCTCGTCGAGGAAAAGGACCCCGCGATGGGCCAGCGTCAGCTCGCCCGCCCTGATCGGCGCGGTGCCGCCGCCCACCAACCCGACGGCGCTGATCGTGTGGTGCGGCGCCCGGAAAGGGCGGCCGGCCGGCAGCGCGTCCAGCCGACCGCAGGCGCTGGCGATCCTCGCGACCTCGAGCGCCTCCTCCGAGGCCAGGGGCGGCAGGATCGACGGCAGCCGGCTTGCCGCGAGCGACTTGCCGGCGCCCGGCGGGCCGACCATCAGCAGGCTGTGGCCGCCCGCCGCCGCAACCTCCAGCGCGTGGCGCAGATGGGGCTGCCCGCGCAGGTCGGCGAGGTCCGGAGCGCCCGGGGCGGCTTCGAGGCGGAGCGGCAACGGCTCGGCCGGCTCCGGCCGCCAGGTGCCCTCGACCAGCCCGGAGAGGCAGCCGAGCCCCTCGACGCCGAGCGGTTCTATCCCTGCCACCAGCGCCGCCTCGGGGCCGTTCTCCGCCGGCAGGACGATCGCCTCCGCACCGCCCTCCCGCGCTGCCTCGGCCATCGCCAGCGCCCCCTGGACCGGCCGGGTCGAGCCGTCGAGCGCCAGCTCGCCGACCAGCGCGACCCGCGCCAGCCCCTCCCACTGCAGCTGCTCGGACGCGCTCAGCAGCGCGGCAGCGATCGCCAGGTCCATCCCCGGCCCCGCCTTACGCAGGCTCGCCGGCGCCAGGTTGACGACGATCCGCCGCAGCGGGAACTCGAAGCCGCAGTTGACCAGCGCCGCCCGGACCCGCTCCCGCGCCTCCCGCACGGCGGCGTCGGGCAAGCCGACGATCGTGAAGTTGGGCAGCCCCTTGTGGACGTCGACCTCGACCCGGACCGGCCGGGCCGAGATGCCGTCGAGGGTGAAGGTGCGGGCGGTGGCGAGCACGCCGGGGACGCTAGGTCGGCTGGGCGCACGCGTGGCGCGCAATTTGCAATTTCTTTGGGCCAACTGCGGGGCGAGATCGTCACGCCCGGTCCCTTGAGCCGACATGACCGCCGCCCGCCGCCGCACCGGCGAGATCGCCGAGGAGCTCGTCGCCCGTCGCCTCGCGGACGCCGGCTGGGAGATCGTCGAGCGCAACGCCCGCACCCGCTACGGCGAGATTGACATCGTCGCCCGCGACGGCCGGACCCTGGTCTTCATCGAGGTCAAGGGCGCCCGGGCCGGTACCGCCTTCGGCCCCGAGAAGCCGATCCTCGCGATCGGCCCCCGCAAGCAGCGCCAGGTCCGCCGCCTCGCCACCGCCTGGATGTCCGAGCGCCGCGGCGGGCCGCGCTACGACGAGATCCGCTTCGACGCGGTCGGCGTCACCCTCGACCGCGCCGGCCGGGCAATCGACGTCGACTACGTCAAGGGCGCGTTCTGAGCTCGGTCAGCCCAGCTCGAGCTGCGAGTACGCCACGCTCTGAAAAGAACGTCGATGCAGCGGCGAGATCCCGATCTCCTCGATCGCCGCACGGTGCTCGGGGGTCGAGTAGCCGACGTGCTCCTCGAAGCCCCAGCCCGGGTGCCTCGGTGCCGCCTCGCGCATGTAGCGGTCGCGGGTCACCTTGGCGATGACGGAGGCGGCGGCGATCGCGGCGCTGGTCGCATCGCCCTTGACCACCCGGCGGTGCGGGACCGCGCAGCGTGGCAGGCGGAAGCCGTCGACCAGGGCGATCGCCTCCTCCCCGGGCGCCAGCCGCTCCAGGGCCAGGGAGAGGGCTTCGATGTTGGTCACGTGCAGGCCGCGGCGGTCGATCCCGGGCGCGCTGCGGACGACGACGCTGGCCCGCGCGGCGGCTCGCAGGACGCACGGGTACATCTCCTGCCGCTGGGTCTCGGTCATCTGCTTGGAGTCGTGCAGGCCGCTCAGCGCGCGGCGGTCGGAGACCGAGAGGCGCTCGTAGTCGATCAGGACCGCGGCGGCGACCAGCGGCCCGGCAAGGCAGCCGCGGCCGGCCTCGTCGGCGCCGGCCACGTAGCGGCTCTGCAGGCCGCGGTCGAAGGCGAACAGGCGGCGGCTGCGCGCGAGCCGGCGCCGGTGGGTCTTCCCACCAGGGCTCTTAGAGCCCGCCGATGCGGTTTGGGGGCCAGTAGGTGGCAAATGCCTCACCGATGATCCAGTCTCGGGGTACGGGTCCCCATTCCCGGCTGTCATCGCTTGCCCCACGATTGTCGCCCATCATGAAGTAGTGGTCGGCCGGGACCGTGATCGGTTTCGGCAAATTGCAGGTCGGACAGGGGTTGATGTACGGCTCGTCGCTGACGATCTTGCCGTTGACGACCGGATGGCCTTCCTTGACGGCGAGCGTGTCGCCCGGCCCGGCGACGATCCGCTTGATGAAGTTGTCGCTGGCCTCCTTGTCGGTCGCCTGCGGGCAGGGTTCCATCGGCCCGCGGTTGACGCCGCACTGTTCGCCCGGTCCGCCTTCGGCGCCCTCGGGCGGGTGGAAGACGACGATGTCGCCGACCTTCGGGTCCTTGAAGTGGTAGAGGAAGCGGTTGACGAGCACGCGCTGGCCGATGTCCAGCGTCGGTTCCATCGAGCCGGAGGGGATCTGGTACGGCTTCACCACCCAGGCCTGGATCGCGAGCGCCAGCCCCAGGGCAAGCGCAACGATGACGACCAACTCGATCAGGCCGCCAGCTTTGGATTCCGGCTTCGGAAGCTTGGGGTTCAGGCTGCCGAGTCCTCGTCGGAGTCGCCGTCTTTGGCCGGCTCCTCGTCCTCGGCATCCTCGGGCGCTGCAGTTTCCTCGGTCTCCCCGGCCTCGGGCGCATCCGCGTCCGTCTCCGCCGCCGTCTCAGTCTCGGCTTCCGCCTCCGGCTCCGCCGGTGCCTCTTGCTCCTCCACGGCCGGTGCCTCGGCTGCGGGCGCCTCCTCGGGCACCTCGACCGGGACGACCTCCTCCTGGCTGACGCCCTCGGCGTCGACAGCGGTGGACTCGCCGTCGGCGCCGGCGACCGAGACCACGTCGTCGTCGATGCCCCAGCGCCGCTCGGCGACGCGGGCGGCCTTGCCGATCCGGCCGCGCAGGTAGTAGAGCTTCGCCCGGCGCACGTCGCCGCGCGCCGCGACCTCGAGTTTCTCGATCTTCGGCGAGTGCAGCGGGAACGTCCGCTCGACGCCGACACCGAAGGACTGCTTGCGCACGGTGAAGGTCTCGCGCACGCCGGAGCCCTGGCGGCGGAGGACGACGCCCTCGAACACCTGGGTCCGTTTGCGATTGCCCTCGATCACCTGGAAGTGGACCCGGACACGGTCCCCCGGCGCGAAGTTGGGCAGTCCCGGCCGAAGCTGGGCACGCTCGATGCTGTCGATTACGGAGCTCATAGGAAGTGTCGCTGCGAGAAAAAACCGCCGGGACCCAGGTGCGGGAACCGCGCGGTCGCGGAATGGTAGCTATTCCGCATCTTTTTCGAACTGCTCGGCCCGAAGCCTGCTCTGCTCCAGGCGCCACCGGCGCACCTTCTCGTGGTCGCCGGAGACGAGAACATCGGGCACACCCCAGCCGCGGTAGTCGGGCGGGCGGGTGAAATGGGGGTACTCGGGCATCCCCTCGAGGGCATGGCTGAAGGACTCCTCGACGGCCGAGTCCTCGTGGCCGAGGGCGCCCGGGAGCTTGCGCATCAGGACGTCGGCGACGACCATCGCCGGCAGCTCGCCACCGGCGAGGACGTAGCGGCCGATCGAGAGTTCCTCGTCGGCGAGGTGTTGGTGGACGCGGTCGTCGAAGCCCTCGTAGCGGCCGCAGAGCAGGGCGACGTGCGGCTCGGCGACCAGCTCGTCGGCGATCGGGTCGTCGAGCACCGGCCCGGTCGGCGAGAGCAGGACGATCCGCGGGCGCGGGCCTTCGCCGTAGGCGGCGCGCAGGGCGGCGTCGACGACGTCGACCCGCAGCACCATCCCGGCCCCGCCCCCGTAGGGCGAGTCGTCGACCTGCCCGGCGCCGAGCGGCGTCGTGTCGCGATAGTTGAAGAAGCGCAGCTCGTTGCCTTCGCGGAGGGCGTTCTGGACCGAGCGCTGCGACTGGAACCAGTCGAAGGCCTCCGGAAAGAGGGTGAAGACGTCGAGGCGCACGCGGCGACTCTAGATGCTCGCTTCGCCGGTCGGCTCAGTCGAGGATGTCGACGATCACGCGGCGGTCGATCCGCACCGCGGCCGCCTTGGCGATCGTCCGGATCGCGTTGGCGATCCGCCCGCCCTTGCCGATCACCCGGCCGAGGTCGCCCTCGGCGACGCTGATCTCGTAGACGAGGTCGCCGTCCTCCTCCAGCTCCTCGACGACGACGGCCTCCGGGTCCTCGACGAGGGCCTTGACGAGAAACTCGAGCAGCTCGGTCATCAGCGCAGCCGGCTAGCTGCCGGTGGCCTTGATGCCCTTGGTCCGCAGCAGGGTCGCAACCGTCTCCGACGGCTGAGCGCCGTGCTCGAGCCAGTGCTTGGCGCGCTCCTCGTCGATGTTGATCGTCGAGGGCTCGGTCTGCGGGTTGTACTGGCCGATCGTCTCGATCGTACGCCCGTCACGCGGCGAGCGTTTATCGGCGACGACGATGCGCCAGATCGGGTTCTTCTTCGAACCCACGCGTCTAAGTCTGATTCGGACTGCCATAGGGCGCCGCAGGTTACAGAAAAGGCGCACCCGGACGCGAAGCGGAGGATGCGCCGACTGATCTGGGATTAGCGCCTGCGGGCCTTTGGGCGCGGCGCGCGCTGGTTCTGACCTGAAAGCTGGGCCATCTGCTGCGGCGTCGGCATCTTCCCGTTGGCCATCGATTTCATCAGCACCCGCATCTGGTCGAACTGTTTGACCAGCTGCTTGACGCTCTGGACTTTGGTCCCCGAGCCGGCCGCGATCCGTTTGCGGCGGGAGCCGTTGATCAGCCCCGGGTTGGCCCGCTCCTGCGGGGTCATCGAGAGGATGATCGCCTGCACGCGGTCGAGCTCGCGCTCGTCGACGTCGGCGTTCTTCAGCTGCTTCATCGCCCCCATCCCCGGCAGCATCCCGATGATCCCGCTCAGCGGCCCCATTTTGCGGACCTGTTTCATCTGCTTGAGGAAGTCGTCGAGGGTGAACTGATCGCGCCGCATTTTCTCCTGCAGCTCCTCGGCTTCGTCCTCGTCGACCTGCTGCTCGGCTTTCTCGATCAGGCTGAGGACGTCGCCCATGCCGAGGATGCGCGAGGCCATCCGGTCGGGGTGGAAGCGGTCGAAGGCCTCGAGCTTCTCCCCGGTCGAGGCGAAGAGAATCGGCTTGCCGGTCACCGCCTTGACCGAGAGCGCGGCGCCGCCGCGGGCGTCGCCGTCGAGCTTGGTCATCACCACGCCGTCGAACTCGGCCGCCTCGGCGAAGGTCTCGGCGACGCCGACCGCGTCCTGGCCGGTCATCGCGTCGACGACGAGCAGCACGTCGTGGGGCTTGACCTTCTTGCGGATGCGGGTCAGCTCGGCCATCAGCGCCTCGTCGACGTGAAGGCGACCGGCGGTGTCGACGATCAGCACGTCGCGGACCTCGTCCTGGGCGCGCTCCAGCGCCCAGGCGGCGATCTCGACGGGGTCGGCGTCGGTTCCCTGCTCGTAGACCGTCGCTCCGGCGCGCTCGCCGACGGTGACCAGCTGCTCGACCGCAGCGGGCCGGTAGACGTCGCAGGCGGCGAGGGCGACGTCCTTGCCCTGATCCTTGAGGTGGCGGGCGAGCTTCGCGCAGGCGGTCGTCTTGCCCGAGCCCTGCAGGCCGGCCATCAAAATCACGGTCGGGCCTTTGGATGCGAATGCGAGGTCGCGCCCGGACCCGCCCATCAACCCGGTCAGCTCCTCGTTGACGATCTTGACGACCTGCTGGCCCGGGTCGAGGCTCTGCAGGACGTCCGAGCCCAGGCAGCGCTCCTTGAGGTTCGCGGTGAAGGATTTGACGACTTTGAAATTGACGTCCGCCTCGAGCAGGGCGAGGCGGATCTCGCGCATCGCCGCGTCGACGTCGCCCTCGTTCAGCGTCCCCCTGTTGCGAACGTCGGAGAGGGTCGCCTGCAGCCGGTCTGAGAGCTGGTCGAACACTGGCCCCGCAGCTTAGGCGAGACGGGTCGCGGCGCCGCCTACGGCGGG
>DASSYI010000020.1:0-13152 GCA_035703365.1 Solirubrobacterales bacterium
CCCCCCCCCCCCCCCCCCCCCCCCCCCCGCCCCCCCCCCCCCCCCCCCCCCCCCCACCCTCCCCCACAACGAGCTGTCACAACCCGCCATGCTTTCTCGTCTAGAGGGCATGAACGGATCTAGACAAGCGGTGGTTGTCGGTGGCGGGCCGGCTGGGCTGATGGCTGCGAGCAGGCTCGCCGAAGGTGGTTTGGAGACCTTGCTCCTGGAGGCCGGGCCTCATTTCGGGGGCCGGGCTGCCTCGGAGGAGCGGGGCGGGTTTTTCTTGAACCAGGGTCCGCATGCGCTCTACGTCGGCGGGCCGGCACGGCGGGAGTTGAAGGTCTCGGGGGTCGAGCTGGACTGGTGGCAGCCGGCCGCCCCAGCCGCTTCGGTCTTCCCGCGGGACGGGAAGGCGAAGCGGACCCCCGGGGGGTCGGGACAGCTCGGGCGGTGGTTCCTGCGGCTGCAGCGGACCGATCCCGGCGAGCTGGCCGGGATCTCGACCGCCGAGTGGCTGCGGCGGAGCCTAGGCTCGGAGCGGGCGCGGGCCAGCGCGGCGGCGCTGGTGCGGGTGACGACGTTCGTCGCCGACCAGGAGAGCCTCAGCGCCGACGTCGCCGCGACGCAGCTGAAGATCGGCCTCTTCCCCGGCGTCCGCTACCTGCGGGGCGGCTGGCAGCAGTTGGTCGACGCGCTCGCAGCGAAGGCCGGGACGGCCGGCGCGACGCTGCGGACGCGCGCCGCGGTGCGCGCCATCGAGCGCGACGCCGAGGGCTGGCAGCTCGCCCTCGACGGAGAGACCCTGCGGGCCGAAGTCGTGGTCCTCGCCGCCGGCGACCCCGACACGGCCGCGAAGCTGCTCGGCCAGCGCGCCCCCGCCGCACCCGGGCCGGCCGCCGAGCTGAGCGTCCTCGACCTCGGCCTGCGCAAGCTGCCGCACCGCTCACGCCGCTTCGCGCTGGGGGTCGACAAGCCGACCTACCTCTCGCGGCACTCGCCGCCAGAGCACCGCGACGGCGTCCTCCTCACCCTCGCCAGCTACGCGCGCGAACCGCGGTCGGCGCTGGAGGAGCTGGCCGACTCTGTGCAGCCGGGCTGGCGCGGGGAGGCGACGCTCGAGCGCTTCCTGCCGCGCATGGTCGCGGTCTCGGCGATCCCCGTCCCGGCGGGCGGCGGCCTCGCCGGCAGGCCCGCGGTCGACCGCGGCGACGGCCTCTACCTTGCCGGCGACTGGGTCGGCGGCGAGGGCTGGCTGGTCGACTCAGCGCTCGCCAGCGGCGCTGCCGCGGCGGCGGCGGCCCTGCGCAGCCAGGTGCCGCTGGCGGCATGAGCCGCGACGCCTTCACCGCCTGCCGGCCGCGCCTGCTCGGCATCGCCTACGGCTTGCTCGGCGAGCTGACCGAGGCCGAGGACGTCGCCCAGGACGCCTGGCTGCGCTGGCAGCAGGCCGACGCCGAGGCGGTACGCAAACCTGAAGCCTTTCTCGTCACCGTCACCACCCGGCTCGCGCTCGACCGGCTGCGGTCGGCGCGGGCGCGGCGCGAGGTCTACGTCGGCCCCTGGCTGCCGGAGCCGCTGCTGACCGACCCCGAGACGCCGGAGACGAAGGCGATCGAGGCCGAGCGGCTCGATCTCGCCCTGCTCGGCGCCCTGGAGCGGCTGAACCCGGTGGAGCGCGCGGTGCTCGTCCTCCGCGACGCCTTCGACCTGGAGTACGCCGAGATCGCCGACGTCCTCGACCGCACCCCCGCCGGCGTGCGGCAGATCGCCAAGCGGGCGCGCGACCACGCCGGCGACACCAGCCGCCGCCGCGCGGTGAGCGAGGAGGAGCGCCAGCGGCTGGCCGAGGCCTTCATGGTCGCCTCGCTCTCCGGCGACGTCGACCGGCTTCGCGACCTGCTCGCCGCCGACGCCGTCATGTACTCCGACGGGGGCGGGGTCGTCACCGCCGCCCGCAAGCCCGTCTACGGCGCCGACAAGGTCGCCCGCTTCATGGTCGGCGTCCAGCGCAAGTCCGCCTGGCCGAGCGACCCCGTCTTCACCCGTGTGCTCGTCAACGGCGATCCTGGGATCCGGATGGACAGCTCCTCCGAGGGCTTCCTCGGGATCGTCGCCGTGCAAGTGGCCGAGGGTGCGATCGAGGCGGTCCGCATCTTCTCGAACCCCGAGCGCTTCCCGGCCGAGTTCCCGCGCGCCTAGGCGTCACCTCTTATTCACACCTTCGCCGCGTGTGAGTTCGGAAACTAGCCAAGTATTTGAAATATTCCTTTGATTCGCCCGGAGCTAGTGTCACAGTGTGTGTGACTCTGGCAGACTCCTACCAGAGCAATTTCTCTTGGATGGAAGGAAAATAGATGCCCCCCAGCAACCATTTGGATGTGGCCCGCGACGCCCTTGAGAGGACGATTCGTGAGCTCGAGGACCAGATCAAGCAGGCCGAGCAGGCGCTCACGGCGCTTGGTGGGAAGGCAGTCCGCCGCGGCCCCGGCCGCCCGCGCGGCAGCGCGAGCAAAAAAGCCGCCAAAGGTGGGGCTCCGCGCCGTCGCCGCAAACGCCGTGGCGGCACCCGCGCCGATCAGGCGGTGAAACTGATCGAGCAGAACCCCGGCATCAGCGCCTCCGATGTCGCCAAACAGATGAAAATCAAGCCGAACTACCTGTACCGGGTCCTCGGCGACCTTGAGAAAGAGGGTCGCGTGAAGAAGGACGGCCGCTCCTACCGTCCCGCCTAACCCGCGCGACAGTCACCTGTAACGCAGAGAGGCCGGCAAATGCCGGCCTCTCTTTTTGCCACCTGTGAGGAGTGACTAGATCAGCCCGAGCTGGCTGACCGCGTCGCGCTCCTCCTGCAGCTCCATCGCGCTGCGGTCGATCCGCTCGCGCGAGAAGTCGGGGACGTCGAGGCCCTGGACGATGCTCCACTCGCCGCCACTGCAGCTGCAGGGCATGCCGCAGACGATCCCCTCGCCAATCCCGTAGGAGCCGTCGGCCGGGACCGCCATCGAGACCCAGTCGCCCTCAGGCGTGCCGAGCACCCAGTCGTGGATGTGGTCGATCGCCGCGTTCGCCGCCGAGGCCGCGCTGGAGGAGCCGCGGGCGTCGATGACCTCCGCCCCGCGTTTCGCCACCCGCGGGATGAACTCGTCGGCGATCCAGGCCTCGTCGTCTACCGCGTCCCAGGCGCTGCCGCCGTCGACCTTGGCGTTGACCAGGTCGGGGTACTGGGTCGGCGAGTGGTTGCCCCAGGCGGTCATGTTGGTGACCGCGGTGACGGGCTTGCCGAGCTTGTTCGCGAGCTGCGAGATCGCCCGGTTGTGGTCGAGCCGCATCATCGCCGTGAATCGCTCGCGCGGCACGTCCGGAGCGTTCGACATCGCGATCAGGCAGTTGGTGTTGGCCGGGTTGCCGACCACCAGGACGCGGACGTCGTCGGCAGCGCCGGCGTTGATCGCTTCGCCCTGCGGCTTGAAGATGCCGCCGTTGGCCTCGAGCAGGTCGGAGCGCTCCATGCCGGGACCGCGCGGGCGGGCTCCCACCAGGAGGCCGACGTTGCAGCCGTCGAAGGCCTGCTTGGGGTCGTCGCTGATTTCGATCCGGTGCAGCAGCGGGAAGGCGCAGTCGTCGAGCTCCATCGCGGTGCCCTCGGCGGCCTTCACCGCCTGCGGGATCTCGAGCAGGCTGAGCTCGACCGGGGTGTCGGGGCCGAGCATCTGGCCGCTGGCGATGCGGAACAGCAGCGCGTAGCCGATCTGCCCGGCGGCGCCGGTGACGGTGACCTTTACGGGGGTGGTGCTCACTGGATTCTCTCCTCGAGTCGGGGGGTTTGGAAGATCGTCAGGCCATCGCGCGCTGGAGGTTCTCGTCGATCGCGGCGAGGAACTCCTGCGTGGTCTGGTGCTCCTGGCCGCCGCCCACCAGCAGGGCCAGGTCTTTCGTCATCTTCCCGCTTTCGACGGTCTCGACGCAGACGCGCTCGAGCGTCTCCGCGAACTGCGAGACCGCGGGGGTTTCGTCCATCCGGCCGCGGGCGGCGAGCCCGCGGGTCCAGGCGAAGATCGAAGCGATCGGGTTGGTGGAGGTCGGGTTGCCCTGCTGGTGCTGGCGGTAGTGGCGGGTGACGGTGCCGTGCGCGGCCTCGGCCTCCACGGTGCTGCCGTCGGCGCTCATCAACACGCTCGTCATCAGCCCCAGCGAGCCGAAGCCCTGGGCGACGGTGTCGGACTGGACGTCGCCGTCGTAGTTTTTGCAGGCCCACACGTAACCGCCCTCCCACTTCAGCGCGGCGGCGACCATGTCGTCGATCAAGCGGTGTTCGTAGGTCAGGCCGGCGGCCTCGAAGTCAGCTTTGAACTCGGCCTCGTAGACCTCGGCGAAGAGGTCCTTGAAGCGTCCGTCGTAGCGCTTGAGGATCGTGTTCTTGGTCGACATGTAGACCGGGAAGCCGCGGTCGAGGCCGTAGCGCATCGAGGCGCGGGCGAACTCCCGGATCGAGTCGTCGAGGTTGTACATCGCCATCGCTATACCGCCGCCGGGGAAGTCGTAGACGTCGAGCTCGACCGGCTCGGACCCGTCCTGCGGCGTGTAGGTAAGGGTCAGGGTCCCCTCGCCGGGGACGACCAGGTCCGTGGCGCGGTACTGGTCGCCGAAGGCGTGGCGGCCGATCACGATCGGCTTCGTCCAGCCGGGCACCAGCCGCGGGATGTTCGAGATCACGATCGGCTCGCGGAAGATGACGCCGCCGAGGATGTTGCGGATGGTGCCGTTAGGCGAGCGGTACATCTCCTTCAAGCCGAACTCCTCGACCCGCGCCTCGTCGGGGGTGATCGTCGCGCACTTGACGCCGACGCCATGGCGCTTGATCGCTTCCGCGGCTTCGACCGTGATCCGGTCTTCGGTCGCGTCGCGGCTCTCGATCCCGAGGTCGTAGTACTCGAGCTCGACGTCGAGGTAGGGAAGGATCAGCTGCTCTTTGATGAACGACCAGATGATCCGGGTCATCTCGTCGCCGTCGAGCTCGACGACCGGGTTCTGGACCTTGATCTTGGACACCGGGCGCGATGCTATCTGCCTTGCGTTCTGGCTGACCGGCCAGGGCATGGCACAATCAGCACCCAATGGCAACGGTTGAGCGCAAGACCTTCGGCAACCACCAGGTGGTCAACCAGCCGCCGCCGCTGGCCGGCTACAACGTCTTCGAGGCCGACACCGTCCTGGTCGAGGCGGTGAAGCGCGAGGGGGCCGAGTGGGACCGCGAGCGGATCTCCGCCGCCGGCGAGTACGCGGGCTCGGAGGCGGCCCAGGAGCTCGGCCGGCTCGCCAACGAGAACGGGCCGAAGCTGAAGACCCACGACCGCTTCGGCAACCGGGTCGACATCCCGGAGTTCCACCCCGCCTGGCACGAGCTGATGGGGGTCGGGGTCGGCTTCGAGCTTCACTCTTCGCCGTGGAAGGACCCGCGGCCGGGCGCCCACGTCGCCCGCGGCGCCGCCTTCATGTGCATGTCGCAGGCCGAGGCCGGGATCGGCTGCCCGATCTCGATGACCTACTCGGTGATCCCGGCGCTGCGCACCCAGCCCGAGCTGGCCGCCGAGTGGGAGCCCCGCTTCCTCTCCTCTACCTACGACCCGCGGAACGCGCCGGCGCCGGAGAAGAGCGGTGCCCTCGCCGGGATGGGGATGACCGAGAAGCAGGGCGGCACCGACGTCCGCGCCAATACCACCGTCGCCCGGCCGGTGAACGGCGGCGGGCCGGGTACCGAGTACGAGCTGACCGGCCACAAGTGGTTCATGTCGGCGCCCCAGTGCGACGCCTTCCTCGTCCTCGCCCAGGCCGACGGCGGCATCTCCTGCTTCCTCTTCCCGCGCTGGACGCCCGACGGCACCCGCAACCGCTTCCGCCTGCAGCGCTTCAAGGACAAGCTCGGTAACCGGTCCAACGCCTCGAGCGAGATCGAGTTCGACGCCGCCTCGGCCTGGCTGGTCGGCGAGGAGGGCGCCGGGGTGCGGACGATCATCGAGATGGTCAACCACACCCGGCTCGACTGCGTCCTCGGCGGGGCGACCGGGATGCGCGCCGGCGTCGCCCAGGCGATCCACCACACCGCCCACCGCTCGGTCTTCGGCCGCGAGCTGGTCGAGCAGCCGCTGATGCGAAACGTCCTCGCCGACCTGGCGATCGAGTCCGAGGCGGCGACGATCTCGGCGCTGCGCCTGGCGCGGGCCTACGACGAAGCGATTGCCGGCGACGAGGAGGCCACGCAACTGAAGCGGGTCGCCAACGCCGTCCTCAAGTACTGGATCTGCAAGCGCGCGGTGATGCACGCGGGCGAGGCGCTGGAGTGCCTCGGCGGCAACGGCTACGTCGAGGAGTCGGGGATGCCCCGCCTCTTCCGCGAGAGCCCGCTGAACTCGATCTGGGAGGGGTCCGGCAACGTCCAATGCCTCGACGTCCTGCGGGCGATGGTCAAGAGCCCGGCCTCGCTGGAGGCCTTCTTCGCCGAGGTCGAGGAGGGCGCCGTCGCCGAGCCACGGCTGCAGGCCTTCGCCACCTCGCTGCGCGACGAGCTGCCCGGGGACCTGGAGACGATCGAGTCCCGCGCCCGCCGCGTCGTCGAGAAGATGGCGCTCGCCCTGCAGGCCTCGCTGCTGGTCCGCTACGGCGACGAGGCCGTCGCCGACGCCTTCTGCGCCTCCCGTCTCGACGGCGACTGGGGCCAGGCTTTCGGGACGCTGCCGGCCGGGACGGACTTCGGCCGGATCATCGCGCGGCACCGAGCCGTCGCCTAACGGCTAGCCGCCCGCCCAGCCCCCGCGACCCAACTGTTCGCGGCGCTGGTCCAGGAGGCGGGCGACGCGCTCGATGACCTGCCGCGGTTCGCGTTCGAGACGGCGGCCGGTCACCCGGGTCAGCTCGACGCCGGCGAGCTTCAGCTCCTCGTCGCGAAGGCGATCCTCCTCGAAGGGTTCATGCGCGCCGTGGGTCGCGTAGACGTCGAGTTCGACCGCGAAGCGCAGCTCCGGCCAGTAGACGTCGAGCTCGTAGCCGGCGACGTTGAAGGCGGTGACCGCCTGCGGCAGCCCCCTTTGCTCGGCGAGGCGGAGGAACTCCCGCTCCAGCTCCGAGCGGGTGAGGCGAGGGGGTTCGTAGATGGCGAGGGCGAGCTCGAGCCGCGCCGCGCCTCGGTGCCCCCGGTTGCGAGCGAGGACCGACCGGAAATCGGCGAGGTCGAAGGCCCGAAGCTCCTCAGAGCGGCGGATCAGCCGCCGGAGGTTCCGGAAACGGACGATCGCCGCAAGGTCGAGCGCGGTCCGGGCGACGGACGTAACCGGGATGCCCCGCTCCAGCGCTCGGTCGGCGTCGATGAGAGTCCGCGAGCGATGGATGCGAATCGCATCCCGCCGCTTGCGCGGCACCGGAGTCGTCACATGAACCGGAACCGGTCGGGTGGAGATGAGCCCTAGGAGCCATCCAGCCGAGTAGTGGCTCAGCAACGAGCGCGGACCGCATCCCAATACCGCGGCCAAACATCGGCCATGCAGCGAGAGGTTCGTGTGCCCGACCGCAAACACGCCTTGATGGAGCCTGTGAAGCCGTCCACCTTCGGTCGCACGTTGCACGGACCGGTGAGTGAAGCCAAGGCGCCGCAGTTGCCGAATCGAAACGACACCGTGCTGTCTGCGGGCCAGCAAGGCGAGCTCCTGTCCCCGCGGTAGAGCTTTTGTACCCATGAGGTTGAAAAGCTCTGCCGCGGCCGGTTTTCTCCCCCTTGGGGCCGATGCGGTGGGCGAACTACGCGGAGGTTGGGGGTGCGGTCGCGTCGCGGAGCGCCCTGCCGACCTGCTCGATCGTGATCACGCCGCTTAGGCGGCCTTCGGCGTCGACGGCCATCAGAGCGCCGAGGCGGCGCAGGTTCTGGTTGGCGAGCAGAGAATCCAGGGGGGCGTCGTCGCGGACGAAGAGGCCGATGTCGTGGTCGACGTATTCGGCGACGTGGGAGTTGGCGCGGGAGATCTCGGGAACCTCGTCGGCGCGGTCGCGCTCGATCAGGCCGAGAAAGCGGTGGGCGGCGTCGACCACCGGGAACCAGGGCCAGCGGTAGCGGAGGAAGTACTCGTCCAGCGCCCGTTCGACGCTGAGGTCGCCGGGGATCGTGACCGGCTCGCGGTCCATCACGTCGGCGACGCGGACGTCGCCGATGCGGTCGGTCAGCGCCGTCTGCATCGCCGCACCGCGGGCCGAGCCGTTGATCACCATCCCGACCAGGGCGAGCCAGATGCCGGTGAAGACGGCGCCGGTGAAGGCCAGCGCGATTCCGCCGCCGATGAACAGATAGCCAAAGACGCGACCCAGGTTGGCGGCGAAGCGGGTCGCCTGGTTGCGGTTGCCCGAGCGATACCAGGCGATCGCGCGGGCGACGCGGCCGCCGTCCATCGGGTAGGCGGGCAGCAGGTTGAAGACGAGGACGAGGAGGTTGATCGTCACCAGCCAGGCGACCAGCGCCATCAGGCCGGAGACGTCGGAGCGGGTTTCGAGTACGACCGCCTCCCAGAAGCCGCTCGGGCCCGCAGCCGCGGTTCCCACCGCCGCCAGGACGATCGCGATCGCTGCCGTGACCGCCGGCCCGGCCAGCGCCACCTTCAGCTCGGTCCCCGGGGTCTCGGCTTCGCGGTCCATCCGCGCCATCCCACCAAAGATCCAGAGCTGGATGCTGGTGATGCCGATCCCGTTGCGCATCGCCACCACCGCGTGGCCAAACTCGTGCAGGAGGATCGAGCCGAAGAAGCCGACGGCGCTGAGCAGCGCCAGCAGGAACGGCGTGCTCCCCCCCTCTCCGAGCAGGCGTTCGAAGAAGTCGGCCATGTAGAGGATGACCAGGAACAGGACGATGAACCACGACCAGTCGACCGTGACCTTGATCCCGCGGAAGTGGAAAAGGGTGATCGACCCACCGCCGAGCATCTGCCCATGGTAAGCGGCTAGCGTCCCGGCCCGATGGCGAACGAAGCCGATTGGCTGCGCGAGCGGCTGGAGGAACTGGAGCGGATCGAGCGTCCGTCCGCCTCCGACGGCGAGCGACGGGCGGCCGAGTGGGTGGTCGCCCAGCTGCGCGAGCTGGGCGCCGAGGCCCGGATCGAGGCCGAGGACGCCCACGGGACCTACTGGTGGCCGCTGGGGATCGGCGCCGCGCTAGGGGCGCTCGGCGCTGCCGCGGCGCTGCGCGGCCGGCGCCTCCTCGGCGCCCTGCTGGGGACGGTCGGCGCCGCCGCGATGGCCGACGACTTCCCACCCGGCAAGCGGCGCCTGCGCCGGACCCTGCCCCGGCGCACCACCTACAACGTCGTCTGCGAGCTCGGCGACCCCGCCGCCGAGCGCACCATCGTCCTCAGCGCCCACCACGACGCCGCCCACTCCGGGCTCGTCTTCCACCCGGCCCTCCCACAGCTCGCCGACCGCCTCGGAATGCTGGACCGCACCGACACCAGCCCGCCGCTGATGGCGCCCGTCGTCGGCGGACCCGTGCTCGCCGCGCTGGGCGCCCTCACCGGCCGCCGCCTGCTCTCTAAGGCCGGCCTCCTCCTCGGCCTCGGCTCGGTCGCCGCGATGGCCGACATCGGCGCCCGCAAGTCGGTCCCCGCCGCCAACGACAACGGCACCGCGGTCGTCGCCCTGCTCGCGCTCGCCCGCCGCTTCGCGGCTGAGCCGCCGGCAGGGGTCCGCGTGATCCTGCTCTCCACCGGCTCGGAGGAGTCCTTCAGCGAGGGGATGAAAGCCTTCGGCGAGCGCCGCTTCGGCGAGCTGCCGCGCGAGTCCACCTTCTTCCTCTGCCTGGAGACCCTCGGCGCCACCCACCTGCTGGCGCTGCAGGGCGAGGGCTTCCTGAAGATGCGCGACTACCCGGGCGAGGCGCTCTCCTTCGTCGAACGCGTCGCCGGGGAAGAGGGTGTCTGGCTCTACCCCAACCTGCGCACCTACAACGGCACCGACGCGCTCGAGCCGCGGGTCGCCGGATACGAAACCGTCGCCCTCTGCAGCTGCACCGACCAGAAGCAGCCGGGCCGCTACCACTGGCCCAACGACGTCGCAGAGAACGTCAACTTCGAGACCGTGAAGAAAGCAATCTCTCTCTCCGAGGGACTCGTCCGCCGCCTCGGCCAACGCTGGCTGTAGAGGGACGCGAGGGGAGACCCTCCCCGCTGTTGTCCGCCGAGGGTCTCCCCTCGCGTCCCCCCCTCAACGTGACGTATTGCAACGTGACGAATCCCGACTACGCCCTCGGCTTTCTGCGGTATAGCATCCGCGCCCGTGCCATCCCATGACGTACTCGTAATCGGGGCCGGGCTCGCCGGCCAGCGGGCCGCCCTCGCCGCCGCCGAGGAAGGCGTGTCGGTCGGAATCATCAGCAAGGTTCATCCGGTCCGCTCCCATTCCAACGCCGCCCAGGGCGGCATCAACGCGGCGCTGAACCCCGGCGACTCCTGGGAGTCCCACGCGTTCGACACGATCAAGGGCTCCGACTACCTCGGCGACCAGGACGCGGTCGAAATCATGACCCGCGAGGCGCCGGAGGAAATCCTCCACCTCGAGCACCTGGGCGTCACCTTCCACCGCAACGAGGAGGGCAAGCTCGGCACCCGCGCCTTCGGCGGCGCCTCCGCCGCCCGCACCTACTACGTCGCCGACATCACCGGCCAGGCGATCATGCACGTCCTCTACGAGCAGCTGATGAAGTACTCCGAGCAGATCGCCCGCTACGAGGAGTGGTTCTGCAGCTCGCTGGCGATCGACGAGAACGGCGAGTGCTGCGGCGTCGTCACCCGCAACGTCGCCGACGGCTCGATGGAGCTCTTCCACGCCAAGTCGGTGATCCTCTGCACCGGCGGCAACGGCCAGGTCTGGCAGCCGACCACCAACGCCCTGATCTGCACCGGCGACGGCATCGCGATGGCCTACCGGGCCGGGGCGAAGCTGATGGACATGGAGATGATCCAGTACCACCCGACGACGCTGGCGGGCAAGGGCTTCCTGATCACCGAGGGCGCCCGCGGCGAGGGTGCCCATCTCCTCAACGCCAAGGGCGAACGCTTCATGGAGCGCTACGCGCCGAACAAGATGGAGCTGGCCTCGCGCGACGTCGTCTCCCGCGCCGAGCAGACCGAGATCAACGAGGGCCGCGGCTTCCCCGACGGGACCGTGGCGCTCGACATCACGGTGGTGCCGAAAAAGCGCGTCCACGAGGCGCTGCGCGAGATCGTCCTCGTCGGCCGCGACTTCGCCGGGGTCGACATCACCCGGGAACCGATCCACATCAAGCCCGGCAACCACTACACGATGGGCGGGGTCAAGACCGACGTCGACGGCCGCACCGACATCCCCGGCCTCTACTCGGCCGGCGAGACCGCCTGCGTCTCGGTCCACGGCGGCAACCGGCTCGGCGCCAACTCGCTGCTGGACACGCTGATCTTCGGCAAGCGCTCCGGCCGCGACGCCGCCGCCCGCGCCAAGCGGATCGACTACGCCCGCACCTCGAAGAAGGTGCTGGAGGACGAGGAGGCGCTGATCGCCGACATCGTCGGCCGCGAGAAGGGCTCCGGCCGCCGCATCTCCGAGATCAAGCGCGAGCTGGGCGAGACGATGGACGGCAAAGTCGCCGTCTTCCGCGACGAGGCCGGGATCACCGAGGCGCTGGAGACCGTGAAGCGCCTCAAGGAGGAGGCGAAGACCGCCTACATCGACGACCACGGCAGCGTCTTCAACCAGGACCTGCTTGCCGCGATCGAGCTCGGGTACATGCTCGACAACGCCGAGTGCACCTGCGTCGCCGCGCTGGAGCGCAAGGAGAGCCGCGGCGCCCAGTACCGCACCGACTTCCCGGAGCGAAACGACGAGGAGTGGCTCAAACACATCGACCTCGAGCGCACCGACGACGGGCCCGAGATCTCATACTCCGAGGTCACCATCACCCAGTGGGAACCGCAAGAGAGGACGTACTGATGGCCGAGTACACGATCAAAGTCCGGCGGTTCCAGCCCGAGAGCGGCGAGGGGCCCTACTGGGAGGAGTTCAACGTCGACCTCGAGCCTTCGCTCGCGGTCCTCGACGGGCTGCTGCAGGCAAAGGACAACGAGGACGGCTCGCTGGCCGTGCGCTGCTCCTGCCGCGCCGCGATCTGCGGCTCCTGCGGGATGAAGATCAACGGCCAGTCCGGGCTCGGTTGCAAGACCCAAATCGGCGAGGCCCAGGAGCTGGCCAACAAGAAGGCGAGCGCCTCCGGCGCCAAGGTCGAGAACGCCCCGATCGTGATCGAGCCGATGGGGAACATGCCCGTGATCAAGGACCTGATCACCGACATGGAGTCGACGCACTGGACCAAGATCCGCCGCGTCACCCCCTGGCTCCTCCCCCACGGCGACCCGCCCGAGCGCGAGTACGTCGTCGAGCCGGAGTCGATGATCGACATCACCCAGTCGATGGCCTGCATCCAGTGCGGCGCCTGCGTCTCCTCCTGTCTGTCGATGGAGGCCGACCCGGACTTCGTCGGGCCCGCGGCGTTGGCGAAGGCGTACCGCTTCATCGGCGACCCGCGCGACGGGCAGCACGAGGAACGCCTCTTCGATCTCGCCAACGACCCGCACGGGATCTACGACTGCACCCACTGCTTCTCCTGCATCGAGGCCTGCCCGAAGGGCGTCGCCCCGATGAACCAGATCATGCGCCTGCGCCGCATCGCCGGCGAGGAGCACGGGATCGTCGACGTCAACAACGGCCACCGGCACGAGATGGCGTTCGTCAAGAACATCGAGAAGAAGGGGACGCTCGACGAGTCACTGCTGCTGCAGGAGTCCCTCGCGCCGGGCGTCAAGGGCAAGCTGGTGCCCAAGCACGGCGCCATCAAGGGGCTGATCGAGTCGATCCCGACCGCGATCCGCGGGATCCGGACGGGCAAGATGCGCTCGCTGCCCAAGCTGATCCCTGGCGTCCACCCGAAACTGCCCGGCGACGCGCAGAGCCACATCAAGCGGATCTACGCCCACACCGAGGAGCACAAGGTCGAGCTCAACCTCTACATCCGCGGAGAGGAGGCCGACCAGACCGCCCCCGAGGGCGAGATCAGGCCCGGCGAGGACATCGAGGAGGCCGCCGAGCGCCCGGGCGCCGACACCGGCCTCGCAC
>DASSYI010000067.1:0-47179 GCA_035703365.1 Solirubrobacterales bacterium
GCCGACCTGGTCGGCAAGGTCGAGGCGGGGATCCCCGAGGACGATCCCCGCAACCCGGCGGTGATCGCCGACAACGTCGGCGACAACGTCGGCGACTGCGCCGGCATGGCCGCCGACCTGTTCGAGACCTACGCGGTCACCTCCGTCGCGGTGATGCTGCTCGGCGTCCTCACCTTCACCGAGGACTTCGCCCGCGAGGTTGCGATCTTCCCGCTGGTGATCGGCGGCGTCGCGATCATCGCCTCGATCATCGGGGCGCTCGTCGTGCGGACCAAATCCGACCGGGTCGAGGGTGCCCTTTACCGGGGCGTGATCCTCGCCGGTCTCCTCTCGATCGCGGCCTTCTACCCGATCACCGACTGGCTGATGAAGGAGCCGCTGCGGGTTGGTGTGCTCGACACCGCCAGTGCCGCCATCAGCGTCGGCGACCTCTGGCTCTGCGCAGTGATCGGTATCGCGGTCACGGCGCTGCTGTTCGTGATTACCGAATTTTATACCTCGACCCGCTTCTACCCGGTGAAGTCGATCGCGAAGGCTTCCGAGACCGGGCACGCGACGAACATCATCCAGGGCCTCGCCCAGGGCTTCCAGTCGACCGCCGCTCCGGCGCTGGTCATCGCCCTGGCGATCCTGGCGGCGAACGAGCTCGCCGGCATCTACGGCATCGGCATCGCCGTGATGGCGCAGCTCTCGCTCTGCGGCCTGATCGTGGCCCTGGACGCCTTCGGGCCGATCACCGACAACGCCGGTGGCATCGCCGAGATGGCGGAGCTGCCGGAGGACGTCCGCAACGTCACCGACCCGCTCGACGCGGTCGGCAACACGACCAAGGCCGTGACCAAGGGTTACGCGATCGGCTCCGCCGCGCTCGCCGCGCTGGTGCTGTTCGCCGCCTTCAAGAGCGAGCTCACCGACGAGGCCCCGGAAGGCTACGACCTCAACGGGCTCTTCAACCTGACCAGCCCCGAGGTGCTGATCGGGCTGATCATCGGCGGCATGATGGTCTACCTGTTCTCCGCCCTGGCGATCGAGGCCGTCGGCCGCGCCGGCGGGCAAGTGGTCGAGCAGGTCCGCAAACAGTTCAAAGACCACCCCGGGATCATGGACGGCACCGAAAAACCCGAGTACGGCGAAACGGTCAGCATCGTCACCCTGGCCGCCCAGAAAGAGATGATCGCGCCGGCTCTGATCCCGATCATCGTGCCGGTGATCGTTGGCCTGCTCAGCGTCGACGCGCTCGGCGGGCTACTGATCGGCGTCATCGTCGTCGGCCTCTTCATGGCGATCTCGATGACCGCCGGCGGCGGCGCCTGGGACAACGCCAAGAAGCTGATCGAGGACGGCGCCCACGGCGGCAAAGGCTCCGAGGCCCACGCCGCCTCGGTGACCGGCGACACGGTCGGCGATCCCTACAAGGACACGGCCGGCCCGGCGATCAACCCGATGATCAAGGTCGCGAACATCGTCGCGATCCTCATCATCCCGATCGTCCACTTCTAGGAGTTCGGAACGGTTCTAGGGGGAGGGGCGTGGTGCCCCTCTCCCGAAGCCCGTCGCGCAGCTGGGCGAACTTCTGGGCGCCGGCGTGATTTCTTGAGCCTTCGTGAGAGGGGCACCACGCCCCTCTACGACGCGCTCGATTTGCCGAGACCGCAAAAACGGTCCTTGGGGAGCCCTTTTTGCGGTTTCGACGAGCAGTTGGCCCTAGCTGGCGTTAGACGATGCCGCCTCGGGGTGGGTCTAGCCAGGGAGGGAGGACTCGGGGGTCGTCGCCGCTCTCTGACTTGGTGACGCGGGTTTCGGTGCCGGTGGGCGGCTTTGCCGGTGGGAGGTTGATCTTGGCGATCGACCAGTTGCCGTTCTTGTCCTGGACCGGGACCCATCTGTGGGTCTCGCGGTCGGGATGCTCGGCCGCCAGTTGCTCGCAGCGTGCCTTTGCTTCCTGCTCGGTCATCCACGAAGAGTAGATCCGCTCGGCCCGGTCCGCATCAACCCCTACACCCAGCAGAAGTAGGGGTTGATGCGGACCGGGGTTGTTAGCGTTCTCCCCGTGCGGGGGCTCGTTGGCAAGCTGACCTATCCGCTGCGGCGCTGGCCGCGGCTTTCGAAGCTTGCGGTCGGTGGGGCGGTGGTGCTCGTCCTGCTGGTGGCGCTTGCGAACGTCTACGTGTTGACCTCGGGCGGCGATTCCACCTCTGAAGTCGCCGACGTGCCGCGCGCCGAAGTGGCGATCGTGCCGGGGGCGCTGGTGAAACCGGACGGGGAGATGAGCGCGATGCTCGCCGACCGGGTGGAGCAGGCCTCGGCGCTCTGGCACGCGGGGAAGGTGGAGAAGATCCTCGTCTCCGGCGACCACGGGACCTGGAAGTACGACGAGCCGGACACGATGCGCAAGGCGCTGGTGCGCGACGGGGTCGCGCCCAAGGACGTCTTCGAGGACCACGCCGGCTTCGACACCTGGGCGACGATGGTGCGGGCGCGGAGCATCTTCGGCGTCCGCGACGCTGTGGTCGTCACCCAGGGCTTCCATATGCCGCGGGCCCTCTACCTCGCCGACGCGGCCGGGATCGACGCGACCGGCCTCACCGCCGACCTGCACCAGTGGGGCTACCAGGGCCGCAAGAGCAGCGTCCGCGAGGTGCTCTCGCGGGTCAAGGCCGTGGTCGACGTCAGCCTCGACACGCCGGCGCTTGCGGGTCCCAAGATCCCGATCGCCACCACCGACGGCCGCGAAAGCTGGGGGCCGGAGCCGCCGCCGGGCACGCCGCCTGCCGGGTCACCGGCGGGTTGAGTGTCGAGTTTGTCTCCCTATGCGAGACAAAATCGACACTGCTGACCGGCGTCAGCTGCAGTTCGCGAGCGAGTTCGCGTAGAAGCGCAGGTACCGGCCCCAGTGCCGGTCCCAGTAGGCGCCGTCGTGGCCGCCGCTGCCCGTGTGGGCGCTGAGATCGGCGCCGTCGGCGCGGAGATAGCCGACGAAGCCTTCGTCGTAGACGCGGAAGGGGTCGGAGTCGCCGTAGTCGTTCCAGACCCGCATCCCGGCGAACGCGTCGGGATTTCCGCGGACCATGCCGACGACGTCGTTGCGCGCGAAGTCGGCGGCGTCGTCGAAGGCGCCCGGCGCGGTTTCGCCGCCCTCGAACCAGAGGGCGGGGGAGTGGCCGCCGACCGCGCAGAAGCGCCGCGGGTGCAGCAACGCCAGGTCGTAGGCGCCGAAGCCGCCCATCGAGATGCCGCCGATCGCTACCCGCCGCGGTTCGACCCCGAAGCGCTTGACCACGGTCGGGATCACCTCGCGCATCACGTACCGGCCCCAGTTGCCGCCGTCGCGGTCGTGCCAGTAGCTGTGGGTGCCCCCGTCGGGGAAAGCGAGGACCGGCGCCCGCCGGCCGAGCTTCGCCAGGCCGGCGAAGACCGCCTCGTTGCCGGTGAAGGTCCCATCGGATCCGCCGCGGCCGTGGAGGAAGACGACCAGCGACCGCCTGCCGCGCGGCGGCGCCTGGGCCGGCACCACTACCGCCACCCCGAGGTCGCGGTGAACGGCGGCGCTGTGGATCGTCAGGTGCTCCACGTCAGCACCGTGCTCATCCACCGGCGCGAAGACGGTGGCGGCGAGGGCGAGGTAGACGGCGCCGGCGGCAAGCAAGGCGAGAACTATGACGGCGACCCGCCGGCGCCTGCGTATCTGCGCGACCGTGGGGCGATGGCTGGGGTTCACACGGCAGCAGCATAGGACGTGGTGGGAGTAGGGTCGCGCCGTGATCGAGGACTGGATCAACGTCGCCGACGCGCAGCAGGAGGGCGAAGCGAAGCTCGAACCTGGCCCGCGCGATTACTTCGCCGGCGGCGCCGGAGACGAGCTGACGCTGCGGGAGAACGTCGCCGCCTGGGGCCACTGGCGGCTGCGGCCGCGGGTGCTGAACGACGTGCGCGAGGTCTCGACCGCGGTTGAGTTCCTGGGCGCGCCGCTGTCGATGCCGATCGTGGTCGCGCCGGTCGCCTACCAGCGGATGGCACACCCCGAAGCAGAGCGGGGGATGGCGGCCGGGGCCGCGGAGGCGGAGACGGCGATGTGCCTCTCGACGCTCTCCACGACCCGCCCCGCGGAGGTCGCCGCGGCCGCTCCCGGTGGCCGGCACCTCTTCCAGCTCTACGCCTTCAAGGACGCCGGGGTCACCCGGGCGCTGATGGACGAGGCGATCGCGGCCGGCTTCGAGGCGATCCTCGTCACCGCCGACGCCCCGCCCGGCGGCAACCGCGAGCGCGACCGCCGCAACCGCTTCACGCTGCCGCGGGAGCTGGGCACGCCGAGCCTGACCGCCGCCACCGGCGGCGAGAAGGCGCTCTCGATCGAGGAGACCTTCGCGCTGATGAACCACGCGCTTACCTGGGCCGACGTCGCCGACCTCGCTTCCGAATGCAGCATCCCCGTCTTCGTCAAGGGCTTGGTCACCGCCGAGGACGCCGAGCTCGCGCTCGACCACGGCGCCGCCGGCGTCGTCGTCTCCAACCACGGCGGCCGTCAGCTCGACCGCTGCGTCGCCACCGCCGAGGCCCTGCCGGAGATCGCCGAGACGGTCGACGGCCGCGCCACGGTCCTGGTCGACGGCGGCATCCGCCGCGGCATCGACGTCGCCACCGCGCTGGCGCTCGGCGCCGACGCGGTCCTCGTCGGCAGGCCCGCGCTCTGGGGCCTCGCCGCGGGCGGGAAGGAGGGCGTCGCCCGCGTCCTCGGCCTGCTGGGGGAGGAGCTCGCGCTGACCCTCGGGCTCTGCGGCTGCACCTCGCCGGCCGACCTCAGCCGCGCCCATGTCCGGAGGGCGCCCGTCACGTCCGTATATTCGGTCTGAGTGACCGGTCTTCGTCCTGCATAGATGGCCCAGCGGATCCCCAGAGACGAATCGCTGAGCCGCGTCCACGGCGTCGGGGCGCTGTTCTCCGCCGCTTACGGCAACGTCGGCTCCTCGATCTACTACGCGCTCGGCGTCACCGCCGCCTTCGCCCTCGGGCTGACCCCGGTCGCCTTCGTCATCTCCGGCCTGATCTTCGCCGCCACCGCCGCCACCTACGCCGAGGCCACGGTGATGTTCCCCGAGGCAGGCGGCTCCTCCAGCTTCGCCCGCCACGCCTTCAACGAGCTGGTCAGCTTCGTCGCCGCCTGGGGGCAGATGCTCAACTACACGATCACGGTCGCGATCTCGGCCTTCTTCGTGCCCCATTACCTGGCCGTCTTCTGGCCCTGGCTGGGGGACAGCCCCGGCGACATCATCGGCGGCGCCGTGCTGATCGTCGGCCTGGCGCTGATCAACATCCGCGGCACCGAGGAGT
Organism: Solirubrobacterales bacterium; assembly: GCA_035703365.1. Taxonomy (GTDB): domain Bacteria; phylum Actinomycetota; class Thermoleophilia; order Solirubrobacterales; family 70-9; genus VAYN01. The sequence continues at coordinate 5,329 of DASSYI010000067.1, forward strand.
CGGCGAAACTCAACCTCGTCCTTGCCGTCGCCGACCTCGCGACCCAGGTGATCCTCGTCGGCATCGGCGTCGTGCTGGTCCTCAGCCCGCAGATCCTGGTCGACAACGTCCACCTCGGCGTCGCCCCGACCTGGAGCGACTTCCTGCTCGGGATCGCGGTCGGGATGATCGCCTACACCGGGATCGAGACGATCTCCAACATGGCCGAGGAGGCCAAAGAAGCGGCCCGCTCGATCCCCCGCAGCGTCGGCCTCACCGTCGTCGCCGTCCTCGCCCTCTACCTGCTGATCCCGATCGTCGCCCTCTCGGCGATGCCGGTCACCCAGGACGCCGCCGGCCACTACTCGACCGCGCTCGGCTCGACCTTCGCCGACGACCCGATCCTCGGCATCGTCGAGAACCTCGGGCTCGCCCACGCCCCGACCGAAATCCTCCGCTACTACGTCGGCGTCCTCGCCGCGGTGATCCTCCTGATCGCGACCAACGCGGGTCTGATCGGGGTCTCCCGCCTCACCTATTCGATGGGCCAGCACCGCCAGCTGCCCGAGGGCCTGCGCCAGGTCCACCCCAAGTACCGCACGCCCTACATCGCGATCCTGATCTTCTCGGTCATCGCGATCATCACCCTGCTGCCGGGGCAGACCGACTTCCTGGCGACGATGTACTCGTTCGGCGCGATGCTCTCCTTCACGATCGCCCACGTCGCAGTAATACAGTTGCGGCGGGTCAAACCCGACGTCGAACGCACCTGGAAGCCGCCCTTCAACATCCGCGCCTTCGGCTTCTCGGTGCCGATCAGCGCCGTCCTCGGCGGCCTCGGCACCTTCATCGCCTGGCTGGTGGTGATGGCGCTCAACCCGCGCACCCTCGTCGTCGGGCTGGGCTGGATGGCGCTGGGGATCGCGGTCTACGTCCTCTACCGCCGCAACCAGGGCCTGCCGCTGACCCAGACGGTCAAGGTCGTGCTGCCGGAGCCGCTCGGGGTCGAGGAGGTCGAGTACCGAAGCGTGCTCGTCGCCTTCGAGGACGACGAGACCTTCTCGCCGGAGATGGTGGCGACGGCGGTCAAGCTGGCCGGCAAGCGCCGCCGCGGCATCCACGTCCACTCGATGCTGACCGTGCCGACCAACCTGCCGCTGAACGCGGAGATGTCCGAACGCGAAGGCGAGGCGCAGAGCAAGATCGAGGAGGCCAAACTGATCGGCGGCCAGCGGGTCACCGGCCACGTCGCGCGGGTGCGGCCCGGACAGGCCGGCTACTCGGTCGCCGACGAGGCGGCGGAGATCAAGGCCGAGGCGATCGTCGTCGGCCTCCGCTACCGCAACGGCGTGCCCCTCTACGACAAGTTCCTGCAGACGATCCTCGGCGAGCGGCCCTGCCGGGTGATCGTCGTCTCCGACCCGACCGACAAGCCGCCGGCGATCCCCGGCGCCGCCCTGGCGGAGGCCGGCCGGTGAGCGGCGAGCGCGTCTACCGAGGCGCGGTCCGGGCCTTCTCGATCGTCTTCGTCGCGATCGGGCTCCTGGTCCTGGTCGTCACCCTCGCCAACGGCGGCGGCCCCGCGTCGCTCGGCTTCCTGATGGGGGCCGCCTTCCTGCTGGTAGGCGTCGGCCGGCTCTGGATCGGCGCGAGGATGGAGCGGTGAGCGCAGCGGAGGGGGGTCCAGCGCAGGACGGCAAGGGCGCGAAGCCGGCGGAGCCGCGCTCCGAACCGGTGATCATGCGCGGCCTCGGCGTGCCCGCGCTCTTCGCCGCGGCCTACTCGGCGGTCGGTTTCTCGATCTACTTCGCCCTCGGCGTCGTCGCCGACAAAGGGCTGGGGCTGACGCCGCTGATCTTCCTCGCCGCCGGCCTGCTCTTCGGGCTGACGACCCTCACCTACGTCGAGGGCGGGGCGATGTTCCGCGAGCGCGGCGGCTCTTCGACCTTCGCCCGCCACGCCTTCAACGAGCTGATCGCCTTTATCGCCGGCTGGGCGATCCTGATCGACTACCTGATCGTCATCGCTTTGGCGGCGATCTCGGTGCCGCACTACCTGGAGCCGGTCAGCGGCGACTTCGCCCAGCCGGGCTGGGAGATCGCGATCGCCTCGGCAGTGATCGTCGCCGTCTGCGTGCTCAACATCTTCAACGTCACCGGCCGCGAGCGGCAGGGGTCGCTGACCTTCCTGGCGCTGGCCGACCTCGGCCTGCAGCTGGCGGTGATCCTCGTCGGCTGCCTGGCGGTCATGCACCCCGACCGCCTGACCGACCAGCTCGACCTCTTCACCGACCCCAGTTTCCGCGACATCGTCTACGCGGCGGTGATCGCGATGCTCGCCTACGCGGGGATCGAGGCCGCCTCGGACCTGGCGCCGGACATCGACGTCAGCCGCCGGGACCTGCGCCGGGTGGCGAGCGTCGGTGCGCTCGGGGTGCCGCTCGTCTACGCCGGGATGGCGGCTATCGCGCTGATGGCAGTACCGGTGGTCGGCGGCCCCGACGGCCCGCACACCGCGCTCGGCGGCGAGTTCATCGAGGAGCCGGTGCTGGGCATCGTCTCCGCCTACGAACCGGCCTGGGTTGCCGACACGATGCGCTGGCTGGTCGCGGCGATCGCCACCCCGGTCCTGATCTGGGCCGCGAGCACCTCGATGCTCGGCGTCTCGCGCCACATCTACACGCTGGCGATCAACCGCCAGATCCCCAGCTGGCTCGGCAAGCTGCACCCGAAGACGGCGACGCCCTACGTGGCGATCGTCCTCAGCGGCCTGATCGCGATCGGCCTCGTTGCCCCGACCAGCGTCAAGCTGCTGGCCGGGATCTACGCCTTCGGAGCGACGTTGGCGATCACCATCGCCCACCTCTCGATCATCCGCCTGCGGATCACGAAGCCGGACAAGCGCCGTCCCTTCAAGATCCCGTTCGGCTTTACATGGGGCCAGACGCAGCTGCCGGTGCCGGCGATCGTCGCGGCGATCGTCAGCGGCCTGGCCTTCCTCAGCGTCCTCGCCTACCACTCGACCGCGCGCTGGGTCGGGCTCGGCTGGATGCTCTTCGGGCTCACCTTCTACGTCGTCTATCGCAAGGTCTTCGAGGGGACGACGCTGACCAAGCGCGTCTCGGTCACCGAGCGGGCGCTGACCAAGCAGGTGCCGGAGATCGAGTTCAGCAACATCCTCGTCCCCGTCTTCGGGACCAAGTTCGACGACGACATCGTCGCCACCGCGGGGCGCCTCGCGGCGGCCGAGGCCGGCACCCCGAAGGGCGGGCACGACTCACGCCTCGACGTCGTCTACGTGATCGAGGTGCCGCTCACCCTGCCGCTCGACGCGAAGCTGCCGAAGGAGCGCGAGGAGCAGGCCCGCCGGGCGCTGGCGCGGGCCCGCGAGGTGGGAGAGGAGTACGAGGACGTCGAGGTCGTCACCGACGTGATCCGGGCGCGGAAGGTCGGCGCCGGGATTCTCGAGGCGGCGCGTCGCAGCAACGCCGAAGCGATCGTGATCGGCGGCGAGGAGCCGACCAAGATCCGCGGCGGCGGCGTGCTCGGCGGGATCGGCGCCGCCAAGCCGGCCGAGATCGGCGCGGCGACGGAGTACGTGCTGAAGAAAGCCCCCTGTCGCGTCCTGCTGACGGCCCCGCCGGAACCCGAGTAGCGCTCTAGTATCCGGCCCATGTTCGTTCTGATCGTCGGCTGCGGCCGGGTTGGCTCCTCGGTGGCAAGGGCGATGCTCCGCGAGGGGCATCAGGTCTCCTGCCTGGACGAGGACCCCGAGTCCCACGCCCGCCTCGAGGTGGGCCTGGAGAAGAGCTGGGAGGACCTCGGCGGCCAGTTCACGGTCGGCGCCGGCCTCGAGACCGAGGCCCTGGAGGCCGCCGGGATCGAGGGCGCCGACGTCTTCATCGCCTCCACCGACGGCGACAACACGAACATCGTCATCGCCCAGATCGCCCAGCGCCGCTACGAGGTGCCGACGGTGATCGCCCGCGTGCTCGACCCGCTGCGGGCCGAGTGGTACCAGCGCCAGGGGCTGAACACGGTCTGCCCGACCCGGGTCGCGATCGACATGCTCGAGGACGCGGTCCGCTCGGCCGGCGCCCGCGGCAGCTCACCCGACGACGCGCCCGCGACGGCGTAGGGGGAGCCGGGGAGCCATGTACATCATCGTCGTCGGAGCGGGGAAGGTCGGCTGGAACCTGGCGCGTGAGCTGCTCGACAAAGGCCACGAGGTGACCCTGGTCGAGAACGACCGCCGCCGCTATCTGACCGTCGAGCAGGAGCTCGAGCACAACGTCTCCTACGGCGACGCCTCCGAGCTCTGGGTGCTTGAGCGGGCCGGGATCCAGCGCGCCGACATGGTGATCGCGGTCACCGGCGACGACGAGGACAACATGCTGATCTGCCAGGTCGCGAAGGAGAAGTACCTCGTCGACCAGATCATCGCCCGCGTCAACAACCCGCGGAACCGGCGCCACTTCGACCTGCTGGGGATCAAGCCCTCGGTCTCGGCCACCGACCTGATCCTGCGGCTGCTGGAGCACGAGGTGCCCGAGTACGGCCTCGTCCACCTGCTCGACCTGCAGGAGGAGCAGCTGGAGATCATCGAGATGCTGCTCGGCAAGGACTCCGGCGTGACCGGGCGCCGGGTCGGCGACCTGCAGATGCCCGAAGGCAGCCTGCTGATCTCGGTCCTGCGCTCCGGCAAGGGCTTCGTCCCCAACGCCGACACCGTGCTGGAGGAAGGCGACGAGATCCTCGCCGTCCTCGACCCGGGCAAGGAGGAGGACCTGAAGGCCCTCTTCGGGCCCGCCGAGAGCAACGGCGGATCCAACGGCTCCTAACCGGGTATACGCCCAGGCATGCCCGATAGAGCGGTCGATTTCCTGCTGATCGGCGGCGGCATGGCCTCCGCCCACTGCGCCGCCGAGCTGCGCCGCCGCGGCGCCGACGGCTCGGTCCTCCTGGTCGGCCGCGAGCCGGAGCCGCCCTACGAACGGCCGCCGATCTCCAAGGAGTACCTGCGGGGCGACGCCGGCCGCGAGGACGCCCACGTCAACGGCGGCCGCTCCTGGTACGAGGAGAACGGGGTCGAGCTGGCGACCGGCAAGAACGTGATGGGGCTGGACCTCGAGGCGCGGACGGCGAAGATCCAGGGCGGCGAAGAGGTGGCGTTCGGCAAGGCGCTGGTGGCCACCGGGGCGATGGTCAACATCCTCCGGGTCGAGGGGGCCGAGAACGAGGGCATCCACTACCTGCGCGCCTTCGGCAACGCCGACGCGATCCGCGCCGACGCCGAGGCGGCCGAGCACGTCGTCCTCGTCGGCGGCAGCTACATTGGTTGCGAGGTCGCCGCCTCGCTGACCGCGCAGGGAACCAAGTGCACGATCCTGGCGATGGAGGAGGTGGCGCTCTCGCGGACCTTCGGCGCCGAGGCCGGCCGCTGGTTCCAGGCGAAGCTCGAATCCCACGGCGTGACCTTTCACGGGGGCGAGACGCTGAGCGCCTTCGAGGGCGACGGGCGGGTCAAGGCCGTGATTACCGAGAGCGGGCTGGCGATCGAGTGCGACACGGTCGTCGTCGGCGCCGGGGTCAGGCCCGACGCGATGCTCGCTCAGCGGGCCGGGATCGAGGTCGGCGACGGCGGCGTCGTCTGCGACTCGAAGCTGCAGACCTCGGTGCCGGGCGTCTACGCCGCCGGCGACTGCTGCTCGTATGAGAGCGTCGTCCACGGCGAACGGATCCACGTCGAGCACTGGGACGTGGCGATGCAGCAGGGCAGCCACGCCGCCAGCAACATGCTCGGCGACGACGCCGACTACGAGGTGGTCCCGTACTTCTTCAGCGATCTCGCCGCCTGGGCCAGCCTGGAGTACGTCGGCCCCGCCTACGAGTGGGACCGCGAGGAGTGGCGCGGTGACCGCGAGAGCGGCGAGTTCTCAGTCTGGTACCTGCAGGGCGACCGCGTCGCCGGCTGCCTCAGCGTCGGCCGCTCCGAGGAACTGGCGCAGGCGCGGCAGATGATCGCCGAGGAAACGCCCTTCTCGTAGAGGGCTTGGCGCCAACGCGCCCTTGTCCCTTATCCTGAGGGACGCCGTTGCGGCCTGGTGTAATGGCAGCACGCCTCGCTCTGGACGAGGTAGTCGGGGTTCGAGTCCCTGGGCCGCAGTGAAGCCACGCCACGTAACTTCCCCTGCAAAAGCGTCTAATCGCTTTGCTAGCGTCGCCACCCAATGCGGATCCCCGGCAACAAGACGATCCTCCTCGCGCTCGGCGCCCTGCTGGCGCTGGCCATCGCCGGCTGCGGCGGGGGCGGGGGCGGGGACACCGAAACCTCGACGCCGACGGTGGAAGAACCGGCGGCGCTGACCAAGGACGAACTGATCGAGCAGGGCGACGGGGTCTGCGCAGAGGTGAACGCCGCGGTCGGGGCCCTGAGCGGCTCCGAAACGCCTGAATCGACGCCGGGCGAGTCGACCGAAAAAATCGCCAACCTCTACGTCGGCATGGTCGAACGGCTCCAGGACCTCGGCGCGCCCGAAGGCGAAGAAGCCGATTACGCGAAATTCATGGAAGCCGGCGAAGAGCTGGCCAAGGTCGAGGGCGAAGCGAAGCTCGCGGCCGAACGCGAAGACGTGGCCGCGCTGGAAGAAAAAGGTCAGGAAGCGGCGGCGGCGCTGGAAAGCTTCCAGTCGCAGGCGGCGATCTACGGGTTCGAAGAGTGCAGCGAAGAACCCGGCCTGCCGACCCCCTCGGCCGGCAGCGGCGAAGCCGCTCCGGGCGGCGAAGAATTTGAAGGCGAAGTCGAAGAAGGCGGCGTCGAACCCGAATACGTCGAACCGGAATACGAAGAACCCGCCCCCGAAGAAGAAGTCGCCCCCGAAACGGGCGGCGCCGGCGGCAGCCCCGAAGCACCCGCCCCGGCCCCAGAAACCGGCGGCGAATCCGGCGGCGTCGGCCCCGGCTGATCAAGCCTCTCCGAACTTTGGGCCCCTATAGGGCACCGAACTTCGGAATCGTGTGGGGGAGGGGCTGGGTATTCCCCTCTCTCCTTGGGATTTTCGCCGCTAACTCACCGGCTCTCGCCAAGTAGCCAGTGCGAAAATCAGGACGCCAGTCGTTCGGGGAACACCCAGCCCCTCCACTCAGGCGAACTCAGAACTCCCGCTTGACTAGCCGTCCCGCGCCGAGACCGCAAAAAAGCTCCTTGAGGGACCCTTTTTGCGGTTTCGGCGAAACCTTCCTCGCCTGGAGGTTCAGCGCCGGAGCTTGCCGGCGACGCGGATGATGTTGGTGCCGCGCGTACAGCGGACAGACGCCGTCCCGCGGAGTTCGTGTCGACGGCACCAGTAGCCCTGTGCCTTCAAGAAGTTGCCTGCGCGCGCTGGCTTGTTTCGGGCTGCCGTGGCAATTGCATTGGCGCGGGCGCACGAGATGCTTCCGTGAGCCTTTGCTTGGCCGGACTTCAGCCATCCAGGGAGCGAGCATCGGATCCAGTAGGAAGACGGCGGGGGATCTGCCGGGGGCGGGGGTGCCGGACGGCGGATGCCGGTTGCTTCTATCCGGACGGTCCCGTCTTGCGCGGTGTCGAAAGGCGTTTCAGCGGAGAGGGATATCCAGCAGGAGTCTGGTTCAGGGAGCGTTGGCTGAATGTTCGTCGTGTATGGGGAGATTGAAAACTGGGTGCTTGTTTCGCTGGCGACGGTCTCTGAGCCCCGCGTGCAGGAGATGTAGTGCTTGTAGTCGAGATCTTGAGCCGGGTCGGCCGAGACCACGACTTCAAACGATTCCGCTCGATCGAGCGTGTCGGGGGAGAAGTAGACGTAGGGCCGAGGACCCGTGAACTCCTTGTATCCGAGAGGAACAACCTCAGCGTACGCAGGACCAGCCGTGCCAAGGAGCAGAATTGCAGTAGTTATCGCCAGGCCGAGCTTCTTCATGCGCGGGCACGGTACCAGCCGCGTACCTGAAGGATCGTCAGGTGTTCAAAACCTGGAGCCTCAGAGCTCGACCGGGTGGAGGGTCGGGTATCCCCTGAACGACCGGCGTCCTGATTTTCGCACTGACCCCTCGGCGAGAGCCGGTGAGTTAGCGGCGAAAATCCCAGGGAGAGAAGGGGATACCCGACCCTCCCTAGACCAGCCGAAGCTTGTCAGGCCGCCGATTCGGACCAGGCGCCGTAGAGCTTGGCGTACGCGCCGTTTGCCGCTATCAGCTCGTCGTGGGTGCCCTGCTCGGCGATTTGGCCGTTTTCGAGGACGACGATCTTGCCGGCCCGGCGGATGGTGGAGAGGCGGTGGGCGATGACGATGGCGGTACGGCCGTGGAGGAGGCGCTCAAGGCCGCGCTCGATCGTTTTCTCGGTGCGGACGTCGACGTTGGAGGTGGCCTCGTCGAGGATCAGGATGCGCGGTTCGGCGAGCAGGGCGCGGGCGAAGGCGACGAGCTGGCGCTGGCCGGCCGAGAGCTGGATGCCGCGCTCGCCGACCTGGGTGTCGAGGCCGTCGGGGAGGGCGGCGACGAACTCGGTCGCGCCGACGGCGGCGATCGCCGCTTCGATCTCCTCGTCGCTCGCCTCGGGCCGGCCGAAGGCGACGTTCTCGCGGACGCTGCCGGAGAAGAGGAAGCCCTCCTGGGGAACGATCCCCAGCTGGCGCCGCAGCGCCCGCTGCTGGACGCCGCGCAGGTCGTGGCCGTCGACCCGAACGGTCCCCTGCTGCGGGTCGTAGAAGCGGGCGACCAGCTTCGCGAAGGTCGACTTGCCGGCCCCGGTGGCGCCGACCAGGGCCAGGGTCTGTCCCGGCGGCACGTGGAGGTCGACGTCGCGCAGAGCCCAGAGGTCGTCGTCGGGACCGTCCTCGGCGGCGGTCTGCTCCGCATATGAGAACCAGACCCCCTCGAGCTCGATCTCGCCGCGCAGCGTGTCCGGGTCGATCGCGCCCGGCGCGTCGACCATGTCGGGCGGCGTATCGAGCAGGTCGAAGATCTTGTCCAGCGCCGCCATCCCCTGCTGGTAGGTCGTATAGAGCTGGGAGAGTTCCTGGATCGGTTCGAAGAAGCGGGTCAGGTAGCCGACGAAGGCGACGACGACGCCGACTTCGAGCGCCCCGTTGACCGCCTGGCTGCCGCCGTAGAGCAGGATCACCGCGGTGCCCACCGCCGCCAGCAGTTCGACCGCCGGGAAGTAGGAGGCGTTGAGGTAGACGGTCTTCATGTTGACGTCGCGGTTCTGTTCGTTCAGCTCGGTCATCGCCGCCACGTGGCGCGGCTCCTGGCCGAAGCTGCGCACCACCCGAACGCCGCTGAGCGTCTCCTGCAGGTAGGCGGTAACCGCGGCGATGCGCTCGCGGGTGGCGCGGTAGGTGCCGGCGGAGACGATCCGGAAGACAACGCTCGCCACCGCCAGCAGCGGGAAGGTGACGAAGGTGATCAGCGCCAGCTTGACGTCGAGGAAGAGCATGATCACGACGATCCCGACCAGGGTCAGGGTGCTGGAGAAGATCGTCACCAGGCCGTTGGTGACCAGCTGGTTCAGCGCTTCGACGTCGTTGGTCATCCGCGAGATCAGGACGCCGGGGCTGCGGCGGGTGAAGAAGCCGATCGACATCGACTGCAGGTGGGTGAAGATCCGCTCGCGCAGGTCCTGCAGCGCCCGCGTCCCGATCCAGCCGACGAGGTAGGTCTCCCAGTAGGTGGCGACGGCGTAGAGGACGGTGGCGAAGACGAAGGCGGCGACGATCCAGTTGAGCGTCGAAACGTCGCCGGCTTCGATGCCGCTGTCGATCGCCTTGCCGAGGAGGTAGGGAGGGGCGAGGGCGGCGCCGGTCTCCAGCGCCAGGGCGGTGAACATCAGGATCACGCGCCGCCGGTAAGGCCCCAGCAGGCCGATCATCCAGCGCACCTTGCGCGCCCGCTGGTCTTCGCCCCGGACCAGGCGCCAGAGGTCGGCGAAGAGCCGGCCGATGTTGCCGAACCTGCCGCCGCCCTCGTTCACAGTCGCGCCACCTCCTCGCGCTCCTCGAGGTCGTGCTGGAGGAAGACCGAGTCGGCGAGGCCGTGCTCGGCGATCTCGCGGTAGAAGCCGCATCCCGCCAGCAGCTCCTCGTGGGTGCCGCGGTCGACGATCGAGCCGCTGTCCATCACCACGATTTCGTCGGCGAGCGAGACGGTGGAGAGGCGGTGGGCGATGATGAAGGTCGTCCGCCCGGCCATCGCCTCCTGCAGCCCGGCTTTGATCGCCGCCTCGGTGGTCGCGTCGACCGAGGAGGTGGCGTCGTCGAGGATGAGGATGCGCGGGTCGGCGAGCAGGGCGCGGGCGATTGCGACCCGCTGGCGCTGGCCACCGGAGAGGGTGAGCCCGCGCTCGCCGACCCGGGTCTCGTAGCCGTCGGGCAGCTCGCGGATGAAGGCGTCGGCCTGGGCGCGGCGGGCAGCGGCTTCGATCTGCTCGAGCGAGGCGTCCTGGTGGGCGTAGGCGATGTTCTCGGCGACCGAGGCGGTGAAGAGGAAGCTGTCGTCGGCGACGAAGGCGATCTGCGAACGCAGCGACTCGACATCGACGTCGCGCACGTCGGCGCCGTCGACCAGCACCGTTCCCTCGCTCGGATCGTAGAGCCGCGCGATCAGCCCGACCAGGCTCGTCTTCCCGGAACCCGACGGTCCCACCAGCGCCACCGTCTTCCCGGCCTCGACGGCCAGGTCGACGCCGGCGAGCGACGGCGATCCGGCGTTGTAGCGCAGCGTCACCCCGCGCAGCTCGACGGCGCCGCCGCCCGCCGGCAGCGCCGGCGCACCGGGCGGGCTCTGGATCGCCGGTTCGCGGTCGAGGATTTCGAACATGCGGTTGCCGCTGGCGACGGCCCGCTGCGCCATCCCCAGCGCCATGCCGAGGGAGCGCATCGGCCCGGCGAGCATCGCCACGTAGGTGTAGAAGGCGACGAAGGCGCCGAGGCTGAGGCTGCCGTCGATCACCTTGCGGCCGCCGACCAGCAGCACCAGCGCGATCCCGATCTGCGGCAGCAGCCCGATCAGCGGCGAGAAGAATGCCTGGATGCGGGTCGTGTAGATGCTCTGGTCGAAGACGCGGGCGACGACGCGCTGGAAGCGGTGGAGTTGGTGTTCCTCGCGGGCGAAGGCCTTGACGATGCGGATCCCGGAGACGTTCTCCTCCGCCTCGGCGGTCAGTTCGCCGATCCGCTGCTGCACCTCCTGCTGGGCCGGGCGGGAGATCTGGCTGTATTTCGTCGCGGTGAGGATCACGAACGGGGCCGGGATCAGCGCCACCAGTGCCAGCAGCGGGTTGATCGCGATCATCACCACCGCCGCCAGGGTGATCGTCAGCAGGTTCTGGGTGATGAAGATCAGCCCGTAGCCGAGGAAGAAGCGGATCGACTGCAGATCGACGGTCGCCCGCGACATCAGCTGCCCCGTCTGCTGCGAGTCGAAGAAGCCGAGGTCGAGCCGCTGCAGGTGGGCGTAGAACTGCTGGCGCAGATCGAATTCGACCGCCAGCGAGACCTTGCCGGCGACCACCCGCCGCACCACCGTCAGCCCCAGCCGCAGGATCCCGGCACCGACAATCGCCAGCGCCAGCGGCAGCAGGTCCGGCTTGTTCCCGTCCCTGATCGCGTTGACCGCTTCACCGATCAGCCACGGGATCAGCACCGTCATCCCCATCGCCGCCCAGGCGAAGACCAGCGAACCCCACAGCTGCGCCCGGTAGGGACGCAGGTAACCCATCAAGCGGCGATAAGTGCGCACCTAGCCACTATACAAAGTGAAGTAATGGTTCCTATTCGAGGCGCGCCGCGGCCTTAGCGCTGGGGACCTTGCCGGGGCCGCAGGGTTTCGGGCCGTTGCCGGGCTTCGGCAGGATCTGGAAGTTGGTGACGTCGTGGAACTGGGTCGTCATGCCGCTGTTCTGGGCGAGGTTGACGACCAGGCGGTACAAGCCGGGGACGAGGGCGTGGTAGTAGATCTCGGGCCGGGTGGCGGGGGAGTAGCCGCCGGCGGAGCCGATCCGCTCGGCGAGGACGCCGTTGGGCCCCGCGTACTTGGCGTAGTCGAAGGATTTGCCGAACAGGCGGCCTTTGCCGACCGGGCTCTTGATCGCGTCCGCCAGTTTCTTCGGGTCGACGCAGTCGGGGACGCGCTTGAGGCTGAATCGCAGGTGGCCCTCGCCAAGCTGGGGTTCGCCGCCGAAGCGCCCGGGAGCGAGCTGGAAGTTCTCCACCGCGACCTTGACCACGGCGGCGTGGCTGACCTGCCGGGCGCCGTTGCGGGGGGAGATGATTTCCACCGTGGGCGCGCCGGAATCCGCTTCGTCCTCGGCCTTGGCGGTGCCGGAGCTCTCCGAGCCGCCGAAGGCGAGCGCCAGCGCCACGGCGACGGCGGCCAGGGCGACGGCCGCCACGGTTGCGTTCCTCGTGCGCACGGCCGGGAAGACTACGCGGCTGGCGGGAAACGCCTGCTCTTCTCGCTAACCTGCTCCGTTCGGGATGCCGCCTGCCTCCGAACTCGCCATCCGCATCGGAGCCGCTGCTCGCCGCCCGGCGAGCTGGTGGCAGCTGGCCAAATTCGGCATCGTCGGCGGCTCGGGCTACCTGATCAACCTCGTCGTCTTCGCCCTCCTCGCCGGTGTTCTCGACCTCCACCACATCGCCGCCGCGATCGGCGCCTTCGTCGTCGCCGTCAGCAACAACTTCTTCTGGAACCGCCACTGGACCTTCGAGCCCGGCGAGCGCCCGGCCCACTTCCAGGCAGCCCGCTTCTTCGCCGTCAGCGTCGCCTCGCTGGTCATCAACCTCATCGTCCTCGAACTCCTGCTCTCCGGCGAAGTGGTCGGCGAGCTCCCCGCCCAGGCGATCGCCGTCGCGGTAGCCATGCCCTTCAACTTTCTGGGCAACAAGTTGTGGACTTTCGATAGCTGAGGGTCGGCGGGGCGGGTTGCCTTTACGCCTCAGGCATCATTGGTTCATATGACCGAGCGACGTAACTACGACCCGCAGGCGATCGAGGCTGCGCGGCAGGAGACCTGGGAGAAGCGCGGCGACTTCGCCGCTCCGCAGCCGCAGGACGGCCAGGAGCGCGTCTACGTCAAGCCCTCGAGCCCGTTCACCTCGGGCAACCTGCACATGGGCCACGTCCGCGACTACTCGATCGGCGACGCCTACGCCCGCTTCCGCCGCGGCCGCGGCGACGCGGTCCTCTTCGGGTTCGGCTTTGACGCCTTCGGCCTGCCGGCCGAGCTGGCGGCGATCGAGCGCCAGGAGCCGCCGGCCGAGTGGGTCGCCGAGTGCGGCGAGCGGATGCTCGGCCAGATGAAGCGGCTCGGCTTCTCCTTCGACTACGACCGCGTCTTCTACAGCTCCGACGAGAGCCAGTACCGCTGGTCGCAGTGGCTCTTCAACACGCTCTGGGAGCGAGATCTGGTCTACCGCGACGACGCCACCGTCGACTGGTGCGACACCTGCCAGACGACCCTCGCCTCGATCCAGGTCGAGGACGGCCGCTGCTGGCGCTGCCACAACGAGGTGCGGCTGATCCGGCGCCCGACCTGGTTCCTGCGGATCACCCCCTACCTGGAGGAGAACGACCGCAACACCGAGCTGCTGGCCGCGAGCGGCAAGTGGGACGACCTCTCGCTCGCCACCCAGCGCTACATCCTCGGCCGCTCCGACGGGGTCGAGCTGGAGCTCGGGGGCGACGACCGTGCCCTCACCGCCTTCACCCCGCACCGCAAGTTCGCCGGCCTGGCGAGCTTCGTCCTGCTCTCGCCCCGCCACCCCGACGTCGACGCCTGGATCGGCGAGGAGGGGGTACGCGAGGAGCTCGAGCAGATGCGCTCGGGCGGCTGGGAGCGAAGCGCCCGCGACGCCCGCTCGGTCCCCGTCCTCGACACCGGCGCCACCGTCGCCGGCCCGGGCAGTACCGAGCTGCCGGTGATCGTCACGCCGCTCGTCGACGCCCGCTTCGGGCCCACCGCCGCGCTCGGCATCCCCGCGATCGACGAGGCCGACCGCGACCTCGCCGAGCGGCTGGAGCGGGTCGCGGTCCCCGAGCGGGAGGAGGGGGAGGACGGGCCGCCCCCGGCGCCGGTGGACGGCGCCCGCGAGGCGACCCGCTACCGCGCCAACGACTTCTCGATCTCGCGCCAGCGTTCCTGGGGCACGCCGATCCCGGTGATCCTCTGCGAGGAGTGCGGCCCGGTCCCCGTCCCTGAGGAGGACCTACCGGTCGTCCTCCCGCGCGACCTGAAGCCGACCGGCGAAGGGAACCCGCTGGCCGAGCGTCCCGATTTCGTCGACGTCGAGTGCCCGAAGTGCGGCGCCGCCGCCAAACGCGAGACCGACACCCTCGACTGCCACTTCGACGCGCTCTGGCTCTGGGTCCCGGCCGCGGTCCCGCCCGAGGGCCGCGAGGAGCAGATGTTCACCCACCCCGACCTGAAGGAGTGGCTGCCGTCCGAGCGCCTCGTCGCCGGCAACGACAGCGGCGGTTTCGTCTTCGACCAGCGGGTCGTGACCAAGGCGCTGCGGGACATCGGCCCCTTCGCCTTCATCGAGGATGGGGAGCCGTTCGCCGGCTGCCTCTTCCACGAGATGGTGATCGCCGACGGCCGCAAGATGAGCAAGCACCTCGGCAACGTCGTCAACCCCGACGAGCTGGTCTCCCAGCACGGGGCCGACACGGTCCGCCTCGCGGTCCTCTACGCAGCCGGCCCGGCGAAGACGCTGAACTGGAGCGACGGCGCCGTCCGCTTCGCCTCCCGCTTCCTGCGCAACCTCTGGAACTACAGCCACGAGCGGATCGCCGGCCTGGAGGGCCTCTCGCACGACCCCGAGGCGGCGGCGGACACCGAGCACATGCGCGACCGCCTGCGCAAATGGTGCGAGAACGGCCTCGAGCGGATCACCGCCGACGTCGAGCAGCTGCAGATGCACAAGGCGGTCCGCAACATCACCCGCCTGCTGGAGCGGATCCAGGACTTCGAGAAGCGGGTGATCAAACGCCGCGGCGAGCTCGACCGCGCCGACGCCGAGGCGCAGATCGCCGCGCTCGTCCTGCTGGCGCGCACCCTGGTCCCGTTCGCCCCCCACCTGGCCGAGGAGCTGCTCGCCGCGCTCGGCGTGGGGGAGGGCGCCGAGGCGCTCAGAGCCTGGCCTGGGGCGGCCGAGATTCCGGTCTCGCCGGCTCCCGCGCCCGCCTCCTGAGGCAGCGCTCGCAGTCTCCCGCAGTCATTGAGCAAACACCCTTGATTGCTACAACAGATTCTGTTATGAATGGTCCAGCCGGGCGATCAACCGGTGAAGGAGGCGGGGCTCTCGGAATGGGAAACCGCCTTGGGGTGGCAAAGGAGGACCAATCCTGAGCCCGGATCTAAATCGTCATGACGGATCCGGGTCACGTCGGCTCGGCCGGCGTCGCCCCGCCTCCCTTCACTTCTTTATTGCTCGGCAGCACGTTTCAGGGGTGCGCGGCGGCGTCTGGGGGGCGCTGTCGCGCCTTTAAGCCCGCGGCGGGCGCTTGACATCGAAGCGCCGGGCTTTCGGCAGCCAGGAGATCCCCTCGCAGAGGTCGTTCGGCGTCGTCTTCAGCGCCCCGGCGAGCTTGACGATCGTCGCCAGGCGCGGCTCGCGCCCCGCCCGCTCCAGGAGCGAGACCTCGGTCCGGTGCAGGTCGCAGAGGTAGCCGAGCTCTTCCTGCGAGACGCCGGCTGCGTTGCGGGCCTTCCTTAAGTTGACTGCGAAGCGCTCCTGGGGGGTCATCGGGGCATCCTGTTCGGTTGCGGACAGAAACTCTACAGACGATATAGCTCACTTTGGCGCGCCCGCTGCCGGTTTCGCTACCTTGCTGGGAGGGATTTGCCCGGCGGCCCCTGGGACTTATACGCAGTATGTGTTGAGCAGTGTCAGACCATGTGTTATACCCGTGCGACCAATTGGACTAGCGCCGAGGCATCGGCGGCAAAGGAGGAGCTATGAGTGACGCGGTAGATCCGCATCGCACCGAGCCCTACGGGCTCCGGACCGACTCCTGCGCCACCGAACTCACCTGCCGCGACTGCGGCTACCGCACGCCGCTGCTCGACCGGGCCTTCAAGTGTCCGGCCTGCGGCGAAGGGCTCGACGTCGACTACGACTACGACCTCGCGAAGCGGCGGATCGGGGAGCGCCCCCTGGCGGAGCGCCCCTGGAACATCTGGCGCTTCGAGGAGCTGCTGCCGATCCTCAACCGGCGCGCCCAGCAGCGGGTCGGCGCCTTCGCCGGCAAAACGCCGCTGATCCACGCCGAGCGGCTCGGCGCCGAGCTCGGGCTCAGCAACCTCTACATCAAGGACGACTCGACCAACCGGCCCTCGCTCTCCTACAAGGACCGGGTCGTCGGGATGGCGATCGCCCGCCTGCTGGAGCTGGGCAAGGACGAGGTCGGCTGCGTCTCGACCGGCAACGTCGGCACCGCCGTCGCTGCGCTGGCCGCCCAGGCCGGCGCCAAGCCTTACATCTTCTACCCGGGCAACATGGAGAAGGGCAAGGCGAAGGCCTGCCGGGCGCTCGGCGCCCAGGTGATCCAACTCGACGCCAACTACGACCAGGCCAACCGCGCCTGTCGCGAGCTGGCGATCGCCACCGGGATGGAGTTCGCCAACATCACCCTGCGGCCGTTCTACGCCGAGGGGGCAAAGACGATGGCCTTCGAGGTCGTCGAGGAGCTCGGCTGGAAGGCGCCGGACCACTTCGTCATCCCGGCCGCCGGCGGCACCCTCTCCTCGCGCGTCCACAAGGGGCTGCTGGAGCTGGAGAAGGTCGGCCTGGCCGAGACCGCCGGCTCGAAGATCGACATCGCCCAGGCGAGCGGCTGCTCGCCGATCTCTACCGCGATCGTCGACGGCGGCGAGATCGTCCCCCAGACGCCCGAGACGGCGGCGCACTCGATCGCGATCGGCGCCCCCGGCGACGGTGCGCTGGTGGTCGACGCGGTGCGCTCGCGCAACGGCTCGGCGGCGCGGGTCTCAGACGATGAGATCTTTGGCGCGATCGACCTGCTCGGCGAGACCGAGGGCATCCTCACCGAGCCCGCCGGCGGCACGACGATCGCCTCCACCGCGAGGTTGGCCCAGGAAGGGAAGATCGCGCCGGACGAGACCGTCGTCGCGATCATCAGCGGTAACGGCCTGAAGACGCTTCACGAGCATCCCGAGAAGAGCTGGCCCGAAGGGGTCCCCTGCGAGGTCGGCACGATGGAGGAGATGCTGAACGACTTTCGCCGAGCAGCGGCGGCCGCGCTGCGCTGAGCGAAAGGGGGGCAGGCGACTGGCGCGACTCACCCGGCGCGCCGCCGGTCGCCTCGCCCGCCCCTGAGCAGGATCCACCGCCCCTCACTAGGCTGTTTGGCTGGTGAGCCAGCCACTGCCCAAGGTCGACGGAGTCTCCCACCACACGGTGGGCGCCCGCGGGATCCAGTTCCACTACGCCGAAGCCGGCGAGGGAGAGGACGTCGTCCTCTGCCTGCACGGCTGGCCGCAGCACTGGTACGAGTGGCGGCACCTGATGCCGGCGCTCGCCGACCGCCACCGGGTGATCGCGCTCGACCAGCGCGGGTTCGGCTGGTCGGAGGCGCCGCCGGACGGCTACGAGAAGGAGAACCTGGTCGACGACATCCTCGCCGTCCTCGACGAGCTCGGGATCGAGCGGGTGAAGCTGGTCGGCCACGACTGGGGCGGCTGGATTGGGTTCCTGCTGGCGCTGCGGGCGCCGGAGCGGATCGACCGCTACCTCTCGCTCAACATCCTGCCGCCGTGGACGAGCATCCGGGCGATGGCGCCGCACATGTGGCGCTTCTGGTACCAGTGGCTGATCCTCAGCCCCGGTATCGGCTACCGGCTCCACACCAGCGGCAGGTTCGTGCCGAAAGTCCTGGTCGGCGCCTCGGTGCGGCGCGAGGTCTGGGACGACGCCACGATCCACGCCTTCTCCGACACCTTCACCGAGCCGGCACGGGCGAAGGCGGCGGTGCAGATGTACCGGGTCTTCAACCTCCGCGAGGCGCCGGAGATCGCCCGCGGCCGCTACGCCAAGGCGCACCTGAAGGTCCCGACCCGCCTCCTCTTCGGCACCGGCGACCAGGCTTTGAAGCACACCCTGCTGGCGGGCTACGAGCGCCACGCCGACGACATGCAGCTGGAGCTGGTCGACGGCTGCGGCCACTTCATTGCCGACGAGATGCCAGACCTCGTCGCCGAACACGCCTGCGAGTTCTTCGCCTCCGCCTGAGCGGCCCGATCCGAGCCAGAGGCGGCTCGGTCGGGGGCGGTGCTGTCCTCGCCCAGGCGCCTCCCGCAGGCGAGCATCGATCCCCTGGCTGTCGTGTTCCAAATCGAGGAGGCACCGATGCGCAGGCTCTTGTTCCTTTCGCTTTTCCTGGTCGCCATGACGGCGCCGTCTGCTCATGCCCGCGTCGAGGTCCAGCCCGACCCGTCGTTCGGCGCGAACGGGACCGTCGAAGCAAGGTTCGGGCCCACCTACTTTCGCACCGCCTTTACCGAGCTCGCAGCTCAGCCTGATGGCGGTCTGCTGGCCGCCCGAGGCGGGCCCTTCGAGAGGAACAGGTTGCAGCGCCGCTACACCGCCGCCGGGGTTCTCGACTCGAGTGTGCCGCCGGTCGAGATCCCGCTGCTGCCCGAAGCGGTCGACGCCGACGGCAAGGTCCTGAGGGCTTCCTACTACGTTCTCGAACGGTTGAACCCCGACGGGTCTCCAGACCCCGGCTTCGGCGTCCGACCGTGGGGGGAAGGGAAGGCCAGCGACGACGTCGGCTTCAAGATCGAAGCGATCGAGCCGCTTCCATCCGGCAGGATTCTCGCCGCCGGCAGCTTCGTCGTCCACGTGCCCGAATCCCGGGAGGAACCGGGGCGAACCTACGTTGCGCAGGTGGCTGTAGCCCGCTTCGAGCACGACGGGCGACTCGATGCGAGCTTCGGCGACGGCGGCGTCGTCAAGCTGAAGGACGCTGCGGCCGCACCCGGCGAACGGTTCCTCGGGCTGGCGCCGAGGGCGGATGACGGCGCCGCGGTGATCGTGCTCGATTCGCCTCCCCTTCCCTGGGGCGAGGCGGCCACGCATTCCGGTTCCACGATCGTCGGGCTCGGCGGTGACGGGCGCCCGGATCCGGGCTTCGGGGTGGGAGGCAGGATCCGGCTCGCCGACGCCTCGGTCCTCGCCTTCGACTCCCAGCCCGACGGCGGGCTGCTGGTCGCCGGCGATCGCTGGGGCCCGGCGCTGAGTCCCGGGGGCGCCCGCGCGAGCGATCTCTTCGCTTACCGCTACACCCCCGGCGGCCACCTCGATCCAGCCTTCGGCGGCGGCGACGGGATGTTCGAGATCGACCTCGGGAAGATCGACCTGCTCGGCGACATGCTGGTCGAAGGCGACGGCTCGATCGTCCTCGGCGGCTCCAGCTCCATTCTCCGCACGCCGAACTGCCTCCGCTTCCACGATTCCTGCCCGGAAGCGCCCCGCCTCCTGCGCCTGACTCCGCAGGGCGCGCTCGACCCGAGCTTCGGCGGGGGTGGGTCGTTCCCCCTCGACGAGCTCGCCAGCCCCTACGGGACCCCCGGCGGGGGGATCGGGGTGAAAGCGCTCGATGCGCGCCCCGGCGGCGGGATGTTCGTCGGCGGGGGCTCTGGGACCGCCGCCTTCGTCTTTGCCCTCTCGGCGGCCGACGCCCTCGACCCGAGCTTCGGCGAAGGCGGCATCCTGCGGGAGTCGGATCCCCACCCCAGCCGGGCGGGCGTGCGAGCGCTCGCGATCGACGACCGCGGGCGCGTCCTCGTCGCCGGCGGGACCGACGCGGACGTCGCCGGCTACGCCCCTCCGAGCACCCTCTTCCGTTATCTCCCCAGCGGCCAGCTCGACCGCAGCTTCGGCGACGGCAGCGGGTACGTTCGGGTGCACGCGGAAACTCCTGCGATGGTCCTCAGCGTCGGCGAAGGGGCCTACGTCCTCTCCGGGACCAACGGTCCCACGATCGCGAAGGTGACCGCCCGGGGTCGGTTCGACCGCTCTTTCGGCGAGGAAGGGACGGCGAGCCTTTCCCTCACCCGGAAAATCCGCCGCAAGGGCAATGTCCACAGGCTTTGGATGAAAGGGGTGGCGATGCGGGCCCTGCCGAGCGGTGGCCTGCTGGTTGCGGGGACGGCAGCCGGGGGCAGCGATCAGCGGATCTTCGCCGTGCGCCTGCGCGCCGACGGCAGCCTCGACTCGAGCTTCGGCAGGGGCGGGCTCGCGCTGCTCGGCTTCGGCCCCGGCCTCCGCTGCACCGCCAACCAGGTCGCTTTCCAGCGAGACGGCCGGATTGTCTTTGCCGGCTATCTCCGCGGTCGGCCGAACGAAGAACATGTCGAGGCCTTCGCGCTGATGCGCATGCGCGCCGACGGCACCCGCGACCGCAGCTTCGGTCGCGGCGGCGTCGCGGTGGTGCGCCCGGCGCCACGCAGCGTCGCCACCTCCCTCGCGATCGAAGGCAACGGCCGGATCCTGGCCGCGGGCAAGACGTTCGGCAAGGCGGGAAAGACCAGGGAACTGCTCTTCCGCTTCACGCGGCGGGGTCGGATCGACCGCAGTTTCGGCCACCGAGGACTGGTGTCCACCCGCCTTCCCCAGGCGCCGGGAGGTCTCGCCGGCCAGCCGCGGCAACTGCTCCTGCAGCGCGGCCGGATCCTCGTGCTCCGCGACGACGAGGAAAGGCAGCTGGTGGCCTACTCGCGCGACGGTCGCCACCGCCGGGCTTTCGCCGTCGCGGGCGGTGCGTCGGGCGACAGGTCCGCTCCTCACGCCCCGTTCGGCGCTGTGCGGGGGGGCCGGCTCTTCCTCGGATGGAACGTCCTCGACGTCCCCCAGAGCTTCAAGCTGCAGAAGCTGAGGGTGAGCGGCCTTCCCTAGCTCCTGATCCGCGCCTCTTCGAGGTCCAGGTCGCGCTCGATCTGACGAAGCGTCTGGTCTCTCAGCCGGCCTACTCCTCGGAGCGCGAGCAGCTCCTCGCGCTCTACGCCGATCAGCTCGCGCCGCAGCTGGCCGTAGTCGGCGATCCGCTGCTCGCGGGCGGCGGTCTCGGGATCCTCGCCGCTGAGCACCGCCTGGCACATCCGGAAGCGAGCCCGGTAGAGGTCGCGCAGGCGCATCAGCTGCTTCTCGCCGGCGCGCTCGTCGTCTTCCATCTGGTCGAGGCGGTCGAGCGCCGACTGGGCCGCCTCCATCCGCGCCACCGCCTCTTCGTCGGACCAGCGCCGCGGGTTCTCCAGCCCGAGGGCGCGGACGATGAAGGGGAGCGAGAGGCCCTGGCCGACGATCGTGATCAGGATCAGGGCGAAGGTGAGGAAGATGATCTGCGGCCTGCCGTCGACGCTGAGCGGCACCGCCAGGGCGGCGGCGAGGGAGACGGCGCCGCGCATCCCGCTCCAGCCGACGGCGAAGCGCTGCCCCGCCGTTTCGCCGGCGTCGGAGCCCATTGCGAAGACGAAGGCGAGGCGGGCGGCAATCGAGGCCGCGGCGATCGCGACGATCGGCCAGACCAGCTCGGCGACCCCGGTCGAGCTCGCTTCCAGGGTGTCGACGATCTCCGGCAGCTGCAGGCCGAGGAGGACGAAGAGGGTGATCTCCAGCCCGAAGACCAGCACGCTCCAGAAGGCGACGGCGTTGAGCCGGACGTCGGCGTCGAGGGTGTGGGGCGAGCGGTAGCCGGCGTAGACGCCCGCGACCACGGCGGCGAGGATGCCGGAGACGTGCAGCTCCTCAGCGCCGATGTAGGCGCCGTAGGCGGTAAGAACCGAGAGCATGATCGTCAGGTCGGAGTCGCTGAGCCGGCGCAGGACGCGGTCGGAGAGGAGCCCGATCGCGATCCCGACGAGGATGCCGCCGACGGCGACGGTGACGAACTCGAGGGTCGCGTCGCCGAGGGCGAAGGCGGTGCCGGTCGCCACCCCGACGGCGATCCGGTAGAGGACCAGCGCGGTGCCGTCGTTGATCATCGACTCGCCTTCGACCAGCAGCCGCACCCGCTCGGGGGCGCCGAGGCGGCGGAAGATCGAGGTCGCGGCGACGGTGTCGGTGGGGGCGATGACCGCGCCGAGGATCGCGGCCTCGGCCCAGGTCAGCCCCGGCACGGTGGCGTGGGCGACGAGGGCGACGACGGCGGCGGTGAGAAAGACGAGCCCGAACGAGAGCAGCGCCAGCGGCCGGGTGACCGTCCGCAGCTCCAGCGGCGAGGCGCGCCAGCCGGCGGCGTAGACCAGCGGCGGCAGGAAGACGAGGAAGATCGTGTCCGGCTCCAGTTCGACGCTCGGCAGGCCGGGGATGAAGGCGATCGCCAGGCCACCGACGACGAGGACGATCGGAGCGGGGATCTTGCCGAAGTCGGCGAGCCGCACCAGGAGGGCCGCGGCGAGGACGAGGACGAGGATCGACTCGATGTCGTGCACGCCCACATAACATCAAGGGCGACGTGGACGAACTTCTCTCACCCCCGCTGGAGGACCTCGACCACGTGCGGGGCGAGCGCGGCGCGCCGCTGGAGCTGGTGATGTTCGGCGACTTCCAGTGCCCGTTCTGCCTCGGTGCCCAGTCGGTCCTGCGCCGGGTCCGCGAGCGCCTCGGCGACCGCCTCCTCTTCGGCTTCCGCCACCTGCCGATCCCCGAGCGCCACCCGCTGGCGCCACTGGCGGCCGAGGCGAGCGAGGCGGCGGCGGCCCAGGGCCGCTTCTGGGACTACCACGACGCCCTCTTCGCGGCCCAGCCCCGGCTCTCACCGGAGACGATCTTCGAAGTGGGGGCCGACCTCGGGCTCGACGCCGAGCGGATGCGGTCCGAGGTCGACGCCCGCGCCTACCGCGACCGCGTCGCCCGCGACCGCGCCTCGGCCGAGGCCAGCGGCGCCACCGGCACCCCGACCTTCTTCGTCAACGGGAAGCGTTTCTTCGGCGCCTACGACGCCGGCTCCCTGGTCGAGGCGCTGGAAGCGGGCGCATAGCCGCGGCGATGAAGGCACTCGTCCAGCGCGTCAGCCAGGCGGCGGTCGACGTCGAGGGCGATCGGGTCGCGCAGATCGGTCCCGGGATGCTGGTCCTGCTCGGGGTCGGGGTCGGCGACGGTCCCGAGGAGGCGGACAAGCTCGCCGAGAAGGTGCGCAAGCTGCGGATCTTCGACGACGCGGAGGGGCGGATGAACGAGCCGCTCGGCGAGCGCGAGGTCCTCTGCGTCAGCCAGTTCACCCTCTACGGCGACGCCCGCCGGGGGAACCGGCCCAGCTATGTCGAGGCGGCGCGGCCGGAGGTCGCCGAGCCGCTGTACGACCGCTTCTGCGAGCGGCTGGGGGCAAAGAAGGGGGTCTTCGGCGCCTGCATGGGCGTGGCGCTGATCAACGACGGGCCGGTGACGCTGATGGTCGAGGCGCCGCCGGCTACCGAGCCGTCAGCCTGAAGGCTTCGCGGGCGAGCGCGGCGGCGGCTGCCTCGCGCTGCGGGCGCGGCAGGCTCGCGTCCGAGTAGGCGATCGTCAGCCAGCGGTTGCCGCGAACCGCGTAGAGGGTGCTGAAGGCGGGGATCCAGCTGGCGGTGTGTTCGTGGGCGGAGCGGTCGCCGACGCCGGCCACCGCGTGCGGGCGTTTTGCCGGGTCGGTGCCGTAGAACTGGACCTGCTCGACCATCCGGTTGGCGTAGCGCTGCCGCGCTGCGTAGGCGGCGTCGAGGTAGACGGAAACGCGCAGCCTGGGCCCGCGGATCAGGCAGCGGGAGGACGGGGGAGAGGGCTCGGACTCGACGCCCGGGCGGACGCCCTGCGCTGCGAGCGCCCGCCGCAGGGCGCGGCAGTCGTCGCGTCCGATCGCCGCCTCCGTCGCCTCCTGTCCCGGGTGGTCACCGAAGTAGCGGTTGGCGTCGGTGCCGTCGGGCGAAGAGGCGCCCTCGCCGCCGCCGCAGGCGGCGAGGGCGGCGGTCAGGGCGAGGGTCGCGAGGATGAGGCGGAGGCGGGCGATCTACAAGGTTTAGCGCCAACCGTCGCGGAGCACCCGGCGGGCGTTGCTGCCGAGGACTGCCTCGACCTCTGGCCGGGCCAGGCCCTTGGCCTCGAGCATCTCCCGCACGCGGCCGAGCTCGCCGGCGCTCTTGCAGTCGTCGGGCGGGTCGGTCCAGCCGTCGAAGTCGGTGCCGATCGCGACGTGCTGCCATTCGCCGCCGCTCCAGGCGTTGATCTGCTCCATCGTCCGCCAGATCGCCTCCAGGCCGTTCTTCGGGTGCGAGGGTTCCAGCCAGTAGGGCATGAAGATGACGCCGACCGCGCCGCCGGAGGCGGCGATTTCCCGCACGTCCTCCTCGCTCATGTTGACCGGCACCGGGTTCAGCGCCTGGACGCCGATGTGGGTGGCGACGATCGGGATCTCTTTGCCGACCAGGGCGTAGACGTCTCGCCGCGAGGCCGGCGAGCAGTGGGTGAGATCGGGGACGATCCGCAGCTCGGCCATCCGCTTGACCACCGCTTTCCCGGTCTCGGTCAGGCCGCGCGAGTCGTCGACCTTGGTGTCGAGCCGCCAGAAGAGGATCTTGTGCTGGCTGGCCGGGATGCACTCGCTGTGCCCGGCGATGTCGTTGGGGAAGAGGTGGGCGAGGATCAGCGAGGCGAGGCCGCGGCGCGAGAGCTCCTCGAGGCGGTCGAGGCGGCCCTGGACGTCGCCCGCGGGCAGCCCGGCGCTGAGCTGGTGGCCGCCCTCGATCGTGTGGACGAAGACCCGCTTCCCGGCCGCGAGCGCCGCGTCGAGCTCGGCGTTGGAGCGCGCGAGCGCGAACTCGTCGCCGGCGCGGGCGATCTGCCGCTCCATCCCCTCCATCATCCGCAGCGTCGCCTCCCAGGCGTTGTCCAGCTTGAGGATCTCGCGCCCGCCGGGGGCCAGGCGGGCGAGGAGGCGGAGCGGGGGGCTGTGGAGCTGCTCGTCCTCGGGGACGTGGAGGACCGACCAGAGGACCCGGACGTTGCCCTTGCGCAGCATCGGGAAGTCGGTGAGGCTGGCGAGCGGGTTGAAGGTGCTGCCGGCGAAGTAGTGCTTGCGCAGGTCCCGGCCCCAGAAGTAGGCGTTCATCGCCGGGTGGGCGTGCATGTCGATCAGCCCGGGGAAATCGGTCGTCTCGTTCACAGCGGCCCCAGTCTCTCGTCCAGGTACTCGTTCATGAAGATCGGCGAGATCAAGGGCTTGAAGCGGTCGAAGTCGTGGTTCTCGCGCACGAACGCCGGGTCGATGAAGTTGATCTTGCCCCAGTGCGCCTTGAAGGGAATTCCTTCGCGCCGCAGGTGCTCCCAGAGGCCGCGCAGGTGCGCGTAGATCTCCTCCTTCTCCCCGGGGGAGCGGCAGACCTCGGTCAGGTGCATCCAGTTGAACTTGACGATGTAGGCGGCGTCGGCCCAGTTCCAGGCGGACATCAGGGCGCCGTCGACCCGGGTCAGCTCGATCTCGGTCGGGATGTTCGGCCAACCGGCCTCGCCGAAGTACTCCTCGCACTCGCCGATCACGCGGTACACGTCCTGCGGCCGGAAGCTCCACTCCGCCATCGACACCCGCAGCGGCGCCCGGCGGTCGACCGGGAGCATGTTGCGCAGCGGGCCGGTGAAGCGGGTCTCGTCGTAGGTCAGCGCGAGGACGTTGTAGATCCCCTCGAGGACCGGGTTCAGCAGCGGCCCGGTGTCGGCGATCTTGTCCATCGCCGCGAAGACGAAGTCGAGGATCTGCTCCGAGCGTTCCTCCGGGTAGTCGCCGTCGGGCTTCGAGCGCTCGCGCGGTACCGCGGTGGCGGCCCACAGCAGCGCCTTGTCGCTCTTCTGCAGCCAGTTGACCCGCCAGAAGTCGTATTTCGCCGAGGTCGCGTCGAGGTCGGTGAGCACGTCGTCGAGGCTGACGACCTTCATCGTCACGTCGAAGAAGAGCTCGTCGACGAGGCTGAAGTTGACCCGGGTGATGACGCCGAGCAGGCCCAGTGAGCAGATCACCGCCGGGAAGTCCGGGTCGCCGCGGCCGATGCGGCGCTCGACCGCGGTGCCGGAGGCATCGACGGTGACGAGCTCGACCCACTCGAGCTTCTCGTAGAGGCCATTGCGGGAGCTGGCCGGCGCGGTGCCGGTGGAGATCAGGCCGGCCAGGGTCTGGTGGTCGGTGCCGCCGGTCGCCGTCACCGATTTGCCGTGGCGGCCGAGCTCGGCGAGGAACTCGTGCAAGGAGACGTTGGCGGTCGCGGTCACCGCGCTGCCGCCGGCCTCGAGCTCGATGCTCTGCGGCAGCGAGGAGACGTCGACGATCGCGTCGCCGACGGCGATCTCCGAGCAGGAGTGCAGGCTGCCCGGCACGCGGACCCGGCCGTTGCCGATCTCGCCGCGGTGGACCTTCTCCAGGATCTCCTTCAGCTCCTCGACGCTGCTCGGGCTCAGCACCGTCGAGGGGGAGAACGAGATCAGCTCGCCCCAGTCCTGCAGAGGAGTGGTTGAGTAGTCGGGCATCTTCGCTCCGACCCTAACCGCCGCTCAGAAAACCCGCTTGTCTAGCTCAGCAGCCCGAGCTCGCCGGCGCGGTGGCTGGCCTCGACCCGGGAGCGGCAGTCGAGCTTGCCGAGCAGGTTGCGCACGTGCATGTCGACGGTCCGCTGGCTGATGAAGAGCTCCTGGGCGATCTCGCGGTTGGTGTGGCCGACGGCGACATGGCGCAGGACCTCAAGCTCGCGCCGGGTCAGCTGCACGCCGTCGGCGGCCGCCGCGGCGCGGCTTCCGAGCCGCTGGGCGACGGACTCGCCGAGCGCCGCCACCTCTTTCGCGGCGCGCGCCGCCAGCGGCCTGGCGCCTAGCTTGGCGGCGCAGCGGTAGGCGTCGCCGAGGCGCTCCAGCGCCGCCTCGCGCTCGCCCGCGGCGGCGAGGGCCACCCCGGCCCGTAGTTCGACCTGGGCCCTCTCGTGCGGGGTCGCCATGTTGCGGTGCAGCTCGACCGCGCGGGCGAGGCTCTCCGCCGCCCCGGCGGCGTCGCCTTCGAGCAGCGCCAGCTCGCCGACCGCCTGTGCCAGCGCCGCGACGGCGTCGTCGTGGCCACCCTCGGCGGCCATCTTGCCCAGCGCGGCCGCGCAGAGCTGCGCGTCCTTGCGCCGGCCGTTCTGGGCCAGCCAGCTGGTCGCCCAGCGCAGGCCCCAGACGGCGTAGTGGTGGTCCTCGCTCTCCTCCCAGCGGGCGAGCAGCTCGCGGCAGTGGGTCGCCGCCTCGTCGTCGAGCCCTTCGGCGGCGGCGACGATCGCCAGCGAGGTGGTCGAGTCGACGTACATGTTGTAGTGGCCGACCGAGGAGGAGACGGCGCGCGAGGCGCTCAGCATCCGCCGCGCCGCCGCGTAGCGGCCTTCGAAGGCGTGGATCGCGCCGAGCAGCCCCTCCGCGACCCAGACGGCGGTGTCGGACTCGATCAGCTCGCGGCCGAGCTCCGAGGCCCGCGACCAGTCGCCGCGCTCGCGGAGGACGTAGACGAGGCAGGTGACGCAGGCGACCTCGGTCCCCGCGTCGCCGTCGGTGCGGCAGAGGTCAAGAGCAGTGTCGAGCGCCTCCTCGGCCTGGCGGTAGTCGGCGCCGTCGTAGAGGACGAGGCTGAGCCGCTGGTAGAGCTCGGCGGCGACCGGGGTGAGGTCGTGCTCGAGCGCCAGCGCCAGCCCCGTGCGGACGGACTCCAGGCCGCGCTCGAAGTCGCCGCCCTTGGCCTCGACGACCCCCTGTAGGCCGAGGATGCGGGCGTCGAGGTCGATGCGCTCCGCCGCCCGCGCGTCGGCGGCGGCGAGTTCGGCGAGCTCGATCGCCTCCGCGTAGCGGGCGCCGCGCCGGTGGTGGTCGGCCATCGCCAGGCGTTCGAGCGCGGCGTCGGCCGGGCGCCCGGCGGCGGCGAAGGACTCGGCGGCGAGGCGGCGGGCGGCGAAGGCCTGCTCCCGCTCGCCGCCGAGGTCGTAGACCGCGGCCAGTCGCCGCTGGGCCTCGGCGTACCCCAGACCGTCGCCGCGGCGATCGCAGCTGGCGGCCAGCTCGCGCCAGGCTTTCGTCGCTTCGCCGATCTCGCCGACCAGCTCGGCGCAGCGGCCGTAGCGCTCCAGCGTCTCGGTCCACAGCTCCCCGGACTGGTCCTCGGGCCAGAGCTCCAGCGCCTCCCGGGCGGCCCGCATCGCGTCGCGGTGGGCGTGGACCGCGTCGGACTCCTGGGCGGCGGCGAGCAGCGCCTCGCGGGCGCGCGCCTCGTTGCCGGCGCCGCGCCAGTGGGCGGCGATCTGCAGGCTGCGGCCGCCGCGCGCCTCCAGCGCCTCCGCGAACTGGCGGTGCAGGTCGCGGCGGCGGATCCAGGGCACCTCCGCGTAGAGCGCCTCCTGGGCGAGGGCGTGGCGAAAGGCCGCCGAGCCGGAGCCCTCTTCCACCAGCAGACCGGCCTCGACCAGCTCGGCCAGCCCGGCGGCGGGGACGAACTCCGCCGCCAGGTTGAGGTCGATCTGCTGGCCGAGGACCGCGGCGGTCTCGGCGGCTTCGCGGGCTTCGGCGGAGAGGTCGGAGATGCCGACCAGGACCGCTTCACGGATGGAGTCGGGGACGGGGACCTCGTCGCGCTCGGCCAGCTCGAGGCCGCGCCGGCCGGGGCGCAGGGCGTCGCGCGCGTTGAGGGCGGCGACCAGCTCGCCGACGAAGAAAGGGGAGCCCATGGTCCGGTCGTGGACCGTGCGCGCGAGCGCGGGGGAGGGAGCCTCGTCCAACAGCTCGGCCAGCAGCTCGCCGACGGCGGGGCGGTCGAGCGTCTCCAGGGCGAGCTCGTCGAGCTGGCCGCTGCGGCGCAGCTCGTTGCGCAGCCAGCGCAGCCGGTGGTCGCGGGGCAGGCCGTCGGAGCGATAGGCGCCGACGACGAGCACAGGCAGCTGGCCCAGCGGGCCCGCCAGGGCGGCCAGCAGCTCCAGCGTCGTCTCGTCGGACCACTGCAGGTCGTCGAGGACGACGATGGCGGGCTCGTCCTCGCTGAGGTGGGCGAGGGCGCAGCGGACCGCCTCGAAGATCGTGGCCCGTTCGCTCTCGGCGGCGGCCTCGCCCAGCTCGGGCAGCAGCAGCGCGAGGTGGGGGAGGAGCGGCCCGCACTCGGCCAGGGCGTCGGGGTCTTCCCGCAGCCGCGAGCGCAGGGCGTCGACGATCGGGCCGTAGGAGACCGTGGAGCCGGCAGTGGCCGATCCCCAGAGGGCGAGGTCAAAGCCGGCGGCGGCCGCGGCGGCGAGCGAGCTCTTGCCGACCCCGGCCTCGCCGGAGAGGAGGACGATCGAGCCCTGGCCGAGGCGGGCGCGCTCGGCCGCCTCGTTCAGCTGGGCGAGCTCGTCCGCCCGCCCGACCAGGGGAGTCCGCTCGCTCATCTTGGGAAGGAGTCTAAGGCGGGCCGGCGGGGCGACTTTGCAAACCATTGGTTCACAAAATCGCCCCGCCGCCCAAGGTGACTAGTTCGACGCGGGGACCGGATCGGGCCGGACGACGACGGTGTCGAGGATCGGGATGATCTCGTCGGCGGGCAGGTCGGCGGCCTCGGCGTGGGCGCGGATCGCCTCGGGGCTCTCGCCTTCGTAGACGCAGAACGTGCCGACCTCGCCGCTCTCCTCGCCGAGCGCGTAGCTGCGGATCCACCGCACCCCGGAGCCCGGCTGATCGCCCACTTCGGCCGACCTCTTCCCGGCCACTTCCAGATCCGCCGGCGTCCGCCAACCGTTGCGACGAAGAATTCCGTACAGCTGCATTTGATGCCTCCGATTTCGTGTGCTTTGACGTTGCACAACGAAACTAGGCCCGCCGAGACCCCTTTACATCAGTGAGAGTGCCGTAATTTCACTGCCGGCATGCCGTATTCAGGCAGCAGAGCCGTTTCAGGGCGCGCGAGTTCGCCTAGCCGAGGGCGTCGCGGATCGGCGCGTCGGCGGACGTCGTCGCGATCAGCTTGCGGTTGGCGAATTCGAGGATTCCCAGGTGGGAGAGCTCGCGCCCGAAGCCGGAGCGCTTGACGCCGCCGAAGGGCAGGCTCGGCTCCGAGGCGGTCGGGTGGTTGACGAAGACCATCCCGGCCTCGAGCCGGTCGGCCACGGCCTGGGTGCGCTCGCCGTCGCTGCCGAACACCGCCGCGCCGAGCCCGTACTGCGAGCCGTTGGCGAGGGCGATCGCCTCCTCGTCCGACTCGACCCGGTAGACGACAGCGACCGGACCGAACAGCTCCTCGTGGTAGGCGCGCATCTCCGGGGTGACGTCGACCAGGATCGTCGGCTCGACGAAGGCTCCGGGGCGGTCGATGCGGCGGCCGCCGGTCACCACGCCGGCGCCCTTCTCGATCGCCTCGTCGACCTGCTCGATCACCAGCTCGGCTGCCCGCTCCGAGGAGAGTGGCGCCAGCGTCGTCTTCTCGTCGGACGGGTCGCCGGGCTCGAGCTCGGCCATCCGTTCGGCGAGGCCGTCGAGGAAATCCTGGAAGACGTCGGCCATCACGATCATCCGCTTGGCGCTGGTGCAGACCTGGCCCATGTTGTGCATCCGCCCGACGAACGCCGCCTCCACGGTGCGCTCGAGGTTGTCGCCGTCGAGGACGATGAGCGGGTCGCTGCCGCCGAGCTCGAGAACCACCTTCTTGAGGGCGCGGCCGGCCTCCTCGCCCAGGGCGGAGCCGGCCCGGTCGCTGCCGGTCAGCGAGCAGCCCTGCACGAGCGGGTTCGCGACCATCCGCGCGATGTCGTTCACCTCGACGAAGAGGTTGGTGAAGACACCCTCGGGGGCGCCGGCATCGGCGAACAGCGCCTCGATCGCCAGCGCGGCTTGGGGCACGTTCCGCGCGTGCTTGAGCAGGATCGTGTTGCCGAGCACCAGGTTCGGGGCGACGATCCGGATCGCCTGGTAGGCGGGGAAGTTCCACGGCTGCACGGTGAGCAGGACCCCGAGCGGCTCGTTGCGGATGATCGCCGAGCCGCCATCGTCCATCTCCAGCGGCTGGTCGGCGATCTGCGCCGGGCCCTTCTCGGCGTAGTGCTCGAGGATCCGGGTCGTCAGGTCCAGCTCCGCCTGGCTGTGGCGGATCAGCTTCCCCATCTCAAGCGTGATCGTCTGCGCCAGCTCCTGGTGGCGCTCCCGCATCAGCACCGCCGCTCGCCCGACCACCTCGGCCCGCTCCGCCGCCGAACGACGTCGCCACGGCTCCGACGCGCGGTGAGCCCGCTCGATGACCCGATCGATCTCCTCGCCGCGCAGCGAAGGGAACTCCCGCACTACCTCGTTGGTGTACGGGTTGACGGTTGCATAGCCGCTGCGGGGGCCTGCCTTGGCATGAGCCATCGCCACGACGCAGGGCTCCTAGGCCCGCACCGCGGAGATGTCGATTCGGAGCGCGACCTGATCGCCGACCAGCAGGCCACCGCCGGCAAGGGACTGCTGCCAGGCGAGGCCGAACTCGGTCCGGTCGATCGAGCCGCGGACCGCGACGCCGACGCGATCTTTGCCCCAGGGGTCGACGGCCGCGCCTTCGACGTTGGCCTCGACCTGGATCTCGCGGGTGACGCCCTTGATCGTCAGATCGCCGGTGACCCGGTAGCTCCCTGCCTCGACGTGCTCGATCGCGGTCGACTCGAACGTGATCGTCGGCCAGCGCTCGGCGTCGAAGAAGTCCGGCCCCCGAAGGTGTTCGTCGCGGTCGGCGTTGTTGGTGTCGATCGAGGCGACCTGGGCGCTGCCCCAGACCCGTGAGTCGTGATAGTCCTCGGCCGCCTCCAGCGTCCCCTCGTACTGCTTGAAGTGCCCGCGGACGGTGGAGATCATCATGTGCTTGACCTCGAAGCCGACGCTGGAGTGGATCGGGTCCACGGTCCAGGTTCCGGTCGGCACCCGCACGATCCCCTGTTCGGTCTGCAATTGGGTCGTCATCTCTTCTCTCCGGTAGGTCGCCGCGGCACTCCTGTCAACCGACTCCTCGGCTTCTGCCTCGGTTGACAAGCTGCCGTCACCGGCCTACCAGGAGCGCAGATGGGCGCCGCCGAGTCAACCGAGGTCACCGAAACGCCCGACCGCGACGGCGCCTTCCCGCGGCTCAGCGAGGGTCAGATCGAGACGTTGTCGGCGCACGGCCGCCGCTCGCGGACGGCGGTGGGGGAGCGCCTCTACCGCCAGGGCGACTCTCCCTACGACTTCTTCGTCGTCCTCGAGGGCCTGGCGTCCGCCCACGCCGATGCCGAGGGGGACGAGCCCGCGGTTGCCGTCCATGGCCCCGGTCGCTTTCTCGGCGAGCTCAGCCTCCTGACCGGGCAGCCGGCCTTCTACACGACGGTCGTCCGCGAGGCCGGGGAGGTGCTGCAGGTGGCGCCGGAGGAGCTGCGCCGGCTGGTGGGCGAAGACCCGGCCCTGGCCGACCTCGTTCTGCGGGCCTTCCTGCTGCGCCGGGAGCTGCTCAGCGGCCTCGGCGCAGGGCTGAAGATCGTCGGCTCGCGCTACCTGCCGGACACCCGCCGCCTCCTCGACTTCGCTGCCCGCAACCGGCTGCCGTTCCGCTGGGTGGACCCGGAGCGCGACCCCCGCGCCGAGGCGCTTCTCGAGGGGCTCGGGGTCCGGCCCGAGGAAACCCCGGTCGTGGTCTGGGGCAGCCGGGTCTGGCGCAACCCGGGCAACGCCGAGCTGGCGGCGGGGGTCGGGATGCGCGAGGAGCCGCCGCGCGACCGGGTCTGCGACCTCGTCGTAGTTGGCGCCGGGCCGGCCGGTCTGGCGGCAACCGTCTACGGCGCCACCGAGGGCATGCTCACCGTCGCCATAGACGGAATCGCCGTCGGCGGGCAGGCCAGCACCTCCTCCCGGATCGAGAACTACCTCGGCTTCCCGTCGGGAATCTCCGGCGGCGAGCTGGCCGAACGAGCGACGATCCAGGCGCGCAAGTTCGGCGCCCGGATCGCCGTCGGTGCCGCGGTGGTCGGGCTCGAGCTCGGGGACGGAACCCACACGCTCTCGCTCGACGACGGCTCGACGCTGGAAACGCGGGCGCTGCTGATCGCCACCGGCGCCCGTTATCGCCGCCTCCCGGTCGAGCGGCTCGAGCACTTCGAGGGTGCCGGGGTCCACTACGAGGCGACCTTCATGGAGGAGCAGCTCTGCGTCGGCGCTCCGGTCGCCGTGGTCGGCGGCGGCAACTCGGCCGGGCAGGCGACCGTCTTTCTCTCGCGCCGTGCCAGCAAGGTCTACCTGCTGCTTCGCCATGGGGAGCTGACCCGCGACATGTCGCGCTACCTGGCCGACCGGATCGAGCGCCTGCCCAACGTCGAGGTGGTTGCCAACACCGAAATCCGCGAGCTGTGCGGAGACGACGCCCTCGAGGGCATCGTCGTCGAGGATCTTGAGAGCGGCGAGCGCCGCCGCCTCGACGTCAGCGAGCTGTTCGTCTTCATCGGCGCCGAACCATGCACGGACTGGCTCGAGGGCGTCGTCCCGCTCGACGACCACGGCTACGTGCTGACCGGGCCCGGCGCGGTGCCGGCCAGCCGCAACGGCGAGGCGCCGCCCGCCCTGCTCGAAACCGGGGTGCCGGGGATCCTCGCCGCCGGCGACGTCCGTACCGGCTCGATCAAGCGGGTCGCCTCGGCGGTCGGCGAGGGGGCGATGGCGGTTCGCCTCGCCTATGCGCAGCTCAACCCCTGAGCGCAGGCCGGGACTCAGAGCGCGGCGACCGCCGCCTCGACGGGCGTCTCGCCGGAGACCACTTCGAACGTCTTGCCGACCGCGTTGCCGGCGGTGAGGACGGCAGCCAGGACCGCGACCACGTCGGCACGCGGGATCTCGCCTCGCTCCACCCGGTCGGCGATCGTGACCAGGCCGGTCGGCGGCTCGTCGGTGAGGCTCGCTGGACGCACGACCGTGTAGGCGAGGCCGCTCGCTTCGAGCTCTTGGTCGGCTTTTGCCTTGGCCCTCAGGTACTCGCCGAAGACGCCGCCTCCCTCGGCCGGTGGATCGCCGGCGCCGATCGAGCTGACGATCACGTAGCGAGTCACCCCCTTGGCCTTGGCCGCCGCGATCAGCTTGACGGCGCCGCCGTAATCCAGGTACCACTTGCGCTCGGCCCCGCTGCCGGGACCGGCGCCTGCCGCGAAGACGATCGCATCGGCGCCCTCGACCGCCGCTCCCACGTCAGCGTCGGCCTCGAGGTCGCAGAGGACCGGCTCGATGCCGTCGGCAACCAGGTCCTCGGCCTGCTCGGCCTTGCGGATCAGCCCCCTGACCCGGTCGCCGCGCGCGGCCAGCAGCTTGCCCAGCTGCAGGCCGATCTTCCCGTGTCCACCAGCGATAACCACGTCCATCACGCCACCTCCATCGTCGGATCGACCTGCCATCTCGCGTTGCACCCTGCGCGGAGTTTGGCGAGGGCACGCTCCTCCAGCTGCCGCACTCGCTCCGCGCTGAGGTGGGCCTCCCGGCCGATCTCGCGCAGCGTCTGCTGCCGGCAGCCAATCCCGTAATGGGCGAAGACGATGCGGCGCTCGCGGGCCTCGAGGCCAGTCGCGATCTCCTGGATGTGCTCCCCGTCGGCCAGGTCGACGATTCGTTCGTACTCCTCCTCGGTGGCCGGATCGGCCAGTCGCTCGGCGAGGGTCGCCGCCGGTTCATCGCCGCCGGGAGCCGGCGCCTGCATGCTGCTTGGGGCCCGCTCGACCGAGACCAGGTTCTGGACCTGGTCGAGCGGCATCCTGGCTGTCTCGGCAAGCTCGGAGTCGGAGGGCTCGCGCCGGTTCGCCTGGGCGAAGGCGGCGCGCGCCCGCTTCATCTGGACGAGGCTGCGGGTGGCCCGGTCGGAGAGGACGACGGGGCTGGTCAGCTCGGCGACGAGCTGCTGCATCGCCTGCCGGACCCACCACGAGGCATAGGCCCAGAAAGGCGTCTCGTAGCGCCGGTCGTAGCGGCGCGCGGCGCGCAGCAGGCCGACGACGCCCTCCTGCTGAAGCTCCCGGCGTTCGAGGCTGCGGAAGCTGCGGTAGAGGTTCGCAACCCGGTCGATCGCCGGCATGAAGGCCGTGACCAGCTCCTGGGTGGCGACCCGGTCGCCCGCCTCGGTCAGGGCCAGAAGATGGCGCTCTCGGGCCATAGTGAGAGGCGAGCCTGCTGGATGCGCGGTGTCGCGCATGCGCCTTCTTCTTCCGGTGTTGCAGTCAGTGGACCGGGCAGCTCCGGCACACCGGGCCCTACATCTCGAGGTGCTCGCGGTCGCCGCCCAGCCAAGCCCTCAGATCCCCCCAACGGGCTGCCCTAAACCTCTTGACGCCAGCCTTTGCCGTCCTACCAGGAGGTGTGAAGCCCGCGAACGACTCGGACATCCGGGCTTGGGAGGAGGCACCAATGGCGAAGGCGGTCGGAATCGACCTAGGCACGACCAACTCGGTGGTGGCAGCGACGATGGAGGGCGGACAGGCCGAGGTGATCCCGAGCTCGGAGGGGTCGCGGACGACGCCGTCGGTGGTCGCCTTCACCGAGGACGGCGAGCGGCTGGTTGGCCAGATCGCCAAACGTCAGGCGATCCTCAACCCCGAGGCGACGATCTACTCGGCCAAGCGGTTCATCGGCCGCAAATGGGACGAAGTCCAGACCGAGATCGAGACCGTCCCCTATAAGGTCGTCAAAGGGCCCAGCGACGCAGTCCGCTTCGACGTACGCGGGAAACAGCACGCGCCGGAGGAGATTTCGGCGGCGGTGCTGCGCAAGCTCGCCGACGACGCGGCCAAGTTCCTCGGCGAGAAAGTCACCGAGGCGGTGATCACGGTCCCCGCCTACTTCAACGACGCACAGCGCCAGGCGACCAAAGACGCCGGCAAGATCGCCGGCCTCGAGGTGCTGCGGATCATCAACGAGCCGACCGCGGCGGCGCTCGCCTACGGCCTCGACAAGAAAGGCTCCGAGACGGTCCTCGTCTTCGACCTCGGCGGCGGCACCTTCGACGTCTCGCTGCTGGAAGTCGGCGACGGTGTGATCGAGGTGCGGGCGACCAGCGGCGACGGCCACCTCGGCGGCGACGACTTCGACAAACGGATCGTCGATTGGCTGAGCGAAGAATTCGAAAAGGACCAGGGGATCAACCTGGCGGCGGACCCGCAGGCGCTGCAGCGGCTGTACGAAGGCGCCGAGCGGGCCAAGGTCGAGCTCTCCTCGACTACCCAGACCCAGATCAACCTGCCGTTCATCACCGCCGACGCATCCGGCCCGAAGCACCTCAACGTCACGCTCGCCCGCTCGAAGTTCGAGCAGCTGGTCGAGGACCTGATCGAGCGCACCCGCGGGCCGGTCGAACAGGCGCTGAAAGACGCCGGCCTCAACGCGGACGGCATCGACGAGGTGATCTTGGTCGGCGGCTCGACCCGGATCCCGAAGGTCCAGGACCTGGTGCGCAAACTGACCGGCGGCAAGGATCCGAACCAGACGGTAAACCCGGACGAGGTGGTGGCGATCGGCGCCGCCCTGCAGGCTGGGGTGCTGAAAGGCGAGGTCGAGGACGTCGTGCTGCTCGACGTCACCCCGCTCTCGCTCGGGCTGGAGACGATGGGCGGCGTGATGACGAAGGTCATCGAGCGCAACACGACGATCCCGGCCCGGCGGGCCGAGGTCTTCTCGACCGCCGAGGACAACCAGACGGCGGTCGACATCGTCGTCCTCCAGGGCGAGCGCGAGATGGCGCGCGACAACCGGCAGCTGGCCAAATTCCGGCTCGAAGGGATCCGGCCGGCGCCGCGCGGCGAGCCGCAGGTCGAGGTCACCTTCGACATCGACGCGAACGGCATCCTCAACGTCTCGGCGCGCGACAAAGACACCGGCGCCGAACAGCAGGTGACGATCACCGAAACGACCAACCTCGACAGCTCCGACATCGAGCGGATGATCAAAGAAGCCGAAGAGCACGCGGCCGAAGACCGCCAGCGGCGCGAAGAGGTCGATGCCCGCAACGAGCTCGACGCCTACGCCCATCGGGTTGAACGGCAGCTTGAGGAAATCGGCGACGGAGTCCCGGTCAACCAGAAAGAGCAGGCCGGGGCGCTGGTCCGCGACGCGCGGGCGGCGATCGAGCAGCAGGCCGGTCTCGACCGCGTCCGGCCCCTGGTCTCCGACCTGCAGCAGATGGTCCAGACGCTGCAGAGCGCCGGTGCGACGGCCGGCCCCGAGGACGGCGGCAATGGCGAGGGCCAGCCGGCGGCCGAGGAGGAGGAGGAAGTCGTCGATGCCGAGTTCACCCGTGAGTGAGGAGGCGCGACTCGAAGACGAGCGTTACCTGCGGGCCCTGGCCGACCTCGAGAACTACCGCAAGCGCTCGGCGCAGGAAGTGGAGCGCCGGGTCGCCGAACAGGCAGAGCGGCTGCTGCTCGACTGGGTCGAGGCGGTCGACAGCGTCGACCGAGCTCTGGAGATGCAGCCCTCCGACGGGCTGCGCAGCGTCCTCGAGCAGATGGAGGCGATCCTCGCCCGGCAGGGCGTCGAACGGGTCGGCGCCGCGGGCGATCGCTTCGCCCCCGAGCTGCACGAGGCGATCTCCGTGCAGGAGAGCGACGAGGTCCCCGACCGCACCGTGCTCGACGTCGCCCGCTCGGGCTATCGCCGCGGCGAGCGGGTGCTGCGCCCGGCGCAGGTTGTGGTGTCGCGGAACGGCGCCAGCTCAGAGCAGGAGCAGGAGCCCAGCGGAGAAGGCGAGGACTGATTGGCGGTCGGCTTTCGTGACTACTACGAGGTGCTGGGCGTCCCGCGCGGCGCCTCCGACGAGGAGATCCGCAGCGCCTACCGCAAGCTCGCGCGCGAATTCCACCCGGACGTCAACAGCGATCCCGGCGCCGAGGATCGCTTCAAAGAGGTCTCGGAGGCCTACGAGGTCCTGCGCGATCCCGAGAAACGGGAGAAATACGAACGCCTCGGCTCGAACTGGAAAGCCGGCGAGGACGTCAGCGGCGCCTCGGGGTTCGGCGGCGCCTCCGGCTTCGGCGGCGGCAACGGCCAGGGGTTCGGCGGCGGCCAGGGGTTCGGCGACGGCACCGGCTTCAGCGATTTCTTCGAGAGCTTCTTCGGCGGCCGGCGAGGGGCCTCCGGGGGCTTCGAAGGGTTCTCGATGCGGGGCAGCGACCAGGAGGCGACGATCGAGCTCACGCTCGAGGGGGCGGCCCGGGGCGGCAAACAGAAAATCTCGCTCGCCGACGGTCGCGACTTCGAGGTGCAGATCCCACCAGGGGTGCGCGACGGCCAGAAAATCCGCCTCGCCGGCCAGGGCGGGGAAGGGGCGAGCGGTGGCCCGGGGGGTGACCTCTATCTGCGGGTACGGATCAAAAGCCATCCGCGCTTTCGGCGCGAAGGCGACGACCTCGTGGTCGAGACCCCGGTCGCACCCTGGGAGGCGGCGCTCGGCGCCACGGTTCCCATTCCGACCCTCAACGGCAGCGCCAAGGTCAAAGTCCCGGCCGGTTCCTCCAGCGGCCGCCGTCTACGGCTGAGGGGCGAGGGGATGCCAGGCCCGGGGGGACGCAAAGGGGACCTCTACGCAAGCGTCAGGATCGTAGTCCCGAAGGCCCTCGAGAAACGCGAGCGCGAGCTGTTCGAGGAGCTGGCCGCCGTCTCCCGGTTCGACCCCAGGCGGGGGCGCTGATGCCGCCCGGCACGGCCCTGGTCCTCGTCGACGCCCGGGCGCTCGCACGTCGCTCCGGCCTGCACCCCGACCTGGTGCGACGGCTGATCGCGCTCGACGCCGTCGACCCCCGCGATCTGGACGCTGCCGCACGCCTCGCGCGGCTGATGCGGCTGCGCCATGACCTCGGCCTCAACGTCGCCGGCGCGGCGCTCGCCTGCGACCTGCTGGAGCGGATCGAGGAGCTGGAAGCCCGGCGGCGCTAGCCGCCGCGCGATCGCCATGGCGGAGGTGAAGCTGGGCCTGGTTGTCTCGCCTGCAATCGACCAACTGGCGGCCGACGAGTTAGCGGCTGACCTCGGCGCTGCCCTGGCCAAGCGCTATCCCGAGGTCGAGTGGAAGCCGGAGGTCCTCACCGACCCGTTGGCCGAGCCGCCGGTCCACCTGACCGAGCTCGTCTCCGCAGCCCGCCGCCTGCTGCTCGACGCCGATTGGGACTTGGTGGTGGCGATCACCGAGCTGCCTCTGCGACTCGCACACCGGACGTTGCTCAGCCACGCCAGCCGCACCCATGGCGTGGCACTGGTCTCACTACCGGCGCTGGGCGTGCTGAGGCGCCGCCGGCGTCTTTACGACGCCGCCGCCGATGCGGTCGGGACGTTGGTTGGCGATCCGGAGGGTGGAGGCGCGCGGTCAGCCGGCGCAGGGCTCGGGGTCCAGCGCCGCCTGACCGAGCTGGCCGGCGACGTCGACGACGACGACGGGGGCGCCGCCTACGTCGTCCGGGTGATCGGCGGCAACCTGCGGCTCCTGGCCGGGATGGTCGGCGCCAACCACCCCTGGCGGCTGGTCGGGCGGCTTTGGCGGGTGATGCTGGCGGCGGTCGCGGCGGTCGCCTTCGTCATGATCCAGATCGAAGTCTGGAAGATCGCCGCAACCCTCGGCCCGCTGCGACTGGCGATCGCCGGCCTCATCTCGATCGCCGCGGCCTCGGTGACGCTGATCGCCGGCCACGGCCTCTGGGAGCGGGCACCCGCCCCACGCGTGCGCGAGCAGGTGACCCTGTTCAACCTGGCAACCACCGCAACGGTCGTTTTCGGAGTCACTGCGCTCTACCTCGCCGTCTTCGTCGTCAGCCTGCTCGGCGCCCTGCTGCTGATCGACCCATCGCTGCTCTCCGAAGCGCTCGGACGAGACACCGACGCCTGGGACTACGTGCGCATCGCCTGGCTCTCGAGCGCCCTGGGGACGGTCGGCGGCGCCCTGGGAGCGACCCTGGAGACCGACGAGGCGGTCAAGGAGGCCGCGTACGCCCACCGACCGACGAACGGAAGCGGGGACTAGGAGGGATTGGCGAAACTCGCAGCGCGAGTAGCCATGCGGGTTCGCAGGGTCGGTGATTCCACGGATACCTCTCTCTCGGGGGCGAGCTACCCCACGCCGAGCTAGAGCGGCTTGAGCGAGGGTCGCAACAGCGAGTCGTAGACATCGCGGACCAGCGCCAGCAGCTTGCTCCGCTCCAAGTTGGAGTAGACGACGACGCCGCAGTCGGCGGTCAGCTGGATCGTGTGGAACTCGTCCTGAAATAGGTGGTTCACCATCACGGTCTGCAGTTCGGAAGTGATCGTCTGCTCTTCCCACTCGGGAGAGCCCTTTACGTCTTGGCCGAACATTCCCAGCGCGTGGAGGCTGCCGCTTGAGCGAGTAAACCAAGCGCCGCGCAGCCGCCCCAAGTTCGGGGTCAGGACTTTGAAGTCAACCTCGCGGCCCACCAGGCGGAGACGGCCGCTCATGCTTTTGCTCAGCGTCGCATAGGCGCTCTTGACCACTTCCCCGGCGCCGCCGATCATCATCAAGCTGCGATCTGCCGTTGCGTAGGCCTCGATGTGGTGCGTGCGCACGTATTCCTTGAAGGTCTCGACTCGCCAGCGTCCATCGAGTTCGAACCGCGCCCGCCCCCCGGTATTGACCAAAACATCGTGGCGAATCTCCAGCCGGTCGAGAGCGGCAGGCTCGGTCAAGTGCTCTTTCCACTCGACGTTGGTGTCCTCGGCGTCGCCAGTGTCGAGCTGGTACTGCACCGGCACGACTACGGGCGCCTCCCGAATGTCGGCGGGAAGGCGGTGAGATCGTAGAAGCGGAAAGTGTTAGGCACGGGCTGCGGGGGCGGCAGCGCGGTCTGAGAACGTCAGAAAGTCCCGCGCTAGCGTCAGAAGTGACGCCGCGTTTGCCGATGAGAGGTAGATCCCTGACTTATCAATGTCCACCCTATCGGCCGCAGACACCCCTCGAAGGAGAGTGGTTCTAAAGCTTGCAACTTCCCGCTGATCGCGGTCCCGCAGATAGAGACCAAGGAACGGGTTTGAGTTCGGGTCGAAGGAGACCTTCAGCGACCACGACTCTTGGCGCAGGTGACCCCCAACTGCTCCGGAGATCTCCGCGACCACTGGCAATAGCTCCCGCTCCAGAACTTCAGCGGATTCAAGGGGCGCAACTCTCATGCCGCTGAAGTCAACGGTCATCTCCGTTGCAATCTGCTCGTCGGGGTCGTCCAACATGACCTCCACGTAGCCCAGCCCCTCAACCACCAGTCGCACACCGTTCACCGGCCGGGGCTGGATCACCCGAAGACGGTCACCGAGCATTTCCCGCAAAGCTCGCTCGACCTGATCGAAGGTCGCGCCGCTGGAGAAGTCCCCTCGGAAGGAGATGGTCAACGCCCAGGGGAACGAAGCCCCCCTGGAGAGCCTGTAACGCAGCCGCAGCAGGAACAACCGCAGTCGGTCGTTGCGCGCTACCACAGGCGGCCCGAGGGTGAGAACGATGCCAGCGACCAAGGCAAGCCATCCGAGCGTGCCGAGAATTTCGCCGTCCCCGAAGAGAAGAACCGCTACCGCCACGCTCGCAGTAACAGCGATCAGAAAGAGAGTGACCGTAACCGAGCGCATGATTTCAGCGTAGCGGCTCGCCCGGATCATCAAGTCCTGAGAAGCACCCTAATTTCAATCGGATTTCCTCCCATTTTTCCCATTCTAAAGCGGTTTAACGTCCGATCGAAGGCATAGATTTCCCTCTGCCAACTACAAAGAAGACCCCCGCGAAGTTGGAGCTTTCCGAACACGCCGTCCGCAGCCGCCTCGCTTCCTTGGGCCAAAAGAGGGCGCTCCCTGTATCTGACCCCACCCGCTCACGATTGTGATCGACCGGGGTCAGATACAGGA
>DASSYI010000072.1:0-85387 GCA_035703365.1 Solirubrobacterales bacterium
CCCTCCTACTTGCTTGGTATGGAGGGTGCGCGACCCCCATCCCTCGCAGCGTTTGACGGGCGGCGCGGACGCCGGTGGGGAGCGGGTCGATTCCAGCGAGGGAGAAAAGCCGCGCGGCGGGGGTCTCCAAGGCGGGGTCCGCGGTGCGAGCCCAGGCGAGGAAGTCCGCTGGGGCACCGTCGAATGAGACGGCCGCTGACTGCAAGGCCACAACGCGATCCGCTGCCGCGAGACAGCGCTCCAGACGGTGTTCGGCAAGCAGCACCGCCACCCCCCACTCCTCGTTGAGGCGGCGCAGGAGCCAGATCAGCTCGTCGCCTGCGACCGGGTCGAGTTGGGAGGTCGGCTCGTCGAGGAGGATCAGGCGGGGGCGGGTGACGAGTGCGGCGGCGAGGGCGACACGCTGGAGCTCGCCGCCGGAAAGGGTGTCGACGCTGCGGTCGAGCAGGTGCGGGATCGCCAGCGCGAGGGCGACCTCCTCGACGGCGCGGGCGCGGTCGGCGGGCTCGTCGCCGCGCATCTCCAGCGGCAGCTCGATCTCGGCGGCGACGGTGGTCGAGACCACCTGCGTCTCGGGGTCCTGGGCCAGGTAGCCGACGGCGGCGGCGAGCTCCCCCGGCCCGGCGGCGACCGCGTCGAGGTCGGCGACCCGGACCTCGCCCTCGATCTCGCCGCCGTGGAAGTGCGGAACGAGGCCGCAGGCCGCCTTGAGGAGCGTCGACTTGCCCGAGGCCGAGCGCCCGGCGAGGAGGACGAACTCCCCCGGCGCAACCTCAAGCGAGACGTCTTCGAGCGCGGGCCGCGAGGCGTGCGGGTACGCGTACCCGAGCCCGCGCACGGCCAGCGCCGGCGCCGCCCCGCGCCTGATCGCCAGCTCAGACACGCGCCGCCTTCCCGCCCACCCGCCGACGGGCCGATTTCGATCTATATAGGGCCCTTTCAGGCCCATCGGCATCCAGATGCCGACGTTTTGGTCGGCGGCGCATCGGGGCCACGCCGCTGAGGGCGACCAGGGCGCTGAGGGCGAGGGTGGCGGGGCCGAAGCCGATTTCCACCGACGGATAGGTCTGGAAGTCGTCTGCGCCCAGGGCCTTGCCGGCGACCGCGACGGCGAGGACGAGGGCCGCGACAGCGTAAAAGCGGCGGTCGTAGCGGGAGCCGGCGTGGCGGGAGCGGGCGGGCGGCGCGTCGAGGCTGTAGCCGCGCAGCTCCAAGGTCGCGGCGACGTCGACGGCGCGGTCGAGCGATCCGGCGAGCAGGCGGCGGGCCAGCGGCGCTTTGCCAGCGGCGGCGGCGCCGGGGCCGCGGAGGCGGGCGGCGTCGCGGAGGCGCGCCGCGTCGGCGGCGGCGACCGGGACGAGGCGGGAGACGAGCGTCGCGGTCAGGGCCGAGCGGCCGGCGAGCGGCCGCAGTGCCCGCAACACCCGGTCGGGGTCGACGCAGGCGGAGTAAACGGCGCCGAGGACTAGCACCACCGCCGCCCGCAGGCCCATCGAGAGCCCGGCGACGATCGCCTCGAGGGTGACCACGTCCCCCAGCAGGGGCACGTCCCCCAGGCGGACCAGGACGGTCTCGCCACGGCTGACGACGAGGGCGTTGACGACGACGATCAGCACGGCGAGGGAGAAGCCCATCTTCAGCGCGAACTCGACCGCGCGCCGGGCGCCGGCCAGCAACCCGGCCGTGACCGCCGCGATGCCGGCCGCGACCAGGACCAGCGGGCTTGAGTAGAGGAAGGCGACGACGGCGATCGCGCCGAGGTAGGCGACGGCGGCGCCGGGTGCGGCGAGCTGCAACGGCCGTGGCCGCGGCTGGTAGGCGAAGGGGGACTTCATCGCCCCTCCAGCGGCAGAGGCACCGTCTTGCCGTCCTCGATCGCCACCGCGTAATGGTCGCGCAGGTGCTCGGCGTCCAGCGATTCGGCCGCGGCCGATACCCCGGCAGCGCTGCCGCCGGTGACGACCCAGACCGGCAGGCCCCCGTAGCGGCTGGTGGCGGCGACGAGACCGGCGCGAGGTCCGAGGTCGCGCGCCACCTTGCCCGCCTCGTCGAGGGCCAGCAGCTCGTAACCAGATTCGGCGTTCGTCTTTTGTCGCCCTATAGCCGACAAAGGACGAACGCCGCTTTGGAAGTCCGCGAAGACGCCGCTTTCGGCGGGGCCGGCTTCGAGCAGGCGCGCGGCCGGGTCCTTACGCACCTGCGACCAGGGGCCGACGAGCATCCGGATCGCGCTGTCGGGCGCGCCGGAGGCGACCTCGACGCCTTCGCGTTCCAGGGCCGCCCACGCCTCGGCGCACGCCGCTCCCCCGCCGTCGCACTCGACGACCACGGGGTGGCGCTCGCCGCCGATCCCGTCGCTGAACGGGGCCGGCCAGGAGCCGACCACCGCCGGGACGTGGTTCGTCGTCGCCCAGTCGTGGTAGTCCCACCAGACGCGCTCGTCGCCCTCGACGTCGTACTCCG
This sequence comes from Solirubrobacterales bacterium, assembly GCA_035703365.1. GTDB lineage: Bacteria > Actinomycetota > Thermoleophilia > Solirubrobacterales > 70-9 > VAYN01. The sequence continues at coordinate 2,464 of DASSYI010000072.1, forward strand.
CCGCGCCGATCTGCGATTCGACGCCGTCGACGTAGAAGAACCAGTCGTAGGGGTCGCCGCCGCGCGAGCCCTCCGCGACGCCGTCGATCGCGTGCACGAAGCCGCCGCCGTAGCGGGTCTCGACGTCGGCCTCGCCTTCGAGGACCCGCATCACGGTGTCGGATTCCTTCGCCGCGACGCTGGTGTCGAGCACCGGGACGGCGCCGAATTCCCGCGTCACCGTCAGGCCCACGTCGCCGACGCCGGCGCCGGGGCCGAGGCCGCAGCCGGCGGTCGCGAGCGCCGCGCAGAGCAGCGCGCCCACGACCGCCGGTCCGCGGCGTCCCGTCACTTAGGGCACTTGCCCCCGACGCAGACCGCCACCTTGGCGGAGGGGATCTCCCCCGTCGCCTTGGCGCTCAGCTTCGCCGGCTTCGCCAGCGTCACCATCGTCCGGCCGTCAGCCCCGGTCGGCTCGGCCGCCCCAGTCACCTTCGCCCCGGCCTGCGGCGACTTTTTGCCTTTTTCGTCGTAGGACCAGGCCCGGACCGTGAACGAGCTCCCGGCCTTGGCCGTCGCCGGCGCCGTCAGCACCAGCTCTTCGGGGTACTTGTAATCGGGCGCTTCGGTCTTCGCCAGCGTCCACAGCACTTCGTCGCCGGCCTTGATCTTCGCCACCTCGCCGCCGACCGACAGCGACTTGTGGTTGATCTTCAGGTACCAGGACGAGCTGCCCTTGGCGATGCTCGACCCGATCCCGCAGAGCGCGAGGCCGAAGTCGAAGCTGTCGCTGATCGAGAGCGGCCGCAGCGCGGGGATCGTCTTCGCGCCGCTCGCGAGCAGGCCCATCGCCGTGTTCCCTTTCAGCGCGACGCTGTCGCCGCTGCCGCCGGTGCCCGGCCCGAAGCAGGTTGCCTTAGGGCTGGTCTTGACGGAGACGTTCGCGCTAGAGACGGTCTTTTCGGCGAGCACCTTGCCGCCGGAGCCGACCACGCGCAGGTCCGCCATCAGGCCCTTGGCCGATGCGACCGCCGTGAAGGCAAACGTCAGGGACAGAGCCAGCGAGCAGACGGCCGCCAGCCGGAACGGGGTGATTCTTGGCATTTACGCCACCCTTTCCTCGAGGGTTGAATTGGCTAGGTCGGGGACAGGTCTCCTGGCTTCCGGGATCAGGGAGGACGCGCCTTCCCGGGGACGAGGTGTCGCCCCCAGTGGCTGGCGCGCGAGGCGCCCGCGAACTCCTCCACCCGGTCACAGTGGCGGGACCACGCCGGACTTGCACCGGACTTCCCTTGACCACCGACCGATATGTACGCGGCGAGTCTATCCCGCCGGGGGGTGTCTGAGCTGAAGGGGGCATAGGAACCCCTCAGCTCAGAAACCCCCGCAGAGCGTTCTAGGCTCAGCCCGATGGCGTCTCGCCCCCACCGCACGCCCGGTCGCCACGTCCACTGGCGGGCCGCCCGGCACCGGCATCGGCTGCTGCGCGCGGGCGGCCTCGCGGCGCTGCTGGCGGTGGTCGGGCCCGGCATCCTCGCCGGCCTCTCCGACGACGACCCGGCCGGGATCGCCACCTACTCGATCCTCGGCGCCCGCTACGGGTACGAGCTGCTCTGGGTCCTGGCGCTCTCGACCGCGGCGCTGATCGTCTTCCACGAGGTCGGGGTGCGGCTCGGCGTCGTCACCGGCAAAGGGCTGCTCACCCTGGTCCGGGAGCGGTTCGGGCAGCGGGCCGCGTTCCTGGTGGCGGGCGCGCTGGTGATCGCCAACACCGGCACGCTGTGCGCCGAGTTCGCCGGGGTCGCGGCGGCGATGGAGCTGCTCAACGGGACCAGCCGCTACGTCAGCGTGCCGCTGGCGGCGACCGGGGTGTCGATCCTCGTCCTGCGCGAGAACTTCCACCGGGTCGAGCACCTGCTGCTGGCCCTCAGCTCGGTCTTCGTCGCCTACGTCGTCGCCGGGATCCTCGCCCACCCCGACTGGGGCGCGGCGGCGCGCGGGCTGGTCGTGCCGAGCATCCCGCTCGACCGCGACGCGCTGCTGGTCGCGGTGGCAACGCTGGGGACGACGCTGGCGCCCTGGGGCCTCGCCTTCATCCAGTCCTACGCGGTCGACAAGCGGCTGCGGGTCGAGGACCTGCGCTACGAGCGCGCCGACGTGATCACCGGCGCCGTCCTCACCGGGGTGATCGGGTTCTTCGTCGTCATCGCCTGCGCCGCGACCCTCCACACCCAGGGGATCGACGTCGACGATGCGAGCGACGCGGCGCGGGCGCTGGAGCCGGTCGCCGGCAGCGCCGCCGCGACCCTGTTCGGGCTCGGCTTCCTCGGCGCGGCGCTGCTGGCGGCGGCGATCGTCCCCCTCTCGACCGCCTACTCGGTCTCCGAGACCCTCGGCCGCCGCGCCGACCTCGACCGCGGCTTCCGCGAAGAGCGGACCTTCTACCTCAGCTTCGGCGCCGTCACCGCGGTCGCCGCCTGCCTGGTGCTGATCCCGGGCGCGCCGCTGATCGAGATCCTCTTCCTCAGCCAGGCGCTGAACGCCGTCCTGCTGCTGGTCCTGCTGCCGTTCATCCGCTCGCTGGCAGCGGACCGCGAGCTGATGGGAGCCAATGCGCTGGGGCGGTTCGACCGGGTCTCGACGGCGCTGGCGCTGGGCCTGGTCGCGGTCTCGGTCCTGGCGCTGGGCGTGCTGGCGCTGTTCTAGACCCGCGTCGGGATCCGCTCGGCGTACATCCGCCAGAAGAAGACCCCGGCGCCGCCGGTCCCGGCGAGGACCGAGAGCGCGGGGACGACCAGCTCGACCGGGCCGCTGACGAGGCCGACGGTCAGTGTAAAAACGGCCATCGCCGCGACCGCGATGAGCACAGTGAGGACGGCGACGAAGCCCTTCCGCAGCCAGCCGAAGCTGCGGCGCCTCTCCTGGGCCATCCGCAGCTCCTCGCGCAGGTGCTCGAGCTCGATCTCCCCCGGCTTGCGCAGGTCCGAGGCGTTGGCCGGCAGGTCCACGACACTGCGGCAAGCTCTATTGTGCAAAAACCCCTGATCGTCCACCCCGGATCAACGTAGTTCGCGGCCCAGAGTCTTGTCAAGGAACAGTGTCGTTATCGCTGCGGCTCACACCCCGAGCAGGAGGTCGAGCACCACCATCGTCCCGGCGCCGAGGACGATCCCCATGGTCGGTCCGCGCCACCGCCGCCGCTCCCCGTAGGCCTGTGGCAGCAGCTCGACCGCGATCAGGCTCAGCATCGCCCCGGCGGCGAAGGCGAAGGAGAACGGCAGCAGGGCATTGACCTGTTCGACCGCCAGGTAGGCGATCACGGCGCCGACCGGCTGCGGCGCGCTCGTCCCCACCGCGGCCCAGAACTGGCGCGCCCGCCCGTAGCCGGTCGCCTCCATCGGGATCGCGACGCTGGTCCCCTCGGGAACGTTCTGGATCGCGATCGCGAGGATCACGAACAGGCCCAGCCCGGCGCGGTCGGAGGCGTAGGCGGTGCCCACCGCCAGCCCCTCGGGCAGGCTGTGGACGAAGAGCACGGCGAAGACCAGCGCCGAGGTCCGCGCCCCCGGGCCGCTGCGCCCCATGAAGACGGACTCGTGGTCGAGCCGGCTGCGCGCCACCCCGAGCAGGACGCCGCCCAGCGCCAGCCCTGCGACGAGGTCCCAGACCGAGCCTTCTTCGGCGGCCGGGATCAGCAACCCGGCGACGGAGGCGACGCCCATCACCCCGGCGGCGATCCCAAGCAGGAACGGCGTCAGCGCCGCCGCGCGGGTGCCGAGGAACCAGACCGGGATCGCCCCCAGGCCGGTGGCGAGCGCCGTCCCGCAGGCGGCGAGGAAGAGCACGAGGAGGTCGGGCATCGTGCCCGGACGCTAACGACGGGGTCGGCTTGAGACAGGTTCTAAGAAGCGGGCGAGCCGGGCGAGACCGCGGGGAAGGCCGCGGTGCCGACGACGACGCTGCGGGTCTCGCCGGCCGCGCGGCTGCGGCTCGCCTCGGCCGCCCGCTTCATTCGGGCGTTGAATTCCTCGCTTGCCGCGAGGATCTCGCGCCAGGCGACGGCGTCGACCTCGGCCAGCGACCAGTCCCAGCCGCTGCCTTCGAGGCCCGCGAAGACGTCGGAGTCCATCGCCGAGACGGCGACGATGAAGCACTCCTCGAAGGACATCCGCCGCGGCGAGGGCTGCTCGCCCCCGGTGTCGCCGGGGTCGGCGTCGCTCAAGGCGTGGAACTTGAGCCGGTAGAACTTCTCGACCGCGCCCCGCCGCGGGACGGTGTCGACGAGTTCGACGATGTCGCACTCCTTGGCCAGCACCTGGCTCAGGTGGTAGGAGACGAGGCTCAGGTCCATCCCGGTCTTCTGGGAGATGGTGGTGGCGCTGCCGGTGTCGTCGACCAGGGCGCGCAGGATGCGGCGGCGGATCGGGTGGTTCAGGGCTCGCAGCACGCGGTCCAGGGGCGCGGCCCCGGACATCGCCTCGCGGCCGGGCCGCTTGGTCGGGGCGGGGACGGTCAATGCCCCTCCGCCGTCCGCCGGCGCCGGCCCAGCAGGCGGACGCTGCTGCCCGGGCGCGGCAGCCGGAACATCGCCAGCAGACCCGGCGAGTGGTCGGCCTCCGTGCGCTCGCGGTGGCTCTGGTCAGCGTGTCTGGTGGCGCGCAGGATCAGCTGCACCTGGTCGCTTGCCGCGACAAGCGAGGCGAGGACCTGCTCGCGACCGCCCGGGGCGGCCCGGAAACCGTCAACCGCGACACATTCGGAGTCCTTCAGAACCTGCGCGTGGTAGGCGACTTCACTTCGCCGCAAGGGGGCCAGGTCGCCGACGATCTCGGTAACGCTGCGGGCGCGGCTTTCTTCGTGCAGGACCCGGAGGATGTCCCGCCGGGTCGGGTGGTTGAGGGCGTCCTGGAGGCCCATCTCGAGCCCCGCCAGAACGTCGGCGCCAAGGCGTCCGTCATCGGCTGTCAGACCCCCATCGCGCATCGTTCCTCCTCCGCCGTTGCCAGAAATCCGACGACCACTTAGCGATCGTTGGGCCAGCCTAGGCGGAGGAGGAATCGGTTACGAAGGCAAAATCCGGCAGTAATTGCCAGACCGGTCGTACCTCAGCGGCGTCGGCAAATGTAGACCGCCTTGGAGTGCAGGTTTTCATCGACTCCGGGGGTCAGGTCGCCTTCCTTCTCCCCGTACAGGGCGATGCAGTCGAGTCCTGCGACGTCCAGGGCGGCAAGAACCTGCGGTTCGGTGAAGTGGCGCTGACGGTGGACGCTCTCCATGCTGGCATCCCCCTCCACGTCGAACCGGGCTTCGGCAAATGTCCCGGTGGATACGTCACCGGCCGTCAACTGGCCTTGCCAGACAAGACGACCGCCCTCACCCTCGACCACGATCTCGTTGCTGAAAAAGGTCCGGTACGTGACGAGCGTATTCACGTCGAAAAGGACGATCCCGTCCGGTGCGACGTTGCGCCGCATACCGTCGAAGGTGGCCTCCAGTTCCGCGATGTCGAGCACGTAGTTCAGTGGGTCGTTTATTGCCCACACGAGATCGAAGCTGCCGAAATCCGGCAGCTCGCGCATATCGGCCTCCACCAGATCGGCTTGGTCTCCGATCTTCTCCCGAGCGATGGCGAGCATCTTCGGCGAGATATCGCAGCCCGTGACCGTCCAGCCGCGGTCGAGCATCGGGATGGTGCTCATGCCGGTCCCGCAGGCGACATCCAAAAGTCGCTTTCCTCCCACGCCGGCCTCCTCGGCCCGCTCGAGGAGTTTTCCAGTCCACCGCTCGAATAGGTAACCGCAGTTGAATTCGTCATACACGGGAGCCCACGCGTCATAGGTCTCTCTGACTGAGTTCCCGGCTGTCCACTGTCTCTGCATCTCACTCCTCCGAATTCCAAACCACACTGTTACTAATTGGGAACAAACGGTTCCTCCTTTGCGAACAAAGGAGGAACCGTTCGCAGTCCCTAGGCAGACTTCGTGGTGCTGACAGCGGGCAGAGCTGCCGCCGTGGCGTCAATCCTCAAACTGTTCACCCCCCTTCATGAATTGTTCCCGCGGCAGAGAATCGTTTATCGCTGGCAGCACTTGCCAGTAATTCCTTTTCTGACAGACGAGTTTGGGGAAAAAGCCTTTTAGTGCGAAACTAATTAAGCTTTATTACCGGACGGTCAGTGAATATTGGGAGAAACGTGGCGGTCACCGATCAGCGAGAACCCGCGGCCTTTGGAATCAGCCCGAAAATGGCGCGGGCGGTTGCAGACCCCTGGCGGCTCCGAATCCTCGCCGAGGTAAGCGTCAAGCCCCTGAGCCCATCTCAGTTCGTCGAGGAGTTCGGAGGAGAGCTGACTCAGGTCTCGCGATGCTTCCGCCAGCTTGCGAAGTGGGGTTACGTCGAGGTCGTCGAAGAGCGACCCGATCGCCGCCGTGGTGCCGCGATCGAACACGTCTACCGAGCCATCCGGCGAGCCTATTTCGGCCCCTCCGCCTGGGAGGATGTGCCCCCGGACGAGCGTTCCAGCGCCTCCCTGTCTGTGCTCGATGCCTACCAGGAGCGGATCCGCGCGGCGATCGACGCAGGCACCTTTGATCAGGAGCTCGACCGCCACCTCTCATGGGACGCCGTCGCCCTGGATCGCCCCGCCTGGACAGAAGTGGGTGCCCGACTGGACAAAGTGCTTGATTCCCTCGCCGAGCATGAAATTGCCTCCAACCAACGTCTGGCTACGTCTGCCGAGGAGCCGATCCCGACGACCGTCGGCCTTGCTGCCTTCCGATCACCCGAGCCGCCATCGCTGATCCTGCGGGGCACCGACCGGCGCCGGGAGGGTGTGGCCGACACCAATCCCGGTTTTTCGCTAGCGATCAGCCCGACACTGGCGAAGGCGCTATCCAATAAGTGGCGGTCCAGGATCTTCGCCGAGGTGAGCGTTCGTCCCCTCAGCCCGTCGCAGTTCGTCGAGGAGATTGGCGGCTCCATGAGCCACGTTTCGCGATGCTTTAGGGAGCTCGCCAAATGGGGGTTCATCGAGATCATCGAGGAACGCAACGGGGGCCGTCGCGGCGGAGGGGTGGAAAGGATTTACCGGAGCGCCCAGCGCCCGCACTTCGACGCTCCGACCTGGGAGGCCTTCCCCCAGCTCGTCAGGGACGAGATCTCACGCTTCTTTTTAGCGAACTACTTTGGACGCGTGGCCGACGCAATCAAGGCCGGGACCTTCGATGCGGACACCGACCGCCATCTCTCCTGGAAGCCAATTGTCATCGATCGGCAGGCCTGGACGGAGATCAGTGAATCGCTGGACGAGATCCTGGCCTGGCTCCCAACTCTCGAGACCGAATCCCTCGAACGCACCGACCACGTCGAGGCACTGATCTCCACCACCGTCGGGCTGGCGTCTTTCCGCTCTCCCGCCAAGTCTCAGATGTTCGCCGACTGAGGGCGGGGACATCCGTCCAAGCGCAGATCTGCGCGCATAGGGTGCCGCCACTTTGCGGGCCTCTGGCGTTCGGGGCGCGCTGATCGATCAACGGAAGTCAGGAGGGATTCGATGGGCAGGGGACTTCGTCGGCAGGGGCCGGCGCTCGTGGTGGCGGGGCTGGCGCTGATCGCGGCTTTGAGCGGGACGGTGTACGCGGCGGGGAAGATCAACGGCCGCGCAATCAAGGTCAAGAGCCTGCCGGGGAACCGGCTCGCTCCGGGCTCGGTGCCGGGCAACCGGCTAAAGCCGGGGGCGATCAAGGGTGGTCAATTGGCGCCGGGCTCGATCACCGGGATCCAGGTCGATACCTCCACCCTGGGCCAGGTCCCTTCCGCGATTCACGCCGAGACGGCCGAGTCGGCCCGCGACGCGGAAACGGCGCTGAACGCGGCCAACGCCGAGAACGCGCGGACCGTGAACGGCTACGAAGCCGGCTGCAAGACCGGCGCCCTGCCCTTCGCCGGCGCCTGCTGGCAGAAAGCAGCCAGCGAAGGTGCCCTCAACGCGCCCACCGCGGCGGCGTCCTGCGCCGCCCAGGGCGGCGAGCTGCCGGACGCGCTTTCGCTTGCCGCCTTCTCGCAGGAGGGGATTGCGCTGGATGCCGGAGGCGAGTGGAGCGGAGACGTCACGAATGTCTCGGGAGCTGACCTTTACGCCGTCATCACCGTCGCGCCCTCGGCTGAAGTCAACTCTGCCCTCTCAACCGCAACCAAGAAATTCCGCTGCGTCTTCCCGCTCGTCGGCTGAGGCGGCGCGGCTTCCATATCCTCGGCGCGGATGTCCCGCCGGCACTCCAGCGCGACCGACCCTGCCCCGCTCGCCCTGGCGCTGGCCGTCGCGCTGCTGCTGCTCTTCGCCGCCGAAGCCATGGCCGCCGGGCCCGAGAAGGCGCTCCGCTACTGGACCCCGCAGCGGATGGCGAGTGCCCGGCCGCTCAACCTCGTCCTCGACCGCGGCGGCGAACCGCGCCTCCGCCTCGGCCGCGCCCCGCAGCCCGCCGCCACCGCCAGCTTCGCCGGCGTCCCGGAACCGGCCGTCCCTCCCTACTCGTTCAACGGCCGCCTCTTCATCCGGGTCGGCGCCCGGCAGGGCTACTGCTCGGCGACCGCGATCGACAGCCCGACCCGGCAGCTGGTCCTCACCGCCGGCCACTGCGTCAACGCCGGCGCCGAGCTGCGCGGCAACCGCTGGTACCGCGACCTCCTCTTCGTCCCCGCCTACAACGGCGGCAAGATGCCCTTCGGCGCCTTCCCGGCCCGCCCCGGCAAGGTCTTCGCGCCGCGGCAGTGGCGGTTCCACGACAACCGCGACTTCGACCTCGGCGCCTTCCTCACCTATCCGAACAAGCGCGGGGAGCTGCTCGCCGACGCGGTCGGCGGCGGCGCCGCGATCGCCCTCGACCGCCCGCGCCAGGAGGAGTTCGCGACCTTCGGCTACCCCCACCGGTTCGAGTGGATGCAGACCTGCACCGGCGACTACGCCGGCGACGACCGCTCCAGCTACCGGGACCCCGGCCCGCCCACCCTCGGCGTCGGCTGCCAGTGGGTCCCCGGCGCCAGCGGCGGCGGCTGGCTGATCGAAGGCGGGACGCAGATCGACGGCCTTACCTCCTACGGGATCCTCGGCCGGTTCGGGGTCACGTATGGCCCCTACTTCTCGCGGGAAAACGTCGGCAAGCTGGTCGCCGGGCTCTGAGCGGGGCGCCCGCCGCTACGCGGTCTCGGCGTCGAGCAGGCGGCGGTAGTAGCGGTAGTCGCGGCGCTCCGGGCGCAGGTTGCAGGCCAGCGCCAGGTGGTGGCGGGCGCGGCGCTTCTGGCCGGTCTTGCTGAGCGCCCGGCCGAGGCAGAAGTGGGCGAAGTCGTTGACGGGGTGGGACTCGACGACCGCCTCGAACTCGGCCGCCGCCGGGGCGAAGCGGCCGGAGCGGAAGTAGGCGCGGCCGAGCGCCTCGCGGACCGAGCTCTTCTCCGGCGCCCGCCGGGCGGCCTCCGCCAGCGGCGCGGTCGCGTGCTCGAAGTCGCCGTCCTCGAGCAGCTCGAGGCCCTTGCGGTAGAGCGTGTAGGTCGGCTCCTGGGATCCGGTCTCGGACATGGATAAAAAGTGTAGGAGGCGGGCCAAGCGGGCAAATCGGGCCGAAAGCCGCCCACAGCGGCGAATTCGTGCGTGAAAGCAGGGCAAAAGAACGACCCTGCTACCGTAGGTGCACGGGTTTGGCAGTCGCTTTCCACGCCGCCCAACGTCTTTATGAGCACTCTTACCGCGAAGAAATGGACCTGCGATCAGTGCGGGGTGACCGTCAGCCGCCTCGGCGGCGAGAAGGTCGAGCTGCCCACCAGCTGGGATAACTCCACCGAAGGCACCTACTGCCTGCTCTGCCGCCGTGAGCGCGCCGCCCAGGCGGCCCTCGACGCCGCGCCCAAGGGCTCCCTCGAAGACCGGGCCAAACTGCGCCGCGCCGCCCTGGTCGAGTTCGAGGTGCGCCGCCGCCCCGGCCACGGCAACGGCGAGATCGCCAAAGCCTGCCGCTCCTCGGTCGCGGCGGTCGTCGCCGCCCGCAAACGGCTGAAGATCCCCGCGCCGAACTAACTCGGCTCAGATCCGCGTCTGCTCCGCCAGGTAGGCGAGCAGCGCCGCCATCCCCCGCTCGCCGTGAACCCGGCGCTGGCGGTCGGCACCGTTGCCCTCGGCGATGATCCGGTCGAGCTCCTCGAAGGCGCCGGCGCCGCCGAGCTGCTCGGCGTAGGGGCGCGCCTCGTCGAGGGTGCCGCGGGCGACGTCGAGCGCCGGCGCCGCGGTCTGGTCGTCGACCATCAGCCGGGCCTCGAGCCCGTAGCGGCCGGCCTGGTAGTAGGACTCCTCGATCGCCTCGCGGGTCAGGCCCGGGGCGCCGGGGCGGTCGATCTCCTTCGCCGCCAGGGCCTGGATCAGGGCGGCGACGGCGGCGTTCTGCTCGGGCCGCGGCTGCACGTCCATCCCCCGCACCTCGACCGTCCCCAGGTTCGGGTGCGGGCGCACGTCCCACCAGATGTAGGTGTAGTCCTCGACGCCGGCGGCGGCGACCACCTGGTCGGCGACACGGAGGAAGTCCTCGTAGTCGCGGAAGGCACGCGGCAGTTCGAAGCGGGGGTAGCTGCGGACGACGCTGGCGCGGGCGCTGGCCATGCCGGTGTCCTCGCCGTCGCGGAAGGGCGAGTTGGCGGTCAGCGCCGCCAGCAGCGGCAGGTGGTGGCGCATCGCGTTGGCAACCGCGACCGCGGTTTCGGGATCGGGGACGCCGACGTGGACGTGCAGCCCGCAGGGCGGCGTCGCCAGCAGGCTGACCAGGTCCTCCTTGACCGGTAGGTAGCGCGCCTTCTCGACCAGCGCCGGCTCGCCGCTCTCGCCCGGGTAGAGGCCCGAGCCCATCATCCGGGCGCCGGTCGCGGCGACCGAGCGCCGCACCGCCTCCAGCTCCGCCGTCGCCTGGGCGACGTCGTGGCAGATCCCGGTCTTGAGCTCGATCTGGGTGGCGAAGATCTCGGTCGAGACCGCTTTGCGGCGGTCGGCGGCGATCTCCTCCAGCACCCGTTCGGCGTCGGCGACCAGGCCGCACTTGGCGTCGACGAGGAGCAGCTCCTCCTCGACCCCGATCGTCAGCGGCGGCGAGGCGCCGAAGCGGTGCTCGCCGCGCTCCGCCGTCTCTCCCGTTTTAGATGAAGTCCCCATTTCGGTTGTGAGGGCGAGCTACCCGCGGCGAAACCTTCGTTAACCCCCTGCCTATCCTGGCCGGATGCGATCTGGCAGCCGCCTCGAGGTCCTGCGCGAACCGGGCTACCGGCGGCTCTTCTTCGGCCGCACGACCTCGCTGATCGGCGACGGGATGGCGCCGGTGGCGCTCGCCTTCGCCGTCCTCGACCTGACCGGCTCGGCGACCGACCTGGGGATCGTGATCGCCGCCCACAGCCTCGTCCTGATCGCCCTGATCCTGGTCGGCGGGGTCGTCGCCGACCGGATCTCCCCGCGGCGGGCGATGCTCGGCGCCGACCTCGTCCGCACCGTCTCCATGGGGCTGATCGCGATCCTGCTGTTGACCGGCGCGGCGGAGATCTGGCAACTGGCGCTGCTCTACGCCGTCGACGGCGCCGCCACCGCCTTCTTCAACCCCGCCTCGAACGCGATCGTGCCGCAGATCGTCCCCGGCGCCCGCCTGCAGGAGGCCAACGCGCTGCTCAACTTCTCGCGTTGGGGCGGCAAGGTCGCGGGCCCGGCGCTGGCCGGGGTTCTGCTGGCGCTGGGCTCGCCGGGGACCGCGCTCGCCGTCGACGCCGCCACCTTCGTGGTCAGCGCCGCCTGCCTCTGGGGCGTTCGGGCGCCGGGCGTCCGCACCGAGGAGGAAGAAGGCGAGCCCTTCCTCCTCGAGCTGCGCCACGGGTGGCGGGAGTTCTCCAGCCGTTCCTGGATGGTCGCGGTGGTGCTCGGCGCCGCCGTCACCAACGCGATCTTCTTCCCGGTCTTCCAGGTCCTCGGGCCGACGGTGGCGCGCGAGTCCCTCGGCGGCTCCACCGGCTGGGCGCTGATCGCGGCGATGTGGGGCGCGGGCGGCCTGCTCGGCGGCGTCGTCGCCCTGCACGTGCGGCCGCGCCGGCCGCTGCTGCTCAGCGAGGGGTTCATCCTCCTCTTCGCGATCCCCGTGGTCCTGCTCGCGATCCCGGCGACGACCGCGGTGATCGCCCTGGGGGCGCTCTTCGCCAGCGCCACCGTCGCCCTCGCCGAGGTCCTCTACGAGACCGTCTCCGCCCAGCACATCCCGCCCGAGGCCCTCGCCCGGGTCGTCGCCTACGACTGGTTCGGCTCGCTCGCGGTCGAGCCGATCACCCTGGCGCTGGTCGGCCCGATCGCGGCGGCGATCGGCATCTCCACCACCCTCTGGGCCGGCGCGGCGGCGATGATCGTCTGCCAGATCGCGGTCCTCCTCGTCCCCAGCGTCCGGCGCCTGGAAGCGGGCCCGATGACCGACCCGGCGCCGACCCCCCTCCCCCGCCCGATCGAAGCCGGCGACTGAGGGGCGCGGCAGAGGTTAGGGACCCCTGTGGGCACCTAAGCTCTGCCGCGCCCGTTTTCAGAGCGTGCGGAGGACCGCTTCGGCGGCGTTGAAGCCGCACATCCCGTGGGCCCCGGGGCCGGGCGGGGTCGCGGCGGAGCAGATGAAGAGGCCCGGGGCACCGGTCCAGTAGGGGACGGCGGCGAGCCGGGGGCGGATCGCCGTCTGCCAGGGGGTGTTGGCGCCAGTGAGGATGTCGCCGCCGACGAAGTTGGCGTTGCGGGCCTCGAGCTCGGCCGTCGACGTCGCCACCTGGGCGACGATCCGCTCGCGGAAGCCCGGCGCGAAGCGTTCGATCTGGTCGAGGATCGCCCCGCTGGCGTCGCCGCTGTAGCCGCTCGGGACGTGGGCGTAGGCCCAGAGGGGATGCAGGTCGCCCTGGGAGCGGCTCGGGTCGGCGAGGTACTGCTGGCCGACGAGGACGTAGGGGCGCTCGGGCATGCGGCCGCGGTTGACCTCGGCCTCGGCGGCGACGACCTCCTCGAAGGAGCCAACCGCGTGGACGCTGCCGGCGCGGCGGGCCGGCTCGAAGCTCCACGGCACCCCGCCCTGCACCGCGAGGTCGAGCTTGAAGGCGCCCGGCCCGTAGCGGTAGCGACGGTAGGCGCGGGCGACGCGCCGCGGCAGGCGCTCGCCGGCCAGATCCAGGGCGCCGCGGGGGGCGAGGTCGAGGACGACCGCGTCGGCCGCCGGCAGCTCGCCCAGCGAGCGCACCCGCCGGCCGGTCTCGATCCGGCCGCCGTGCTCGCGGATCACCGCCGCCCAGGCCTCGGCGATCGCGATCGAGCCGCCCTTCGCGACCGGCCAGCCGTAGGCGTGCCCGGCGCAGGTCAGGGCCATCCCGATCGCGGCGCTGAACGGCCGGTCGAGCGGCGCGTATGCATGGGCGGCGATGCCGGCGAAGAGCGCGGCGCCCTCCGGGGTGCCCATCCGCCGGGCGAGGGCGGTCGCCGGCAGCGCCGAGGGCAGGCCGAAGCGCGCCAGCCGCAGCGGGTGGCGCGGGAAGTGGATCAGCGGGCGGTAGACGTCCTCGGCGAGCGCGTCGTAGCCGCGCGCGGGCGCGCCGAAGACCCGCTTCCAGCGCCGCCCGGCCTCCCCCAGCCCGGCGGCGGTCGCCTCCAGCGAGCGCACCATCGCCGCCCCACCGCCGCCGTCCAGGGGGTGGGCAAGGTCGACCTCAGCCCAGCCCCACTCCAGCCCGTGACGCTCCAGTTCGAGGCCGCGCGAGACGACCGCCGGCGAGGCGACGACCATCGGGTGCGCGGCGCTGCACTCGTCGTGGATCAGCCCCGGCTCGGTCAGCTCGCCGCTGCGGGTGCCGCCGCCGATCCGCTCCTCGGCCTCGATCACCGTCACCTCCACCCCGCGGCTCGCCAGCGTCGCCGCGCAGGCGAGCCCGTTCGGCCCGGAGCCGACGACGATCGCGCTAGGCATGGTGCAGCAGCCGTTCGTCGCCGAGCCAGGGCTGGCGCTTGACCATCTCGGCGACGTCGACCCATCCCTCCTCGACGAGGCCGTCGGCGGCGTCCCAGATCCGGTAGCGCTGGCGCTGGACGTGGGCCGGCTGGGACTCCAGCGTCACCACCCGCAGCTCGCCGGGAGCGAAGCGGCAGCGCTCCTGGACCGCGGCCAGCAGCCGGTGGTCGTGGAAGTGGCCGTCGCCGAAGTTGTAGCCGAGGACGACGCCGGCGACGAGCTCGCCCTCGCGCACGTCGTAGGCCTCGATGTCATCGACCGCCCGCGCGGTCAGCGCGTTCAGCGCCCGCCCGTGGGAGTGCATCGAGCGGAAGGCGAGGCCTTTGTAGACGAGCACGTCGATCATCTCCGGCTCGTAGAACTTCTCCAGCTGGCGGGTGACGATCGGCGCCGCCTTGACGATCTCGGCGTCGAGCTTCTCCTCAGCCCCGGCGTCGCGGCGGAAGAGCCACTGGCTGGTCGCCCAGTTACCGGCGTAGTACCGCATCGAGGGCAGGAAGGAGACGAGGTCCGGGCGGAAGTTGCCGAGCAGCGGCAGCCCGACGCAGATCAAGGCGAGGATGACCAGCAGAAGCGGGTCGTCGACGGAGGACCAGGGGACGTCGGCGTAGTGGCCGAAGAGGAAGAAGAGGCCGAAGATCATGAACACGTTCCACTCCAGCGGCACCGCCAGCGGGAAGGTCGAGAAGATGTGGACGTGGAAGATCACCATCCCGGCCAGAGCCAGCGTCCCCAGCAGGCCGCCCTGGGTGAGGATCAGGATCAGCGGCAGAGTGAACTCCATCACCGTGCCAAGGTGGGCGCTTGCGGCGCCGATCCGTGAGGGCAGCAGGTCCTCAGGGTGGTCGGTGTAGAGCCGGGCCTTGGCCCGGCGCGATTTGTTCCACGGCGTGTTGCTGATCATCACCGTGACGACGAAGGGGAAATGGCGGTTCAGCTTCGAGGACGCCGCCCCCCACCAGATGCAGAGGAAGACCAGCTGGCAGGCGATCACCATGTTCGTCAGCGGGAAGAGGAAGACGATCGCCAGGGTGCCGTAGATCTCCGCCCGGGCCGCCAGGAACGGGACCTTGTCGCGCAGGCCGAGGGCGCCGAGGAAGGCGAGGAGGACGCCGACGGCGACCGGATCGAGGACGTCGCCGGAGGAGAGCAGCAGAAAGAGCGCGCTCGCCAGCAGGCCAACGTAGAGGGCGACGTCGAGCCAGGTCCGCGTCGTCCCGCGGGTGCCGGGGATCTTCTCCGGCCAGGGCGGCAGCCGCGTCGTCCCCGGCCGCAGCCAGTAGAGGAAGCCGCCGACCATCGGGCTGAAGCGCAGCGTCAGCGGCAGCGAGCCGGCGCCGAGCCCGAGGACCTCCCAGAGCATGGTCCAGATGACCGCCTTCTGGAAGACGATCGGTTCGTACCAGGCGGGCCAGCCGCTGGTGGCGAAGATCAAAAGCGCCCCGAGGCCGGCGTAGGCGATGACCTTGAAGACGTAGAGGAAGTAGACCGCGACCGGGGTCCCGAACCCGTTCAGAGCCCAGTCCTGGGCCAGCGGCTTGATCCGCTCCAGGTGCGGGAGCCGCCGCCACTCGGAGACCTCGAACGGCGGCGGTGCGGGATCGAGCAGGCCCATGCCCGAGGAGCCTAACCTCCGCCGCGATGACCTACCGCCGGATCCTCTCCCGCCCGCACGTCTTCGCCCTCTGCGCCACCTCGGTGCTGGCGCGGCTGCCGGTCGGGATGGGCGCGGTGGCGCTGGTGATCTTCGTCCACGACCGCAGCGGCTCCTTCGGCGCCGCCGGCCTCGTCGCGGGTGCCTTCACCGTCGGCCTCGGGGCTACCTCGCCGCTGTTGGGGCGGCTGGTCGACCGCCGCGGCCCGCGGCCGGTGCTGATCCCGGCCGCGCTGCTGGCGGCTCTGTCCCTGCTCGCCGTCGTCGTCCTCGCCGAAGCGGGTGCCGGGACGGCGCCCCTCGTCCTCGCCGCCGCGCTGGCGGGCTGCTCGACGCCGCCGGTCGGCGGCCTGCTGCGCCAGCTCTGGCCGCGCCTGGTCGAGCCGGCCGACCTCGTCAACGGCTACGTCGTCGACTCGCTCCTGATCGAGATCTTCTTCGTCGCCGGGCCGCTGCTGACTGGGCTGCTGGCGGCGACGGCGGGGGCGGCGAGCCCGCTGCTCGTCGCCGCCGGCACGGGGTTTGCCGGCGCCGTCTGGTTCGCCGCGATCCCGGTCCTCGGCGGCATCGAGCCCGCCCCCGCCGAGCACCGCACGCGGGCGGGGGCGCTCGCCTCGCCCGCGATCCGCCTGCTGGTCGTCACCGGGATCCCAATCGGGATCACCTTTGGCGTCCTCGACGTCGTCTTCCCCGCCTTCGGCGCCGAACACGGCAACTCCGCCCTCGGCGGCCCCTTCGTCGCCGCGACCGCCGCCGGCTCGGCGATCGGCGCCCTCGTCTACGGCTCTCAGGCCCACCGCTTCCGCAGCCCGGCCCAGGGCTCCGTCGCCCTGGCGATCTACCAGCCGCTGGTCGTCCTTCCCCTGCTGCTCGCCGACTCGAACCTGGCGATGTTCCTCCTCGCGCCGCTGACCGGCACCTACATCGCCCCCGCCACCAACCTGCGCAACCAGATCGTCCAGGCGGCGATGCCACCGGGCACCGGCACCGAAGCCTTCACCTGGCTCGCCCTCTCGCTGACCGTCGGCGCCAGCGCCGGCGCCGCCCTCGCGGGCCCCCTGGTGCAGAGCAGCGGCTGGCAGGCGGGTGTGCTGCTCGCCGCCGGCCTGCCGGCCCTCTGCATCCCGGTGATCCTGCTCCGGCAGGAGCTGCTGCACCGGGCGGTCCGCCCGGCCCCCTGAAACCCCGCCTTCAGCGAGCCCACGCGCTTACTTCCGCTCCCCCCTGAGCATCTGCCCGAACAGCATGCCCCAGGCAATCGCGGCAAAGACGAGTCCGACAATCCCCACCCCGACCGCGCCCGTGAGAATTCCATCGACGGCCAGCACGAGCCCCAGGGCGCCGGTGGCCGCCTCGACGATCAGCGCAGCCATTTCGCACTCACCCCTATGACAACCGAAATCCCGACGACAACCGAAATTGGCGTGATACGGTACGTCAGTCTTGAGAGCATTTTTCGTATCCCTTCGCTGAGGTTCACTCTTGGCTCACGGGGGAGCCACTTTCAAGCGACGGGAAACAACTAGCCTGCGGCTTTCACAGGATTCTCTTTGGGGTCCCAACAGAGACTAGGCTGGCTCTCAAATTTCTCTCATTATTTTGCTTGGAGCCGTGGGATCGTGCTTAAGCTTGAGCGCGCGTGACCGCCCCAAGCACCATCGAGCTGCAGCTATTCGGGCCGCCGACCCTGAGACGGACCGATACCAATGAGACGGTCAAAATTCGCCCACAGCTCAAGTCGGCGTTGGCGATCATCGTGCTTGAGGGAACGAATCTGACCATCTCCGACGAGCGCTTGATAGAGCGTTTGTGGTGGGCGGAGAAGAGCAATGCGAAGGGCTCGCTAAACGGGCTCATAGACCATATTCGGGCGCTGTTCGAACAACTCGACCCCGGCGTCGAGCACGTTCGCCGGAAAGACCTCATGGTCAGCCTCATCGGGATCTCTGTTGATACGCGGGAGTTCGACATCGCCCGTAACTTGAAGGAGTACGAGAGAGCGCTCCAGATCGCCGGTCGTGGCCCGCTTATCGACGGTTTGCGCTCGAATAGAGCCGAGTCATTCGACTGGATCGAGCGCGCCCGCAGACGCTACGGAGCCCATGTGGATTGGTGCTATCAGGAGATCGCCGCGTCTCTGGCGAAACGAGTAGGCGGGGGTGAACATGATCTCTCCTCTCTAATCGAGATCGTGGACCGGCGGGAGCGGTCGGCCGTGGACTACGACTTGATCGACGAGATCCCTGGAATTCGCACGGAACTCGACCAACTCAGGGAGCTCGCGAAGGCGACCCCGCTCATCCTCTCGCCGCCGCCACCCGCTTCGGCACAGAGCGAGCCCATGGCCAACAAGCAGGTGCTGAACCGGCTTTTGGTGTCGCGGCTAGGCTCCGGCCTCAGCCTTCGGGTCGACCCAGACCACGTGGACTCGACGCACCGCTACACCCGTGTGGTCCGTCACGACCTGCTCGACTACCCGTCGGGCGACTTCTACTCGCTTCGCCGCCTTTGCGGTGTCAACGTCAGCCCCAAGCCGAGCGCCGGGCTCGTCTACGCCGAGTCCTCAGAGGCGCGGATCACGTTCGAGCAAACCGAGATCCGGGCATACGACACGACCTCCCGCAAGCGCTTGGTCGTCGAACCGCTCCTCCCCGGCGACGTACCCCTCTACCAGCATGGCTTTCGGATCCTGTTTCCGCGAGCGATCGCACCGAACGACGAGTTCGACATCACCTACGCGATCCGCCTGCCCGGCGAGCTCGCGGTTCTCTCACCCGTGGAGGAGATCATGAGCATTGCGCTGGTCCGCTGGCTCCATGGAGTAGAGCAACTGGAGTTCAAGCTCTGCCTCAACTTCGAGCCTTCGAACGTTTGTGGCGAATTCCTGGCTGACGATGGCGAGCTAGCTCAACTCGACCACACGCCAAGCCTTGAGCCGTACTCACCGGAGGAGTGGTACGAGCGTGACCTCGACATCCCTTGGTCGTCAGAGCCACACCTCATCTCATTCACGGTCGACCAGCCCAAAGCGCCCCTATACGCCATCCGCTATCGCGTCGCTTAACCCACGAAAGGATCAATCAAGATGCTCTCTTGTATCGCAGGTGGAACGTCAGGGATTGGCGCGGCGGTCTCCCGGCAGCTTCTCGGCGCCGGGGCCGATGTCGTCGCGGTCGGACTTTCCACCACTCACGCAGAGGAATTCGAAAGCTCCATCTCAGACGAGGAGAGCAAGCAGCTCACGGTGCTCGTCGGCGACCTCGCCGACGATGCGTTCGCCGACGAGGTCGCCACCGCCGTCGCCAACCGCGGAGACGCCTTGCATCTCTTGGTCAACGCTGCGGGCACGATCTCCGGTGGGGGCGTGCGGCACGAGACGGCCGAGATTTGGCGGCGCGTCATGCGGACTAACCTCGACGCACCGTTCAACTTGGTGAAAGCGTGTCTAGACATGCTGGCGGCGGGTGCCCCTGCATCTTCGGTAGTCAACGTGTCTTCGGTTTGTTCGCTGCGCCCCTGCTCCTCGCTCTCCTACTCGGTGAGCAAGGCTGGCGTCGACATGCTCACCAAGTCCCTAGCGCGCGAGCTGGCGCCGATGCGCATTCGGGTCAACTCAGTCAACCCCTCGGTCGTACGGACGAACCTGCAGAAGAGCGCCGGCCTATTCGAGGACGAGGCCGGATACGCCAGCTGGGTGGCCGAGATGCAGCCTTCCCATCCGATCGGCCGCATCGGCGAGCCCGATGACATCGCCGAGGCGATCCTATTCCTCGCCGATCCGCACAAATCCAGCTGGACCACCGGCGCGATTCTCAGCGTAGACGGCGGGCGAGGAGTCGCATAGCAATGGGCCTCGCTAGCGCAGCTTGCCTCCTTGGATTCGGGGCTGGATCATCGTTCGGACCCGTCAACGTGGAGATAACGAAGGTCGCGCTGACGGGTCAACGGGGCGAGGCGCTCCCCTTGGCGTTCGGCGCCTGGGGCGGGGACGCGGTACTGCTGACCATGCTCGCCACGATCTTCGCCGGTGCGAGCGAGGCCGGGGCCGTCGACACGCAGCATCTTTGGGTGCGGGTGCTTGCCGCAACGATGATCGCCGGGATCGCCATACGCTCGCTGTACCGGGGGCCCGCGACGCAGATGGAGATGGGTGCCGACGCAAGGGCGACCCTGATCGCCTCGAAGGGCGTGGCGCTGAGCACGCTTAGCCCCTATGGGCTCGTGCTGTGGTCGGGCCTGGGCGCCGCTGTGGTCGCCTCCGGCAATGGGCTTGCCTACGGTGCGGGAATTCTGCTGGGCGATGGGCTGTGGTTCGTCCTCTGGCTGACGATCCTGCGAATGGCGCGCTCCCGAATCTCAAAGAAGGCAATCAAACCAATCCACATGACCGCAAATGCGGCTTTGATCGGGTGCGCTGCGCTCCTGATCTTTGCCTGAAACCAGAACGACAGCAAGGAGAGTCACGCATGGACCGACAGCAGCTGAATCCCCCCGACATGACGCCTCCGATGGGAGCTTATTCCCATGGCTACGCAGTACCGCTTGGTGACGCCCGAATGATCTTCGTGACGGGACAGATCCCGATCGACAGCGAGGGCAACCTCGTGTCGGAGGACATCACCGAGCAGACCCGATTCGTTTTCGAGCGGATCGTTTCGATCCTCGAGGCAGGCGACGCCTCGATGGCCGACGTCGTCAAGGCGCAGCTCTTTCTCACCGACATCGAAGACTTCGCTGCGGTTTCGGCTGTACGTAACGAGTATTTCGGCGAGTCAAAGCCGGTAAGCACGCTTGTAGAGGTATCGGCTCTCGTCCGGGAGGGCTGCAAGGTGGAGGTCGAGGTCATTGCGATTGCCGCCTGAGGCTGTGCAGGTTCAGTTGGCTCTCGACGTCACCGACGTCGAGGTCGCAATCAGGATCGCGGAGTCGACGATCGATTTCGTCGATCGCTTGGAGGTGGGAACCCCGCTGATCAACTCCGAAGGCATGCCCCGGGCCATCTCTGCGCTGAGGGCGCGCTTCCCCGAGATGCCGCTGATTGCAGATCCCAAGATCATGGACCGCGGCTGGCAGATCACGCGCGTCTGCGTCGATGCGGGCGCCAGTGGTGTGATCGTGGAGGGCGGCGCTCCGTTCGAGACGCTGGAGGCGGTGTGCGAGGCGGCGACGGAATCTGGCACGGAGACCTACGTGGACAGCCTCGGTGTCGAAGGGTTAACCGAGCTGACCGCGCGCATCGGCGAGCTGCCGTTCGACTACATGATCATGCATCGCGGCAAGGACGAGCAGGCAGTTGGCGGAAGACCGCCGATCGAGGAAGTCCGTGCTGCCGCGGCTGAGCGTGCGCTGCCAGCCATCGCCGTCGCCGGCGGCATTCGCCCCGACAACGTGGCGGAATGCGTGCAGGCGCCCAATGTTGAGGTGGTGATTGTCGGCGAGGCGATCATAAGTAGCCCCTCGCCACGCAACGTGGCCGCAGAGATCCGCCGTATCTGTGACGGCAGGAGGACGCCCGTATGACGCCAGCAGAGGCCGAGCTGGCCCGCCTTCGTGAGTTCGACACGCCTACGATCTGCAATGCCCTGGAGATGGTCGAGCCCGGCAGACGTAGCTACGGCTACACCCGCAGGGGGATGGTCGCGGTCAACGCTGACAGTTCGCCCGTGGTCGGTGTGGCCCGCACGGCGACCATGCGCTCGGCGATCCGGGCCGATCGAGCGAAGGACGCGCTCAAGCGCGAGCGCCTCGAGTATTACGAGTACGTCCACGAGGGCAGCGAGATGCCGAAGGTCTGCGTGATGCAGGACCTCGACGGGGACGAAGCGGGAACCGGCCCCTTTTGGGGGGAGTTCAACACGCGGATACATAGGGCCATGGGCGTCCAGGCCGTTGTCACCGATGGGAGCGTCCGCGACGTCGACAACCTCCCAGCCGACGTCTTGCTGCTCAGCCGCGGGCTGCGACCCTCACACGCCTTCGTACATATCGCCGACTTTGGCAGCCAGGTCAATGTATTCGGGATGTCCGTTTCCCACGGCGACCTGGTCCACGCAGACATACATGGAGCTGTCGCGTTTCCGAGCCACCTGGTTGCGGAGGTTGCGACCCGCGCAGCGGAGTTCGTCGCCGCCGAGGCGCCGATCATCGCAGCGTGCAAGGCCGACAGGCTTTCGCTGGATGAACTCAAACGTCTCTATATGGCACGCTGAGGCACCAGCAGACGATGAAGAGACCCCGATTCGCCAGCCATCACGTGACGATCAGCGTGCGCGACATCGAGGCATCGATCGAGTTTTATTCGCTCCTGGGATACCAACCAGTGCTGCGTTGGAAATCGGGCACCAGTGAGCTGCAGATCAGCCATCTTGAGCTCGACGGTTCGGTGCTCGAGTTGTTCGCCTACGCGAACAGTTCCGAGCTACCGGCCCTGGAGCTCACGGTCGGGAACAACATCCCGCAGCTCGGGGTACGACATTTCGGGCTCAGCGTGGAGAACATCTACGAGGCGCACGAGTTCCTGCTTTCAGAACAGTGCGAGGTAACGGAGGTTCGCCAGGGTCGGACGATGATCGACTTTTTCTACGTCAAGGATCCCGACGGGGTCTGGGTGGAGATTGTGCGGGACGCACGCACACTCTCACCTGGGAGCGTCGTGGAAATCCTCGAGAAACCGGATTGAAAGCGAGGGGGAATTGAAATTCGGAATCGTGATCTTGCCGGAGTACCGCTGGACGGAGGCCCAGCACCTCTGGCGCCGCGCCGAGGACTACGGCTTCGACCACGCGTGGACGTATGACCACCTGGGCTGGCGGGACCTCGTCGACGGCCCGTGGTTCGATGCTGTGCCCACCCTGGCGGCTGCCGCCCTTGTGACCTCACGCATCAAGCTGGGCACGCACGTCGCATCCGCAAACCACCGCCACCCTGCTGCATTCGCCCGCGAGATCACCGCGTTGGACGATATCTCCGACGGGCGCTTCCTGCTCGGCGTGGGCGCCGGTGGCAAGGGCTTCGACGCCGCGGTGCTCGGCCGGGCCGAGCTAACGGGACGCGAACGCGTGGACCGCTTCATCGAGTTCGTCTCACTTCTCGACCGCATACTGACCAACACGTCTACGACGGTGGAGGGCCGGTACTTCTCGGCCGTGGATGCGCGAAGCGCGCCGGGGTCGGTCCAGCGACCCCGTGTCCCTTACATCGTGGCCGCGAACGCACCCCGCTCGATTTCCCTTGCGGCCCAATACGGCGACGGCTGGATCACCACCGGTGCTCAAACCGACGACCTGGGGTCGTGGTGGTCGTCGGTGGCGCAGAACTGCGCTCGCTTTGAAGAAGAGCTCGCCGCCCAAGGCAGATCGGCGCAGGATGCGGCGCGGTACCTCTCACTCGACGCAGCACCCGTCTATTCCCTTTCCAGCGTGGAGACGTTCAGCGATTTTGTCGGACGATCCCAGGAGCTCGGGTTTACCGATGTCGTTTCGCATTGGCCTCGGGCTTCCGGTTGGTATGCGGGTCAAGAGGGGATCCTCGAAGAAATCGCCGATACCTACCTGGAGTCGGCGCGGTAGCGGGTATCGGAGAAGCACGTGGTCGACCGCGAAAAGCTCGTCCCTGCCGGTGGGGCCCCGCCGTCGTCAGCCTACTCCCACGGTCTTTCCGTCGACGTGGGCGACACACGCATCGTGTTCGTCACCGGACAGATCGCTATCGACGATGCAGGCGACGTGATCTCCACGGACGTGGAAGTTCAGACCCGCTTTGTCTTTGCCCGGATCGGGGCCATTCTCCACGCCGGAGGCCTGTCGATGAACGATGTCGTAAAGGCGCAGATCTTCCTGACGGACTTGCGCGATCTCGCAATAGTTTCCAGCGTCCGAGACGAGTACTTCGACGATCCCCGCCCCGCCACCACCCTCGTCGAGGTTGGCGCGCTGGTGCGACCGACCTGCCACGTCGAGATCGAGGTCACCGCAATTGCGAAGCGGCCCTCTCGCGGATGAATTCCCTCGCTCGAGCCATACCGCTCTAAGGAGATCAGTCCAGTTCCGTCGAGTTATCTGCGCTTCTAGGAGGCTCGCAACAACGGTCTGAGCACGTTGTCGAGGTCGGTCAGCAAACGCGACCATACGCCTGGCCAGAGGATGTAGTTGTTGTAGTAGTTGGCGCCCTCGGCTGGAGGACCGAAGACGGCGACGGTTTCGCAGATCTTGCCGTTGCGCGTCAGGGGATAGCCGCGTCGGTCAAGAGACAAGAATTTTGGATTCGCGAGGTGCGGAGCCACCCACTGCCGAAGGGCGTCACCAAGAGGGTCGATCGCCGGATCACGCTCGGGAAAGTCGAGATGAGCGTTGACAATCACGTCCACCTCAATCCGTGCCTCGTCAAGCAGAGAAGTCGATAGCAGTTCCCATTTTCCTTCCCGCCTCCGCGCCACGGGGTTCGGCCCGGGGCCTAGGCGAACGATGCCCTGGTCGATCAGCTGAATCAGCTCTTCTAAGCGCTCCCGCTGTGGACCCACAGCAGTCCGGTTAGCAAGCGCCGGCAGGCCATCAAAGAACGCTCGGTGATCCTTCGGGTTCATCCCAGGAGGGTCGACGGCTGCACGCAGCGCCTCCCGCTGGTCGCGGAGCGTCTCCATCCGATCCTTTAGGCGACTCTCGCCTAACCCAAGTCGTGCCTGCTGAATGTCGAGCCGTGCTTGCTCGACGACAGCGGCATGAAAGTGCGCTTCGTCCTCAGTAGGTGGATCCCGCAAAGCAAAGGCTCGCTTGAGCGCCGCCACTTCCCAGTCGTTCTCAACGCCCCTGAACACCTCGGCCCAGATAAGCGGCTCGAGATCCTCCGTCAGATTGAGCAGTCCGTCGGGTCTCCCTCGTCGCGCCCGCTCGATGCCCTCGGCAATAGTCGGGCGACTAGCTGGATATGTGCGTGGCGATGCCGGCCGTGCACAGGGCAACCAGCCTGACCGATTGATGAGAACGACCTCCGGCTCGCCCCCCGACGGGGCGTAGCGCAGGTCGCTCCCATCCAAATGAAAGGCACCCCCTCGCCCGACCGTGAGGGACGCGATTAGATCGATAGCGGTGAGACCTGACCCAAGAAGAGCAACGCGCTGTCCAGACTCGATGCCGGAAAGGGAGTCCGGCAGTGGATAGGGCCGCTTGATCCAGCCCTCATCATGCGTCCCCCCTCGACCATAGGACGTGAGTCCATGACCAGTGGTGACAATCGCGAGGTCGACTAGCCGTACGGAGCCATCGTCGAGGCCCACCTCAGCCGCACCGCCCAGGGGGCGAACGCATATCGCCGTCGCTTCGACGACCGTGACCTGAAGATTGAAAGGAACGCGGCGCAACAACTCCTCCGCGGCCCATGCCAGATATTCACCGTAAATCCGCCGCGGCAGGAAATCGTCTCCTCCCACCGATCTTCCCCTCCCAGGCCCCCATCCATCTGCAACTCGCACGTCTTTCTCCCGGCACCACTCCACGAACCCGGGACCAAGCGTCACTGGGGCGCCAGGGACCATCTTCTCATCCGAGAAGATGGTGATCTGCGAGGCCACGGTATTGAGCAGGAGGTAGTCCGGCTGGCTACGCTCGTGGACCCCCACGCCAAGTACGCCGGGCTCGATCAGTAAGACTTCACCCTCGAATGCGTTGGCCTCCGCTTGGCTGATCAGCCGCTCTAGAGCAGACAGGCCTCTCGGGCCTACTCCGATCACCGCAATCTTCTTCGGCCCGCGCAAAGAGTGCAGAGTAAACTCTCGCGGCCCTTCGAGGCCCTCACCCACCGATGACCATCTTCTTGGCGATATTAAGCGCAGCGGCCAGCGTCATCTCCGTATACCTCTTTGCCGAAGAGCTGCGCAGCAGGCGCCGCTTCGGCTGGAAACAGGTTGAAGCCCTAGTTCGCCAGATGCTGAAGGAAATGCAGTCGAGGAATTACAAGCCGGACCTCGTCCTCGGCGTAGGCCGCGGGGGGTCGATCCTGGCTGGAATGCTTGCTGGCAACCTTGGGCACCTGCCGATGGCGGTGCTGGACACCGAGCTAGACCGCCCAGAAGGGATCAATAGGGTCGAGTTTCGGTTCCCGAGTTGCTGCCCGCCCCTAAAGGAAAAGAGGATCCTGCTGGTCGTGGGTGAGCTCTACTCTGGAGAGGATCTAAACCACGCGATCCAGTTCGCGCGGCGACGCCATCCAGCAGAGATCAAGACGGCTTCGCTGCTGACCCATCCCGCCGCGCTGGTCCACCCGGACTTTGTCGGCCTTGAATCCGATAAGCCGCTGACCGCCCCTTGGCGGATGACCGACACTTACAAGACTCGCCGACTTTGATCCCGTTGAAACTGCCGAACAACATCAACGTTGACAAGGGGGGCCTGTGGATCCGACGCGCAGGCAAAGCGGATCTGCCGATCGTCCTGCGCCTCCTCGCCGAAATGCACAAGGAGGAGCCACCGGATGCCCGTGACCAGGCGGTCACCCAGGCCTTCCAAGAAATCCTCAAAAGGCCGGACCGCCGCGCCCTCCTAGTTGCGGTTACAGACAACGAAATCGTTGGAACCCTCGACCTCTTGGTCGTCCCCAACCTAAGCCATGGCGGACAGCCTTGGGCAATGATCGAGAATGTTGTGGTCGACCAGTCCCATCGGCGAAAAGGAATCGGTGGCTTGCTCTTAGAGACGGCAACCGAACTTGCCGAATCGGCCGGTTGCTACAAGCTACAACTCGTCTCTCACGCCAAACGGGATGCAGCCCATGCCTTATACCGGCACGCGGCCTTCGATGCACCTGTAAGTGGCTACCGCCGCTATTTGAAGGAGGACTAGGGTGAGCGGTGAGGCGAAAAGCGCGAGGACGCAGGTGAAACGCAAGCCCTCCCGTGGAGTCTACGATCAAGAGCAGATCCATGCGATCCTCGACGAGGCTCTGACCT
Organism: Solirubrobacterales bacterium; assembly: GCA_035703365.1. Taxonomy (GTDB): domain Bacteria; phylum Actinomycetota; class Thermoleophilia; order Solirubrobacterales; family 70-9; genus VAYN01. Next base: position 29,075 of record DASSYI010000072.1, read on the forward strand.
CTACCGTTGGATTTGTCGACGACGATCAGCCCTTCGCCGTTCCGACGGTCCATGGCCGATTGGGAGAACGCCTCTACTTCCATGGCTCGCCGGCCAACCGCACGCTGAACACGCTCGCCAGCGGCAGTCCATGCTGCATCACTGCCGCCCTGGTGGACGGCATCGTGCTCGGACGAACGGCTAAGAAGCACTCTTTGAACTATCGAGCAGTGATGGTCTTAGGTGTCGCCCGAGAGGTCACCGACAAGGATGAGAAGGTCGCAGGGCTGGTGGCCATCATCGAACACATGATTCCTGGGCGGATCAAGGATGTCGGACCTCCCGACGAGAACGAACTAGCCAGCACCTTGCTCATTTCCATGAACATTGCTGAGGCTTCGGCAAAGGTGCGCACTGGGGATCCGACCGACCCTCCGTCGAGCCTTGAACTGCCTGTTTGGGCCGGACAACTACCGCTGCGGGTTGCAGCCGATGCGCCCATACCGGACCCAGGCTTAGACCGGGAGACCACAACTCCGGACTATCTACTCGACTGGTCCCGACCCGAGCGTAGGTGAAACACAATCGCGCCAACCCTCCAGAGAAAGCGGCGGAGTCAAAAGGGAGCGAGGCGTTGCAAATGCTCAGCCTCGCCTTCGTCTATGACCTCGTCAGCCCGAGTCAGGGGAGAAAACCCCGCATTTGCGGGGTTTTCGTGAGGTACCGCTACGGGGATTCGAACCCCGGTTTCCGGACTGAGAATTGCCTCTGCGAAGCCGTTTGAGACCGATCTGGGATTCCTCCATCCAGTTGGTTCAATCGAGTCCGATTTGGTTCGGTGGAGTCGGGGACATATTTCGGGACACGGTTTGGGCTGGCGCGCCGAAGCATCAGACGCGCGAGGTAGCCTTGTTGCGATGCCCCTTCTTCCGCGGAGATCGGACCAGGTCCAAGACAAGCTGCATCGGCTTGAAGAGCAGATGCGGACGATGAACTCGAGGATCGACGAGATGGCTGAAACCTTCGAGGCGCGCCGCGCCGACGACGAAGCCGCCGCCATCGCCGCCGAGCGTATCCGCAGCGGCGCCGCCGATCACAAAGAAGACGGTGCCGAGGCGCTGGCCAAACTAGGCATCGAGATCCCCAACGAGGAATGACCGGCAAGGCGCCCTCCGCAGTGGGCGTCACCTTTGCCAAGGGCGTCCTTGACGACGTTGCGGAACTGACCACCCCGGCCGCCGACAGCGACCAAGCCGGCAAAGACGAAGCCGAGGTCCTGAAGCGTCGCATTGCCGAGCTGCTGGTCGAATGCAAAGGCAATCCCTTCATTGGCGAGCTGATGGGTCCGGGCCTCCACCCCGAGCTGGCCAACTGCCGCCGGGTTCGATTCGACATCCCGACCCACAAGGCGAAGCCGCGCTTCCGGCTGATCTACCGCAACGAACCCACCGACGGCGCGCCCCGCCAAGTGCCACTGGCTGACCGTCGCACCACGTGCCGGCCTACAGGCTCATCGTCGCGCTCGTCAGCGTTCTTAACCAGCGCTGCCCTCCGACAGAGCTGCGTGCAGTGCCTCCTCGAGCGGCTCAAAGGCGCCTTCTAGGTCGAGGTCGAAATAGCTAAAGGCCTGGGTGATGGCATCCCTTGCGATCCCGAGCGATCAGCCACGCGAGAACGATCCGTGCGTCGACGATTGGCCTGAGATGCAGCCCTGCTATGTCTGGAACCCAGGCCGATGGTCGTTCGAGGAGGCCATAGAGCTGGCGGTACATTCGCGAAGCGAAGCCGAGGATCACTACGTTCGGCTCATCGTCACCCGGGTCCTTCGCAAGACCGAGCTGTTTCTCGCGAAGCACGTCTCCAAGATCGTCCAAGCGCTCGATGATCCGTCTCATGCTTTCCAGGCGCATCAACGGCTCCGGATCCAGCGCCCCGTTCTCATCGTCGAACAATGTTGGTCTCTCCTCTCGAACTTCAGGAACTGCGCAGGGTGCTAAATCCCGGGCTTGAGACCAGAAGCTATGAGGCCATCCAGCTTGCGCGGATGGCAGACTCCAGCATTCCCTGCTCGGACGTTGACAGTCCATCGGGATATTTGGGAACGAGATCCAAAATCGAGCCTCGCTGGTAGCTCCATTTCCCGTGCTTGGCTTGGCGAGCGATGGTCATGAGTCGGACGCGCGTGCTCCACACGTTGTTCTTCACCGCGATGTCCGCGACGACGCTGCGAAGTAGCGGCAGTCCGACAGTCGGGTCGGGCGTGTGCCGCTGCAGCCAGTCCTCGTAAAGCCAGATTGCCCCGCAGTCCGGGAAGAGGCCGATGGCGTGTCCAAAAGCAGACGGAAACGCGCCCGGCGCCTCGGCCCCCAGTGCAGCCCTAACTGAGGAGCGATTCTCCGTGCATCGACGAATCGATCGATCACATCGAGAGCGCGGCGAACCGCCCACCAATCAGACCGACGGCCGAGGGTGTAGGCAACCCAGAGAAAGTCGGGGAGCACTTCCACATGCCAGGCCAGCTCAGCGAGTGGAAATCGCATCAAAGGTGGAATGCGCTTCTTTCCGACCGCTCGATGATCTGCCAGGACGGGCCGGCGGGCGGCGGCGCTTCCCCTCTTCCCCCCGCGTCCCTTCTTTGCCATCCGACAAGAGACTAGAGCGCTCGGAGGACCCCGATCAGTGAACCCACTGGCCGGCGAGTTGCTTCAAACGATCGAGCCCGCCCGGCAGACCTAGTCCGTGGAGTACCGCTACGGGGATTCGAACCCCGGTTTCCGGACTGAGAATCCGGCGTCCTAGTCCCCTAGACGATAGCGGCGAGGAGACGGCCATTTTAGCGGGGCGGCGGCGGGAGGGTGTGGGAGGTCGGTCACAGGGCGGCCTGGCGGGGCGGCCGGGGGCGTTCGGCGCCCAACCGGTAAATTGGCCTCCCGCGCGGCTGTGGCGGAACTGGTAGACGCGCACGGTTCAGGTCCGTGTGGGCGAGAGCCCGTGGAGGTTCGACTCCTCTCAGCCGCACTAGGTGGGACTACGCGACCGGCTCGGGGGCGCCTGCGGGCGCCCCCGCCGCGGTGGCGGCGATGTCCTCGGCGAACTCGGGCCAGAGCGCCCGGGGCAGGTCGTGCCCCATCCCGTCGACCATCTTCAGGCGGGCGCCGGGGATCGCCTTCGCGGTGGCGCGGCCGCCGGAGGGGTTGACGAGGATGTCGTTGCGGCCGTGGATGACCAGGGCCGGGAGGTCGAGCCGGCGCAGGCCCGGGGTGCGGTCGCCGGAGGCGGTGATCGCGTGCAGCTGGCGGGCGATCCCGGCCTGGCTGTGGCCGCGGTCGAAGGAGCGGCCGGCGATCTCGCGCACCCGCGCCTCGTCGAAGGGGAAGCCCGGGGAGCCGATGACCTTGAAGGCCTTGACCACGCGCTCGATCGCCGCCTCGCGCTCGCGAGGCGGTTTCCCCAGCAGCAGGCCGAAGGTTTTGTAGCTCGGGTGGCCGACCCGGCGGCTGCCGGTGGTCGACATGATCGAGGTCAGGGAGCGGACGCGATCCGGGTGGTCGATCGCCGCGGTCTGGGCGATCATCCCGCCCATCGAGGCGCCGACCAGGTGGGCGGCGTCGATCCCGAGGTGGTCCATCAGGCCGACGGTGTCGGTGGCCATGTCGGAGAGGAGATAGGGCGCGTTGGCGCGGCGGCCGACCGTCATCGCCAGGAGATTCGGCACGCCGGCGCGCTTGATCTTGGTCGAGCGGCCGATGTCGCGGTTGTCAAAGCGAACGACGCGGAAGCCGCGTTCGGCGAGCATCCCGCAGAACCCCTCGTCCCAGGCGATCATCTGCGTCGCCAGGCCCATCACCAGCAGCAGCGGCTCCCCGTCGGGGTCGCCCATCTCCTGGTAGCAGAGCTCGATCCCGTTGGCCGGGCCGAACTGCTCTTCGCCGAAGCGGTGCATCCGAAGATCGTACCCACCCTGGCTGCCCAGCCAAACCGCCGGCGTTCGTCCTTTTCCGGTCATACGCCCCTAAAAGGACGAACGCCGGTGCTCCTCGGGTAGAAAGAGGCGATGCGGACGGCGATCGTCTCCGACCTGCACCTCGGCGTCGCCTCCGACGAGGACGTGCTGCGCGACCCGGCGGTGCGGCGGGTGCTGCTGGAGGAGATTGCCGGCGCCGACCGGGTTGTCCTCCTCGGCGACGTGATCGAGCTGCGCAACCTGCCGGTCGGGCCCTCGCTCGCCCGCGCGCGCCCCTTCTTCGAGGAGCTCGGCGAGGCGATCGGCGACGTCGAGGTCGTCCTCGTCCCCGGCAACCACGACCACCGCTTCGCCGAGACGCTGCTCGACGCGCGCTCGATCGCCGGCGAGCCGGTACTGGGGCTCGAGCACCACCACTCCCCCACCGGCCCCGCCGAACTGGTCGACGAGTGGCTCGGACAGGCGCGGCTCGGGATCGCCTACCCGGGAATCTGGCTGCGTGAGGACGTCTACGCGACCCACGGCCATTACATGGACGCCCACCTGAAGCTGCCTCGGGCCGAGTGCGTGGCGGCGGCGCTGGTGGCCCGCATCTCCCGGCCACTGCCCGAGGCGGCCACCCCGGACGACTACGAACGCATTCTCCGTCCCTTGTACGGCTTCGCCTACGGGCTCGCCCAGGTGCTGCCGACCCAGCGCCGCCGCAACGGGCCCTTCGAGCGCGCCTGGGAGGTGCTCGCCGGCGAAGAACGGAAGACCACGCTCGGCGCCCGAGCTGCCCGGGCCGGTTTCCCGCTGGCGATCCGCAGCCTCAACGGCCTGCTGCGTGCCGACTTCGAAGCCGACGTGACGGTGAAGGCGATCTTCCGCACCGGCGTCGAGGCGGCGGTCGAGATGGCGACCCGCCTCGGGGTCGACGACGTCCACGTGGTCACCGGTCACACCCACCGCGGCGGCCCGCTGCCGACTGAACCCGAGTGGCCCCTCCCCCGCGGCGGCCGCCTGCACAACACCGGCAGCTGGGTCTTCTCCTCGGCCTTCCACCAGCCGGGTACCCCGCCGAACTCCTACTGGCCCGGGACGATCACCTGGCTCGAGGACGAGGCGCCGCCGCGCCGGGAGCAGCTATTGCTCGAGCACTCGCACGAGCAGATGACCGACCTGATCAGGCGTCTGGCAGCCACTCGGCGATGATGCCGCCGATCTGCGGCCCGGCGTCCTCCTGCAGAAAATGGGAGGCGTCGGCGATCGGGCGCGGCGGCGGGAAGTTCAGCTGGCTGGAGACGCGCTCGCCGACGGAGAAGGGGAGCACCGGGTCGGAGTCGGCCCAGAGGACCAGCGCCGGGCGGTCGTCCTCGCGCAGCGCGTCAGCGACCTTTTTGCCCTCGGCGGCGCCGGGCGCGTCGGGCTCGGTCGGCAAGATCAGCGGGAAGGCGCGGGTGCCGGCCTTCGAGGCGCCGTCTATATAAGGGGCCTCGTAGGCGGCGATCACCTCGTCGCCCGGGTCGTGCTTGCAACCCCCGCGGACCAGCATCCCGACCGGGACCTCGTCGCTCTCGCGGACGAACTCGCGGAAGGCGAGCCAGGCGTCGCTCATCTTCTGGTGGCCGGTGAAGGGGCCGGTCTCCATGATCACCAGGCGGCTGATCCGGTCCGGGTGCTCGACCGCGAGCCGCAGCCCGATCGGCCCGCCCCAGTCGTGGACGACGGCGGTCGCGTCGCGCAGGTCGAGTTCTTCCAGCAGCGCCGCCATCAGCTCGACGTGGCGGTCGTAGGTGTACCAGCCGACGTCGGTGGGCTTGTCGGAGCGGCCGAAGCCGGCGTAGTCGGGGGCGATGCAGCGGTATCCGGCGTCGCGGACCGGCGGGATCACCTTGCGCCAGAGGAACGACCAGGTCGGCTCGCCGTGGAAGAAGACGACCGGTTTCCCTTCCCCCTCGTCGAGGTGCGCGAGCCGCAGCCCGTCGACCTCGCGGTAGCGGGACTCGAACGGGTAGTCCGGCAGCCCCTCCAGGCGCTCCTCCGGCGTGCGAACAGCATCGATGCTCATCGCGCGCATCCTATGCCGAAAAGGAATTGTTGACTCCAAACCCGGGAATCCAGATCGGGATTCCAGACTTTCTCGGTCGACTTTGTGCTACGGTGCCCGCCCTATTGAGCAGTAAGTTGCTCAAGAACGTAAGTTAGTCGACATAGGAAGGAACTATTGATGCGGAACGCTCGCACTACCCGGCGGCGCAGCGTGAAGGTCGGCCTCCCCGCCGCCCTTCTCGTGCTGCTCCTCGCGGTCTTCGCCGCTGGATGTGGCGGTGGTGGCGACACCACCGGTTCGGACTCCGGCTCCTCTGGGGGCGGCAAGCTCGACGTGGTCGGTTACTCGACCCCCGAAGCCGTCTACACCGAAGCCCTCGAGCCCGCTTTCGAGGAAAGCTCGAAAGGCGCGGGCGTCAGCTTCAGCAACTCGTTCGGCGCCTCCGGCGACCAGAGCCGTGCCGTCGCCGCGGGCCAGCCCGCATCGGTCGTCCACTTCTCCCAGGCGGGCGACATGGAACGGCTGGTCGAAGAAGGCGAAATCGTCGCCAAAGACTGGGACCAGAACAAGTACAAAGGCATCGCCCAGAAATCGGTCGTGGTCTTCGTGGTCCGCAAGGGCAACCCCGAGGGCATTGAGAGCTTCGACGACCTGCAGAGCAAGGACGTCGAGGTCATCACCCCCAACCCGTTCAGCTCGGGCTCGGCCCGCTGGAACATCATGGCCGTCTACGGCAACGCCATCGAGGCCGGCAAATCCCCCGACCAGGCGCTGGACGAGGTCCGCACTGTGCTCGAAAAGACCGTCGCCCAGCCGGGCAGCGGCCGCGACGCGCTCTCGGCCTTCACCCAGGGCCAGGGCGACGTGCTCCTCAGCTACGAGAACGAGGCGATCAAGGCCGAAGAAGAGGGCGAAGACGTCGAATACGTCGTGCCCCCGGCGACGCTCTCGATCGAAACCCCGATCGCAGTCACCAAAGACGCACCGGAGCCCGCCGCGCAGGACTTCCTCGACTTCATCTGGTCGGATGAAGGCCAGGAGATCTGGGCCGAAAACGGCTACCGGCCGGTCAACCCGAAGCTCGTCGACGAGAAACAGTTCCCGACCCCCGAGAACCTGTTCTACATCGCCGACTTCGGTGGCTGGGGCAAAGTCAACGATGAGTTCTTCGACGACGAAACCGGCTCTGTAGCCGAGATCGAGAAGGAACTCGGAGTCTCGACGAGCGGCTGATGGAGGCACACCCGGCAAACCTCCCCGCTCCTCGCCGGCACCGGGCAGGCATCCGCCTGCCCGGTCTCGGCGTCGGCTTCGGCGGCGGCATGGTCATGCTCTATCTGAGCTTGATGGTGCTGCTGCCGCTGGCCGCCGTCGCCAGCGAAGCCTTCTCCCTCGGCCTCGGCCACTTCTGGGAGCAGGTCACCTCGCCGCTGGCAAAGAAGTCGCTCGAGCTGACCGTGATCTGCTCGCTGATCGTGGTCGTCGTAAACGGCATCTTCGGCACGATCCTCGCCTGGCTCCTAGTCCGGGACCGCTTCCCGGGCAAGAGCATCATCAACGCCGTAATCGACCTTCCCTTCGCGCTGCCGACGATCGTCGCCAGCCTCATCCTGCTGTCGCTCTACGGGGCCGACAGCCCGCTCGGGATCGACATCGCGTTCACCCGCACCGCGATCGTCGTCGCCCTCTGCTTCGTCACCCTGCCCTTCGTCGTCCGCGCCGTGCAGCCGCTGCTGCTGGAGATGGACCGCGAGATGGAGGCCGCGGCGGCCTCGCTGGGGGCGAGCAACTTCACGATCTTCCGCCGCATCATCTTCCCCAACCTCCTCCCCGGCCTCGGCGCCGGGGTCGCGCTGGCCTTCGCCCGCGCCTTGGGCGAGTTCGGCTCCGTCCTTCTGTTTGCCGGCGGCAACCCGGACACGACCGTTTCCTCGGTCTTCATCCGCAACCAGGTGGAGTCGGGCAACGAGGTCGGCGCGGCGGCCGTTTCGGTGGTGCTGCTCGCTGCCTCGCTGCTGCTTCTCGCCTGCGTCTCGCTGATCCAGCGCTGGGCGGTGCGACACGACCGGGGTGAGGCCGACTACTTCGGGATCGCCGCCAAAAGCACCGCGGGAGGAGGTGCCTGATGAGCGCCAATGCGCCCAGCCGCTGGGGCCTGCGGTTCCTCGGCCTCGGCTACCTGACGATGCTGCTGCTGATCCCGCTGGTGATGATCTTCTACAAGACCTTCGAAGACGGGATCGGGCCGCCCCTCGACGCGGTCACCTCGCCCGACGGCCTGCACGCCCTGAAGCTGAGCCTGTTGATGGTCGCGATCGCGGTGCCGCTGAACACGATCTTCGGAATCGGCTGCGCGCTGCTGCTGGTCCGGCACAAGTCGAAGCTGAACCCGCTGATCGATGCGGTGATCAACCTGCCGTTCGCGGTCTCGCCGGTCGTCATCGGCCTCTCGCTCTACCTGCTCTACGGAACCGACGGATGGTTCGCCTTCCTCGGCGAAGAAGGAATCAAGATTCTCTTCTCGGTGCCGGGGATGGTGCTCGCCAGCATCTTCGTTTCGCTGCCCTTCGTGGTGCGGGAGACGGTGCCGGTGCTACAGGAGATCGGCACCGACCAGGAGCAGGCCGCCTCGACGCTCGGGGCCCGAGGCTGGCAGACCTTCTGGAAGATCACCCTGCCCTCGATCCGCTGGGGCGTCGCCTACGGCGTGGTGCTGACCACCGCTCGGGTGCTCGGCGAGTTCGGCGCGGTGACGATCGTTTCCGGCTCGATCAACGGCCAGACCCAGACCTTGCCGCTCTTCGTCGAGAAGCAGTACGCCAACTTCAACTCAACCGGCGCCTACGGCGCCTCCCTGGTGCTGGCGCTGCTGGCGCTGGTCACGCTGTTCGCAATGAACCTGCTCAAACGAAAGGAGGACGCCTGATGGGAATCTCAGTCGAGGGAGCCAACAAGAGCTTCGGTGACTTTCAGGCCCTCAACGACGTGTCGATCGAGGTCCCTGACGGGTCCCTCACCGCCCTGCTCGGCCCCAGCGGCTCGGGCAAGTCAACCCTGTTGAGGGCGATTGCCGGGCTCGAGGATCTCGATTCCGGAGAGGTGACGATCAACGGCGAGGACGCCACCCGCAAACCGCCGCAGCAGCGCGGGGTCGGGTTCGTCTTCCAGCATTACGCCGCCTTCAAGCACATGACCGTGTACGACAACGTCGCCTTCGGGCTGAAGATCCGCAAGTGGAAGAAGCCGGAGACCTCGAAGCGGGTTCACGAGCTCCTCCAGCTGGTCCAGCTCGACGGCCTCGCCGGCCGCTTTCCCTCCCAGCTCTCCGGCGGGCAACGGCAGCGGATGGCGCTGGCGCGGGCGCTGGCCGTGGAGCCGCAGGTCCTGCTGCTCGACGAGCCGTTCGGCGCGCTCGACGCCAAGGTCCGCAAAGACCTGCGCACCTGGCTGCGCCACCTCCACGACGAGATGCACGTGACGACGATCTTCGTCACCCACGACCAGGAAGAGGCGATGGACGTCGCCGGACAGCTGGTGGTGATGAACAACGGCCGGGTGGAGCAGTCCGGCACCGCCGACGACCTCTACGAGCACCCGGCCAACGAGTTCGTGATGAGCTTCGTCGGCGAGGTCAACCGGCTCGGCGACGACTTCGTGCGCCCGCACGACATGGAGGTCGTCCTCGACCCCGACGACCGCACCCAGGAGGGCCTGGTGCAGCGGATCGTCACCCTCGGCTTCGAGGTCCGGGTCGAGCTGGTGCTCTCCGACGGCACCGAGGTCTGGGCGCAGCTGACCCGCAACGAGCTGCAACGGCTCGAGCTGCGGGAGGGGCAGATCGCCTACCTGCGCCCGATCCAGGCCAAAAGCTTCAACGGTTCGTCGCCGTCCGACTCCCAGGGGGCCTCGACTCCCCCTGGGTCCCAGGACGGCGGCGATGCAGGTCTACCTGCAGCCGTCTGAAGGGGCGACGGGGTGGGGCGTCTTCTTGCCGGGTGACGCCCCGCCCCAACTCGCCACTCTTTGAGGTTTGTTGTTTTGGGAGGGGATGTCAGGGGGTCCCTGGGAGCACCTCCGCCGGGCGGGGCGCGGATAGCTGGCGCCTCCAGTGTGGTTGACCCGGCTCCATGCTGAGTACCCAGGGACCCCCTGACATCCCCTCCCCCTCAGACCGTTCCGGGGCGAGTTGGGGCGCTGGCTTGCCGGAGCTTGGGTGGGCTCCTTGCGGGAAGAGATCTTTCCGTCTTTTTTAGATCGTTTCCCTCGTCGTTTGCTATTCTTGACTTAGTTGATCTACAAATGAAGAAAGGAGACGGGATGACTAAACGGGTTGCCACCACGACGTTTCGGTCGCGGGGTCGGTTGACCGGGCTGGTGCGGGATGAGTTTCCGGCCGGGACCGGGCAGAACCGGACCAGCCGGGGCGCCAACCGGGAGTCGACGTTGAACGGTGCCGACGAGGCGCTCTTCTACCGGGCCCGCTTGGTGCTCGGGGATTCCCTCCCCCGCCCCGGCGCCGAGCGATGAGCGACGGCGCCGACTGCCCCGGCTGCGAAACCTGAGCCCGGACCGCCGCGGAGGCGATCCGGGCTCTTTCGCGTCTAGCTGCCTTTTTTCGCGCCGCCGGTGTCCTCAGTGAGGAGCGGTTCGTCCGGCTGCGGAGTTGCCTCGACGGCGAGGTTCCAGCTTTTCAACCCGAAGGCGACGTCTTTCGCCCCCGCGTACTGGACGGCGACCGTGTGACCGCCTTTGGTCAGCACGCCCGTTTGCACGATCGTGTTGACGATCGGCGCAGGTGCCGGCGACGTCGCGGTCGCGGGCAGGAAGTTCACTTTGCCCGTCGCCTGGCCGTCGATCAGGATCTGCACCGGGCAGGCCTTGTCGGTGGGTTTGGCGGCCGTGCAGGTGCCCTGGCCCGAGAACGTGATCACCGCCGAGCTGACTTCGGCCTTGGTCGCGAACGAGGTGAACGCCGAGGGGATGTAGCCGGGCGTCGTCGCCGAGGCGCTGAACGCGGCGGTGCCGGCGGCAATACCGACCACCGTCGGCCGGGGTGCGGTGGCCTTGGCCACGTACAGGTTCGAGGCCGCCTTTTTCTTCAGGTAGAGCTTCGACGCCTTCTTGTTGCTCACGAACACCTTCGCTGCCTTCTGGCTCGTGAGGAACGACTGGGCGACCGAGGGCACCACCGTCACCGACACGGCCACCGCCGCCGCCAGCACGACGACGGTCGCGGCTCGGGGGGTGGACAGTCTTCTCTTCAGCAATTGGTCCTCCATGTCTACGGCCTTCCTGGCTTGCCGGGCGCCCTCGGACGGCCTTTCTTTACTAAGTGACTCAGAAAGGTACAGAAGCTGCTAGGGTTTTGCGACGTAGTTGGTCAACAAACTCGCTTTAACCCGGCAAGGAAAGGACTCACACCGCATGAGAAGCAAGACCCTCGCCATAGCGGCGCTCTCCCTCCTGGGGCTCGCTGCGCCGGCGTCGGCCGGTGCCGTGACCTACATCGGGTCGGGTTCCGTCGCCGCGCAGCCCGTGCTGCAGGCCCTCTTCAAGACCTATGAAAAGCAGGTCAACAAGAAGGTCCACTTCACCTACGTCGCAAACGGCGGCAACGCCGGCGTCAAAGACGTCCAGAACGGGAGCAGCCAGTTCGCCGGGCAGGCTCGTACCCCACTCCCCTCGGATGCGGGGACGACCTACATCAAGATGTTCCTCGACGGGCTCTGCCTCGACGTCAACCCGAAGAACCCCCTCGGCAACATCACGATCCAGCAGACCCACGACATCTACCGGGGCCTGATCACCAACTGGAGCCAGGTTGGATCGAGCCTCGGAACGACGATCGACCCGGTCGGCCGCGACACCAACGGAGGGACCTACAACTTCTTCCTCCAGGCGGTGCTGAACAACGAACCGCCGGCGTCCAACGTCAACGCGCTGACCGCCGACGGCCTCGTCGTCAACGCGGTCAAGCAGGACCCGAACGCGATCGGTTACGCCGGTCTCGCCTGGCAGAAGAAGGGGCTGAAGCCGCTGAAGGTCAACGGCGTCCCCTGCGCCCCGAGCAAGATCAGCGTCGAGCCGCTCAAGTACCCGCTCTCGCGCTACCTGTTCCTGGTCCTCCCGGGCGACGGCAGCAGCAGCCCGAAAGGACTGGTCAAGTTCATCGACTGGGCCCGGCGCAGCAAGCTGGCGGGCGAAGTCATCTCCAAAGCCGGCGGCGTCCCCGCCTTCAACAAGAAGAAGTAGGCGTTGGAGGAGCAGTACCCCACCGAGTACGGGCCGAAATGGTCCGACCAGCGCGTCGAGCGGATGCTCGGCGCGCTGGTCTGCTGCGTCGTCGGCCTGCTGCTGGCGATGATCGCCACCGTCTTCGTCCACGCCTGGCCGTCGTTCTCGGCCAACGGCCTCGCCTGGTTCGGGCCGGGCGGCAACGTCGACGACCAGCTCAACGCGATCTTCCTCTCCGGTCAGAACGGCCTCGAATACGTCTACACCTTCCACGCCTGGCCGCTGATCTGGAGCACGATCCTGATCACCGGGGGCGCCGTCGCGATCGCCCTCTTCTCCGCCCTCTTCGTCGCCGTCTTCATCGTCGAGTTCTCCCCTGACTGGATGAGCAACATCCTCCAGCCGGTGATCCGCTTCCTCGCCAGCGTCCCCTCGGTGATCTACGGGTTGATCGGGGTCGTCGTCCTCGTCCCCTTCATCGGCAACCACCTGATCACCGAGCCGCAGAAGGCATCCGTCGCCGGCGTCATCTCTCTCACCGGCTACAGCCTGGTCGCCGCGATCACCGTGCTGACGGTGATGATCGCGCCGCTGATGGTCTCGATCTTCAGCGACGGCCTGCGGGCGGTCAAACCCGGTTGGCTCGAGGGCTCGCTGGCGCTCGGGGTCAACCGCTGGCGCACGACCTGGAAGATCGGGGTCCGCAGCGCCCGCCCGGCGATCGTCGCCGGCACGGTGCTGGCGGTCGCCCGCGCGATCGGCGAGGCGGTGATGCTGGCGATGATCTCGGGCTCGGTCGGTTTCGCCCCGAACCCCGCCGACGGCCTGATCTTCGTCTACGAGCCCTCGCGGCCGCTGGCGCCGACGATCGTCAAGAACATCGACCAGCTGAGCTCGCCGCCGGCCAACGCGACCCTGTTCGCGATCGCCGCCGTCCTACTCTTCTCGGCCGCCTTCTTTTCCCTCACCGGCTACGTCGCCCGTCGCGCGATGCAGAAGTACGGAGCGGCCTGATGTTTCTGCTGAAGGGCGACAAGAGCAAGGACAAGGGCGCAGTCGAGGGGACCGCCACCTGGGCGCTGAGCGACCGCATCGGCCTCGCCATCTGCTGGGCGCTGGGCCTGCTCTTCTGCGCGATCGCGGTGGCGATCGTCATCTACCTGATGGTCCAGGGGATCAAGTTCCTGCGCCCGGAGATGCTCTGGACGCCAGCCGCCGCCGGCTTCAGCGAGGGCGAAACCGGCGGCTTCTCTGACGCCCTCTTCGGCACCCTGATCGTCGCCGTGATGGGGATCTCGCTGGCGCTGCCGACCGGAGTCGCGATCGCGGTCTGGCTGGTCGAGTACGGCCGGCCGGCGCCGCTGGCGCGGATCACCGAGATGACGATCGAGGCGATCGCCGGCATTCCCTCGATCGTCCTCGCCCTGTTCGGCACCGTGATCTTCTCCAGCACCGCGCTCGGCTTCCTCAGCCGCACCACCGAAGGCGTCGTCTTCGGCCGCTCCTTCTTCGCCGCCTCGACGATGCTCTCGCTGGTGGCGCTGCCGTTGATCGTCGCCAGCGTTCGCGAGGGGCTGAACTCGATCCCCCGCCACGTGCGCGAGGCCTCCTACGCGGTCGGCAAGACCAAGGCGGCGACGACGCGGCGCATCCTCCTCCCCACCTGCCGGCCCCAGGTCGCGACCGGCGCGATGCTCGGCCTCGGCCGGATCATCGGCGACACCGCGATCATCGTCGTCCTTCTCGGCGCAACCCAGAACTTCTCCCCGGTCGAAGGCGTCGGCTTCCCGTTCGACTACCTGCGCGGCGCCGGCACCACGCTCACCAACTTCGTCTACGAGGCCTCCCCCACCGGAAACCTCAACCAGCCGCAGAAAGCCTACGCGGCGGCTTTCGTCCTGCTGCTGATGGTCCTGGCCCTGAACGCGGCCGTCGACATCGTCCACCGCCGCGCCCGAAAGGCAGGAACGTGGAGCCACTGACGCCCGACGTGTCTGAGCAGAGGGGGCCTATGGACCCCTTCAACTCAGGCACCCCCCTCGCACCGCCGCCGATCCGGCGGCTGAAGCTGGAGGATCCGGAGCCGGCGAAGGAGGCGACGGAGCAGCTGCCGAGCAGCGATAACGCCGTGCAGCAGAGCGGCTTCACCGCCGCCAAACGCTCGATCGGCGCCCCCCAGTTCTCGATCCGGCGGATGGAGATCGACAAGGTCTCGGTCTTCTACGGCGCCAAAGAGGCGGTCAAAGGCGTTTCGCTGCCGGTCCGCCAGGGCGAGGTGCTCTCCCTGATCGGCCCCTCGGGCTGCGGCAAGACGACCCTGCTGCGCTCGCTCAACCGGCTCACCGAGCTGACCAGCCACGCCCGCCTCAGCGGCCGCATCCTGCTCGACGACGTCGAGATCACCGCGATCGAGCCGACCCTGCTGCGGCGCCGGGTGACGATGGTCTTCCAGCAGCCGAACCCGTTTCCGATGAGCGTCTTCGACAACATCGCCTACGTCCTGCGCGAGCAGGGCTCGCGGCGCACCCGCAAGAAGGCGCTCGAGCCGAAAGTCCACAGCGCCCTCGACCGCGCCGGCCTCTTCGAGGAGGTCAAAGACAACCTCGACCACCCGGCGCTGAAGCTCTCCGGCGGCCAGCAGCAGCGGCTCTGCATCGCCCGCGCCCTGGCGGCCGAGCCCGAGGTGCTGCTGCTCGACGAGCCCTGCTCGGCCCTGGACCCGAAATCCACCCAGGTGATCGAGGACCTGATCGTCAAGCTGCGCGACGACGTCGCGGTCGTGATCGTCACCCACAACCTGCAGCAGGCCTACCGGATCGCCGACCACGTCGCCTTCATGTACCTCGGCGACCTGGTCGAGTACAACAGCGCGACCGCCCTCTTCGGCTCGCCCCGCGAGCAACGGACCCAGGAGTACGTGAGCGGTGCCTTCGGCTAGGCGCAACACGCAGCTGGCGGTCCTGGTCCTCGGCGGCACGCTCGCCGCCGGGAGCCTGGCGGGCTGCGCCACGACCCAGGAGAAGGCCGCCGCCCAGCGGGCCGAATCGGCCCGCATCCTCAAGGCGCGCGAGAAGCGCCAGGAGCGCAAGCGGCACCAGGCAAAGCAGGGGAAGGAGAAGGGATGAGCGACCTAGACCCGGTGCGCAGGCCGCAGGCGATCGAGCCCTGCGAAGAGTGCGGAGCGCCGATGGATCCCCAGCAGCGCTACTGCGTCAACTGCGCCGCGCGGCGCGGCAACGGGGCCAACCCGGCCTCGCGTTACTTCGCGACGATGAGCAAACGGTCCCGCCGGCCGCTTACCGGCCCGCCGCCGAAACAGAGCCCGACCAGCCGGGCCGCGGCGGTCGCCTTCTTCGCCCTGCTGCCGCTCGCGGTGGGACTGGGGCTGGTGATCGGCCGCAGCGGCTCCGGCGACGACAACAGCGAAGCCCTCCTGCAGGCCCTGCGGGAACGGCCGGCCGCGACCGCCGGCACCATAGCCGCCGCCGGCACCAACCCGACCGCCCAGAAAGCCAAAAAAGAGGCCAAAGGCAAAGCCAAGAGCCAGGGCGAGGGGAAGGTCACCCACACCGAAAACGGCGACGTCCACGACGTGGCCAATTTCGAAGCTTCCAAGCAGAAGGAAGAAGAAGACACCCAGATCGTCGCCGAAAACCCCGAACAGACGGGCGAGAACTACATCAAAGCCCAGCAGAACCTGCCCGACGTAATCGTCGTCGGCGGCGAAGGCGGCTCCGCCCCGGCGCCCTCGGGGGCGGAACCATGAGCCGGCCGAAGCTGCCCAAGGGGGTCCTCGACCGGGCCAGGAAGGTCGCGCCGAAGCGCCAGCCCGAGGAGCAGCCCAAAGCCCAGCCGCAAGCGACGCCGGAGCCGGCGCCCGAGAACAAAGAGCTGATCGCCCAGCGTGATCGCCTCCTGGAGAAGTTCACGGTGATGCAGGCCGACCTCGGCGGCGCCTTCTACGAGATGGCGATCCGCGACCACGTCCGCCTCGACGTCCTCACCCGCAAAGCCGCCGAGCTGCAACGGGTCGACGCCGAGCTGCTGGCGGTCGAGCGGCTGCTGGAGATCGAACGCGCCGACGCCGCCGGCCTCTGCAGCAGGTGCGGCTCGCCCTACGGCGCGGCGGACAGATTCTGCCCCCAGTGCGGCAACGCCCTGGTCCCGGCGGAGGCGGTGGCATGAAAGGCCTCCTCTCGGGACCGATCCAGAAAGCGACGGCCGCGGCCGCGAGCCTGACGGGCAAGCGCTTCTCGATGCTGGTCGCCTCCTCCCTGATCGCCACCACCGGTGTCGTCGCGGTCGGGCTGAGCGGCAACGGCGGGATCAGCCCGATGGCAGCGGCGGCCGCTAAGGCGCTGCTGGAAGAAGAAAACGCCGTCGTCGCCTCCGCCCCGGCTCCCGTCCCCTCCGAAAGCACTCCGGCTTCCTCCCCAGAAGCAGCGTCGAGCGCGGGAGCGGCTTCCTCCGGGCCGCTCCCGTCGCCGGCGTCCGCACCCGACCCGGCACCCGCACCCGAACCGGAAACCCCGGAAGCGCCGCCGACCGAACCCGAAGCCCCCGAACCGGGCCCGATCCAGCACGTCTTCCTCGTCTCGGTCGCGAGCCCGGGCTACGACGCCGCCTTCGGCAGCGCCTCCCAGATGCCCTATCTCTCCGGCGAGCTGCGGACGAAAGGGGTGCTGCTGACGAACTACTCGCTGCTCGACACCGCGCCGCTTCCCAACGGCATCGCCACGGTCGGCGGACAGCCGCCCACCGCTGCGGCCCAGAGCGGCTGCCCGACCTACGAAGCCTGCCTCCAGGAAGTCGAAACGCTGACCCTCCCCGACCAGATGGCCGGCGCCCGCCTCAGCTGGCACGGCTACTTCGAAGCGATGGCCGACGCCGAAGGCAAAGCCGACAACTGCGTCCACCCCGAACCCGAAGCCGCCGACGTCCCCACCGCGGGGGGCTACTCGTCCCTGCTCAACCCGTTCGTCTTCTTCCACTCGCTGCTCGACCTCGGCGACTGCGACGAAAACGACGTGCCGTTCGACGAGCTCGCCAAGGACCTGAAGAAAACGGAGACCACCGCCAACTTCTCCTACATCTCACCCAACCTCTGCAACGCCGGCTTCCGCGAAAAGTGCCCCGAAGGGGCGCCCGCCGGCGCCGCCGCGGCCGATGCCTTCCTGGCGAGGGTCGTGCCGGAAATCATCGCCTCCCCCGCCTACAAGAAAGACGGCCTGCTGATCGTCAGCTTCGGCGCCGCCGATCCCGACCCCGCGGCACCGCCCAGCGACCCGAAGAAAGTGGGAGCCGTCCTGCTCTCTCCCCTCCTCGCCCCGGGCGCGACCGACGGTGCCCCCTACAACCCCTACTCGGTGCTGCGCTCGATCGACGAACTGTTCAACCTGGAGCCGCTGGCAAGCGCCGGCGGCGCCAAGGTACGGTCCTTCGCCTCGGCGATCACCGCGGGCAACGGCGGCGACTGATTTCTGCCACGCTTCGGCGCGATGAACGCGCAGGAGAACGGCGAGCCGATCACCCAGGAGGGCCTCGACGAGCTGAAAGCCGAACTGGCCGAGCTCGAAGGCCCCGCCCGCAAAGCGATGGCGGCGCGGATCAAGGTCGCCCGCGAGGAGGGCGACCTCAAGGAGAATGCCGAGTATCACGTCGCCAAAGAGGACCAGGCGCACTTGGAGACGAAGATCAAGCGGCTCCAGGAACGACAGCGGAACGCAGTCGTCGTCGAGGTCTCCAGCATCGACAGCGACTCCTTCACCTTCGGCCGCACCGCCGAGGTGCTCGACGAGGGCAAGGAAGAGACCAACGTCTGGACCCTGGTCGGCTCGACCGAGGCGAACCTCGCCGAAGGACGCCTCTCGGCCGAGTCGCCGATCGGTCGCGCCCTGATGGACGCCCGGGTCGGCTCGACGGTGACCGTCGAGACGCCGAAAGGCGACCGCTCGTTCAAGGTCCTGAAGCTGGTCTCCTGACCCGCCGATGCTGAGGCTCCGCTCCTCCGTCGCCGATCACCGGGCCGACGATTTCGGGGAGATGCTGCGCGACCTCGAGGGCGTCACCAGGGTCGTCCGCCAGGACGACGCCTCCGCCGCCGGGGCCTTCGTCTTCGTCGCCGACGTCGAGCCGGTCGCCGCCGACGCCCTGGTCGAGGCGGTCGACGAGTTCGGGATCGGGGCCCACGACTACGTCCTCACCAGGGTCGAGGTCGTCGCCCCCCAGCACCACCACCACTTCGGCGAAGGCGGGGTCGACGGCTACTCCTGGGTCGAGGTCGTCGGCCAGGCGAAAGCCAACTCGCGCCTGCTCGCCCGCTACCTCGCCCTGATCAACGTCGCCGCGGTGATCGCCGCCTGCGGGGTGATCACCAGCAGCTCGATCCTGATCGTCGGCGCGATGGCGGTCAGCCCCGACCTGCTGCCGATCTGCGCCACCGCGGTGGGGATCGTGCGCGGGCGCCGCACTCTCGCCCGGCGCGCCCTCTTCACCCTGATCGCAGGCCTCGGCCTGGTCGTCGTCACCGCGATGGTCCTCAGCGCCCTGCTCAAATGGACCGGCTTCCTCCCCGACGGGTTCCAGGTCGAGGAAAGCGCCCTCAGCACCCTGGCCAAGACCGACTACACCACCGTCCTCGTCGCCCTCGCCGCCGGCGTCGCCGGGATGCTCGCCTTCGAGACCCGGGCCAGCGCCGCCGTCGGCGTCGCGATCTCGGTGACGACGATCCCGGCCTCCGCCTACCTCGGCGTCGCCCTCGGAGCGGGCGGGATCGACCACGCCCTCGGCGCGCTGGTCGTCCTCGTCATCAACGTCTCGCTGCTGATCGTCTCCGCCACGCTCACGCTGGCGGCGCAGCAACGACTTCCGAATCGGTCTCGGGCTCCGATCTAGCCGGGGTCGACCAAGGCGCCGGCTCGGGGCGGCGGTCGTCGTAGACGACTTCAGTCGCCGAGAGGCGATCTTCCCAGCCGCGGCGCCGCTCGCCGAAGACGACGCCGAGGAACCCGATTCCGAAGCTGATCACCGAGAGGCCGAGGCCGACCAGGCGCCGGAAGCTGCGCCGCGGCGGCAGGCGCTCCTCGGTGAGCCGGACGCCGAGGAACCGCATCCCCGGCGTCTGACCGGCAAGCGACCAGAAGCCAAGGAGGTAGATGCCGCCGAAGGCAAGCCAGGCGGTCGAGCCGATCGCGATCGCGAGGCCGGTGCCGCCTTCGCCGTTGCCGCCGAAGGCGTTGGCAAGCAGCGTGACTAGAGCGATGAAAGCGGTGAAGGCGAGGTTGACGAAGACGCCGTCGACGAGCATCGCCAGGCCGCGGCTGACGAACCCGGCGCGGTCGGTCGGCAGCACCCGCGGCGCCCGGAAGAAGATGCGGCGCACGATCCGCTCGAAGCTGTCGTCGAGCCGGCGGGCGGTCTTGCCGATCGTCCGGCCCACGTCCTCGACCAGGCCCATCCCCTGGGCGCTGATCGCCGCCCGCACCTCGGGCGCCTCGGCGATCCGCTCGACCAGCTGCTGGGCCTGGTCTGAGGCCAGGAGCCTTTTCCAGACCTCGTCGACGAGCTCGGAGTCCATCGCCTCGAGCACGGCTTTCTTCACCGCCTCGCTTCCCAGCGCCCCCTCGACCGCCTCCTGCACGACCGGCCCTTCAAGCACCCGGACCATCGCCCGCTCGACCGCCTGGCTCTCGACCGCGGCGACGATCGCCTCCTCGGCGGCGACCTCGACGGCGCGGTCGATCCCGGTCGCCTTCGTCACCGTGCGAGCGCCTTTGAACCCGACCCCGAGCAGGCGCGCAGGGATCGGAGCCCTACCGTTCCGGGACGCCCCGTTCTCCATCGCCCGACTCTAACCGCTCCAGCAGGCGCTCAAGAAGCTCTACTTGGGCAGGGAGGATCTTCTCCCGCGCCGCCTCGAGGCCGAACCAGCCGGCGCGGTCGACCTCGGGGAACTCCTGCTCGCTGCCGCTGCGGGGCGGCCATTCCATGCTGAAGGTGTTGCTGGCGAGCGCCGACGGGTCGAAGTCCGCCTCCGCCGCCCAGGCCTCGACAACTTTGCCCGCCCGCTGGCGGATCGAGCCGAGCTCGATCAGCTGTTCGGGGTCGAGTTCGGGCGCCGGCCCCAGCTCCTCCCCCATCTCGCGGATCGCGCAGGCCCGCGGCTCCTCGTCGCCCTCGATCTGACCCTTGGGGATCGTCCAGGCGCCCGCGTCTTTGCGGCGCCAGAACGGCCCGCCCGGGTGCACGAGCAGGAACTCGACCCCGCCGGCGGCGCGGCGGAAGAGCAGGATCCCGGCACTGTGTTTGCCCGCCATCGACCCGAGTCTGACGACCCGGGTCGATGGTGGCGGTTACCGCGGCGCTACCCGCGGTGTTCTCAACCGCCGAGCTTGTAGGCAACCAGTTTCGGCAGCTGGCCTTCGGCAAGCGGGAGGCCGGCGCCGGCGACGAGCGTGTCGCCGCTGATCATCACCCCGGCATTGGTGCCCGAAGGCAGCGCCGCCTGCCAGACTTCGCCGCCTTTGGCGGAGTCGAGGGCGTGGATCACGCCGTCGGCCGAGGTCGCGAAGACGACGTCGTTGGAGACCAGCAGCGAGCCGTAGGCGGGCTGCGACATTTCCGTCTGCCAGACGATCTTTCCGGTCGCGAGGTCGAGCGCCGCGACTTCCCCGGTGGCGGCGCTTTCTTCGCTGGCTTCTTCGCCGTTGACCAGCGTCGCCGAGTGGTTGACGATCGGCACGTAGATCCGTTTGCCGTCGGACGCGGCGAGAGCGACCGCGCCGCCGAGCGCGCCCGGGAACACCTCGCCGGGCTTGATCTTGTCGTATTCGCCGCGCATCGCCAGCATGTTGTCTTCGTCGTGGCCGTTGTGCTTGCCGACGCTCGTCCGCCAGACGGGCTTGCCGGTCTTGACGTCGACGGCGACGACGAACCCGGACTTGCCGGAGCCGACCGCCACTTCCTTGCCGCCGGCCTTGGCGATGATCGGCGAGTTCTGGAAGTCCCAGTCGTAGATGTTGTGCGGCGTCTCCTGGTAGTACCAGAGGAGCTTGCCGGTCTTGGGATCGAGCTTGACCAGCGAGTCGGCGTAGAGGTTCGGGCCCGGCCGGCTGGAGCCGAACGGTTCTCCCGGGGCGCCGGGGAGCGGCGCCGGGTTGCCGGTGCCGGCGTAGACGAAGCCCTTGTCGTCGAACGAGGGCGGGTACCAGAGGCCACCGCCCGAGTTCACCTTCGGCTTGCCCCAGAGGCTTTTCGGCACCGTGTCCCAGTGCCACAGTTTCTTGCCCGTTTTGCCGTCCATCACCCAGAGCGTCCCGACCTCGCCGGCTTCGTATTCGGCCGCCGGGGTCTCCGGCACGGTCGAGACGTAGACCTGGCCGTCGTTTACGCCCGGCGCCATGTCGATCGCGCCTCCGAGTTCCACCTGCCAGACGTCCTTGCCGGTTTCCTGGTCGAGCGCGAACGCTTCCGAGGCGGTGGCGCCGTAGACGTGCCCGTCGGCGACGGCCAGCCCGTTCGGGCCGTGGCTCGGCGATTCGTACTTCTTCGTCCAGAGGACGTCGCCGCTTTCCAGGTCGATCGCCTGGACATTGGATTCAAGGTCCTGCGAGTAGATGACGCCGTTGGCGATCACCGGGGTCGAGGCGTAGCTGCCGTAGACGCCGGTGCCGGCGATCGGGTTCGACCAGATTTCTTCCAGTTCGGCGACGTTGCCGCTGTTGATCGGGCTCTTCACCGCCCGGGTGCTGGCGAGGTCGACGTTGGAGACGGCGTCGCCGGTGAAGCCGGCGTCGCCCGAGGAGGACGAGGAGTCCGACGAGGAGCCGCACCCCACCAGGAGCGCCCCCATGGCAACCGCCACCGCAAGCAGCGGCCACCTCCAGAACCTAGACACCATCGCTCCCACTCCTCCCTAGTCAAGTAATAAGGATTTGTCTTCTATCCTGTCAGAAACTCCTGCAAAGCGGCCACCCACTTCGGCCAGCAGCGGCGCCAGCACCCGGTTGGCGAGCAGGCCGAGGCTGCCGAGGTTGGCGAAGCCGGGGCCTTGCCGCAGGCCGCCGAGGCCGGGGATATGCAGCCGCGGGCGCACGCCTTCCAGCTCCAGGCCGCGGCCGATCGGCACCTCCGCCTGCGGCGGTCCGTCCCAGAGCGGGCCGCACTGTTCTTCGACCTCGTCGCGGACCGCGTCGGGGAAGAGGCCGCGCAGCTGGCGCAGGAGGTCGAACCCGGTGCAGTTGATCACGTAGTCGTAGCGCTCGGACCGCATCCCCTCGGAGGGGCTTTCGAATTCCAGCAGGGCGCCCTCGCCGCCCTCGGCGAGGGCGACGTGGACGGCGCGTCCGGTTACGAAGGAGCAGTGGTCGTCGTCGGCGATTCGGGCCAGCACCGTCTGGTCGAAGACGCCGCGGTCGCAGTGCTTGACGAAGTCGCGGCGGGTCTCGATGTCGAGGTGTTCCCAGTCGACGTTGTCGGGATCGGCGAAGACCCGGTTCTCAAGGAAGCTCTCGCCGCGGCTCAGCGGCAGGGTCGGGGTGAAGACGATCAACCGCGCG
Organism: Solirubrobacterales bacterium; assembly: GCA_035703365.1. GTDB lineage: Bacteria > Actinomycetota > Thermoleophilia > Solirubrobacterales > 70-9 > VAYN01. Next base: position 51,840 of record DASSYI010000072.1, read on the forward strand.
TCCGGCCGCAGGTCGCGGAGGAAGACCAGGGCGCTGAGGGCGCTCTCCCCTCCGCCGACGATCGCGATCTCCACCGGCCCCGACTCCGGCACCCGGGCGAACTCCTGGCGCCGGCTGTCGCAGTGGAAGACGCGGGACTCGACGTCGGGGTCGTGCGGGAAGTGGCGGTGCACGCCCGGGCCGGTGAGGACCAGGGCGCCGCCGGTGTGGCGCTCGGGGTCCCCCGGCCGGCCTCGCTCGGCGACCTCCACCTGCCAGCGGTCGTGACCCTCGCCGAGCGAGACCTCGGTCACCCTGCCGTCGAAGATCTCGATCCCCTCGGTTGCACGTTCCAGCACCCAGCCCAGGTACTCGCCGTAGTCGCGGTGGCGCACCGAGGGCGAGCCGGAGTTGACCCAGGCGGCGTATTCGTGGCGCTCCATCGCGAAGCGCTGCCAGGTAAAGGGCAAAAGCGCGGCGTCGATCTCGTCGCCGAGCTCGCCGAACTGGCGCGAGCTCTGGTACGGGAAGCCGACGTCCTTGATCGGCGGGATCGCCAGCGGCTCCTCGCCCGAGGTCATCCCGTTGCGGCCCAGCCAGGAGGCCGCCGGCTCGGTTTTCTCGACCACGGTCATCGAGACCTCGCCCAGCCCGAGCGTGTTGATCGCGTGGATCTTGGCCGCCAGCGCCGCGGCCTTGGCGCCAGCGCCGACGACGAGGATGTCGCTGTCGCTCACGATCGCTCCTAGACGGGGGCCAGGGCTCGCGGCCCGGACGGCTCGGTTTCCCTCGGTTCGGCGATGACCAGGCCCTTCTGGTCGGGGCTGAACGAGATCGCGCTTTTGCGCGCCCGCTCGGCGCCGCTCTCGACCGCGCGCAGCTCGGTCGTCTCCAGCACGATCCGCAGCACCCGCTTCATCTCCATTTCGGCGTAGCTGGCGGCCAGGCAGCGGCGGACGCCGCCGCCGAACGGGATCCAGGTGTAGGTCCCGGGCTGCTTGCCGACGAAGCGCTCGGGCAGGAAGCGGTGCGCCTCGGGGTAGTGGCGCTCGTCGCGGTGGATCAGGTGGATGCAGGGGGCGACCGTCGTCCCGGCGGGCAGGTCGTGGCCACCGAGGCGCATCGGCTCCAGCAGGTTGCGGACGACGACCGGGACCGGCGGGCGCAGCCGCAGGGTCTCCTTGACGACCGCGTCGAGGTAGCTGCCGTCGCCGGCGAGGATGTCCTCCCGCAGCCGCTCGAGCTTGTCGGGGTTGCGCAGCAGCCGCTCGAAGGTCCAGGCCAGCGTGCTCGAGGTCGGCCCGTCGGAGAGCAGGGTCACCAGTTCGTCGCGCAGGTCCTGGTCGGAGAGCGGCGAGCCGTCCTCGTAGCGCGCCTGCACCAGCATCGAGACGACGCCGAGCGTCCCCCCGTGCGGGTCGGCCTTGCGCCGCCGCACCTCCTCCATCACCGCTGCCTCGACCGCCCCCATCGCCTCGCGGTAACCGCGGCTGCGGGTCACCCAGCCGGGGCCGAGGAAGGCGAGCATCGCCAGGTTGCGCGGTTCGTTCATCCAGGTCGTCAGCTCGCGCAGGCTGTCGCGCAGCGGTTGCAGGCGCGGGGTCTGCGAGTCCGGCCCGAAGACCGCCCGCATGACCACGTCGAGGGTGATGTCCTGCATCCGGGGCCAGAGCGCGAACGGCTCGCCGACCGGCCAACGGGCGATCTCCTGCCCTGCCACCTCGGCCATCATCTCCGAGTCGGCCAGGACCGCCTGGCCGTGGAAGGACGGCAGCATCAGTTTGCGGCGCGTCATGTGCTCCGGTTCTTCGAGCAGCATCACCGAGCGCGGGCCGAGCAACGGCCCCAGCAGCGGGTTCGCGGTGTCGACGCCGACCGCGCGCCCCGCGGTGAAGACCTTTTTCACGTCGTCGGGGTCGCTGAGGATCACCCAGTCGCCGTAGTGGCGGATCCGCAGGGTGAAGATGTCGCCGTAGCGCCGCTGGCACTTCTCCAGCCAGGGGAGCGGCCGCTGGGTCCAGCCGACCGCCTGCAGGGCGCGCGGCAGCCGCGGCCCGGGGGGCAATGCGCTCATGCCGCGTCCCTCCCGTCCTTCGCCGCCAGCTCGTCCATCAGCTCGTCCTCCAGCCGGCAGGTGGTACCGATCAGAAGCTCGAAGAGCTCGGCGCTGAACTCCCGCGGCAGGTCGTGCTCGGCGCCGCGGGCGAGGTAGCGCTCGCGGACGACGTTGACCCGCTCGGGCTGCATCATCGGGATCCCGTGCTCGCTCTTGTAAGCGGCGACTTCGCGGCAGATCTGCAGCCGCTCGCCAAAGAGGCGCGCGATCTCGTCGTCGATCTGGTCGAGGCGGCGGCGGAAGGGCTCGAGGCCGGCGGCGCTCATCGTCACTCGTCCCCCAGCAGGCCGGTGGCGAAGGCGTGGCTGCAGGCGGCGAGCTCGTCGAGCGCGTAGCCGCCCTCCTGGATCACGCAGACCGGCAGCCCCGAGCGGGCCAGCAGACGGCCGATCTCGGCGAAGATCTCCGGCTTGAAGCTCCAGCCGCCGTGCGGGTCGCCGGCGACAGTGTCGTAGCCGAGCGAGACGACCAGGGCGGGGGCGATCTCGGAGAGGTCGTGGATCGAGTGCGCGACCTCGCGCAGGTAGGTCGCTTCGTCGGGGCTCTCGGCGAAGGCGACGGCGCGTTCGCTGGCCAGCCGCGGCAGCCGCGTCCCCGGCGGCAGGTTGGTGACCGGCGCGGCGTGCAGCGAGTGCAGGGCGGCGACGGGGCCCATCCGCTCGACCAGGGCCGAGGTCCCGTTCGGGTAGTGGAGGTCGAGGTCGACGATCCCGACCGGCTTCACGCCCCCCTCGCTGAGGCGCCGGACCGCCGCGGCGGCGTTGTTCAGGTAACAGTAGCCGGCGTGGAAGGCGGGACCGGCGTGGTGGCCCGGGGGGCGGCAGACGGCGTAGGTGAAGCGGGCGCCTGCGAGCAGCCGCTCGGCGGCGGTGATCGAGGTCCGGATCCCCTCCAGGGCGGCCGCGACCAGCGCCTTGTTGACGGGGATGTCGGGCTCGAGGCCGGGCGGGGCGAAGTCCGGCATCACCACCGGCTCGGCGCTGGAGAGCCCTTCCAGCACCCGCAGGTACTCGGGTTCGTGCAGCGCCTCGAGCGTCTCGTGGACCTCGGCGTCGGCCGCGTCGGCGGCGACCGGGCGGACCCGCGAGTGGCGAACCAGCCCTGCCCGCAGCTCGACCAGGCGCTGGTTGCAGTCCCGGCCTTCGATCAGCCGTTCCCCTTCCCGCACCCAGAAGGCGGCGTCGCCGCTGCCCTGGCGCTGCTCGATCATCAGCAGCTCGCAGGTGCGCCGGTCTTTTTCACCGCTATACGAAGCAAAGGTCCGGCGGACTTTGTTCACGCGAGCAGCCTCCGCATCCGCGGCCCGAGGTGCTCAAACCCGTTGCGCCTGTAAAAGGACTCGGTCGAAGCGATCGCCGCGAAGGTCTCGCGCGGGAGGCCGACCTCAAGCCGGCCCACCCCGCGGCTCCGCGCCTGGGATGCGATCGCCTCGACCAGTTCCGCCCCGACGCCGCGACTGCGCCAAGCCCCATCGACCCAGAGGTCTTGGATCGTCGCGTAGACGCCGGGAACGTGGATTGCCCGCTGCCAGCTGGCGCTGAGGAAGCCGACGATCTCGCCGTCGGCCTCCGCGATCAGCACCGAGCCGCCCGCCGGGTCCTCCAGCAGGGCGCGGGTCTCAGCTTCAAGTTCAGTGCGCTCCGGGCAGCGGCCGCCGAGCTCGACGAGCAGGGCCTCGACCGCGGCCGCGACCCCCTCGACGTCTCCGGCCCCCGCCTCGCGAATCGTCGACTCCGTCGCCACCGGATCGGTCACGCCGCCTCCGCCTGCCGGGCGACCGGCTCCAGCTCGACGCTCCAGGCCGCGCCGGGCTCCTCGGAGCCGGTCACGGTGCGGGCGATCGCCGCCATCGGCGCCCGCGCCTTGAGCAGGATCTCGTCGAACTCCTCCTCCGGGTCGGACTGCATCACGATCGCGCCGCCGGCGCCGATCGTCGTCCGCCCCGGCCGCATCACGATCGTGCGGATGACGATGTTGAGATCGGTCGAGCCGTCGGCGCCGAAGTACCCGATCGAGCCCGAGTAGACGCCGCGCGCCTCCGCCTCGAGGTCGTCGATGATCTCCATCGTCCGCTCCTTCGGGGCGCCGGTCATCGAGCCGCCCGGGAAGGTCGCCCGCACGCAGTCGACCGGGCTGCGGCCGTCCTCCAGCCGGCCGACGATGGTCGAGACCATCTGGTGCACGGTCGCATAGGGCTCGATCACCATCAGGTCCGGTACCTGGACGCTGTCGACGTCGCAGACGACGCCGAGGTCGTTGCGCAGCAGGTCGACGATCATCAGGTGCTCGGCGTAGGTCTTTTCGTCCTCGCCCAGCTCCTTGACCCGGGCCGCGTCCTCGGCCGGGTCGTCGACCCGGGAGATCGTCCCCTTGATCGGCCGCGCCATTACCTGGCGCTGGCGGTCGACTGAGATGAAGCGCTCCGGCGAGGAGCTGACGATCGCGTTCTCGCCGAAGTGCAGGAAGGCCGAGAACGGCGAGGCGTTGCTGCGCCGCAGCTGCCGGTAGAGCTCGAACGGCTCGGGGCTGGCGTCGGTCGAGAACTGGTCGGTGAGGCAGACCTCGTAGGACTCGCCGGCGAGCAGTTCGGCCTGCGACTTGGCGATGTCGGCGAGGTAGCGGCTGCGGCCGCGGCCGGAGCGGAAGCTGACGTGGCCGCCCGGCTCGCTCGGCGGCGCCAGCGGCCGCTCCGGCGGCGGCTCGGCGATCGCCCGGGCGATCAGCTCCTCCGCCGCGTCGAGCCAGAGCTCGGCCTCGGGGTCCTCGCCGCGGCAGAGGGCGAAGGCGTAGGTCACGTCCTTGGTGTGGTCGACGGCGACGACGCGGTTGGCGAGCATCATCGCCGCGTCGGGCAGGTCGGAGCTGTGGACGTTGGGTGAGCCGCAGTCGGCCTTCAGCTCGTAGCCGAGGTAGCCGACGTAGCCGCCGACGAGCCCGCGCTCCACGCCCTCGGGCGGGTCGACCGCGATCCGGCCCAGCTCCCGCTGCAGGTAGTCGAAGATCGACTTGTGCTCGACGGTCTCGACGCCGCCGCGGTTGACCGCGACCTCGCCGCTGTCGACGTCGTAGCTGACGAAGCAGCGGTCCGGCCCGGCGGTGGTGCCCATGTAGGAGCACTGCGCGAGCCAGGTCGGCGCGTCGGCGCTGTCGAGCCAGAAGGAGGGGTCGTGCTCGGCGAAGAGCCGTTCGTAGACGTGCTCGGTCGGCGCCTGGCCGGGAATCGTCCGCATCCGCAGCTCCAGCTCGCCGGCGGTCTCCCCGGCGGCGCGCGGCGCCCGTTTCGAGGCCTGCGGGACGATCGTCGCCCGGCCCGCCGGCCGGGTCTCCGAGCGCTGGTGGCGCGCGGCCAGGTCGAAGAAGTTCTCGGCGATCTTCAGCCCGTACTCGGTCGAGATCGACTCGGGGTGGAACTGGACGCCCCAGATCGGGCGACTGGTGTGCTCGACGCCCATCACCACGCCGTCCTCCGACCAGGCGACGATGTGCCCTTCGGGGCCCGGCGGGCTGGTGATCGCCAGCGAGTGGTAGCGGACGACCGAGAAGCCCTGCGGGACGTCCTTGAAGAGGCCCTTGCCTTCGTGCATCACCCGGCTGAGGCGGCCGTGCATCGCCATCGGGGCGCGGTTGACGCCGCCCTCGAGCAGGTTGCCGATCCCCTGGTGGCCGAGGCAGATGCCGAAGACCGGCACTTCGCTGTGGCGGAGGATGTCGCTGCAGACGCCGAAGTCGTGCCAGCGCGAGGGGTGCCCGGGGCCGGGCGAGAGCACGATCGCGTCGAAGTCCATCCGTGTCAGCACCCGCCAGGAGACGGCGTCGTTGTTGACGACCATCGGCTCCTCGCCCGAGGCCGCGGCCAGCAGGTGGAAGACGTTGTAGGTGTAGGAATCGTGGTTGTCGACCAAAAGCGTTTTCACGTCAGGCTCCCTCTAGTCCAAGGCCACGCAGGCCTTGCTCCAGCACCGGCTGGACGACTGCCTCGACCTCCGGCGCCCGCTCCTCTTCTCGGTACCAGCGCGCGAAATGGGAGAGGTACTTGGAGAGCGGCGCGACGTCGAAGTCATCGACGGCGCTCGCCAGATGCACCCGGTAGTGCTCGGACTGGACCACCGCGAAGCGGTAGTCCGGGTCCTCGGCCGGGCGCTCCCCCTCGATCTCGGCGCTCGCGTGGTGGGCCTGGGCGCGCGCCAGGTCCCAGCCGAGGCTGCCTTTCCCCTCCACCAGAAGCTTGTCCTTGCCGAACTTGACCTGCTTGGTCGTCGGCTGCAGGAGGAAGTAACCGAGCGCGACCTGGGCCGGCACCGTCTCCGGGTGCGGGTGGCGCGCCATCTCCGCCGCGAACTCGGGGTTCTGGGAAAGCTCGTCCTCGATCCACTCGACCAGGTCGTCGATCAGCAGCGCCCCTTTCTTGGAGGAGCTGATCGATTCGTTCTCGCGGGCGACCATGCCGTGGAAGATGTCGTGGGTCGGCGGGCCTCCCCCGCGGGCCGAGCCGTTGCCGTTGCCGTTCTGCAGCCCCATCTCGTCGATCAGCTTGCGGCGGCAGGTGACGTGGGCGACCCACTCGTTGCCGCAGACCTGCATCGAGACCACGTCGTCGAGTTCATCGGCTGCGGCCCAGTAGGCGAGCGCCCGCATGTGCTGGGTCGGGAGCCCGTCGGAGCGGACCAGCGGCATCTCTTCCAGCTCCTCGCGTTCGGTCTCGTACATGACCATGTCGTCGCCCCAGCGTTTGGTCAGGGTGCCGGCGGCGAGTCCCTGGTTCATGTACTCGGCGACCTCGGGCAGGTAGTCGGACTCGTAGATCACCTTGTCGAAAGTGATGCCGAGGCTGGCGAGGGTCTTGCGCTGCCCCGAAACCACCCAGGAGCGCGTCCGCGACCACAGTTCCAGCGCTTTCTGGTCGCCGCCCAGGACCCGCATCATCAGCTCGTCGGCTTTGTCGTTGTAGCTCGTCGACTCGCGCGCGACCGAGTCCTCGGCGCCGTCGTCGCCGAGGCCGCCGTTCTTGCTGGCGGTGACGTAGTCGGCGTAACAGAAGCCGACGAAATGGTCGCTCTTCTCGTCGGCGTCGGGGCCGGACTCCTCGCCGGCGCGGGTCGCGACGCCGGCCATCGCCTCTCCCATGCTGCGGCCGACGTCGCAGATCAAGCTGCGGTTCTCTACCCGGGCGCCGGCCTGCTTCAGCGAGCCGGCGATCGCGTTGCCGACGGCGAGGTTGCGGAGGTGGCCGATGTGCAGCGCCTTGGTCGTGTTGGCGCCCCAGAAGTAGACGGCGTAGCGGTTCCCCGCCGCCATGTCGGCGAACTCGTCGGCGCCGCGCTCGCCGGAGCGGATCTCCTCCCCCTGGGCTTCGATCCACTCGTCGGCGAGGCGCAGCCGCGGCTGCTTGCCCTCGCGGTCGAGAGAAGCGACCCAGTCCTCGGCCTCGATCCGGTCGAGCGCCGCCACCGCGGCCTCGTCGGACCGCCAGTCGGCGTCCTTCGGCAGCCGCGGGATCAGCATCAGGTCGAACTCGGCCTCCGGCCGGTAGGGCGCCCGCGCGGCCCACAGGACCTTGCCGTCGTCCCCTGCCGCCGCTGCCTCGAACTTGTTGAAGATGTTCTCGCCCATAGCTGTGATTCCGAACTTTCCGCCTTCGAATTTGGTTGTCCGAAATGCACCCGCCGGGGCTCGAACCCGGATCTTCGGCTTACAACGCCGACCCTTTAACCGATTAAGGCACAGGTGCTAGCTATGTTTCCCTGCCCTGAGCAAATCCCTGATTGCTCAACGCGGCGCGAGCATAACGAGATCACCCGCTCGCGTCAAATTATTTGATCAATCTTGCGCTAAACGCTGTCGGGAGGGCGCATAAAGGCTCGTGAGGGCTCAAGCCGCGCTCGGTAGCGAGGGTCGGCGTCCCTGGCCTCCCTGGGATTTTCGCCGCTAACTCGCTGTCTCTCGCCGAGTGGTCAGGGCGAAAATCAGGACGCCGGTCGGCCAGGGGACACCCGTCCCTCCTGCGACAGGTTTCTTAGATCAGCTGTTCGCCGAGACCGCGTCAGATCGCCTATACGACGATCTCGTGCGGTCTCGATGAGGAGCATCAGCCAGAGCTCGATTGCTAGAGGGTGCCGGTGTCCTTCGGAGGAATGTTCGGCGATATGCAATCTGGTTCTTGCGCGGCGGAGCCGCGCAGCAGGTTCTCCCCGGAGCGAAGCGGAGGGGAGGTCAATTCCGGAGAGGGACACCGGCACCCTCCCCCGCTCACGCCCTGCCGGCCTCTAGGAGGCGGCTGAGGAACTGGCGGGTCTCGGGGCGTTGCGGCGCCTCTAGGACCTGCGCGGGCGGTCCCTGCTCGACGATGCGGCCCTCGTGGAGGAAGGCGACCTCGTCGGCTACCTGGCGGGCGAAGCTCATCTCGTGGGTGGCGATCAGCATCGTCATCCCCTCCCCCTTCAGGTCCCGGACCGCCTCCAGCACCTCGCCGACCAGCTCGGGGTCGAGGGCGCTGGTGACCTCGTCGAGCAGCATCGCACGGGGCCGGCCGGCGAAGGCGCGGGCGATCGCGACCCGCTGCTGCTGGCCGCCGGAGAGGTTGTCGGGCCGGTCGTCCTCGCGCCCGGCGAGGCCGAAGCGCGCCAGCAGCGCCCGGCCGCGCTCCTCGGCCTCGGCGCGCGAGACCCCGTGGGCGCGGCGCGCACCGAGCACGACGTTCTCCAGCGCGGTCATGTGCGGGAAGAGGTTGTAGGCCTGGAAGACGAGGCCGAGGCGGCGGCGCACGGCGACCGTGTCGACGGACGGGTCGGTAATCGTCTCGCCGTCGAGGAAGACGTCGCCGTCGTCGACGTCCTCGAGCAGGTCGATGCAGCGCAGCAGGGTCGACTTGCCCGAGCCCGAGGCGCCGATCAGCGCCACGGCTTCGTGCTCGCGCACACTGAGGTCGACGCCGCGCAGGACCTCGCGCTCGCCGAAGGCCTTGGTCACGCCCTGGATCTCCAGGACGGCGCCGCCGGGCGCGCTCACCGCACCGCCCCCTCGGGCCCGCCCATGCGGTCGACGATCCGCGCCGTCGGGATCGTCACCGCCAGGTAGAGCAGCGCCGCCGCAACCAGCGGGGTGAAGTTGAACAGCTGCGACTCGATGATCTGCGCTTCGCGGAACGCCTCCAGCGGGCCGAGGATCGAGATCAGGGCGACGTCCTTCTGCAGGGCGACGAAGTCGTTCAGCAGCGGCGGCGCCACCCGCCGCACCGCCTGCGGCAGGATCACGTGGCGCATCGCCTGCGCCTCGGTCAGGCCCACCGCCAGGGCCGCATCGCGCTGGCCGCGGTGAACCGAGCTGACCCCGGCCCGGTAGACCTCGGCGACGTAGGCGCTGTAGGAGAGCCCGAGGGCGATCGCGCCGAGGATGACCGGGTCGGTCGGTACCCCGTTCAGCCGCAGCGCGGGGACGCCGAAGCCGATCAGGAAGATCAGCAGGATCGTCGGGATGCCGCGGAAGAGGTCGACGAAGGCGATCGCCAGCAGCCGCAACGGAAAGAGCGCCGGCGAGCGGGCGATCCGCACCAGGGCGACGACCAGCCCCGCGGCGAGGACGGCGAGCTCGATGAGGACGAAGAGCTTGACGTCGAGCCAGAAGGCGCGCAGCACGTCGGGGAAGGAGTCCTTGAAGACTTCCCAGTTGAAGAAGGTCTCGCGAACTTCGGGCCAGCCCGGGCTGGTGAGGATCAGGGCCGCGAGGCCGCCGAGGACGACGACGCTCGAGGCCGCGGCGATCGCCTGGCCGCGGCGGTGCTTGCGGCGCTTCGCCGCCTCCCGTTCGAGGCGACGGGCGGTCGGCATCAGCTCAATTCAGGAGCGCCGGCCGCTTTGCTCATCCAGCGCTGGGTGATCTTTTCCAGCTCGCCGGAGCTTTCCAGCGCTTCGATCGCGGCGGAGACGCAGCCGGTCAGCTGCGAGTCCTTTTCCAGCAGGGCCCCCCATTGGTCGCCGCCGGGGGCGCTGAACTGGCCGACGACGGTGGCCTCGGGAACCTGGACCGCGGTCAGGTACAGCGCCGTCGGCAGGTCGACGACGACCGCGTCGATCTGTTCGTTCTTCAGCGCCTGCACGACGTCGTTGGAGGTGTTGAAGACTTCCGGACGGCTGCTCGGGTCGATCTCTTCTTCGGCCGCTTCGAGGCTGGTGGTCCCGATCTGGACGCCGAGCTTCGCGTCCTGCAGTTCTTCCAACGATTCGGCCGTGGCCGCGTCGGAGTCCTTCAGCGCCACCACCGCCTGGTTGGCCGTGTAGTAGGGCGCCGAGAAGTCGACCGCTTTTTCGCGCGGCGGGGTGATCGAGATCTGGTTGACGTCGAAGTCGAAGTCTTTGGGCCCCGGCGCGAAGGAGGAGTTGAAGGCCTCGACCGTCCACTTGACCTTCGCCTTCGGGTAGCCGAGCTGGTCGGCGATCGCGTAGGCGACGGCGCTCTCGAAGCCTTCGCCGTTGGTCGGGTCGTCGTCTTCGAAGTACGGCGGGTAGGCGGGCTTGTCGGTGGCGATCGTCAGCATGCCCTGCTCCGTGGTCGGCAGCTGGCCCGGCTTGCAGTTCTCGGCGCTGGCCGACGCGGAGGTGTCGGTCGAGTCGTCGGAGCTGCCGCAACCGGCGGCGGCGACGGCAGCGAGCAGGAGGAGGAACAGGGCGAGCTTCTTCATCAGTGGCTCCTAGCTAGGGCAGCGGCAGGACGCGGAACCCTATCTTTTTCGCCGCCGAGCGCCCGCCGGCTTTGTCGGTCGCGACGGCGGTGGCTCGGTAAGAACCCGCAGCCAGCGGCTTCCTTTTCAACCTGCCGTTCCATTTGAGCTTGTTGGCGCCGGCTTTCGCCTTCTGGGGGAGGAAGCCCACCCGCTTGAATCGCACCCGTTTGCCCTTCTTCTTCAGCTTCCGTTCGATCGTGAAGCGGACGCTCGCAGCCTCGGTGAGCCGGTAGCGGAGAGTCGTTCCGAACTTGCCTTTCGCCTTGCCCTTCGGCTTCGCCCTGAACTTCTTCGGCTTCGCTTTCAGGTTGCTCAGGGCCGGCAGGGTGTCGACGCTGCCATTCGCGACCGCGGAGGCGCCGCCCGGGCAGACCGTGGAGTGGCCGTCGTAGATGTTGGCGGCCGAGCAGCCGCTGGCGTCGGTCACGGTGAGCGAGACCCGGTAGGCGCCGGCCTTGGCGTAGACGTGCCTGGGATTCGGTCCGCCGTCGGCGAGCTTGGTCCCGTCGCCGAAGTCCCAGTCGTAACGAGCCGCCCGCACCGAGCCGCCGGCGTCGAAGCGTGCAGCGGCACCGGGGGCACCCGGCTTGACGACGAAGCTCGCGATCGGCGCGGGATGAGGCTGGAAGACGATCGGCTGCGGCTCGCCGGTGTCCCAAGGAATCTCCCGCCCCAGCGGCGCCGGAATCCCGTCGGCTCCGATCGCGGCGACGGCGAGAGCGTTCGCATCGCCGCGATGGAAGTAGACGAGATAGCGGCCGTCCGGGGAGACGCCGGCCGATTCCGGGACTTTGACCGGCATGCTTCCGACAACGCTGGGGGCGCCGTCGGCGGCGATCGCGAAGACCTGGATCGCGTTCTTGTTGGTGTCAGTCAGGTAGAGGCGGCGCCCGTCGGGAGCCATCGCGAACAGTCGCGGGAAGGAATCGGCGATCAGCGCCGGGTCCCCCGCCCGCTGCAGGCCGCCGTCGGCGGCGATCGCGAAAGAGGTGAAGCCGCTGCTGCTGCCGCCGGCGAAGAGGGCGAACAGATGGCGCCCGTCGGGGGCCGTCGCCAGCAGGTACGACCCCGGAGCGGGGGTCATCCCGAGCGAGTTCAGCGAACCGTCCGCGCCGACCGCGAAGCGCTCGATCTGGGCCCCGGTCGTGGCGAAGAGGAAGCGCCCGTCCGGGGTCAGCGCCACGTCCGCGTACTGGCCGCTTCCGCCGGACGGCATCAGGGCGCCGAGGGTGCCGTCGGAGTTGATCGCGAAGCGCCGCACGCCTTCGGCCGGGACGCTTTTGAATTCTCGCGTCGGCGCGAAGGCGAAACGGCCGTCCGGGCTAATCGCGATCGAGGTCGCCGAGGCGGTGAGCCTGGCGCCGGTCAGCTGGAAGATGCCGCCGGAGGGCACGGCGTAGCCCTGAACGCCTCCGTTGAAGAGATACGCCGAGGCCGCACGCGTGCCGTCGAGGGTGAAGGCCAGCCCGGTCAAGCCGCCGAAGCCGGGTTCGGAGGCCGGGAAGGGCGAGCCGGGGATCGGCGCGAGAGAGCCGTCGGACCCGAGGTCGAAACCGCCGATCACCTCCGGTTCCGTGCCACCGTAGACGGGGGTGTAGAACCGGGCCGCGCCGGCGGCGCCGGCGGCGAAAACCGCCAAAAGCACGGCGGCGGCGAGGAACGCAAGGCAGAGGCGACGCGACACGCCGCGAGGGTATCTCAGTTACCGGTCTCCGAACGGGGGGCGGTCCCGTATTCGGCCTCCAGTTTCTCGGCCAACTCCGCCAGCACGTGCAGCGGCACCCGCAGGCCGATCGCGATCCGCCGCACGTTGCCCCAGGTGGGGTTGACCCGGCCCGACTCAATGTGGGAGATCCAGGTCGGGTGGATGTCGGCGCGCAGCCCGAGCGCTTCCTGGCTGAGGGGGATCTCCCTGCGGAGCTGGCGGATTGCCTTGCTCAGGCCGATCTGGGGTTCCTCGCGGCGGGGCATCTACGGAAGGGAATGTGCCTCCCGCCCCCGCGTCCATAGAGGCGAACTCAATCGGTCTCCGAAACCGCCTGCATCCGGCTTTATTCCGGTACGGACAGATTTACGGAGGCGCCACGCAGGAGGACCCGTTTCAGGGGGGCGGTCTCTCTCTGCGTCGGACACGAACGTATGTTCGCATACGCTCCGGTTGATTGATAGGGCAGATCAGCCGGCTTCGGCGCGGGCGGCGGCCAGCTCTTCTTCCACCGTCGCGGTCTGGTTCGGGATCTGCAGGCGTTCTTCGAGCACCGGGATCGCCTCTTCGGGCCGGCCGCTCTGGCGCAGCGCGCTGCCGAGGTTGAAGAGCGCGTAGGCGTAGTCGAGGTCTTCGCTGCCGGCCGGGAAGGAGGCGACCGCTTCTTCGAGCACGGGAACGGCGGCCTCATATTCGCCGGCCTGGATCAGTTCGTAGCCCTGCTGGTTGAGGGCCGCCCCGCCTTCGGGGTCGGTACCGCCGGTCGCTTCGGGTTCGACCCCTCCGGAGCTCGCGTCTTCAGGTTCAGCTTCAGGTTCGGCTTCTTCAGGTTCCTGGGCCGAAGCCGGGGTCGAGGCGTTCTCCGCCTTCCCTGCGGAGCCGGAGTTGTCGCTCTTCTTCGCCTGGTTCGGCTTCGATGCCTGCAGCCCGTTCGCATCCCCGTTGCCGCCGTCGCCGCCGCCGAGGACGACGACGGCGATCGCGATCACCGCCGCGACGAAGGCGAGCAGGGCGACCAGCGCCCCGCGCCTGGCGCCGCGCGAGTGGTCCGGGCGCAGCGGCGGTACCGGCGGCGGCGTAGGGGTGCGCTCGCGCTCGGAGGTCGGCGTATAGGCGCGCGTGGGCTCCTCGCTGACGCGGTCCGCCTGCTCCAGCCGCGCCAGCGCCTGGCGCGCCGAGGCGGGCCGGTTGCGCGGGTCGGGGTCGGCGAGCCACTCGACCAAGCCGTCGAACCCGGCCGGGGCCGTGCCGGGGCAAGCGCGGAGGACGACGCCGAGCGAGTAGAGGTCGGAGCGCTCGCTCGCCGCGTGGCCCTCCATCACCTCCGGCGCCGCGTAGCGCTCGGTGCCGAGGACGAGGCCGGTGCTGGTCAGCGAGGTCGCGTCCCGCGCCAGCGCGATCCCGAAGTCGATCAGCTTCGCCGTCCCGTCCGGTTCGAGGATCACGTTGCCGGGCTTGACGTCTCGGTGGAGGATGCCGGCGCGGTGGATGTGGTCGAGCGCCTGCAGCAGTTCGCGCGCCAGCTTGCCGCGGTCGACCTCCTCCCCCCGCTCCAGCCGCGCCGCCAGGCTCTCGCCGGGGACGAACTGCATCACCAGGTAAGGGCGCTCGCCCTCTTCGGAGAAGTCGTAGACGCCGACCAGGTTGGGGTGCGTGAGCCCCGCCGCGGTGGTCGCCTCGCGGCGGAAGCGGGTGACGAAGCCGGGGTCGGAGGCGATCGTGTCGGCCAGCACCTTGACCGCGACCGGGCGGTCGAGCACCTCGTCGTGGCCGAGCCAGACAGCGGCCATCCCCCCGTGTCCGAGCGTGCGCTCGATCCGGTAGCGGTCCTTCAGCAGTTCCCCAGCGCCGATCGTGGCCACGGGTATCCCCTACCCGTCTGCCGGGATTACGCGCGCCTGGGGCTCAGCCGCGCAGGGCGCGGGCGACGACGCCAGGGTGGATCCCGATCTTCGGGCCCAGGACCAGGGCGAAGAGGGTCAGCGCCAGCCAAGGCCGGATGTGGGGCCCGATCCGGCGGATGCGGCCGTCGGGTGCGAGGTCGAAGACCATCGCGTCGGTCAGCCGCACCCCCAGCAGCCTCGCTTCGCCGACGATCACCCGCCGCTCGCCATCGCCCAGCGCGTCGGTCCAGCGCAGCCCCTTGAGGCTCCCGTAAACGCCGCGAAGCAGCAGCCTCACGTCGTCCTCGCCGCGGAAGACCATACGGCCGGAGATCGGCGAGACCAGCTCGACGTCGGGGGTCATCGTCGCCACGATCCCGTCGATGTCGCCGGCCTCCGAGGCCGCGCGGTAGCGGGAGACGGCGTCGTCCATGGCGGCAACGATAGTTCGCCCGGCGGCTTCGCGGTCGAAGACCGGCGTCAGTCGCCCTCGCCCCAAGCGGTGGCGACCAGCAAGCGCGGCCCGGCGTGGTCGCGGTGCTCGCAGAGGTAGATGCCCTGCCAAGTCCCGAGCGCGAGGCGGCCGCCCTGCACCGGCAGGGTCAGTGAAGGCCCCAGCAGAGCCGCCTTGACGTGCGCCGGCATGTCGTCGTCGCCCTCCAAAGTGTGGGTCCAATACGGCGCGCCTTCGGGCACCGCGCGGTCGAACCAGCTCTCGAAGTCCCGCCGCACCTCCGCCGAGGCGTTCTCGTTCAGCGCCAGCGAGGCGGAGGTGTGCTGGATCAGCAGGTGGAGCAGGCCGGTCGAGATCCGCTCCAGCTCCGGCAGCGCCTCGAGCACCTCGGCGCCGACGAGGTGGAAGCCGCGCGGCCGGGCGGCGAGGCGGATGGTCCGCTGAACCCACATCAGCGAGAGGATCGCACGGCCGCGACGGCTACTTGAAGCGGAAGCTGGTCAGCGCGGCGCCGAACAGGGGGTCCCAAGCGAGCTGGGCGGGGTCGATGGTTTTGGCGACGAAGGTCGCGAGGGTGCGGGTGCCGTAGGGGACCCAGGGGGCGCGCTTCATGAAGCCGCGGTCGAGCTTGGCGTAGGCGCGTTCGGTCGCCGGCCCCAGCGGGCGCCTCGCCAGGGCATTGACCTGGCGGTCGAGCTTGGGGACGCTGATCCGGGCGAAGTTGCCGTTGTTGGAGGGCAGGATGCTGGAGCCCAGCAACAGCGGCCGGAAGAAATCGTCCGGGCTCGGGTAGTCGGCGAACCAATTGCTCCAGCCGGCGTCGAGGTTCGGCGTGCGGTGGTTGCCGATCACCGTGAAGTAGTTGTCGGCCGAGACGACCTTGAGACGGACCCGGAAGCCGACCTTCCGCAGCTGCCCGGCGAAGTATTCCCCTGCTTCCTGGTTGGGGTATTCGTCGTCGGTCCAGACCGTGATCCGGCGGTCGGCGGGGTCGGCCGCCGCGATCAGCCGCCGGGCCAGGCGCAGGTCGAAGGGATAGAGATCGAAGCGCTTGAAACCGGGGAAGCCGGGTGGCAGGACCTGGTGGGTCGGGGCGAGCTGGCCCCCGTATATACGCCGCAGCGCTCCCGCGTTGACCGCACGGTTGACCGCCCGCCGGACCCGGACGTCGTCGAACGGCGGCTTCTGGGTGTTCATCCAGAAGTAGTAGGTGCTCGGCAGCGCGTCTTCCCGGAGCTGGCTAGGGCGGGAACGGTGCAGCTGCGCCAGCCGCCGTGCGGTCGGCGGATTCTCCATCCAGTCGAGCTTGCCGGTGAGGACGCCGCGGGCCTCGGCTTCGGCGTTGCGGATCACCCGCACCGTGATCCGGTCCATGAAGCCCCGCGGCATCTCCGGCATCCGCGGGCCGTTGGCGCTGTCCCATGCCGGGTTGCGGGCGTAGGACCAGCCGTTCGAGTCGACGCCGGTGATCGCGTAGGGGCCGGTGGCGGGCGGCGGATCGAAGCTGGCGTCGTACATCGGCGTGCTCGGCGGTACCGGGGCGGCCCAGAGCACGGCCAGCAGGTCGCTGAAGGAGTTGCTCGGCCGGAGCAGGTGGATCACGATCTTGCCGCTGGCGTTGTCGGTGACGATGCCGCCGATCCCGCCCTTGCCGGTCGATTCGAACTTTTCGGCGCCAGCGATCAGCCAGTAGAAGGGCGAGGCGCCCGCGTGGAGTTTCAGCAGACGCTTGATCGCGTACTCGAAGTCGGACGCTCGCACGGGCGTCCCGTCGGAGTACTTCAGGCCCCAGCGCAGGAAGAGCGTGTAGGTGCGGCCACCGTCGGTGACCTTCGGCAGGTCCCGCGCCAGGCCGGGGACGACCTCCGACTCCGCCTGGCCGGGCACACGGCGATAGGTGAGGAGCGGCACGTAGACGTCATGCATCGCGTTCCAGCCTTCGAAGGTGTAGCTCAGCTGCGGATCCATGTAGTCCGGGAAGGAGCCGAACGCCGCCCGCAGCGTCGCCGGTTTGGCGTCGGGGGCGGCGGCGAGGCTCGAAACTCGCACCGACCCGGCGAGGATCGCGAGCGCGCCCACGAACGCGAAAAGCGCCCACCTTCCCCTGCTGCCCTGCCTGCTCACCGACGGAACCCTACCCGGGGGCCCGTACTCCAGCTGAGTAGTGACCCATCCTTGCGCGGCTACGCGGCCAGGCGGCCGTAGCGCTCGCCGGCGGCGGTTCGCGCTGCCGGGTGCAGGCGGACCGCGTCGGGCCAGAAGCGGGTGCCGAGCCGCAGCTGGATCAGGGCCGAGCGCAGCAGCGCCTCGCGGCCGGGGTCCCAGGAGAAGCCGAACAGCTTGCGGATCTCGGCCGGCAGCAGCCCGACGGAGATCAGGCGGATCGTCTCGGTCACCGGGGCGAAGGCGGCGCGGGTCCAGCCCGAGAAGGGCGGGTCGAAGATCATCCGCTCCGCCTGCTCGCGGCGCTCGTCGGAGATCCAGAGGCTGCCGTCGGTGAGGCGGCCATGGACGTAGTCGCGGAGGTCGTCGAAGGTGGCGGGCATCGCGTCCGGCGGCAGGCCGAGCAGCTCGCCTACCTGGCGGTATTCGCTCCAGTAGCGCTCGCGCTCCTCGGGCGAGAGGCGGCCGAAGATCCGCTCGTAGTAGACGACGGCCGAGTCGGCCAGCGTCGCCAGCACCCAGAGCCCGAGCACCGGGTCGGTCGCGTCGTAAGGCGTGCCCTTCGGGATCGGGCCGTAGTCGGCCGGGGTCTTGCCTTTCACCCGGCGGTGCATCGCCTGGACCACCCGGCCCGCCTCCTCGGCCTCGGCCTCGGCGCCGAAGTAGATCCGCGACATCCACTCGTCGGTTCGCTGCAACCGGGTCTGCGGGTCGTCGAAGATGATCGAGTGGCGCTGGAAGCCGACCACCGCCAGCGGGTCGCAGGCCTGCATCAGCAGCGCCCGGACGCCGGAGAAGAGGACCAGCCGCTCGCGGTGCAGCCGCCGCAGCGTCGAGCCGGCCGCGAAGTGGCCGTCGACCGCGCGCGCCGGCGGCGGCCCGCCCTGCGGCAGGCCGGGGACGAGCGAGAGCACGTCGGTGGGCCGAAACACCCTTGAAACGGTAGCTGGCCCCGACCGCGGCGCCGACCCGCCGCGGCCTAGGTCCGCCGCCCGACCAGCAGGTAGGTGGTCATCGGATCCTTCCCCTTCACCTCGATCGTCCCGCGCCGGCGCAGCTCGAAGCGCTCGCGCAGCCGCCCGTAGACCCGCTCGGTCACCTGGATGGCGCCCGGCAAACCATGCGACTCCATCCGGCTGGCGGTGTTCACGGTGTCGCCCCAGAGGTCGTAGCTGAACTTCGCGCGACCGATCACGCCGGCTACTACCGGTCCGCTGTCGATCCCGATCCGCACCTCGAGCGGCAGCCCCTCCCCCGCGCACCGCTTCGCCTCGGCGCCCATCTCGAGCGCCATCGCGGCGATCGCCTCGGCGTGGTCCTCGCGCGAGACCGGGAGGCCGCCCGCGACCATGTAGGCGTCGCCGATCGTCTTGATCTTCTCGACGCCGTGGCGCTCGGCGAGCTCGTCCCAGCCGGCGAAGATGCGGTCCAGCACGGCGACGGTCTCGGCCGGCGCCAGCCGCTGGGCGAGCGGGGTGAAGCCGACAATGTCGGCGAACATCACCGTGGCTTCGCCGAAGCCCTCGGCGATCGCCTCCTCCGACAGCTTCAGCCGGGCAGCGATCGACGCCGGCAGGACGTTGAGCAGGAGGCGCTCCGACCGCGCCCGCTCTACGGCAAGTTCGGCCAGGGCCCGCTCGCGGGCGCGGACGAAGTACTGCAGCAGCACGTAGGCAGTCAGGCAGACGCCCAGCACGTTGAAGACGAAGAAGGAGACGACGACGCCGGTCGGGATCTCCGGGGCGCCGGCCGCGAGCGCCGGGTCGATCGCCCCGGAAACGGCGACCAGGGCGGCGAAGGCGACGAACCAGGGGATCGCTTGACGGACGCCGACGAACAGCAGCGCCCCGACCGGGCAGGTGAAAGCCCAAAGGGCGACGGCGGAGGAGTTCTCGAACCCGCCCAGGCTCCACTGCAGGGCGAAAGGCAGCAGCAGGCTCATCAGCAGCTGGCTGGTGCGGAAGAGCCGGAAGCGGCGCGTCCGCGCGAAGGCCCAGAGGCTCGCCGCCGTCGCCAGCTGGTAGGCGAACGGGATCGCCGCCGGGACCCAGAGACCGAGAGCCGCGTAGGTCCCCACCCAGAGGAACGCAAGCGTCGCCATCAAGCTCGACGAGAGGACCAGCACCGCCTTGCGGAGCCGGAGCTCCTCGGAGTCGGACGTCAGGCTGCCGAGCGCGACGAGCCGCCGCAACCAGCTTGGCAATCGGCGCGAGACCGGATCCCGCCGCGGCGCATCCAGGGACACCCTCAGAGCATATGCCGGCTAGAGCCGGCGTCCCCTGCCGCGGCGCTCGGCCCTCAGGCTTCGACCGGCGAGGCGGCGCCGTCGCCCAGCTGGTCCGTCGCGAGCAGGTCGTGGACGAGCCTGATCGCGATCGAGCCCTCGCCGACGGCGGAGGCGACCCGGCTCATCGAGCCGTGGCGGACGTCGCCGGCGGCGAAGACGCCGGGCATCGCGGTCTCGAGCCCGAGCGGGTCCCGCTCCAGCGGCCAGGCGCCGACGGCCTGCGCCGCGGCGCCGGTGCAGATGAACCCGCCTTCGTCGCGGACGATCTCCGCCGGCAGCCAGTCGGTGTTCGGGTGGGCGCCGATCAGCAGGAAGAGCCCCTCCGAGGGCACGGTCTCGGTCTCGCCCCCGACGCCGCGCAGGTCGAGGCTCCGCAGCCAGCCGTCCTCTCCGGCCTCGCCGCCAACCACCTCGGTCCCGAGGCGGACCTCGACGTTCGGCGTCGCTTCGACCTGGCGGACCAGGTAGTGGGACATCCCCTGGTCGAGCGAGCCGGCGCGGACCACCAGGGTCACCTTGCGCGCGTATTCGGCCAGGTGCAGCGCCGCCTGCCCGGCCGAGTTGGCGCCGCCGACGACGTGCACTTCCTCGTCAACCGTGGTCGCCGCCTCCGAGGCCGGGCCGCCGTAGAAGACGCCCGCCCCGACCAGCTCCTCGATCTCGGCGACGCCGAGGCGGCGGTAGGTGGCGCCGGTGGCGAGGATCACGGCACGGGCGCTGACCTCGCCGCCGCTGGAGAGCTCGATGCAGATGCGCTCGCCCTCGCGGCGCAGGCCGGTGGCGTCGTGCATGAAGGCGAACTTGGCGCCGAAGACCCAGGCCTGCTCGTAGGCGTTCTCGGCGAGCCGGCGGCCGCTGACGCCGCGCGGGAAGCCGAGGTAGTTGCGGATCAGCGAGCTCGACGTCGCCTGGCCGCCGATGCCGCCGTCGTCGAGCACCAGCGTCTGCAGACCCTCCGAGGCGCCGTAGACGGCGGCCGAAAGGCCGGCCGGCCCGCCGCCGACGATGACGACGTCGAACTCGCGGCGCTCGGGGTCGATCGTCGCCCCGGCGGCGGTCGCGAGCTCCAGGTTGGTCGGGTTCGCCAGCACCTCGCCGCTGGGCAGGATCACCAGCGGCAGCGGCTCGGCGCCGTCCGCCTCGGCGACCTTCGCCCGGCCGTCGGCGGAGTCGGCGAGCAGGAAGGAGTGCGGGATCGCGCAACGGCCGAGGACCTCTTTCAGCTCCTGCGCCCGGCCGGTCCACGACTCGCTGACGATGTGGACGGTGTGCGGCGAGACCCGCCGCGCGTTCGCCCACTCCAGGAGAAAGGTCGAGACCGACTGGTGGAAGAGCTCGTCGGGCGTCTGCGAGGGCCGGACCACGTAGTACTCGATCTGCCGGCGCGCCATGGCTTCGAAGATCTCCTCGGCGGTCCCGGCTTGGCCCCAGCTCCCCCACTCGATCATCAGGCCCCGCTGCGCATGGCCGTGCAGGTCGCGCACCCGGCCCAGCAGCTCGACGCCTCGCATCCCCCCGCATCCCTGCGCGGCGAGGACCAGCGCCACGTCCGCGCCCGCCTCCCGCAGCGCCTCCAGCTCCGCCAGCGCCTCCTCGGCGGAGCAGGCGCAGACGATCCGGTAGCTGCGCGAGTAGCGGTCGACCAGCTCCCGCTCGATGTCGCGCAGCAGCCGCTGGTCTTCGTCGACGGCGAATAGGACCGGTTGGGACACGGGAGGAAAATATCTCCGATCGCCCGAATCGCGCCAGTCCTCCCAGTACGCTGCGGCCGTGACCGAGCCGGAGGCGATCTCCCCGACTGCGCATTACACCGGGGAGACCTGGGTCCGCAACGGCCTCTCCCATCCCGAGCTCGCGACCTGGCAGGGAAGGGTCTTCCACAGCGCCCTCGCCCTCCCCTTCGCGGCAAGCAGGGCCCTGGGCGGGCCGACCCTGAACGGGCCGCTGCTCGCCCGCCACCGGATCATCGACTCGCTGCTCGAAGACCTGATCGACGGTGGCACCGGCCAGGTCCTCGAGGTCGCCTGCGGCATGTCGCCGAGGGGCTGGCGATTCAGCGAGCGCTACGGCGACCGCCTCACCTACATAGAGGCGGACCTGCCGGGGATGGCGCAGCGAAAGCGCGAAGCGCTGGCCCGGATGGGCTCGCTGAGCGACCAACATCGCGTAGTCGAGCTCGACGCCCTGCGGGATGGGGGGCCGGACAGCCTCGAGGCCCTGGTGGAGACCTTGGATCAGGCCAAGGGCCTGGCGATCATTACCGAGGGCCTGCTGACTTACCTGGACGACGAGACCGTCGATGGGCTCTGGACCCGGACCGCCAGAGCGCTACGGCGCTTCAACCAGGGCGCCTACCTCGCGGACCTGCGCTTCGCCGGCGACGGCCGCGCCCTACCCGACCGGGCCTTCGGCCTCCTCCTCGGCGCCTTCGTCCGCGGCCAGATCCACGCCTACCGCGGCGACGCGGCCAGCGCCAAGGCCGAGCTGCTCAACGCCGGCTTCGACCAAGCCCGCCTCCACCGCGGCGACCAGCACCCGGCCGCCGGCGACGCCCGCAACGATCCCGGCGCGAGCCTGATCTCCATCATCGAGGCCCGCTGCGAATAGCGCAGCGGAGCCACGGCCGAAGCTCAGCCAGCGAGCTGAGCGCAGATGTCGGCGACGTGGCGCTGGTCGGTGCCGCAGCAGCCGCCGACCACCCGCAGGTCCGGTAGGCGCGGCACAAGGGCGGCGTATTCGGCGCCCAGCTCCTCCGGATCGCCGGAATCGAGCTCCTCGGCTTCGTCGAGTTCGGCGTGGCTGCGGCGGGAAGCGTTGGCGCGAACGCCGCCGATCCGGCTCAGCCAAGCGTCCTCGCCGGCAAGCTCGGCGGCGAAGTGGGTCGGATGAGCGCAGTTGATCATCTGGTAGAGCGCAGCCCCGCCGGTCTCGGCGTCGAGGCGTTCGACTGCCTCGCGCAGCGGCTCGCCGCTCGGCAGCCGACCGTCGGTCTCGACGGTGAAGGAGACCGAGACCGGCAGCCCGGCCGCAGCGGCTGCGCGAACGATCCCGACCCCCTCCTCGACGTAGGTCATCGTCATGCCGCTGATCATGTCGACCCCCTCCGCAGCGAAGACGGCGACCTGCTTCGCGTGGTAATCCTCGGCTTCGGCGGCAGAGAGGAAGGAGTCGGGGTTGTAGCCGTCTCCCTCCGGACCGAGGGTGCCGGTGATCGCGACCGGCGCCTGCCCGGGCGCCCCCTCGCAGACTTCACGAGCGAAGGCGATCGCCTCGCGGTTCAGGTCGGCGACTTCGGCCGGCGAGTACCCGAGGGCCTCGCCCCACCTCTCGCTCGCCCGCCACGTCGGCGAGTCGAAGGCGAAGCCCGTGCCGTGCTCGGCGGCGATCGCCAGGAAGCCCTCGTAGTAACGGCGGAGAGCAGCCCGCCCAGCCTCGTCACGCAGCAGCGTGAAGGAGGCGAATTCCGGCAGCTCGAGGCCCTCCTCGAAGATCATCACGGTCTCCAAACCGCCGTCGCCGATGAAGAGTTGCGAGCCGTCTGGAAGCGCCATGGTTACGTTCGGGGCCTTTCGATATCGGGGAGACAGGATTTGAACCTGCGACCGCTCGGCCCCCAGCCGAGTGCGCTACCAGACTGCGCCACTCCCCGTGGGACTTTCATTCTGACGAATCGGAGAGATCGCGGCTACCCTCCCATGGGCGCGCGGCGGTAGCTCAATGGTAGAGCCCCAGTCTTCCAAACTGGCGACGCGGGTTCAATTCCCGTCCGCCGCTCTCCCGCAGAAGGCCGAGTGACGGCCTCTGCGGTTGGCTCAAGAGGTTCGTGTCCTTGCCGATGAGAGCCTCGATGCGCGCCGCGGCTTCTCTCGCCCTGATCCTCGCTCTCCTCTTCGCCGGCTGCGGCGGCTCGGATAAGACCGAAACCGGGGCCTCGGCCTCGGAAGTCGCCTCCGGCTCGGACTACGTCGACTGGCCGCTGTTCGGGCGGGTGCCGCAGCGGACGCACTATCTGAAGGCTGAGGGGAAGGCGCTCGATCCGCCGCTGAAGCAGGCCTGGTCGGTCAACACGCACGCGCTGATCGAGTTCCCGCCGGCGATTCATGACGGAGTCGCCTACGTGATCAACAAGTACGGCAACGGGAAAGCGGTGCGGCTGAGCGACCGCAAGGTGCTTTGGGAACTGAATGTGCGCCCCAGCGACAAGGGGAAGCCGAACTTCGTCACCGCGCCCGTCTATTACGACGGCCGCGTGTACGGCGCCTTCCTCACCGGCAACCTCGCTGCCGGCGACGCGGAGACCGGCAAGAAGGACTGGGTCCGCAAGCTCCACGCGCACCTCGAATCCTCGCCGCTGGCGGTCGACGGCAAGCTCTACCTCGGCACCGACACCACCAACCTCCTCGCCCTCGACGCCGCCGGCGGCAAGACGCTCTGGAGCTTCAACGCGCCGGGCGCGATCAAAGCCAGCCCCAGCTACGACGACGGCAAGGTCTTCTTCGCCGACTACCAGAGCAGCATGTTCGCCCTCGACGCCGAGAGCGGCAAGCTCGTCTGGCGCAGCAACACGAGCAAGGTCCCGCCCTTCGGGCGCGGCGGCTTCTTCTCCTCCCCCGCTGTCGCCTTCGGCCGCGTCTACGCCGCCCGCGACGACGGCACCGTCTACGGGTTCGACGAGAAGACCGGAAAGGTCGAGTGGAGCTTCGACACGGGCGCCGCCGTCTACGGCTCGCCCGCCGTCGCCCAGGTGCCCGGCACCCCGCCGACCGTCTACATCGGCGCCGAAAACGGCCGCTTCTTCGCCCTCGACCCCCGCAGCGGCAAGGAGCGCTGGCACCACGACGTCGGCGGACCGATCCCCGGCACCGCGACCGTGATCGGCCACACCGTCTACACCTCCAGCTTCAAGACCCAGGAGACGACCGGGTTCGACGTCCGCACCCACAAGCCCACCTTCCGCATGAAGCAGGCCGGCTACACGCCGATGGTCTCCGACGGCGAGCGCCTCTACCTGATCGGCTACTACGACCTGATCGGGCTCGAAGCCCGCTAGCGCATCCGACTTTCGACCCACCCGGGTGTGCCAAGAATCGGATGCGCTACGGGATCGGGCTGTGGGCGTGACTGGCGTCGAGCTCGAAGATGCGGAACTCGGTGCCGAGCACCGGCTGGGAGACGTTGTGGACCGGCGTCTCGCCAATCGCCCCGTCCGGCGAGCCGGCGTGGGCGTGCCCGTGGAGGACGAGGTCGGGCCCGTGCTCCAAGATCGGCGCCGCCAGCCGGTCGGAGCCGAGGAAGACCCAGATCTCCCGCGGCTCCCCCTCCAGCGTCGCCTCGATCGGCGCGTAGTGGAGGAGGACGATCCGCACCGGACAGGTCGCGACCTCGCGCAGCCCCGCGTCGAGCGCCTGCACTTCGGCGGTCGCCTCGGCGTAGACCTCGCGCAGCGAGGGCTCGCCGAAGTCCGGCAGGTGGTGCGGCGCGAAGCCGCCGACGAAGCCCTTGACGCCGACGATCCCGACCTCGACCTCTCCCACCCGGCAGACCTCGGCGGCGCGATCGAGCATGCGCACGCCCCCGTCCCGCAGCCGCTTCAGGATCGCCTCGGCTTCGCCGGCGTGCCAGTCGTGGTTGCCGAGCACCGCGTAGACCGGCGCCGCCGTCGCGGCGGCCGCCTCGCAGAGGATCTCCGCCTCCTCGAGCCGCCCGTGGCTGGTCAGGTCGCCGGCGACCACCACGAGGTCTACGTTCTCGCTGAGCGCGGCGAAGGAGGCGGCCACCGCCTCGCGGTTGGAGTCGCGGCAGTGGATGTCCCCGGTCGCCGCGATCCGCAGGCGCCCGTCTGCGGCCAGTGGAGTCACGCCGCTCCCCTACCCGCCCGGCGCCGCGTTTATCGGAGCCGCCGACGGGGCAGCGAATGGTGCGTGGCGGAGAACCTGGGCAAGAGCGAGGTCGCCGAAGAGCTGACCGACAGCCTCAAGCGCTCGGTCGCGGCGCTGGAGGCCGCCGACGTCCCCTACCTGCTGGGCGGCGGGCTCGGCTGCTGGGCGCGCGGCGGGCCGCCGTCGAGCAACGACATCGACCTGATGCTCAAGCGCGAGGACGCCGAGCGCGCCCAGCAGGCGCTGGCCGAGGCCGGGATGCGCCCCGAGACCCCGCCCGAGCAGTGGCTGCTGAAGGCCTGGGACGGCGAGATCCTGATCGACCTGATCTTCGAGCCCTCGGGGATGCGGATCGACGACGAGGTGCTCGCCCGCGGCGAGCGCCTCAGCGTGATGGCGATGGACATCGACGTGATGGACCTCGACGACATCCTGATCACCAAGCTGATGGCGCTCGACGAGCACAGCGCCGACTACGGCGACCTGATCCTCATCACCCGCTCCCTGCGCGAGCAGATCGACTGGGCGCGCCTGCGCGAGGAGACCGCGGCGAGCCCCTTCGCCGTCGCCTTCTTCGCCCTCGCCGACGGCCTCGGCATCTGCCCTGCCGCCGCCCCTCCCGCCAGCTCGGTCGAGCCCGCCTCGTAGGCCTCGCCGCTACCCGTCCTCGGCTTCGCAGGGCAGGTACTTGCCCGGCCTCGGCGCCCGCGGCACCAGGATCCCCTCCTTCGCCCGGTTCGTGAAGGGGACCGCTTCCCACGGTTCCCCGCCGGCGGGGGGCACCAGCAGCCAGGTGCCGCCGGGCCCCTGGTCGCGAAGGGTCAGCGGTTCCCCCGGCTGCAGGACGACGTCTTCGAAGCGGGCGGAGACGACCCCTTCCGTGCTCGGGCAGGAGGCGAAGACGGTGACGGTGGCCTGCCGGTCGGCGGCGATCCGCCAGTCGCTGAGATAGGCGCCGTGGCGGTTGCGGCGCACGGCGGGGACCGGCAGCGGCTCGGGCGGCGGCGCCTTGCTGCCGACCGCCTCGATCCGGACCTTGGCGCCGCCGTCATCCTCGAGACCGCTTTCGACGTAGTGCTTGAGCCAGTACTGGTTGCAGGCGACCATGTAGATGCCGCTGGTCGCCGGCTTCATCCAGTCCGAGCAGTCGTCGATCGCGTTCTCCAGGGGGCTCGCCCCTTCGCGCAGCTTCGCCGGCACCCCACTCCCCTCCTCGAGCACTTCTTCGCCCGGGCCGTCGCGGCCGCCCGGGTCGGAAATGCCGAGGCAGGGCTGTTTTTCGACGCCGCCGAACTTCTGCTGCCAGAGCGGGCTCTTCGGCGCGTCGGCGATCAAGAACTTGTTCGACCCTTCGTAGATCCCGGCGCCGCCGTTGCGGTGGCCGAAGAACCCCTGCCAGCAGGCCCAGCCGACCCGCGAGAGGTCGACCAGCGGCGTCACCTCCGGCATCAGGTGAAGCTGCCGCCCTTCGTCGCAGGTCGGGTGGTCGTCGATCAGCCCGGTGATGTCGAAGGGCCGCACCTGGCCTTCGCAGTTCTCGTAGGTGGCGTGGCTGCCGCGGGCGGCGAAGACGCGCGGGTGGCCGTCGGGCCGGCTCAGCGCTTCGTCGGCCCAGGGGAAGGCGCGGCCCTCGGCGTTGTGGCGGTTCATCCAGACGTAGCGGGGTTCGCCGGCTTTCGAGAGCAGCACGCCGATCGCCTCGAAGTCCCCCTCGTGGAAGCCGCCGGCGGCGATCTCGTTGGGCTGGTAGTTGAAGGGATAGAAGAACCAGTACTGGATCGAGATCGGCCCGTCCGGAGTGCGGTGGACGAGGTAGTACTCGGTCGCGCTCGCCTCCGGATCCGCGGTGCCCAGGGCGCCGACCATCTGGTCGTGCTGCTCGCCGGGATCGTTGTCGGCGGCGGGGTACTCGAGCGACTCGCCCTGCCCGCCGATCCAGGGAAACTCTCCCGGCGTGCCAAGGCGCAGGCAGTCGCCGGCGGCGACCAAACGGCAGATCGTCGAGCGCCGATCCCGGATCGAGAACAGCGTCTCGACCGGGACCGGCCAGAAGCGGTCATGGCGGTCGACGATCAGCTCCGGTTGGTAGGTCTCGGCAAGCTGGAGGTCGGGGTCCGGGCTCGGCCTTCCCTCGCTGCCGGCGATCGATTCCCGCATCGCCGGGGTCCCTTCGCAACTGGGCGTCCGTTTCACCGGGTCGCCGTCGCCCGCTTCTTCGAGCAGCTCGTCGCGAAGCTGGCGCGCCCGCAGGTCGACGAGGTCGACCGGTTCCAGCGGGCCGAGCGAGCGGGCGGCGAGGCCGTCGACCTCGATCGGCTCGATCGCGCCGCGCTGCGGCCGGTGGTTGCCGGCGTCGTCGTCGAGGACGATCCGGGCGAGCCAGAGCTGGCCGTCGCTTTCGCCGACGTATGCGCCGCAGACCGCTTCGCCGTCGTCGAGGATCGCCGCCACCGGCTGCAGTTCCGGCGAGTCGACCCCGTGCAGGAAGGCGGCGGCTCCGGCGAAGAGCGGCACCGAGGCGAGCACCGCGAGCCCGTAGGGAGCGAAGCGGTTGCCGGAGACGGCGGCGACCGCGAGGCAGAGCAGGCCGAGGACAACCGCGACGGCGACGACGCCGGCAAACCAGGGTTCGTCGCGGACGAGGAAGACGACCACCAGCGCGACGCCGGTCAGGGCGAGGGCGATGCGGGGCAGTGTCAGGGAGCGCTTGGCCGGCTCATCGAGCTTGCGCCAGCGCACGCCGGGGGCGGCCAACCCGCCGGGGGCCGCGAAGGCCATCGCCGCCAGCGCATAGGCGACGAGCACCAGGCGCCGGTCGGTGCCGTCGGTCCAGGTCGAGAGGAAGAGCGCGACCGCCAGCAGCAGGAACGGGGCCACCTTCCAGATCCGGAGGAGCCGGCTTTCGTCCCGGCGCAGGAACTCGCCGCAGCTGTTCTTGAAGCTCTCCCATGCCCCCTGCGCCGGCGAGGCGGTGCTGCCGCTCGCGAGCGACTTGGATCGCTGCTTGTGGCGCCACTCCAGGAACCGGTCGACGAGGTAGTGGAGCAGCAGCGCGGCGGCGAGCAGGCCGAAGAAGAGCTGGACCTGCTGATCGCGGCGGAAGTCGCCGATCCAGATCGCGGCGACGACCTCGGCCAGGCCAATCGCGATCAGCCCGCGCCGGGTCGCCCGCACCTCGCGGCCGTTGGCGTCGAGGAGCCAGGCCAGCGTCGCCGCCAGCAGCCCGAGGCCGAGGAAGATCGCCAGCGCTGCCGACCCGGTGGAGACGAGTTCCCCGGCCGAGACCGCCCGCACCGCCTGGTCGGCGGGCAGGTGCGCGGACCAGAAGCGCAGCCAGAGGATCGCCCGCCCAGCCAGGCCGGCGAGGATCAGCATCGCGCCGAGGGCGACCAGGATCCCGAGTGCGATCAGCAGCAGGTAGCGGAGCGAGAGCCCGGCCTGCACCGCGGCGATCTCCGGCCGCGCCCGCTTCACGCCGGCGGGGTCCTCGGGCCAGGTCGGGCGCATGATCATCAGCGCCCGCGCCGCCGGGTAGGCGAAGACGACGAGCAGCAGGAAGACGATCCAGGTCGGCACGTCCGGGATGCCGCCCCCCTCGTCGGCTTCCGGGGGATCCGCCGGGGTCCGGAAGCCGAGCAGCGCCGCCAGCGGGCGGGCGACGCGTTTGGCGATCGCCCGGTGGCCTTCTTCGTTGGGATGAAGCGTTCCCTCCGGGTCCTCGAGCGCGAGCGCTTTCGGCAACGTCCGCACCCACGGCTTCTTCTTCGCGCAGTAGCCGTGCAAGCGGAAGTCGGCGGCGATCCCGCCGACGCGCTGCCACGCGTTGCGTTCGGCGGCCGCGGCGACTTCGGCGTTGAGGGGGCGCAGCACGTGGTCGTAGGCCCACTTCGACTCTTCCCTGCTGGTCGCGAGCGGCCCCGGGCAGAAGTGTTCGTCTTCGCCGTGGGTGGGGTCGTAGTAATCGCTGATCAGCACCGGCGTGTCCGGCGCCGCCGCGTCCAGGGCTTCGCCGAGCTCGTCGTAGCCCCCCGCGAGCTCGTCGATCCGCTGTTCGAGCGACGTCTTCACCCGCTCCGGGCACCTGTCGAACCAGGCGCACCGTTCGGCGATCTCGGCGAAGCGGACGTCATTGGCGCCGACGCTGAGCAGGACCGCGTCGACCGCGGGCTCGCCATCCTCGGCTGACCGCCTCCCGGCGATCCTCCGCAGGCGATCGACCTGGGGCGGGTATTCGCTGTCCGCGCGCGGCTCGATCCCGGCATAGGCCCCGAGCAGCCCCTTGTCGATCCGCGCGCCCGAGCAGGCGAGGCTGACGAAGGTGACCGAGCGGCGCCGGTCGACTTCGCCGAGCTGACGGGCCGCCTGCTCGAAGCCGGCGGCGGCGCTGCGGTGACAGGGCCGCTCCAGCCATTCGTGCTTCGACCCTTCCGGATTGCCCTCGCCGGAGGCAACGGAGTCGCCGAGGGCGACGATCAACCGGTCGTCGACGGTGACCCGCGCCACCTCCTCCCGGTTGCGGGCGAAGACCCTGACCTTGTGCTCCCCCTCCCCCCGGACCCGGACAACCGCGCCGCAGCTCTCGCCCGGTTCCAGCACCGGCTTGACCGTCCGCTCGTCGACCCGCCACACGGCCTGCTCCAGTTCCTGGCACACCGCCTCGGTCGGCAGCACCCGCACCGCGAACTTGTTCAGGTCGGCGGGATTGAGCTTCCCCGCCCCGTCGAGTTTGCCGTCGCCGTCCGGGTCGCCGCCGTAGCGATCGATCACCGTCCAGCCGATCCCGGTAGGCGCCGGGGCGGCGACCGCGACCTCAGCTTGGGCGACGCAAAGCGCCGCCAGAGCACCGCAAACGGCTACGAGCAGTCGGTGGCGGCTGAGCATCGGCGGTCGCAACCTTCCACAACCGCCCCGGCGATGCAACCCCGGGCGTACCTATTTAGCGCCAGGAGCCTGGACGCGACCGCCCGGGGGCTATCGTCTCCGGCATGGAGCTGAGCCGGCAAGAGGCGGATGCGCTGGAGGCAAACGCCGTCCTGGCGCCCGCGCCGCTGATCGCACCCGAGCCGCTGTCGGCCGAGGACCTGGAGAAGGAGCGCCGGCAGTCGCTGCTGAAGAAGCTCGGCGGGATCCTGGTCCCGCTCGGCCTTCTGGCGAGCAAGGCCAAGCTTCTCTTCCTGGCCGCGATCAAGGTCAAGGCCGTGGCGACGCTGGGGACGATGTTCGTCTCGATCGTCGCTTACGGCCTGGCGTTCGGCTGGCCGTTCGCCGTCGGCTTTGTACTGCTGCTCTTCATCCACGAGATGGGTCACGTGATCCAGCTGCGCCGGGAGGGCGTCGAGGCCTCCGCTCCGATCTTCATCCCCTTCGTCGGCGCCGTGATCTCGGCCAAGTCCCTCGGCAAGGACGCCGCCGCGGAGGCCAGGGTCGGGCTGGCCGGTCCGGTCCTCGGCACCGCCGCGACCCTGATCCCGCTCGCCATCTGGCTGGCGACCGGCAGCGACCTCTGGCGCGCCCTCGCCTACATCGGCTTCTTCATCAACCTGATCAACCTGATGCCGGTGCTGCCCCTCGACGGAGGAAGGGCGATGGCCGTCCTCGGCCCCCTGATCTGGCTCGCCGGGCTCCTCATCGCCGTCGCCGCAACCGTCGTCTTTCTCGGCCCCTTCATGCTTCTGTTCGTGCTCGCGCTGGGCGGGCCGGAGCTCTACCACCGTTTCAAGAACCGGCACTCGGAGGGGAGCCGCGCATTTCACGCAGTACCGACGAGGACCAAGGTCGCCGTCGCCACGGTCTATCTGGGCCTCACCGTCCTGCTCATCATCGGCGTCGCCGAGACCTACGTTCCCCGCACCCTCTAGCCGCGGAGCTCAGCCGGCGAAACGACGGGGCACCTAGGACTCGAACCTAGAATCGCCGGTTTTGGAGACCGGTGCCTTAGCCAGTTTGGCCAGTGCCCCAGGGGTCTGATCCTAACGAGCGCCGCCTGGACGGGCCAGGCAGCGCTCGGTCGGTCAGCTCTGTTTCAGGGTGATGCTCTTGGACTTGTTCACCGTGATGCCGGACTTCGGCTTGAAGCTGAACTTGGCCTTGACCTTCGCTTTGCCGGTCGCTTCGAGCGCGGCCTTGGTCGTGCCCTTCGCCTTGACGGTGATCTTCAGCTTCTTGGCCTTCTTCGCCTTCTTCTTCGCCTTGGCGATCCCCTTGCCGGAGACGGTCAGAGTGCCGGCGCCGGGGACCTTGACCGTGACGGTCGCGGTCCCGTTCGCCTTGTTCAGCTTCACGCCGCCGAGCTTCAGCTTCGGCTTCACGACCTTCACCTTCGCCACCTGGGAGGCGGTGCCCCCCTGCGGCGCGGTTGCGGTGAGGGTGACTTCGTAGGTCCCGGGTTTGGCGTTCTTGGGAGCCGTGACCTTCGCTTCGCTGGTCGCGGTCGGGGCGCGGTGGGAGGTCGGGTCGATTGCGGCGGGCACGAAGCTGGACCCGCTTGCGACCCCTGCTTTGCCGCCTTTCAGCGAGGTCGTCGCTTTGAGCGCGAAGCTCGGGATCGTCGTCCCGGTGGTGGCGTAATTGAGCTTGAACTTGACCGGCGCGCTGCCGCCGACAAAAACTTCGGTCGCTTTGCTGGGACCGGAAATTCGCAGGTCGGAGGTGCCGACCTGGGCCTGCTGGTTGGTCCCGCCACAGATCGCGGCGCCTTTGGGGGGTTCTTCCCCGACCACAGGCTTGACGCACTGCACCGGCCGGTTTTCCGGAGCTTCGGGCGCGACGCCCCGAATGCCGAGCGCAACGCCCGCCGAGAACGGCCCCGTGAACGGGCTGCCGTCCGCGGCGACCGGCACTCCGAAGTCCGCGTCGACGGACCATTCGAGCGTCGAGCCCGGGGCCTCCGAGATCGGCCCCGAGAGATAGCCGACGCCGCGCAAACCGGCAGGCGGGAACGGTCCGCCGATGATCTGTTTGGCTTCAGGCGGCGCCCCTTCTTCCACCAGCAGTTTTTGCACGCTCGGCGACGCCGCTTCGAACTCCCGGGCCACTTCTTCGTTCAAGGTGAAAATGATCGGCGGTCCGCCGTTTCGCGGCGCGGCGGTGATCGTCTGTGGAGGAGTGGCGCCCGGGGGCACGGCGATCGCGAGCAGGTATTGCACCGGTGCTTCGCCTTCGCTGGGTTCACAGTTCGGAAGGGGTTCCGTGCACAGTTCGAAGTGGACCCGCACCGACCCGATCCCACCTGGCTGGCTTAGCGAGAGGCTGTTCGGCTTGAAGTAGACGCAGCCGCTCAGGGCGACGACGAGGCCCGCCAACGCGAGCAGGGCGATCAGTGGTTTGGCAGGACGGCGAAGACGGGACAAGGAAACTCCTCCGGTCGGTGACTTCCCGACCCTATCGCCTCCCCAAGGACGAAAAAACAGGGTGTCGCAGTGCGGGCGGAGGGACTTGAACCCCCACGGGCCGAAGCCCACCAGGACCTAAACCTGGCGCGTCTGCCAATTCCGCCACGCCCGCGTGGCCGGCCCGATCGGGCCTTAACGCGCGGCCAACGCCGCCGCGTCGCTCACAGATTCTATGATCGGGCCGTGGCGGTAGGAGAGCTGAGGCCCGGCTACGAACTGTGGCGGCCCAATCGGGAAAAGGCGAGCTCGGTTACGACCAAGTTCGTTGTCGTGCTGCTGCTCGCGGCCACGGCGGTGATCGCGGCGCTGATCACGCTCGGCGGCTGGCCGCTGTTGAAGGGCGGCAGCGGGATGGGAATCGTCTGCGCGATCTACGCCCTCCTCTACGCCTTCTTTGCCTTCCTCGTTGCGCGCTGGAACCGCGGCATCCTGCCGGTCGCGGCCGCGCTCTCGATGATCCTCGCGATCTTCTGCGCGGTCGGCGCCGAAAGCTGGTTCAACCGCGACCGCGCCGGCTTCGACGAGGCGGCGCTCGGCTCCTCGCTGATCGGCGTCCTGGTGATCGTCCTCGGCCTGCTGCAGATCGTCCTCGTCGCCGCCGCCCTCTATGCCTTCAACCAGGAGTGGCACGTCGAGGAGGAGCGCCCGATCGGCTCCGGCGAAGACTACGGCGCCGGCGCCCCACCCGAGAACGGCGCCCCGCAGCCCGCCTGAGGGCTTTTCGTCGACCGCCGGCGCAGCGCATCAAGTTCGCCATGTATTGCATGGACAACGTGATGCGCTGCGGCTGTCGATCGCGATGCCGGAGGTGGGATTCGAACCCACAAGCCCGTTAGGGCAATCGATTTTGAGTCGATCGCGTATGCCAGTTCCGCCACTCCGGCCGAGGCCGGAACGATAGAGCTAGGCGGGTTGAGGAGACGCTCCGGCGCCGTAGTCCTCGCCGGAGCCGATCGGGCGCTCCTCCTCGACGTG
>DASSYI010000040.1:0-33588 GCA_035703365.1 Solirubrobacterales bacterium
CCCGGTCGACATCGGCCTCCGCTACACGGTGCTGGAAAAGGGTCAGGCGGATCTCTCGATCCTCTTCACCACCGACCCGCAGCTCTCGGCCGAGAGCGACAAGTTCGTCATCCTCGAAGACGACAAGGAAGTCTTCCCGGCTGGCAACATCATCTTCGTGACCGAGAAGAAGGTCGCCGAAGAAGCGGGTCCGGACTACGAAGAGACGATTCTCAAGGTCCAGGAAGGGCTTGACCTGAAGGTGATGCAGGAGCTTGACGCTCGGGTCGAACTCGAAAAGGAAACGCCTAAGGCGGCCGCTAAGGCCTACCTCGAATCGGCTGGGTACATCGGCTAGTTGATTGGTAGCGAGGAGGTCGGTGGGGGTGCCCCGGGAGCACCTCCGCCGGCTGAATCGCCGGATTGCTGACGCCTCAGGCCGCTATTGGCCGGCTCCATGCTGAGTACCCGGGGCACCCCCACCGACCTCCTCTCAGGCGACTTGATGCTCTGCGGGTGAGGGCTCGTGGCGGCCTTTTATGTGGCTGAAGCTGATGTGGGCTGCCCACGCTGCTGAGAGGCCCGCGATGCCGGCTAGGACCAGAGCTACTCGGGGGTCGTAGGTTTGGGCTAGCCAGCCGGTCAGGGGGGCTCCTATCGGAGTGGAGCCCAGGAAGACGACGCTGTAGAGAGCCATTACGCGGCCTCTCATCTCCGGGGTGACCGCCAGCTGGAGGGTGGAGTTGATCGTTGCGGCGAAGGTGACCGCGGCGGCTCCTAGGAGGGCCAGCATCACGATCTCCAGGGCGAGGCTTGGCATCGCCGCGGCGAGGAGGGCCGAGACGCCGAAGGCGAGCGCGCCGCCGGCGATCAGGCGCGGGCCGGTGCGGCCGCGGTGGCCGTTGACCAGGGCGCCGGCGATCGAGCCGACGGCCATCGCCGAGACCAGGGCGGCGTAGGTCATCGCCCCGGACTCGAAGCTGAACTTGGCGAGCAGCGGCAGCACCACCTGGAAGTTGAAGCCGAGCGTCCCGACCAGCCCCATCAGCGCCAGCGGCACCATCAGCTCCGGCGTAGCGCGCACGTAGCGCAGGCCGGCGCGGATCGCACCCGGCTCGCGCCCGGCGACCGGCGCCGCGTGCAGCCGGCCCGGGTCCATCCCCCAGAGGGCGAGGATCATCGCCACGAAGGTCAGCGCGTTGAGGCCGAAGCAGGGTACGACCCCGACCGTGGCGATCAGCACCCCCGCCAGCGCCGGGCCGACGATCCGCGCCGCCTGGACGATGACGCTGTTGAGGCTGACCGCGTTGACGACGCGGTCGGGGCCGACCATCTCGTAAACGAAGCTCTGCCGGGTGGGGTTGTCGATCGCGTTCAGCGTGCCGAAGGCGAAGACGGCGAGGTAGACCATCCAGGGCGTGACGACCCCGGTCGCGGTGACCGCGAAGAGGCCGGCCGCCGGGATCGTCATCAGCGCCTGCGTGGTGATCAGCAGCCGGCGCTTGGGGATGCGGTCGGCGAGCAGGCCGCCCCAGGCGCCGAGCAGCAGCATCGGCAGAAACTGCAGTGCAGTGGTGAGGCCGACGGCGACGCCGCTGTCGGTGAGGGTGAGGATCACCCAGATCGCCGCGACCGTCTGCATCCAGGTCCCCGAAAGGGAGATCAGCTGGCCGGCGAAGTAGCGGCGGTAGTTCCGGACCTCCAGCGAGTTGAACGAGTGACGGAGGGCGGCGCTCACCCTCGGTCGCCCTCCCGCATCCGCTCGAGGATCTCCGCCGCGCGCTCGAGCGTCTCGACCTCATCGGCCGAGAGGTCGCGCATGCGCTTGGCCAGGTAGGCGTTCTTGCGCCCGCGCAGGCGCCGCAGCCGCTCGCGGCCGGCGCGGTTGACGCTGATCAGGGCGCTGCGCCCGTCCTGCGGGTCGCGGGCGCGGTCGATCAGACCCTCCCGCAGCAGGCACTCGAGGGTGCGGGTGATCGTCGGCCGCTTGACGCGCTCGACCGCGGCGATCTCGCTCGGGGTCATCGGGCCGTGGCGCTCGATCGTCGCCAGCGCCGCGACCGAAGTCGGGGTCAGCCCGCTCGTCTCCGCGGCCGCCTCCTGGCGCAGCCGCCGGGCGGTGCGGACGATCGCGATGCGCAAGTGCGCAGCGCGCTCTGAAAGGGGAATGTTCTCGGCCTGCTTCTGCATTGATTAGCTCTGGTAATTAGTTTAGCAAACTAGTTGCCTGGTCGAACCGCAACATCGGCAAAATGGTTTGCCCTTACGCTTGTCGGACATGGCGGCAAGGGCCAATTTCGACGTCGCGATCGTCGGCGCCAGCCTCTCGGGGTGCACCGCAGCGATCCTCCTCAGCCGGGCCGGCGCCCGGGTCGCCCTGATCGAGAAGAACCCGGACCCCGCGGCTTACAAGCGGCTTTGCTCCCACTTCATCCAAGCCCCCGCGGTCCCGACTCTCGAACGGCTGGGCCTGATGGAGCCGATCCTTGTCGCCGGTGGACAGCGCGCCCGCGGGAGAGTCTGGACCAGATGGGGGTGGATTGAGCCGACCGAACGGCCGACGGCCTACGGCGTCAACCTCAGGCGGGAGGTGCTGGATCCACTGGTACGGGCCGCTGCGGCCGCAACGCCGGGGGTCGAGTTCCTGCCCGGCTGGACCGCGGTCCGCCTGCTGCGCGACGAGGTCAAAATCGCCGGAGTCGCCATCCGCGATCCCGATGGTGCGGATCTGGAGATTCCGGCACGCCTCACGATCGCCGCCGACGGGCGCGATTCGCCGATTGCCGGGCTGGCCGAGGTCAGGGAACAGACGCGCCCCCACGGCCGGTTCGCCTACGCTGCCTACTTCGAAGGCCCGCTGCCGGATTTCGCCCCCGACGCTGGGCTGTGGATGATGGACCCCCAGGTCGCCGCCGCGTTTCCTACCGACAACGGTCTCGTCCTCTACGTCGCGATGCCCACCAAGGACCACCTACCCAAATTCAAGGAGGACATCGAGGGGGCGTTGGTCGAGTGGGTGGGCAGCATCCCCGAGGCACCTCCGATCCGCGAATCGCGCCGGGTGGGGCCGATGATCGGCAAGCTGGACATGACGAACAGGATCCGCGGACCGGTGGCCCCTGGGCTTGCCTTGGTCGGCGACGCCGCGCTCGCAGCGGATCCCTTATTCGGGGTCGGCTGCGGCTGGGCCTTCCAGTCCGGCGAATGGCTGGCCGACAGCGTCTCGCCCTCCCTGCGCGGGATCGATTCGCTGGAGAACGGGTTGCGCCGCTACCGCAAGCGCCACCGCCGAGGGTTGGGGATGCACGCTCGCCTGATCCACGGCTACTCCACCGGGCGCAAGTTCGACTTCGGCGAACGGCTGACGATCGCCACCGCCGTCGAAGATCGAAAGGCGGCTGCCCTCTTCGAGGCGGTCGGGACCCGGCGCGCGAGGCCGCAGGAGGTGCTCGCGCCGATGGCCGCCCGCATCCTCGCCACGAACGCCCGACGCCTGATCCGCGCCGGCCGGGGACCAGGCGCCTAGTCGGCTCCGGCCGCTCCCGCGAGGGGCTCGAGCAGCTCGAGCATCTTTTCCTCGTAGGCGATGCCGGCGACAAGCGTTCGCTCCGAGCCCTCGAAGCCCTCGCTCTCCCGGACCAGGGCGAGGTAGCCGCGCAGCTCCTCCAGTTTCGCCCGGTGCCAGGCGAGGCGCAACTCCACCAGCCCGGTCGGGTCCCCCCCGGCGAATACTTTCAGCATCGCTTCGTCGCGCAGCTGGGGCGGCGGGGCGCCCGGCTCCTCCGCCCAGGCGGCGAGCGACTCGCGCCCCTTGTCGGTCAGCGAGTAGACCCGGCGGCGGCGTCCCCCCTCCTCCTGCCGGGCCGCGAGATAGCCGGCGGCGGCCAGGCGCGCCGGCTCCTCGTAGGCGGTCGTGTGCGGGACGGGCCAGAAGTTCTGGATCGAGCTCTCCATCGCCTGCTTGATGTCGTAGGAGGTCAACTCGCCGAACTCCCGCAGGACGGCCATCAGGGCGTAGGAGGTGCCGGTGAGCTTGATCTCTTTCGATTTGCTTTTCATAGTTCGAGGCGTATAGTACGGGACGAATGGTTGACGAAGGCGATCGCGGGAGGCCCCAGATGCCCAGCACCGAGTCCGACAAGAGCATCATCGACAACCGGGCGGCGTACGACGCGGTCGTCGTCGGCGCCAGCCTCGCCGGCTGCGCGACGGCGATCCAACTGGGCCGCGCCGGCTTGCGCGTCGCGCTGGTCGAGAAGCAACCCGACCCGGGCGCCTACAAGCGCATGTGCTCGCACTTCATTCAGGCCTCGGGGGTTCCGGCGATCGAGCGGCTCGGCCTGCTCGAGCCGATCGAAGCGGCCGGCGGGCTGCGGCCGCAGATGCACATGTGGACCCGATGGGGATGGGTCGAAGCGCCGCCCGACCGCGCCGGCCACGGAGTCAACCTCCGCCGCGAGGTTCTAGACCCGCTTGTCCGCTCCACCGCGGCCGAGACGCCAGGCGTCGAGCTGATGCTGGGCTGGAGCGTCGAGGGGTTGCTGCGCGAGAACGGCGGCTTCGGCGGGGTGGTCGCCCGCGACAAGGAGGGAGTGCGGCGGGAGGTGCGAGGGCGCCTCACCGTGGGTGCCGACGGCCGGGACTCGAAGGTCGCCGAGCTCTCCGAAGTGCCCGTCAAGACCCACCCCCACAACCGCATCGCCTACGGCGGCTACTTCGAAGGCCCGCCGCCGAAGCACTCGCCCGACAGCACGATCTGGTTCCTCGACCCGCACTGGGCGGCCGCCTTCCCCACCGACAGCGGCCTCACCTTCTACGCAGCGATGCCGACCAAGGACCGCCTGCCGGAATTCAAGCAGGACCCCGAAGGGGCGCTCATCCGCTTCGTCGCCGACGTGCCCGAGGCGCCGCCGATCCGCGACTCGCGAGTGGTCGAACCGGTGCTCGGCAAGATCGACATGACCAACCGGGTGCGCAAGCCGGTGGCCGCCGGGCTGGCGCTGATCGGCGACGCCGCGCTCGCCACCGACCCGCTCTTCGGCGTCGGCTGCGGCTGGGCTTTCCAGTCGGCCGAGTGGCTCTCCGATGCGGTGCGGCCGGCGCTGCAGGGGGAAGAGTCGCTCGAGCAGGGACTGGAGAGCTACCGCCGCCGCCACCGGCGGGAGCTGCGCGTCCACGCCTTCCTGATCCACGACTACGCCACCGGGCGGCCGATGAGCCCGGTCGAACGGCTGATGTTCTCCGCCGCGGCCCGCGACCCGAAGTCGGCCGAGCTGCTCGACCGCATGGGGACCCGGCGGATCAGGCCGGAGCAGATGATGCCGCGGCTGCTGCCGCGCGCGGTCGCGGTCAACGCCCGCCACGCGCTGGCCCGATGAGCGGCGCGGTCGAGCGCGCGACCCTGCTCGCCGGCGGCACCAGGACCCGCCTCGTGCAGGCGGGCCCGGCCGAGGCCGCCGAGGCCGTCGTCTTCGTCCACGGCAACCCGGGCTCGGCTGACGACTGGGTGCGGCTGGTCGGCGCCACCGGTGCCGCCGGCCACCGGGCGCTCGCCTTCGACCTGCCCGACTTCGGCGAGACGATCGCCCCCGACGGGTTCGAGCACACCCCGTTCGGCTACGCGGAGTTCCTCGCCGGAGCGCTGGCGGAGCTGGGAGTCGAGCGGGCCCAGCTGGTCCTCCATGACTTCGGCGGCCCGATCGGCCTGATCTGGGCGATGGCCCATCCGGACTCCCTCGCCGGCATCGTCCTGATCGACACCGGGGTCCTCCCCGGCTACAGCTGGCACAGCCTGGCGCGGATCTGGCGCACGCCGGTCCTCGGCGAGCTCTTCCAGGCGATCACCAACCGCCGCGGCTACCGGTTCGCGCTCAAACGCAACGAGCCGCGCGGGCTGCCGCGCGAGTTCGTCGAAACGATGTACGACCACTACGACCGGCGCACCCGGCGAGCCGTCCTCAAGCTTTACCGGGCGACGCCCGACCCCGGCGGCATGTCCGAGAACCTGATCGGGCTGCTGGCTCCGCGCGACGTCCCGGCGCTGGTGATCTGGGGCGAGCACGACGCCTACCTGCCGGCCTCCTACGCCGCCGAGCAGCGCCGGGCCTTCCCCTCGGCCGACGTCCACGTGCTCGCCGCCAGCGGCCACTGGCCCTTCGCCGACGCGCCGGAGACGGTCGAGCGGCTGCTGGTCGAATTCCTCGCGCGGAGCTAGGCGGCGAAGCGCGCTTCCGAGCGGGCCTTGGCCTTGGCGGCCTCGACCTCGCGGTCCTTCGGCGGCGCCTTGGTGACGAGCCGGTCCAGCAGATCGCGGGTGGCGGCGGCCACCGCCTCGACCGCCTCGTCGAAGGCCTCGGCGTTGGCCTGCGACGGCTTGGTCGAGCCGCTGATCTTGCGCACGTACTGCAGTGCCGAGGCCTGGATCTCCTCGTCGCTCGCGGGTGGATCGAAGTTATGGAGGGTTCTGATGTTTCTGCACATAGATCGATCTTAGGACCTCGAGGTGAGCACGTTTCGAGAAGAGCCGGTGGTGGGAATGTGGAAACCTCGTCGCTCCATGGAGATGCCGCATGACTGACGCCGCCGCCGCCCGCGACAAGCGCTGGATCGCCCTGATCCTGCTCTGCACTGCCCAGTTCGTGGTCGTGCTCGACGCCTCGATCGTCAACGTCGCGCTGCCGACGATCAAAGACGCGCTCGACTTCAGCGAGAGCGGCCTGCCCTGGGTGGTAAACGCCTACGTCCTCACCTTCGGCGGCTTCCTCCTGCTCGGTGGCCGTCTCGCCGACCTGCTCGGCCGCCGCCGCGTCTTCATGTTCGGGCTGGTCCTCTTCGCCCTAGCCTCGCTGGCCGGCGGGCTGGCCGCCGACTCGGGCCAGCTGATCGCCGCCCGCGCCGTCCAGGGCCTGGGCGCGGCGATCCTCTCCCCCGCCGCGCTCTCGATCGTCGCCACCACCTTCCGCGACGGCGCCGAGCGCAACAAAGCGCTGGGGATCTGGGGCGCCGTCGCCGGCTCCGGCGGCGCCGCCGGAGTCCTCCTCGGTGGCGTCCTGACCGAATACATCGGCTGGGAATGGGTGCTTTGGGTCAACGTCCCGATCGGGATCGCGGCGGCTGCTCTGGCGCCGAGCCTGATCGCCGAATCCCACGCCGAGCAGGAGGTGCGGACCTTCGACGTCGCCGGCGCGACGACGATCACTCTTGGCCTCTCGGCGCTCGTCTTCGCCCTGCTCGACGCCGAAGACGCCGGCTGGGGGTCGACGCAGACGATCGGCGTCCTCGCCGCCGCCGCGATCCTGCTGATCGCCTTCGTCGCGATCGAGCGGCGCTCGCGGGCGCCGCTGGTGCCGTTCTCGATTTTCCGCCTGCGGACGATCACCGGCGCCAACGTGGTCGGGATCCTGGTCGGCGCCTCGCTCTTCTCGATGTTCTATTTCATCTCGCTCTACATGCAGCAGGTGCTCGGCTTCAGCGCGATCAAGGCGGGGCTCTCCTACCTGCCGCTGGCGGTCTCGATCATCCTCTCGGCCGGCATCGCCTCCAGCCTGGTGACCAAAGTCGGCTTCAAGCCGATCCTCGCCACCGGCATGGTCCTGATCGCCGCCGGCCTCCTCTGGTTCAGCCAGATCTCCGCCGACGGCAGCTTCCTCGCCGACATCCTCGGCCCCTCGCTGCTCGCCGCCGTCGGCCTCGGCTTTGCCTTCGTCCCGGTCACGATCGCCGCCGTCTCCGGCGTCCAGGACCGCGAGCAGGGCCTCGCCAGCGGACTGATCAACACCTCTCAGCAGGTCGGCGGCGCCCTCGGCCTCGCCGTCCTCGCCGCGATCGCCAACTCCAAGATCGGCACCTCCCAGGACCCCGCCACCCTCACCGACGGCTTCTCCTCCGCCTTCCTCGTCGGCGCCGGCTTCGCCCTCCTCGGCCTGATCGCCACCCTTCTGCTGATTCGCACCTCGGACAGCGGGTTCGAGGATGGACGTGTCGTGCTAACTTGAGGGCACGGGTGTCAACCGTCTGCGGGGTGGTTCCCCGCATCACCAGACTCGACCCGCCTCGCGGCGGGTCTTGTCGTTTCTAGGGCCAGGACACCTCTTCGCGCCGTCGAATCAGTCGCGGTGGAGCCCAGAGCCGAGCAGCTGCCCGTCCAATTCGAGCCGGGGATGGACGCTCGCAGCACGCGGGTCGCCGAGCGGCTGAAGACGCCGATGCTGATCGCGGCGGCGCTGACCCTGCCGACCGTGGCGATCACCGAGTCCGAGCCTGGCGGGCTGCTGCAGCACATCGCCGTCGTCCTCAACTGGGTGACCTGGACCGCCTTCCTGGTCGAGTTCGTGGTGATGCTCTCGGTCGTCCCCGACCGGCGCAAATGGCTCCGCCACCACCCGCTCGACCTCGTCATCGTCTTCCTCACCCCTCCGGTCCTCCCCGCCGGACTGCAGAGCCTCCGGGTCCTGCGCCTGCTCCGCCTGCTCCGCCTCCTGCGGCTGGCCCAGCTCTCGCGCGAGGTCTTCTCGCTGGAGGGAGTGCGATACGCCGCCCTGCTGGCGACGCTGACCGTGGTCGGCGGCGCCGCTCTCTTCGACGCCTTCGAGCAGCGCCAGGACCTCGACTTCTGGGACGACATCTACTGGGCGATCACGACGATGACGACGCTCGGCTCGAACATCGAGCCGACCACCACCGGCGGCGAGATCGTCTCCGTCTTTGTCCTCCTGGTCGGGATCGGGTTCGTCGCCCTGCTCACCGGCTCCTTCGCCCAGCGCTTCCTCGCGCCTGAAATCGCCGAGATCGAGGAGGAGTTGGAGGAGGAGCAGATGAGCGCCGAGGCGCTGGCGCTGCGCGAGCTGAAGAGCGTCCAGCAGCAGCTGCAGGCGCTCGAGCTCGCGATCGAGCGCATGGCCCGGCCCCGATAGGGGCGTTTACTCGGCTTTCGCCTGCTCCTCGGCGATCTTCGACTCGAGCTCCTTCATCACGTCGGGGTCGCGCAGAGTGGTGACGTCGCCCAGGGCGCGGCCCTCGGCGATGTCACGCAGCAGGCGGCGCATGATCTTCCCCGAGCGGGTCTTCGGCAGGTCGTCGGCCCAGACGATCCGCTTCGGGCGGGCGAATTTGCCGATCCGCTCGGCGACGGTGGCGCGGATGCCCTCGACCAGCTCCTCGCTTTCGGCCTTCTCGCCGCGGACGGTGACGAAGGCGCAGATCGCCTGGCCGGTGTCCTCGTCGGACTGGCCGATCACGGCCGCCTCGGCGACGTCGGGGTGGGCGACGATCGCGGACTCGACCTCGGCGGTCGAGAGCCGGTGCCCGGAGACGTTGACGACGTCGTCGATCCGGCCGATCACCCAGAAGTAGCCGTCAGAGTCGCGGCGGGCGGCGTCGCCGACCAGGTATCGCTCCTTGCCGAAGCGCGAGAAGTAGGTCTCGACGAAGCGGTCGTCCTCTTTGTAGAGGCCGCGGAGCATCGAGGGCCAAGGGCGCTCGAGGACGAGCAGACCCTGCCCCTCCTCCACCGGCTCGCCCGCGGACTCGTCGACGACCTGGGCCTCGACCCCGGGGAACGGCGTCGTCGCCGACCCCGGCTTGGTCGCGGTGATCCCCGGCAGCGGCGTGATCATGATCGCGCCGGTCTCCGTCTGCCACCAGGTGTCGACGATCGGGCAGCGGCTGCCGCCGATCACCTCGTGGTACCAGAGCCAGGCCTTGGGATTGATCGGCTCGCCGACCGAGCCGAGCAGGCGCAGCGAAGAGAGGTCGTGTTCGGCGGGGATCTCGGCGCCCCACTTGATGAAGGTGCGGATCGCGGTCGGCGCCGCGTAGAGGATCGTCGCCTTGTAGCGCTCGACCAGCTCCCACCAGATGCCTTTGTGCGGGTGGTCTGGCGCCCCCTCCCACATCACCGAGGTGGCCCCGTTGGAGAGCGGGCCATAGACGATGTAGGAATGGCCGGTGACCCAGCCGACGTCGGCGGCGCACCAGTAGACGTCGCTCTCCGGCTTGAGGTCGAAGACGTAGCGGTGGGTGGCGGTGACCCCGGTCATGTAGCCGCCGGTGGTGTGGAGGATTCCCTTCGGCTTCGCGGTCGAGCCCGAGGTGTAGAGGATGTAGAGCGGGTGCTCGGCCTCCATCGGCTCGGCCGGGCACTCCGGGTCGGCCGCCGCCATCACCTCGTCGTAGTAGACGTCGCGGCCCTCGGTCATCGGGCACTCGATCCCGGTGTGGCGGACGACGACGATCTTCTCCAGGGCGTGGTGGTTTGCCATGTGCTCGTCGACCTGCGGCTTGATCGGCGCCGTCTTGCCCTTGCGGCGGGCGCCGTCGACGGTGACCAGCGCCTTGGCCTGGGAGAAGTCCATCCGCTCGGCGACCGACTCGGCCGAGAAGCCGCCGAAGACGACGTTGTGCGGGGCGCCGATCCGGGCGCAGGCGAGCATCGCGACGACGACCTCGGGGATCATCGGCAGGTAGATCCCGACCACGTCGCCCTTCCGCACGCCGAGGTCCTTGAGCGCGTTGGCGAAGCGCTGGACGTCGCGGTGCAGCTCGGCGTAGGTGACGTCGCGCTCCTCCCCCTCCTCGCCGCGCCAGTGGTAGGCGACGCGGTCGCCGATGCCGGCCTCGACGTGGCGGTCAAGGCACTGCGCCGAGGCGTTGAGCTTGCCGTCGGCGAACCACTTGTAGAAGGGCGGGTTCGAGTCGTCGAGCCCTTCGCTCGGCTCGACGTCCCAGTCGAGCAGCTCCTTCGCCTGCGCCGTCCACCAGGCCTCGGGGTCGGCGGCTGCCTCCTCGTAGACCTTCGGGTCCGACCAGAGCGCGTTCGCCCGGAACTCCTCCGGCGGGTCGAATTTCTCGACCCCGAGCATCTCCTCCAACTGCTGCTCAAGATCCATGGCGCAAACCTACCCGAGGACGCGCGCTCAGAACATCGTTTCCATGGTTGGTGCCCCTATGGGGGCCCAAAAGGTGGAAACGATCTATTTAGAGACCAGCTGGGTGACGCGCGATGAAACCTTCGGGCGAGTCGACCCAGGGGTCGTGCCAGCGCGGGCCGGGGCCGCCGACGGTGTCGAAGGCGATGCCGGCGACGACCATCCAGGCGTGGCCGGAGTTGGCGTAGACCGTGATCCACTGGCCGGGGCCGGGTTCGCCCCAGGTCTCCAGGCCGGTCGAGTCGAGCGGGCTTTCCAACAGTCCGCCGCCATGCAGCGCGTAGCTGACGGCGCCGGAGCAGTCGTAGCCTTCGGATTCGAAGGAGCCGTGGCCGCCGCCCCAGATGTAGGGGGTGGTGGCGATCGCGTTGCCGGCTGAGATCACGTCCTTGACCGCCTGCGGCGCCGAGGCCGGGGCGCTGGCTTCGCTTTCGTTCAGCACCTGCGCTTCCTGGCCGGGGTTGAGCGGCGCCGGCATCTGGCCGGTGGTCGCGTCTCCGCCTTCGGAGGCGACCTGTTCGGAGATCACCGAGAGGTTGTCGC
Source organism: Solirubrobacterales bacterium (assembly GCA_035703365.1). Classification (GTDB taxonomy): domain Bacteria; phylum Actinomycetota; class Thermoleophilia; order Solirubrobacterales; family 70-9; genus VAYN01. The sequence goes on from DASSYI010000040.1 coordinate 11,448, forward strand.
TGAGCGCCGCTTCGCGCGACTGCAGCTCGTCGAGCGCTTCCTGGCGGGCAGCCTGTTCGGCTTTCAGTTCATGGAAGCTCGCCGCGGCTTCGGCCTTGGCGGCGGCGACTTCGCGCTCTTTGGCGGCGACTTCGTCACGGGCGGCTTCGATCTTCGCCCGCCGCGCGTCGAGCCGTTCGACGGCCGAACGGACCTGGTCGCGCAGATCCTTGACCCGGCCGACGACGGCGTTGTCGTATTCCTGGATCTGGCGCACGTATTCGGTCTGCGCTTCCATCTCCGACCAGTCCGCGGATTCGAGGATCGCGTTGACGAGGTCGGGCGAGCCCGACTCGTAGATCGCGACCAGGCGATCGCTCAGAAGATCGAGCGCCCGCTCCAGCTTCGCCCGCACCCGCTGCAGATGCTCTTCTTCGGCTTCCAGCGCCGCGGTGGCGCGGTCGAGTTCGGCCTGCTTTTCGGCCAGTTCGGCCTCGACCGCTTCCTGTTCCTGGCGCAGATCGGAGACTTCGCCCAGCTTGGTGTCGATCGCCCGGTTCTGTTCGGCGATCGTCGCCGTCAGGTCGCTGCTCTCGGCGCGGACCCCTTCCAGCTTGTCGCGAGTCTGTTCCAGCTTTTCCTGCGGGTCGGCAGGGGCGGCGTCCGCCCAGGCGACGGCCAGCGCGCACGAAGCGGCCAAAAGCAGCGCGGCAAAGACCAGAGCACGGCGCCGCGCCGCGCTAGTAGAGGAACTCAACAGCACGGCCGCGCACGCTAGCGAAGCCGCCTAAAGGCCTCGCAGGTGGTCGATAACCCGCAACTTACCTTGCAAATTGCGAGTTTTGGAGGAGTCCGGGAGCCGTTGTCGACCCCCGGACCCTGAGTGGATCAGGCCAGCAGCTTGGCCTTGGCCTGGTCGAACTCCGCCTGGCTGAGGTCGCCTTTCGCCTTCAGCTCGGAGAGCTTGTGCAGCTCGTCGGCGGAAGAGCCGGCGTGCGCCTGCTGCTGCACGTATTCGTCGAAATGCTTTTTCGCGTCGGCCTGGGCTTTGATCGTGCGATCGCGCATGCCGCTGCCACGGGCGATCAGGTAGATCAGCGAGGCGAGGAAGGGGATGAGGACCAGGAAGAGGCACCACCCCGCCTTGCCCCAACCGGACAGCTCGTGGTCACGGAAGAGGTCGGTCAGGATCGTGATCAGGATCCAGATCCAGATCACAAAGAAGAAGACCTCCAGCGCGATGAGGAGGAGTTCCCCAAAGCTCACATCGGCAATTGGGAGCGGCACGTTCTTTCCTTTCGGTGGGACTAGTTACTTCGGATTTTCATTGCAAAAAGAACAATTGCAACTGAGGTGGCCAGATTGAGGCTGGACACACCTTCGCGCATCGGGATCGAGATCCGCGCGTCGGCCCGCTCGAAGACTTCCGAGCTGAGGCCGTGCCGCTCGGTGCCGAAGGCGAGCACGGCGCGGTCCGGCAGCCGCTCCGCCGCCAGCTCCTCCCCGTCGGGGTCGATCGCCAGCAGCGGCCGGTCGCTCGCCGGCAGCGACTCGACCTTGGCCACCGGCAGCGCGAACTGCAGCCCGGCGGCGCCGCGCACCGCGTCGGGATGCCAGGGGTCGTTCTCGCCGGTGGCGATCAGCGCCGCCGCGCCCGCCGCCGCCGCGACCCGGATGCAGGCGCCGATGTTGCCCATGTTGCGCGGCTGCTCTAGCAGGACCGCGGGGGCCGGGGACGGGTCCGCCAGCGCCGCCTCGAGGTCGACGCACGGCCGGCGGGCGATCGCGGCGACCCCGGTGTGCGGCACCAGGGGGACCAGGTCGGCGAGGGTCTGCTTGTCGACCGCCTCGACCCGGGGGGCGACCTTCCCCGCCAGGTCGGGGGCCAGGTCCACCGCCATCGCCTCCAGGGCCGCCGGGTCGACGGCCACCGCCTCGACCAGCTCGGCGCCGAACCGCAGCGCGTGCTTGAGCGCGTGGAAGCCCTCGACGACGGTCAGCTCGGGATCGCGGCGGGCGGTGCGGAAGCGCACGGCGCGTTCGTGCTCTTCGCGGCCCATCCGCGAATCATTACCTGCTCAGCCCGCTGCTGACCGGATCAGCCGGCGAACTGCGCCTGTACCAGCTGGTCGCGGCCGCTGGCCTTGGCCAGGTAGAGCGCCTCGTCGGCGCGGCGCAGCAGGTCGTCGATCGACTCGGCGCAGTCCCAGAGGGCGAGGCCGGCCGAGCAGGTCTGCCCCATGGGTGTGGTCCGCCGCAAGCGCTCGACGATGTCCGCCGCCTGGTCGGGCCCGGTGTCGGGCAGGAGCACGAGGAACTCCTCGCCGCCGAAGCGGACGATCGTGTCCTCCCCTCGCAGCGCCGAGTCCCAGGCCTTGGCGCAGGCCCGCAGCACTTCGTCGCCGGCCAGATGGCCGTGGGAATCGTTGAAGTTCTTGAAGTGATCGATGTCGAGGATCGCGACGCTGAGCGGGTCGCCGGAGCGGCGGGCGCGAGCCATGGCCTGCGGAAGCTGTTCCTCCAGCGCCCGACGGTTCGGCAGCCCGGTGAGGGAGTCGCGACGGGCCAGGTCCTGGACCTGGTCGAGCAGCTCCTCGCGTTCGGCCTCGATCTCCTTCAGCTCGGTGACGTCCGTGGCGCGGGCGTAGATCAGAGACTCGTCGGGCGAGAGCTGGGAGCTCCAGCGCAACCAGTGCCAGCGGCCGTCTTTCGCCTGGTACCGGTTTTCGAAGGAGAGGGTTTCGCCGCCTTCGAAGAGGCCGGTCGCCTCGGCTTCCGTTCGCTCGCGGTCCTCGGGGTGGACGCGCTCCACGAATGGGGCCGCCCGCAGCTCGTCGAGGCCGTAGCCGAGGTAATGAGTCCAAGCGTCGTTCAACTCGACGAAGTAACCGTCCATATTGGCGGTGCAGAGCATGTCGCGGGAAAGGTCGAAGAAGTGCCGGGCCCGCTCGTCGGCGCGGGCGCGGCGAGCGACGATGCTGGTGACAAGCAGCATCACCACGGTGAGGGAGATCAGGGTGAAGAGCCAGCGGGTGAGGGGCGAGTAGCCGGCGGTGCTTTCGACCAGGAGGAGGACGGTGCCGTAGACGAGGAGCAGCCAGGCGAGATGGGCGGCGGCAATCCGCCGCGGGAAGTACAGGGAGGTGATCAGCGTCCCCCAGACGAAGATCGTCCCGTACTGCCCGGCCGCGATCCCGCTCTCATAGATCAGCAGCGAGGTGACCGCGGTGATCCCGGCGAGGATCAGGTGGACTCCGATGCGGGGGATGCGCCCGGCGGCGAGCCAGACAATTCCCCCCGCGACGGCCATCGCCAGTGCCGTGAGGACCAGTGCGGTTTCGTCGCCGCCGCTCGGGTGTGGCAGCAGCAGCGAGATCGCCACCAGCCCCGCGCCGGCGACGAGAAGCGCCGCGGTCGCCCGAGCCTGAGTCCGGGCGGGCGGGCCGATGCTTACCCGATTTTGAGGAGGCGCCATGGCTGACGCATCGGCAAAACCCTATGTTTCCTTTAGTTCCTGACGACCTGGAACTGGCTCATCAAGCCGTGGTCCTCGTGGTCGAGCATGTGGCAGTGGATCACGAACTTCCCAGTGTGATCGGCGAAGTGACCGGCAAGGAGAATTTTTTCGTTGGGGTAGACGAAGAACGTCTCCTTCAAGCAGTCTTCGTGGTTGGGCGGCGGCTTGCCGTTCCGCTCCAGCAGGTACCAGTCGGTGTGGTGAAGGTGCATCACGTGGGCGACGTTGGTCTTGTTGACGATCTCCCAGGTCTCGGTGGTGTTCAGCTTCGGGAACGCCTCCGAGTGGGCCGGGTTGAAGGTGCGGCCGTTGATCCGCCAGGTGGTTTTGAAGAAGCCGCCGATCGTCACCTCCCAGCGCTTGTCCGGCTCCCGCTTGGCCTTCCGGGTCCAGGCGGGCAGCGGCCGCAGGTGGCGCGGCACCCGGCTGCGATCGGGGACCCGGTCGCCCCCCACCCGGAATTGCATCAGGGCCCCGCCGTAGGTGTGGGCCCCGGTCGGATTGCGGCCGGCGTGGCGTTTGGTGCTGCGCAGCTCGACGCTCTCGCCGCGGGCGCGGGAGAAGTCGACGATCACCTCGACCCGCTCGGCCGGCCCGAGCAGGATCTCGCCGCGCCGGATCGGCTTCGGCATCAGCCCGCTCTCGGTCGCGATCTGGACCATCGGCAGGCCGCCGGTGAGCTGCAGGTTGTAGCTGCGGAAGGAGGAGACGTTGAGCAGGCGCAGCCGGTAGCGGCAGGGGTCGACGCGATGGTGGGGCATGAAGGCGCCGTTGACGAGGATCGTCTCGGCGAGGATGCCGTCAGCAGGCGGCCGCCTGCCGTCCTCGAAGGGGTTGGTTAGCTGGTTGCGGTGGTCGAAGGTTCGGTCGCAGATCATCAACGGCAGGTCGCGATCGCCCTCGGGCAGCGGCAGCGAGTCCTCGAACTCGTCGTCGACGATCCACATCCCGGCCAGCCCTTTCCAGACATGCGGGGCGGTGCGGTCGAGGCGGTGGTCGTGGTACCACTGGAACGAGGCGCGTTCGGGGTGGCCGTCCTCGGTCAGGTCGTAGACGTAGGTCTTGCGGCGGCCCGGCTCGAGCAGGGTGTCGTTGCCGGACTCCCGCGCCGAGAGGCCGCGCGGGATGCGGCAGAAGTAGGACATCGGCTGGGACTTGGTGAGGCCGCCCGGCTGGCCGTCGAACTGGGTGCGGTTGTGGCCGCCGTGCAGGTGGACCGAGAGCTCGCCGACCTTCTCCGGCAGCTGGTGGTGGAAGGTGACGCGGGTGCGATGGCCGGCGCGGCGGCGGATCGTCGGCCCTGGAAAGCTGCCCCCGTAGGTCCAGAGCCTCGTCTTCGGGCCCGGGAGGATCTGCTGCTCGGCCTCGGCGATCGGGATCCGGATGTGGTCCTCGCGCAGAACCGGCGGGATCGGCAGCCGGGCGCGGAAGGGAGTCGCCGCCAGCGCCGCGGGCGGCTCCGCCGTCAGCGGCAGGCCACCGCTCCTGCCGCGGATCGGCAGGAGCGTGGCCAGGGCGCCGCCGCCGAGGGCGCCGAGGAAAGCTCGGCGCCCGAAGCGGCGGCGCGGCGCTGAGGGCTGCCCAGCCGTGGTGCTAGGGGACCGCGACGGGCGCCGGTGCGACCGGCGCGACGACGTTCACCTTGCCCTGCATCCAGGGGTGAACGGCGCACATGTAGTAGAGGGTCGTGCCCGCGGCGGCGGTCACTTCCTGGCTGAAGGTCTCGCCCTTCTTTTCCGTGAACCAGGAGTCGCCCTTCTTGCCGGTGGCGTTGCCGGCGGTGCTCCAACCGGCGGGGCCGGCCTTGGCCGGGTTCTTGGTGATCTCTTCGGTTTTCGGGTTGAAGCCATGCCAGATCGCGACCGCGAGGCAGATGTGCTTCGGGGTGAAGCAGTTCTTCCGCGCTTTCGGCGTCTTCGGCAGTGAGTTCTTGGTCACCAGCGAGAAGGTGTGCGGGCCGACCTGTTTCGGGTTCGTCAGGTTGTCGATTTCCAGCTGGTCGCCGACGGTGACCGATTCGGGCCCGACGAATTTCAGCTTCCCTTTGGTCAGCTCGATGTCGACCTTTTGGGTGACGCCGGTGGGAGTCGCGGCGGCGGCGATGCCGGAGCCGGCGAGAACGAGGATCGCCGACGAGGCGGCGAGGGCCACGGCCCGGAGCGGGGCGCGGCGTGAAAGCTTGCGGTGCAAAGCGTGCCTTTCTGTGGGTGCTTGCTGAACGGTCGGGGACCTGCCCCGTGGCCGACGAATCACGCTATTACGCGGGTCGGGCGAGTGCAATGCGCAAACCCGCTTCCTACTTGCTTTTGGGGCAATTCCACCCTCGGTAAACTTGAGCCTCCCGAGTGCCTACCTTTCTGCACACCTGCTACCGCATCGGCGACATCGATCGCTCCGTCGGCTTCTACGAGAAGCTCGGCTTCGAGGAGGTGCGGCGGATGCCGATCGGCGACGAGGCGATCAACGTCTTCATGGCGATGCCCGGCGAGGACCCCCGCCTCGAGCTGACCTACAACCACGGCGTCGCCGAGTACGACCACGGCACCGGCTACAACCACATCGCCCTCGGCGTCGAGGATCTCGACGGCACCCTCGAGCGCCTTGCCTCCGTCGGCATCGAGCCGGAAAAGCCGCCCTACCGCCCCGGCGGCCGCACCGAGGGCCACCGCATCTGCTTTGTCAGAGACCCCGACGGCTACCGCATCGAGCTGATCGGCGAGTAGCGAAGCCCCTCCGAGATTTGGGGGGCTATGGACCCCCGAAGTTCGGAGTCGGCGCTGACGACTACGGGATTTGGTCCCCGATAAGGGCCCGAAGTTCGGAGTCGGTGGTCAGCCGGGGCTGATGCCGCCGCCGGCCGGAGGTGCCGGAGTCGGGTTCGGTTCTGGGGTCGGCGTCGGTTCGGGGGTCGGTTCGGGCTCGGGGGTGTTTTCTTCGCCGCCTTCGTCGCCGCCCTTTTCCTTGCCCTTGCCTTCGTCTTCGGTTTCTTCTTCGCCTTCGTAGGTTTCTTCTTCTTCGTAGCTGTTGTACGAGCCCGCAGAAGTGTGTTCGCTGTCGAGGCCTTCGAGGTCGGGTGCTGAGCCGGTATTGAATTCGGGGCAGTCGCCTTCGACCGCTTCGGACATGTAGTTGGCCCAGATCGGCCCCGCGGTGGGGCCGCCGAAGCCGGTGTATTCGCGCGTGGTCGGGTGACCGACCCAGACGGCGGTCGAGAAGAGCGGCGTGTAGCCGACGAACCAGGCGTCGGAGAGCTCCTCCGAGGTGCCCGTCTTGCCGGCGGCGCTGGAGCAGCCCATCGAGGTGTAGCCGGCGCCCGTCCCCTGGGTGATCACGCCCTCGAGGATGCGGGTCACTTCGTAGGCCTGGCCCTCGGTGAGGACCCGTTCGCCGGAGTCTTTCTCGAAGTCGTCGACCTTGCCGTCGGGGAACTCGACTTTGCTCACCGCGGTCGGGTCGTGGTGAATGCCGCCGCTCGCCAGGGTCGCGTAGGCATCGGCCATTTCCAGCGGCGTGACGCCGATCCCGAGACCGCCGATCCCCTCCGCCGGGACCGACTGCAGCGGCGATTCGATCCCCATTTCCTTCGCCGTCTGGGTCACGTTTTCCGGTCCCACGTCGAGGTCGAGCTGGGCGTAGACGACGTTGACCGAGTGCCAGGTCGCGCTTTCGAGGTCATAGGTCCCGCCGCCCTCGCCCTCGGAGTTGTTGACCGTCCAGGTGCCGCCGCCCGGAATTTCCAGCGTCTTCGGCGAGGTCCCGTCGTAGTAGGTGGAGCCCGGGTCGATTCCCTCCTTCACCGCGGTGGTGAGAACGATGGTCTTGAACGAGGACCCCGGCTGGCGGCGCGCCTGCCAGGCGTAGTTGAATTCGCTTTCGTCGGCGAAGCCTTCGGTCGAGGCGAGGGCGACGATGGCGCCGTTCTTCGGGTTGACCGAGGCGAGGCCGGCGACCGGGCCGCCTTCGGAATAACAGACGGAGCAGTAGTTTTCGACCGCGTATTCGGCCTTCGCCTGCAGGTCGGGGTCGATCGTCGTGTAGGCCTTCAGCCCGCCTTTGCGGACGGTGTTGATCCCGTACTCCTCGATCAGTTCGTTCTGGACCAGGTCGAAGAGGAACGGGTCCTTGATCACCTGGTACTTGTCGCCGGGGTTGAGCCCGAGGCCGTGGGTTTTCGCCTGGCGGTATTCGTCGCCGGTGATGTAGCCCTGTTCGTTCATCACCAGCAGCACCTCGTTGCGCCGCTTCAGCGCCGCTTTCGGGTCGAGGAAGGGGTTGTATTCGGAAGGCGCCTGGGGCAGGCCCGCGAGCAGGGCCGCCTCGGTCAGGTTCAGCTTCTTGGCGGGCTTGGAGAAGTAGGTCTGCGAGGCGGCCTCGGCGCCGACCGCGGTCTGGCCTTCGACCGTCCCGTACGGGGCGCTGTTGAGGTACTGGGTGAGGATCCAGTTCTTGTCGTGGGCTTCCTCGAGCTCGACCGCCAGCGAGGCTTCGATCAGCTTTCGCTTCAGCGTGTTTTCCGGGTTGTGGATGTAGAGGTTGCGGACCAGCTGCTGGGTGATCGTCGATGCGCCCTGGACCGCGGCGCCGGCCTGCAGGTCCTTCCAGGCGGCGCGGGCGATGCCTTCGTAGTCGAGGGCGCCGTGCTTATAGAAGTTCTTGTCCTCGATCGCGATCGTCGCGTCGCGCAGCACCTGCGGCTGTGCCTTTTCCGGCAGCGGCTGGCGCACGTTTTCGGAGCGGATGAACCCGATCAGGCTGCCGTCGGCGGCGTAGATCGCCGAGGAGCGGCCCTTCTGCACCGGCTTCAGGCTGGAGAGGGGCGGCGCCGAGTTGTAGATGTTGATCGCCCAGGCGGCCGCGATGCCACCGGCGATCAGCACAAGCGCGGCGAGGATTCCCAGCGGGATCGCGACCTTGTGCCAGATGGGATGGTGCGGCTTGCGACGCCGCCTGCGGACCCGCGTGGCCATTCGACGCAAAATTGTAGGGAGGGGCGTCCCCCGGCCCCCTGCGCGGGCAGGTGCTCGCAAGGTCGCTTGCCGTCCCGATAGGGTCGCCCCCGCAGGCTCTTGCAGGCTTCTGTTGATTGGGGAGAGGGAGGAAACGTGAAACTCGTAATCGGGATCGTTCGCCCTGAGCAGGCGAACCAGGTTCTCGAGGCGCTCTACCGGGCCGAGGTCCGGGGCTTCTCGATGAGCCGGGTCCAAGGCCATGGCGGTGAGATGGACCGGGTCGAGACCTACCGCGGCACGACGGTGCAGATGGGACTCTCGGAGAAGGTGCGCTTCGAGGTCGCCGTCTCCGACAATTTCGTCGACAAGACCGTCGAAGCGCTCTGCGAGGGCGGCCGGACCGGCGAAGTCGGCGACGGCAAGATCTTCGTCGTGCCGCTCGACCACGCGGTGCGGATCCGGACCGGGGACAGCGACGAGGGCGCCGTGACGCCGGTGAGCAAATGAGCGGCGTCGACACGGGAGATACCGCCTGGATGCTGATCGCCACCGCGCTGGTGCTGTTGATGACGCCGGCGCTGGGCCTCTTCTACGCCGGGCTGGTGCGCTCGAAGAACACCCTCAACACCTTCATGATGAGCATCGCCGCGATCGCCGTCGCGACGGTCACCTGGGCGGCGGTGGGTTACTCGCTCGCCTTCGACGGCGACGGCGCCATCATCGGCGGCCTCGGCAACGCCTTCATGAGCGGCGTCGACTTCGTCCCGCGGGAAGGGACGACGATCCCCGAGCTGGTCTTCTTCGCCTTCCAGGCGACCTTCTGCATCATCACCACGGCGCTGATCTCCGGCGCGGTGGTCGAGCGGATGCGGTTCGGGCCGTTCCTGGTCTTCTCGGCGCTGTGGTCGGTGCTGGTCTACGCCGTGATGGCCCACTGGGCCTTCGGCGGCGGCTGGCTGATCTCGGGCGGCACGCTCGACTTCGCCGGCGGCGTCCCGGTCGAGATGGCTTCCGGCTTCTCGGCCCTGGCCGCGGCCCTGGTCGTCGGCGCCCGCAAGGACTACGGCCGGCAGGCGCTGCTCCCGCACAACGCCGTCTATGTGCTGCTCGGCGCCGGGCTGCTGTGGTTTGGCTGGTTCGGGTTCAACGGCGGCAGCGGCTTCTCGACCGGCGACCCGAGCGTGCTCGCCTTCACCAACACGCTCCTCTGCCCGGCCGCGACGCTGGTCGTCTGGTTCGGCCTCGACCTGATGCGGGGGCGCAAAGTGACGGCGATCGGCGCCGCCACCGCGATCATCGTCGGCTGCGTCCTGATCACGCCGGCGGGCGGCTTCGTCAGCCCCGGCTGGGCGATGCTGCTCGGCGCCCTGGGGGCGATCCCCAGCTACGGGATCATCGTCTGGCGCACGCGGACCCGGGTTGACGAGACCCTCGACGTGCTCGCCGCCCACGGCACCGCGGGCTTCATCGGGATCCTCTTCATCGGCTTCTTCGCCCAGGAGGCGTGGAACGGCGTCTCCGACGGCCTCCTCTACGGCAACGCAGCCCAGCTCTGGGATCAGGTGCTGGCAGCTCTCGCCGCACCGACGTACGCATTCGTAGCCACCTTCGTGCTGCTGAAGCTGATCGGCGCCGTCATGCCGCTGCGAGCTACCGACCGCGAGGAGGCGATGGGTATGGACGTCGTCCAACACGGCGAGGAGGCCTACGTCACCGGCGAGGGCGCGATCCTGCTGCTCCCGGACGACCATGAGAAGGTCGCGGTCCCGGTCGCCGATCCGGGCTAGGTCTTGGGGTCGGGGCCGGGGGTACCCCCTCCAGACGCAGCTCGCCTATGGCTCATGCTGAGTGTCTGGAGGGGGTACCCCCGGCCCCTTCAAACCAACGCTGGTGGTTAAGCGCGGAGGCGGTAGCCCTTGGAGAAGAGGCGGAGGTTGATTAGGAAGATGGCCGCAGTCGCCGCGGTCAGCGCCAAGAGCGATAGCGGGATGCTTACTTCGGTGTAGCCGACGAAGCCGTAGCGGACGAGGTTGATCATGTAGTAGATCGGGTTGAAGTGGGTCAGGGTCTCGTAGGGCTGGGGGAGCAGCGCCGCCGAGTAGAAGACGCCGCCGAGGAAGATCAGCGGCGTGAGGACGAAGGTCTGGGCGAAGGCGACGTCGTCGAACTGCTCGGCGCGGACGCCGATCAGGACCCCGAGCTGGCTGAAGAAGAACCCGACCAGGAAGAGCGACGGGATCAGGACGAGGACGTGGTCGACCGGCAGGTCGACGAGGAGGACCGAGACGACGAAGGTCAGCACCGCGACGATCAGGCCGCGCATGAAGCCGCCGAGCGAGAAGGCGAGCAGCAGCTCGGCCGGCGAGGCGGGCGAGGAGAGCTGGTCCTGGATCGCGCCCTGGAACTTCTGCTGGAGGATCGAGGAGGAGTTGTTGGAGAAGGCGTTGGTCGACCAGGACATCATGATCAGGCCCGGGATCACGAAGACCACGTAGTCGATTCCGTGCAGCTTGTCGATCCGCGATCCGAGGGCGGCGCCGAAGACCGAGATGTAGAGGAAGGTTTCCAGCAGCGGCGCGCCGAGAGTCTGCTTCTTGATCTTCATGAAGCGGTTGACCTCGCGGCGCCAGAGGGTCGCGAAGCGGATCTGCGCAGCGCTCACGAGGCGACCTCGGGCTCGAGCTCGATGTGCGAGCGGGAGAGCTCTTTACGCCCGACCAGCGCCAGGTAGGCGTCCTCCAGGTTCGGCACGTCGAAGCGGGCGGCGAGCTCGTCGCTGGTGCCCTCGGCGACGATCTGGCCCTCGGCGATGAAGGCGATCCGGTCGCAGAGCTGCTCGGCCTCCTCCAGGTAGTGCGTGGTGAGCAGGATCGTCGTCCCCTCCTGGTTGATTTTCTGGACGTAGTGCCAGAGCTCCAGCCGCAGCTCGACGTCGACGCCGGCGGTGGGCTCGTCGAGGATCAGCAGCCGCGGCCGGTGCATCACCGCCCGGGCCAGGATCAGCCGCCGTTTCATCCCGCCCGAGAGGGTGCGGGTGCGTTCGTCGCGCTTCTCGGTCAGTGAGAAGGTCTCGAGCAGCTCCTTGGTCCGCTCGCGGCGCTCGCGGCGCGGCATCCCGAAGTAGCCGGCGTGGTAGTCGAGCGTCTCCTCGACGGTCAGGAACCAGTCGATGTTCGCCTCCTGCGGCGCCAGCCCGACCGCCTGGCGCGCCTCGGCGTAGTTGTCGATCGCGTCGTGTCCGAAGACCGAGATCGAGCCGCCGGTCGGCTGGGCGAGGCCGGTGGTGCAGTGGATCAGCGTCGACTTGCCGGCGCCGTTGGGGCCGAGCAGGCCGAACAGCTCGCCCTCCCCCACCTCCAGCGAGACGCCGCGCAGCGCCTCCACCCCGGTCGGGTAGCGCTTCTCCAAGTCGGTGATGTCGAGTGCCTTCATGCCGCGCACGACTCTAGCCACCCGCGGCGTTCGTCCTTTCCCGGTCATATGCCTAGAAAAGGACGAACGCCGATCATGTTGCGTATAAGTGCGTTCATGCCCGCGCCGCTGCTCGCCGTCGACGCTCCCTCGATGCTGTTCCGTGCCTTCTATGCGCTGCCGAGCAAGATCGTCGGGCCGGACGGGCGGCCGGTGAACGCGCTGCTGGGGACGGCGAACCTGATCCTGCGCGAGGTCGAAGTGCACCGGCCGCGCGCGGTCGTCCTCTGCTTCGGCCCCGACGCGGCCGCCTACCGGACCGAGCTCTACCCCGCCTACCACGCCGAGCGCGAGGAGGCGATGCCCGACGAGCTGCCGCACCAGTTCGCCGAGGCGCGGCCGTTCTTCGAGGCCTTCGGCTGGACGGTCGCGGTCGCCGAGGACCTCGAGGCCGACGACCTGCTCGGCAGCTACGCGAAGCTCGAGGCCGAGGCCGGCGGCCGGGCGCTGCTCCTCACCGGCGACCGCGACATGTACCAGTGCGCGGGGGAGAACGTGACCGTCCTCTACGTCAAAACCGGCGGCGGCAAAGGCGCCGAAGAGGTCGGTCCCGCCGAGGTGCGCGAGCGCTACGGGATCGGGCCCGAGCTGGTGCCGGACTTCATCGCCCTGCGCGGCGACCCCTCCGACGGCCTGCCCGGCGCCAAGGGCGTCGGGCCGAAGACCGCGGCCGAGCTGCTGAGGGAGCACGGCTCGCTGGAGGCGATCCTCGACAACGCGATCCGCGAGCGGCGCCCGGCGCTGCGCGGCGCGCTGATCGAAGGCAAGGAGGACCTGCTCAAGTTCAAAGACATCGCGACGCTGCGCGACGCCAAGGTGAAACGGCCCAAGGACCGCGCCACGGACTGGGCCGGTGCGGCCGAGGCAGCGCGCGAGCGCGGGATGAAACGGCTCGCGGAGCGGTTAGAGAGCCAGGTCCAGTAGGGGGTTCTCTCAACTTTTTCGTGATCGCCTAGAGCCGTCCGAGGTGGGGAACCGCGAAAAAGTACAAGCCGTTCACCCCCTACTGGACCTGGCTCACCCGGAGCGCGGATATCAGACCCCAGGCGCTGACTATCGCCCAGACGGTCTCAAGCAGGACGAAGCCCCACTGCGAGGCGGCGAACGCGAGCACGACGAGGATTGCCGAACCGAGCAGGTTGAGCGCTAGGTAGAGGCGAGAGTCCGGGCGCATGCGGTCGAATTGGACTGCTGCGAAGGCAGCGAGAATCAAGAGAGCGCCGACGATCTGGATCACCTGGTCCACCCGTCGAGCCTATTGAGCGGGTACCTTCGCCCCGTGGACGCCGCCTCCCTCCCCCTCTTCGATCACGGCCAGCTGCGTAAGCGCTGGCGCTATGTCGGGCTCTTCGCCGAGGAGCTGATGCTCTGCGCGGCGCGGGCCGAGGTCGGTCCGCTGACCCAGTCGTTCTGGGTCGTGCTCGACCGCGGCAGCGGCCGCCAGTGGAACCACACCGCGCTGCTTCCCGGCAGCAAGGAGGTGACGATGGACGGGCCGCTGCTGGAGATCGACGGCCCGGGGCTGCGGGCAAGCCTGCGGCTCGGCGAGTGCGAGGCGATCGAGGTCACCTGCCCCAGCGGCCGCGCCACGGCCTGGACCCGCAAGCGGGTCGGGATGCCGATCGAGGGCACGGTGGAGGTGCCGGGGCGCCGCTGGCAGGTGAACGGTCGCGGCGTCGACGACGAGTCCGCCGGGCACCACAAGCGCGAGACCAGCTGGCGCTGGTCGGCCGGGGTCGGAACCGCCGCCGACGGCCGCCCCGTCGCCTGGAACCTGGTCGAGGGGATCAACGACCCGCCGACCGGCAGCGAGCGCGCGATCTGGATCAACGGCGTGCCCGCCGAGCCGCCGCCGGTCCGCTTCGCCGACGACGAGATCGCCCTCGACGGCGGCGACGCCCTGCGCTTCGCCGGCGAGTCCGAACACACCCACGACGACAACTACCTCTTGATCCGCTCCCGCTACCGCCACCGCTTCGGCAGCTTCGCCGGTCGCCTCGGCGGCGTCGAGCTCGCCTCCGGACTTGGGGTGATGGAGGAGCACGATGCCCGCTGGTAGGGGCCGCAAGCTGACGAGGGCGCAGATCGCCCTGATGCGGCGCTCCGCCCGCAAGCGCGAGCGCTACGCCGCCGAGTACGAGTTCCCCAGCTACCTCTGGGCACGCGTCCGCAAGCGCCTGCCGGAGCTTTCCAGCGAGGAGGTCGCCCTGGTCGAGAGCGGCCTGCGGGAGTGGTTCGTCTGTTGCGCCTGGCGCTGGAACGCCGTCCTCGGGATGCCTTCGCGGGCGGTCGACGAGGCCTGGCACGAGTTCATCCTCGACACCCGGACCTACACGAGCTTCTGCGCAGGCGCCTTCGGGGAGTACCTCCACCACACCCCGGACGAGGCGATGAGCACGCCTATGGGGAACGCCCTCGGCGAGACGATCCGCGCCTGGGACCGCTCCGAGATGGGGCGGGAGAGGGACTCGGTGCTTTGGGACCTCGACGAGAAGTTGGGGATCGAGGAGCCGCTGGGAGTCGACGGGCTGCAGCTCGCCACGGTCCGCTCGCACGCGTCCGCGCAGGTCGCGGCCGGTGCGGGCTACGCGCCTTACGTCGGGGCCTGCTTCGGCGGCGGGGGCAGCGGCGAATCCGGAGGAGGCGGAGGCGGTTGCAGCGGTGGGGGCGGCTGCTCCGGTGGCGGGTGTGGCGGCGGTTGCGGAGGCGGCAGCTAGTCGCCCGGCGCTTTCAGCTCACCTCACCAGGTGTCGACGAAGCGGTGGGCGCCCGGTGGGCGGGCGTCGCCGGCGGCGGTCAGGGTCGCGGCGATCAGGCCGCGGGTCTCGGCGGGGTCGATCACGTCGTCGAGCTCGAAGAGCGCCGCCGCGTTCAGCGCCTTGGCGTTCTCTTCGGCCTGGGCGGTTAGGTCGCGCACCCGCTGCTCGCGCTCGGCCTCGTCTGCGATCGCCTCCAGCTCCTTTCGCAGCGCCAGGCGCACCGCCCCCTCCAGCCCCATCGGCCCCAGGTGGGCGCCCGGCCAGGCGACCGTCAGCAGCGGCTCGTGCAGGCTGCCGCCGACCATCGCCTGGGCGCCGAGGCCGTAGCCGCGCCGCAGCACGACCGCGATCAGCGGCACCCGCAGCGCGGCGCCGGCGACCAGCAGGCGCGAGGCGTGGCGGACGAGGCCGGTCGCCTCGGCCTCGGTCCCGACCATGTAGCCGGGGGTATCGACGAGGGAGACGACGGGCAGGCCGAAGGCGTCGCAGAGCTGCAGCAGGCGGGCCGCCTTGTCGCTCGCGTCGCTGGTCAGGGCGCCGGCGGTGTGGCGGGTGTCGTTGACGATCAGGCCGAGCGGCCGGCCCTCGATCCGCCCCAGCGCGGTGACCATCTCCGGCGCGAAGCGCTCGCGCAGAAAGGTGACGCTGCCCTCGTCGCAGAGGGTTTCGACGATCGGTCGCGGGTCGTAGGCGCGGCGCTTGCGCTCGGGGATCGCCTCGCGCAGCCGCGCCTGGTCGGGTTCGGCGCCGGGCGCGGTCGGTCCCTGGAAGTAGGCGAGCAGCTTCTTCGTCGCAGCGGTCGCCGCGGCCTCGTCGGCGACGGCGAGGTCGACGACGCCGTTCGGCGCCTGCATCTCGATCGGCCCGACCGCGTCGGGGTGGACGTCGCCGAGGCCGCCGCCGGCGATCATCGCCGGCCCGCCCATCCCCAGCGAGCTGGACTCGGTGGCGACGATCAGGTCGGCGCAGCCGGCCAGCACCGCGTTGCCGGCGAAGCAGCGGCCGTGGACGATCGCGATCCGCGGCACCAGCCCGGAGAGCTTCGCCCAGAGCGCGAAGGCGCGCGTGTCGAGGGCGGAGACCACCGGGTAGTCGGTGTCTCCGGGTCGCCCTCCTCCGCCCTCGGCGTAGAAGACGACGGGGAGGCGCATCCGCTCGATCAGCTCGAAGAGGCGGTCCTTCTTGCGGTGGCCGAGGGCGCCCTGGGTCCCGGCCAGCACCGTGTAGTCGTAGGAGAGGACCGCGCAGGCGGCGCGCTCGGGCGCGAAGAGGCCGCCGTTGACGCGGGCGGTGCCGCCGATGAGCCCGTCGGCGGGCGTGCGGGCGATCAGGTCTTCGACCTCGCGGCGGCCGCGCTGGGCGGCGATCGCGAAGCGGCCGTACTCGACGAAGGAGCCGGGGTCGACCAGGTCGGCGAGGTTCTCGCGGGCGGTCCGCCCGCCAGCGGCGTGCCGGTTCTCGACCGCGTCGGCGCGGGCCGCATCCTCGGTTAGCGCCCGCCGCGCGCGCAGCTCCTCCAGGTCGTCTCGCTCCTCCGTCACGGCGGTGATCTTCCCAGGTCGATGGGCCTGAAAGAGCCCTATATCGATCGTTTTAGGCCCGTCGGCGTTTCAGCCGCGGATGGCCTTGCCGACGAGGTGCTTCAGGCGGGTGCGGTCGCGCTGGCTGAGGTTGTCGGGCCGGCCCTTCGACTTCTTCAGCAGGTTCCAGAACTCGGTCTGCTCGCGCGAGGTCAGGTTCCCCTCGATCCGGTCGCGGCCTTTCTTCAGCAGCCAGAGCGTGACCACCCAGACTTTTGCCCAGGGGACCCGCTTCCAGAGGTGGGGGGCTGCCTTGCGCGCGAACCAGAGGGGCATCGGTGCAGTCTCGCTATTCGACGACTTCGACGGTGCCGTGCATCGTCGGGTGGATTTCGCAGAAGTAGGTGAAGGTGCCCGCTTCCTTGAAGGTCTCCGAGCCGATCTTGTCTTTCTCGATCGTGCCCGTGTCGAAGCTGCCGTCGTCGGCGGTCGCCGTGTGGGGCGCGGCGTCCTGGTTCTGCCAGATCACCTTGCCGCCGGCTTGAACCACGACCGGATCGGGCTGGTAGGTGAATTCGACGATTTCGACTTTTTCGGACTTCGAGGCCTCGCCGCTGGGCGCCGGTTCGCTCTCCGTCGATTCCGTCGATTCGGCTTCTTCGGTCGTTTCTTCACTCGCCGGGGGGGTCGTTTCCGCCCCGGAGGAAGTGGAATCGGAGCCGCTGTCGCCGCAAGCGACGAGGCCGAGGGAGAGGGCGACCAGTGCAGCGGCGAACAGCGGCTTCAATTCCATGCGATTTCGTTTACCCGTCCCGGGCGAGTCGAATCAGTCATTTGCTGTGGACAAGGTCCTAATACGCTGGCGCCGTGGCCACCGGATCACGTGGACGATGGGTCGCGGTTGCGGTCTGGCTGCTGATCGGCGGCGCCGGGCTCCTCGCGCACGCCCACATCGACGACGTCACCGCCGCCGGGCAGAGCACCTTCCTGCCGTCAGACTCCGAATCGACCCGGGCGCTCGACGCGCTGCAGCACGCCTCGGGCGGCGGCGAAGAGGTGCCGGTGGTGATCGTCTTCGAACGCCCCGGCGGGCTGACCCGGGACGACCTGAGGGCGATCGGCCGCGAGGGCGACGGCCTTGGCGGCCTGAAGATCACCGGCGCGACGCCGATCGTCGACCCCTTCTCCGGCGAAGACCGCAACCAGCTGGCGAAGGTGGCGCGGCTCGCCAAGGGGATCGGGCCGGTCTCGCGCGACGGCGAAGCGGCGCTGCTGGTGCTGGCGATCGACGCCGAGGACCGCGGCGCCGTCGTCAACGGGGTCGAGCGGATCCGCCGCTACCTGAGGGAACACGAGCGCCCGGGGCTGCGGGCCTATGTCACCGGCCCGGGAGGGATCGCCGCCGACCTCGAGGCGGTCGCCGAAGACGCCGGCCGCACGCTGCTCTTCGCCACCCTCGGGCTGGTCCTGCTTTTGCTGCTGGTCGTCTACCGGGCGCCGATCCTGGCCCTGCTGCCGCTCCTCGTCGTCGGCCTCGCCTACCTGGCCGCGATCGGCATCGCCTACCTGCTGATCGAGGCCGGCTGGATCACCGTCAACGCCGAGGGCACGATGCTGCTCCTGGTCCTCGTCTTCGGCGCCGGCACCGACTACTCGCTGCTGCTCGTGCACCGCTACCGCGAAGAGCGGGACCTGGCCCTCGCCGTCCGCGAGACCCGGCCGGCGCTGCTGGCCTCAGGCGGCACGGTGATCGCCGCGATGCTCGTCCTCCTCGTCGCCGACCTGCAGTCGACCCACTGGCTCGGCCCGGTCCTGGCGATCGGGATCGCGACGATGCTCGCCGCCGCCTTCACCCTCCTCCCCGCCCTCCTCGCAATCCTCGGCGACCGAGCCTTCTGGCCCGCCAACCCCGCCGCCGCCGGGGGTCAGGGGGGTCCCCGGAGGAGCCTCCCCAAAACTCGCGACGGAGGGGACCCCCCTGACCCGCGCCCCAGCCTCTGGCAACGCGCCGCCGACCTGGTCCGCCGCCGCTCCGGCCGGATCATCGTCGGCGTCCTCGCCCTGCTAGCCGTCCTCTGCCTCGGCAACCTGACGAGCCACGAATCGCTCGGCTTCGGCCAGGGGGTGACGCGGGCGACCAACTCCAGCCGCGGCACCGAAGCGCTGGAACGGCACTTTCCCGCCGGGCTTGGCGCGCCGCTGACGGCGGTGGTCCGGGCCGAGGCGGCGCCGCGGGTTGCGCGGGAGATGGAACGGCTCGGCCCGGTGCAGCTGGTCCTGCCGACGCCGGTCCCCGGCGACGCCGCCGAGGCGGTCCTCCTCCTCGTGCTCCGCGACGACCCCTACGGCGACCAGGCCGAAGGCGCCGTCGAAGAGATCCGCGAACGGCTGCACGCCGTCGCCCCCGGCGGCCTGCTCGGCGGCGTCCCGGTCGAGAACCTCGACGTCGAGGAAGCCAACGCCCGCGACACGAAGCTGATCGTGCCCCTGGTGCTGATCGTCGTCGGGCTGATCCTGATCGCCGTGCTGCGGGCGCTGGTCGCGCCCGCCTATCTGATCGCGACCGTCCTCGCCTCCTTCGCCGCCACCCTCGGGCTCGCCACCTTCGCCTTCATCGAGGTCTTCGGGATGGACGGCCTGGCCTTCAACCTCGAGCTGATGGCGTTCATCTTCCTGGTCGCGCTCGGGGTCGACTACAACATCTTCCTGATGACCCGCGCCCGCGAGGAGGCGGTGGCCCGCGGGACCCGCGAGGGAGTCCTCGCCGCGCTGAGCAGCACCGGCGGCGTGATCACCGGCGCCGGCCTGATCCTCGCCGGCACCTTCGCGACCCTGACCCTGCTGCCGCTCGAGGAGCTGGTCCAGATCGGCGCCACCGTCGCCGTCGGCGTCCTCCTCGACACCTTCCTCGTCCGCGCCCTGCTGATCCCGGCGATCACCTACCGGCTCGGCGACCGCGCCTGGTGGCCCTCGGCTTTACAAAACCGTGATGTACTAGTCAGAGGAACTCCGCCCGACTAGGTTGGGCGGCATGGCGATCGAGCTGAAGGTCCTGCAGAACTCCGACGACGCCATGCTCGTCTGGAACGCGCCCGAGGCGATTCAGTACTGCGTCGGCTTCGCGATCCGCCGCGAGGTGACCCGCGACGGCAAAACGCGCTCCGGCTGGCTCGACAACTTCGTCGGCTTCGCGGGGGAAAAACACGAGCTCGGAGAACGGCGCCCCTCCACCGAGTGGCCCTTCCAGGGCTTCACCTGGACCGACCACGAGCTGGAGGCCGGCGACAGCGCCCGCTATCGCGTGACGCCGGTGCTGCGCGAGGAGGACGGCACCCTGAAGCGGGCCGAGAGCATGCGCAGCGAGTGGGCCGAAGGCCGCAAACGCTCTTCCCGCTACCGGCCGTACTTCAACCGCGGCTACGTGATGTCGCAGTTCATGGCCCGCTACCTGGAGCAGACCGGCAAGTCGCTGGGCGAGTTCAAGGAGACGATCACCGACGAGGACGACCACACGATCCGTCGCTTTCTCTCCGGCGACCTGCGGGTCGAGATGCTGGACCTCCTGGCGGAAACGCGGCGGCGGGGCGGCCGGGTTTACGCCGCGCTCTACGAGCTCGGCGATGCCGAGCTGATCGACGCCCTCGTCGCCCTCGGCTCCAGCGCCCACGTCGTACTCGCCAACGGCTCGATCAAGCCGAACAAAGGCGAAAAATGGGCCGTGGCACGCAAACGCGATCAGAACGCGGCCGCCCGCGACCGCCTCCTCGCCGGCGGGGTCGACGTCGACCCCGAGCACCGCTTCCTCTCCCCAGGCGCTCTCGGACACAACAAGTTCCTTGTCTTCACCGACAGCGCCGGCAAACCGAAAACGGCCTGGACCGGGAGCACCAACTGGACCCCGACGGGGCTCTGCACCCAGCTCAACAACGGGTTGCTGATCCGCGACGCCGACATCGCCGCCACCTACCTGGACCAGTGGAAGCGGCTCCGCGAGGCCGGCAGCGAGTTCCCGAAATCCCTGGTCGCGTCGAACTCGCAACCACAGGAACCCCGCAAAGGGGCGACGGTCTGGTTCACGAAAACGGCGAAACAAGTGGATCTTGCGGCGCTGCGGGAGGTGGTCGACAGCGCCGAGACGGGCCTGATCTTCCTGATGTTCATGCCCGGCGGCAAAGGCGTCCTCGCCGATGTCCTCCGCCGCCAGCAGGAGCCGGGCCTCTTCGTCCGCGGAGTCGCCAGCGAACTGCCCGACCCCGACGACGAGAGCACCGTCGACGTCACCTTCGTCGACGACACCGGGCCGAAGGACCACCGGCTCGAGGTGATCGAGCCCCAGGGGCGCCCCCACTCGATCGCCTGGTGGGCGGCGGAAGCCACGCGCTACGCGTTTCGCGAAGAAATCGGCTGGGCGATCGTCCACAGCAAGGTCCTCGTCATCGACCCCTTCTCGTCGAGGTGCAAGGTCGTCACCGGCAGCCACAACTTCTCGCTCAGCGCCAGCGGCAAGAACGACGAGAACTTCATCGTCATCGAGGGCGACCGGGCCCTGGCCGAGGCCTACACCGTCAACGTCTTCAGCGCCTGGCGCCATTACCGCGCTCGGATCGTCAAAGGGCTCCCCTGGCCGGGACTGCGCAAGGACGACCGCTGGATGCGCGGCTCGCTGTCCGCGCGCCAGGAGCAGGCGAAGTTCTGGGGCTTCTGAGCGTTCCGGGGGCCGGCCGGCCCGGCGCTACATCCCCGGGCTGCGCTTCATCTTCTTGCGCTCGTGCGGGTGGGCGCCGCCCTTCTTCGCCAGCGTCTCGCAGGCTTCGCGGATGTCGTCGGCGAGGCGGTCGACCTGGGCGCGGCTCAGCGTCTCCTTGACCAGCGCCCGCATGATCTTCACCGCTTCGGCGTCGGGCGGCATCGTGTAGGCGGGGAGCATCCAGCCGCGCTCGGCCGAGAGCTGCCAGGAGACGTCGAACTCGTCGTAGTCGTGCTCGCCGGCGAGCTTGAAGGCGACCAGCGGCAGCTGCTCTTTGTCAGCGCCGATCAGCTCGAAGTTGCCGTTGGCCTCCAGCTTCTGGGCCAGCGCTTTCGCGTTGGAGTTCATCGCCTCCATCACGTGGGTGTAGCCCTCGCGCCCGAGGCGGACGAAGTTGTAGTACTGGGCGAGGACCATCGAGGCGCCGGTGGAGAAGTTCAGCGTGAAGGTCGCGTCGGTCTTGCCGAGGTAGTTCTCGTAGAAGACGAGGTCCTCGGCCAGGTCGGCTTTCTCGCGGAAGACGAGCCAGCCGATCCCCGGGTAGACGAGCCCGAACTTGTGCCCGGAGACGTTGATCGAGCGCACCTGCTCGAGCCGGAAGTCCCACTCCGAGTGCGGGTAGAGGAAGGGCCAGACGAAGCCGCCGCTGGCGGCGTCGACGTGCAGCGGCACGTCTAGTTCGCGCTCTTTCTTGATCCGCAGCAGCAGGTCGTTGATCCCCTGGATGTCGTCGGCGTGGCCGGTGAAGGTGGTGCCGAGCACGGCGGCGACGCCGATCGTGTTCTCGTCGACGTGGGGCTCGACGTCCTCGGGCCCGATCACGTACTTGTCCTCCTGCAGGCGGACGATCCGCGGTTCGACGTCGAAGTAGCGGCAGAACTTTTCCCAGACGACGTGGACGTCGCCGCCGAAGACGAGGTTTGGCTTGTCCACCGGCCGGCCCGCCGCTTCCTGGCGCTCCTTCCATTTCCACTTCAGCGAGAGGGCGCCGAGCATGATCGCCTCCGAGGAGCCCTGGGTGCGGGCGCCGGTCGTCTCGCCGGGGGCGTTGAAGAGGTCGGCGAGCATCCGGATGCAGCGCTGCTCGATCTCGGCCGTCTGCGGGTACTCCGCATGGTCGATGAAGTTGCGATGCAGGTTCTCGGCGATCACCCGCTGGGCCTCCGGCTCCATCCAGGTCGTGACGAAGGTCGCCAGGT
>DASSYI010000016.1:0-22880 GCA_035703365.1 Solirubrobacterales bacterium
TGCGCGGTGACCGCCTCGTGGCGCTCCTCCGCCGTGATGTAGCCGTCGTCGTACTGGCCCTGGATCGCCGCCGTCTGCTTCTCGTAGCGGTCGAGGATCTCCGCCTTCTCGGGCGGCGAGACGACGTTGTTCTTGGCGACCGTGATCCCGGCCTGGCTGGCGTAGTGGAAGCCGAGGTCCTTGAACGCGTCCAGCACCCGTGAGACCGCAGGCGCGCCGTAGGCCTCGACCAGGTCGGAGACCATCGCGTTGACGTCGCGCTTCTTCAGCGCCTGGTTGGCGAAGACGAAGCCCTCGGGGTCGAACTCGTCGTCGAGGGCCGCGGCGAGGGCGCGCTCGATCTTTTCGTTGAAGATGATCCGTCCGACCGTGGTCAGGAAATGCTCGTGCCCGGCCCGCCGGTACTCGGCGAGGTCGTGCAGCTTGCAGCCGCCGTTCTCGTAGACGAGCTCGGCCTCCTGCGAGGAGCGGAACACCTTGACGCTCGGGCCGGAACCGTTCGTGCCCTTGCCGGCCTTCAGCGCCTCGTCGATCTTCTGCAGCTCAGCCTCTTCCGGACCGTAGGTCAGGTAGTAGATGCCAAGCACCATGTCCTGGGTCGGGGTCGCCAGCGGCGCCCCGTGGGCCGGGGAGAGGATGTTGTTAGCCGACAGCATGAGGATCCGGGCCTCGGCCTGGGCCTCGGCCGAAAGCGGCACGTGGACGGCCATCTGGTCGCCGTCGAAATCGGCGTTGAAGGCGTGGCAGACCAGGGGGTGAACCTGGATCGCCTTGCCCTCGACCAGCACCGGTTCGAAGGCCTGGATGCCGAGCCGGTGCAGGGTCGGCGCCCGGTTGAGCAGGACCGGGTGCTCGTGGATGACTTCCTCGAGCACGTCCCAGACCTCCGGGATCATCGACTCCACCATCTTCTTCGCGGCCTTGATGTTCTGGACCGCCTTGCGCTCAACCAGCTGGGCCATGATGAACGGCTTGAAGAGCTCGAGCGCCATCAGCTTCGGCAGGCCGCATTGGTGCAGCCGCAGGTTCGGCCCGGAGACGATCACCGAGCGGCCGGAGTAGTCGACGCGCTTGCCGAGCAGGTTCTGGCGGAAGCGCCCCTGCTTGCCCTTGAGCATGTCGGAGAGCGACTTCAGCGGCCGGTTGCCGGGGCCCGTGACCGGGCGGCCGCGGCGGCCGTTGTCGAACAGCGCGTCGACGGCCTCCTGCAGCATCCGCTTCTCGTTGTTGACGATGATCTCGGGGGCGCCGAGGTCGAGCAGTCGTTTGAGGCGGTTGTTGCGGTTGATCACCCGGCGGTAGAGGTCGTTGAGGTCGGAGGTCGCGAAGCGGCCGCCGTCCAGCTGGACCATCGGGCGCAGCTCCGGCGGAATCACCGGCACCGCGTCGAGGATCATCCAGTCGGGCTTGTTGTCCGAGTTGAGGAAGGCGGAGGCGACTTTCAGCCGCTTGACCGCGCGGGCCTGTTTCTGGCCTTTGGAGCTGTTGATGATCTGCTCCAGTTCCTCGCAGTCGGCGGCGAGGTCTACCTGTTCGAGCAGGTCGCGCACCGCTTCGGCACCCATGCCGCCGCGGAAGTACTCGCCCCAGCCGAACGGGGAGCCGAACCGGTCCTTGAGCTCACGGAAGACCGTCTCGTCGTTGATGACGTCCTTCGGCTTCATCTCCGTGAAGATCTTCCAGACCTCTTGCATCCGCTCCGCGGCCTCTTCGAGGTAGGCCTCGGTGTCGGAGATCTCGGCGTCGAACTGTTTGCGCAGTTCTTTGACCATTTTCGCCCGGTCGTCGTCCTTGAGCTTGCGCAGCTGCGCCGCGGTCAGTTTCAGGGAGTCGGCCCAGATGTGGTCTTCGTCGTCGAACTTGTCCTGCGTGCCGTCCTCCAGGTAGGCGAGCCGGCGGTCGAGGGACTCGCTCAGCTCCTGGGTCCGTTTCTGTTTTTCGGACTCGTAGGAGTCGACGACTTTTTTGACCTCTTTCTCGAGTTTCCCGATGTCCTTGTCACGGGCCTCCTCGTCAACCCAGGTGACCATCGAGGCGGCGAAGTAGAGGACCTTCTCCAGCTCTTTGGGAGCCATGTCGATCAGGTAGCCGATCCGGCTCGGGACGCCCTTGAAGAACCAGATGTGCGAAACCGGCGAGGCGAGGTCGACGTGCCCCATCCGCTCGCGGCGGACCTTGGAGCGGGTCACCTCGACGCCGCAGCGCTCGCAGACGATGCCCTTGTAGCGGACCCGCTTGTACTTGCCGCAGTAGCACTCCCAGTCCTTGGTCGGACCAAAGATGCGCTCGCAGAAGAGCCCGTCTTTCTCGGGCTTCAGCGTCCGGTAGTTGATCGTCTCGGGCTTGGTTACCTCGCCCCAGCTCCAGGAGCGGATCTTCTTCGAAGACGCGAGCCCGATCTCGATCGCGTCGAAATTGTTGATGTCGATCATCAGTCCTCCACCTCGGCCGGCGTGGCCTCCTCGGCTTTACCGGCACCATCACCATCAGTTCCGCCCTCGCCCTCGGCGACCACCTGCTCCTCCTGCTCGTCGGCGGCTCCGTTGGAGGAGTCGGCGCGAACCCCGGTCAGGTCCATGCCCAGCTCCTCGGCGGCTTTCAGCAGGTCGTCCTCCTCGTCGGAGATCTCGACGTCGGTCCCCTCGGAGACCACGTTGGCGTCGAGCGAGAGGCTCTGGATCTCCTTCAAAAGGACTTTGAAGGACTCCGGGATCGAGGGCTCGGGAATGTTCTCGCCCTTGACGATCGCCTCGTAGGCCTTGACGCGCCCGACGGTGTCGTCGGACTTGACCGTGAGCATCTCCTGCAGGGTGTACGCGGCGCCGTAGGCCTCCAGGGCCCAGACCTCCATCTCGCCGAAGCGCTGACCGCCGAACTGCGCCTTGCCGCCCAGCGGCTGCTGGGTGACGAGCGAGTACGGGCCGGTCGAGCGGGCGTGGATCTTGTCGTCGACCAGGTGCAGCAGCTTGAGGATGTACATGTAGCCGATCGTGACCTTGCCCTCGTAGGGCTCGCCGGTGCGGCCGTTGTACAGCTGCGCGGTGCCGGAGGCACGGGCGCCCGGGCGGGCGCTCTTGTCGACGCCGAGGTCGACGCCGCGTTCGGCGTTCTCGTCGTTCCACTGCACGAGCGCCTCGTCGACGTCCTCGACGGTGGCCCCGTCGAAGACCTGGGTGGCCACGTAGACGCGGCCGTCGCCGTCGCTGGAGTGCGCCTGCTTGTAGGCCTCGGAGCCGTCGTCGTACCAACCGTTCGCCGCGACCCACCCGAGGTGGGTCTCGAGGATCTGGCCGATGTTCATCCGGCTCGGCACGCCGAGCGGGTTGAGGATGACGTCGACGGGGGTCCCGTCGGCCAGGTGCGGCATGTCCTCCTCGGGCACGATCTTCGAGATCACACCCTTGTTCCCGTGGCGGCCGGCGAGCTTGTCGCCCTCCGCGATCTTGCGCTTGGTAGCGACGTAGACGCGGACCAGGTCGTTGACCCCGGGCGGCAGATCGTCGCCGTCGTCGCGGCTGAAGGTGAGGACGTCGATGACGACCCCGCCCTCGCCGTGCGGCACTTTCAGCGAGGTGTCGCGGACCTCTCGCGCCTTCTCCTTGAAGATCGCGCGGATCAGCTTCTCCTCGGCGGTCAGCTCGGTCTCGCCCTTAGGCGTCACCTTGCCGACCAGGAGGTCGCCGGAGACGACCTCGGCGCCGACGCGGACGATGCCGCGCTCGTCGAGGTTGCGCAGGCTCTCCTCGGAGCGGTTGGGGATGTCGCGGGTGATCTCCTCGTCGCCGAGCTTGGTCGTGCGGGCGTCGATCTCGTACTCCTCGATGTGGATCGAGGTGAGTTCGTCGTCCTTGACCAGGCGCTCGGAGAGGATGATCGCGTCCTCGAAGTTGTAGCCCTCCCAGGACATGAAGGCGACCAGGCAGTTCTTGCCCAGGGCGATCTCGCCGCCGCCGGTGGAGGAGCCGTCGGCGAGCACGTCGCCCTCCTTCACCTTCTGGCCGCTCTTCACGATCGGCCGCTGGTGGATGATCGTCCCCTGGTTGGAGCGCATGAACTTGTGGAGCGGGTACTCGTCTTTCTGCGAGCCGTGGGCGACGACGATGCGCTGGGCGTCGACGTGGGTGACCTCGCCGTCGTTCAAGGCGAGGACGACGTCCCCGGTGTCGACCGCGGCGCGACGCTCCATCCCGGTCCCGATCAGCGGCGGGTCCGGCTTCAGCAGCGGCACCGCCTGGGCCTGCATGTTCGAGCCCATCAGCGCCCGGTTGGCGTCGTCGTGCTCGAGGAACGGGATCAGCGAGGTGGTCACCGACCAGATCTGGGACGGCGAGACGTCCATCAGGTCGACTTCCTTGGGAGCCGCGGTCGCGTACTCCTGCTCGCCGGCGCGGACTAGCACCTGCGGGCCCTTCAGTTTGCGCGTTTTCGGATCGACCTCGGCATTCGCCTGGGCGATCACCTTGTCCTCGTCCTGGGTCGCGTCGAAATGGACGATCTCCTCGGTGACGACGCCGTCTTTGACCACCCGGTACGGGGTGGTGACGAAGCCGTGTTCGGAGATCTGCGCGTAGGAGGAGAGCGAGCCGATCAGGCCGATGTTCGGTCCCTCCGGGGTCTCGATCGGGCACATCCGGCCGTAGTGGGTCGGGTGCACGTCGCGGACCTCGATCGGGGCGCGCTCGCGGGTCAGACCGCCGGCGCCGAGGGCCGAGAGCCGGCGCCGGTGCCGGAGCCCGGAGAGGCTGTTGGTCTGGTCCATGAACTGCGAGAGCTGCGAGGAGCCGAAGAACTCCTTCATCGCCGCTACAACGGGGCGGATGTTGATGATCGTCTGCGGCGTGATCGCGTCGGCGTCCTCGGTGGTGAGCCGCTCGCGGACGACGCGCTCCATCCGGTAGAGGCCGATCCGGAAGGCCTCCTGGATCAGCTCGCCGACCGTGCGCAGGCGCCGGTTGCCGAAGTGCTCGTACTCGTCGAGGTGGTCGTAGACCTGCTCGCGCGGGTAGGTGATCGCCTCCGCGGCGTAGTCTTTGATTGGGTTCTCCTCGTCGATCTCCTCCGGAATCCCGAGCAGCTTCGGCAGCGTCACCAGCTCCTTGACGAGGGCGATGATGTCGTCGTGCGTCAGGACCCGCGTCTCGAGGTCGATGTCGAGATCGAGGCGGGCGTTGAGCTTGTAGCGGCCGACCCGGGTGAGGTCGTAGCGCTTGGGGTCGAAGAAGAGCTGCTCGAGCAGCGCTTTGGCGGCGTCGACCGACGGCGGCTCGCCCGGCCGCTGCTTTTTGAACAGCTCGATCAGGGCGCCCTCTTCGGTCCTCGTCACCTCGGTGTCCGCCTCGATCGTGTGGCGGATGTAGACCGAGTTGTCGAACATGTCGAGGAGCTGCTGGTCCTCGACGTAGCCCATCGCGCGCAGCAGGACCGTGACCGGAAGTTTCCGCTTGCGGTCGATGCGGACGAAGACTTTGCCTTTTTTGTCGACTTCGAGCTCGAGCCAGGAGCCGCGGGCCGGCATCAGGTTGGCGATGAAGACCTGCTTTTCAGGGTCCTTCGGCGCCATCACGTAGGCACCCGGCGAGCGGACCAGCTGGGTCACGACGACGCGCTCGGTGCCGTTGATGATGAAGGTGCCGCGCTCGGTCATCCACGGGAAGTCCCCCATGAAGACGGCCTGCTCCCGGATCTCTCCGGTCTCCTTGTTCTGGAAGGCCACGGTCGCGGTCAGCGGACGCGAGTACGTCATGTCCTTCTCGCGGCACTCCTCGATCGTGTGCGGGGGCTCCTCGAACTTGAAGGCTCCGAAAACGATCTGGAGGTTCCCCGTGTAGTCCTCGATCGGGGATATGTCGTTGATCGTCTCCCGCAGCCCACCTTCCTTCGGATCCGTGAGCGCCTCAAACGAGCGGCGCTGGATGTCGATCAGATGTGGGACCTCGAGCGGGTTCTCTAGGCGGGAAAAGCTCCTACGGGTTACGGGGGCAGCGTTGGAACGTGCCAAAGTCGGCGACTCCTCGGGCGGTCAGAGGGACGTGGATACTGCGCAAATATGGGCAGGGGCACTCAAAAGGCGCGCGACCGGGGAAAATAACACACGGCCGCGCGCGGCCTCGAGCTTGGCTCCCTGAGCGGGATTGCGCGGGCGCGATCGAACTCTAGGCGAGCTCGACCGTCGCGCCCGCCTCCTCGAGTTCGGCTTTGAGTTTGTCGGCCTCGTCGCGCTCGACGCCCTCTTTGATCGCTTTCGGAGCCTCGTCGACGAGCGCCTTGGCCTCTTTCAGGCCGAGACCGGTCGCCGAGCGGACCACCTTGATCACCGGGACCTTCTGCCCGCCGACCTCTTTAAGGACGACGTCGACGGTCGAGGACTCCTCGCCGCCTCCCTCGTCGCCGCCGCCACTGCCGCCGGCGGCGGGGGGTGCGGCTGCCGCGACAGCGGTCGCGGAGACGCCGAACTCCTCCTCGAGCGCTTTGATCCGCTCGGAGAGCTCGAGGACCGAGATGCTTTTCAGCTCCTCGATCCAATCCTCAGTTGAAGTTTTGGTTGCCATCAGTCGCTACCCCTCTTCCTCGTTTGAATCTTGCTCTGAAGTCGTGTCGTCGGAAGCCTCCGCCGCCGGAGCCTCCTCGGCTTTCTCATCCTCGGCCGGGGCCTCCTCGGCCTCCTGCGGCTCCTCTGCCTCGGCTTTCGGCTCCTCTGCCTCGGCCTCCTCGGCGGCCGGAGCCTCGGCGGGGGCCGGAGCCTCGCCGGTGACCAGGCCTTTCTCGGCGATCTGGCCGAGCTGCAGGGCCAAGCCCTGGATCATCGATCCGAGCCCGCGCACGAGACCGGTGAGCGGGCTGGCGACGACTCCCGCCAGCTGTCCGTTCAGCACTTCGCGGCCGGGCAGTTTGGCGATCGATTTGAAGGCGACTTCGTCGAGCGAGGTCGCCTGCATGAAGCCGCCCTTGTAGGTGAGCACGTCGTGCTCTTTGTTGAAGGTCGTGATCGCCTTCGCCGCCTGGGCGGTGTCGCCGCGGACGAAAGTGAGTGCGGTCGGCCCGCTGAGAAGCTCGGCCAGCCGTTCCTCGCCGGCCTCGTCGGCGGCGATTTTCGTCAGGCGGTTCTTGACGATGCGGAAGCTGGCGTCGGCTTCGCGCAGTTTCGAACGCAGCTCGGCGGCCTGGGGGACGCTGATGCCGCGGTAGTCGACAGCAAATATCGCCTCAGATCCCTCGATCTCGGCGACGATCTCTTTTATGGCTGCTGACTTTTCTTCGCGGTTCATCGTCTTACCTGCACTGGGCTTCCGGGCAACGCCCCGCCAGTGGTCTGTGGTTAGCGGCGACGCAGTTTAAGCGGTCGCCAGCTCCTCTGCGGTCTCCCCCGCGCCGGCCGCCTCGCGGTCGGCGGTTTTGCCGGAGTCGACGCGGACGCCGGGGCCCATCGTCGTCGCCAGCGTGGCGGAGACGATGTATTTGCCCTTGGCCGAGGAAGGCTTGGCGCGGTTGATCTCCTCGATCACGGCCTGGTAGTTCTCCAGCAGTTGGTTGGCGTCGAAGCTGGCTTTGCCGATCGTCATGTGGACGATCGCCTGGCGATCGGTGCGGTATTCGACTTTGCCGGACTTGGAGTCGTTGATCGCCTTCTCGACGTCGTCGGTGACGGTCCCGACCTTGGGGTTCGGCATCTTGCCCTGCGGGCCGAGGACGCGGCCGAGCTGGCCGACGCCTTTCATCATCTCCGGGGTCGAGATCGCGACGTCAAAGTCGGTCCAGCCCTCCTGGACTTTCTCGACCAGGTCCTGGCCGCCGACGAAGTCCGCCCCGGCGGCCTCGGCGTCGCGGGCCTGCTGGCCTTGGGCGAAGACGGCGACGGTGACGTCGCGGCCGAGCCCGTGGGGCAGCGCCAGGGTCCCGCGCAGCTGCTCGTCGGCGTGGCGGACGTTGACGCCGAGCAGGATGTGCAGCTCGACGGTCTCGTCGAACTTGGCGCTGGCGGTCTCCTTGATCAGGGCGATCGCCTCGGCCGGCGGGTAGGCGCGGTCGCGGTCGACCTTGTCGTACTGGGCGCGGAATCGTTTGCCGTGGGCCATGAAGTTCTCCTAGGCGACGTCGACGCCCATCGAGCGGGCGGTGCCGGCGATGATCTTCTTCGCGGCGTCGATGTCGTTGGCGTTGAGGTCGGGCATCTTCCGTTCGGCGATCTCCTGGATCTGCGCGTCGGAGATCGTCCCGACTTTGTTGACGTGCGGCTCGCCGGAGCCCTTCGAGATCCGGATCGCCTCCTTGATCAGGACGGCGGCCGGCGGCGTCTTGGTGATGAAGGTGAACGAGCGGTCCTCGTAGACCGTGATCTCGACCGGGATGATCGTCCCGCCTTCGCTCTGCGTCTGCGCGTTGAACGCTTTGCAGAAGTCCATGATGTTGACGCCGTGCTGACCCAGGGCGGGGCCGACCGGCGGCGCCGGGTTGGCGTTGCCTGCCTGGATCTGCAGCTTGATGAGGGTGAGGACTTTCTTGGCCATGAGCGGGTGGGGAGGGTAGCGGTCTTTGCGACCTAGATCTTCTTGACCTGGTCGTAGCCGACCTCGACCGGCGTCTCGCGGCCGAAGATCGAGACCAGCACCTTGAGTTTGGCGGCGTCCTCGTTGATCTCGGCGATCTCGCCGGAGAAGTCCGAGAGCGGGCCGGAGATGACTTTGACCGATTCGCCGATCGCGAACTGGGCCTGCGTCCGGGGACGCTCCGCCGTCTCGCGGTGGAGGAGGCGGTCGACCTCCGGTTTGGAGAGCGGCACCGGTTTGTTCCGCGAGCCGACGAACCCGGTGACGCCGGGCGTGTTTTTGACCAAGCCCCAGGCGTCGTCGGTCATCTCCATGTTGACGAGGACGTAGCCGGGCATCGTCCGTTTCTCGGTCTGGACTTTCTGCCCGTCCTTCATCTCGGAG
The DNA here is from genome assembly GCA_035703365.1 of Solirubrobacterales bacterium. GTDB lineage: Bacteria > Actinomycetota > Thermoleophilia > Solirubrobacterales > 70-9 > VAYN01. The sequence goes on from DASSYI010000016.1 coordinate 8,928, forward strand.
ACCTGCTCGGTGGGGACGACGACCTGCCGCACGTTGCGGTTCTGGCTCATCGTCTGCACCCGGTGCTCGAGGTTGTGCTTGACCTTGTTCTCGTGCCCGGAATAGGTGTTGATCACGTACCAGCGATACATCTAGGAAGCCTTTGTCTCGGGACCCTCGCTAGAGGATCTGCTTGATGAGCCAGCTGAAGGCCGCGTCGAGGGCGCCGAGATAGGCGGCCGCGACGGCGACGAAGAGGATGGTGACGGCGGTCGCCTGGATCAACGTCTCGCGATCCGGCCACTGGACCTTCTTCAGCTCCTGCCAACAGGATATGAGGAAGCCGATGAAACCGGAGCGCTGACGTTCGGCTTTCGCCTGTTTCTGTTTTTTGTCGAGCTGCTGGCGCTCGCGGCGCTTCTGCTCGTCGCGCTTGCGCTTCTCCGCTTCTTTGGCGGCACGCTTCTCGGCCCGCTTGTCGCCGCGCGAGGTTTCCTCGGGAAGGCGCAGCGCCTCCTCGGAGGCGCCGGCCGCCATGCCGCGCTCGCGCGCCTCGACCAGGGCCTCGTCGCCGGAGATCGGAACCTGCGTGTCGTGCTGAGCCTGAGTCGGGCTCTCGTGCCCGCCGGAGCGTTTCCGCTCCTCAGCTTCCCGAGCCCGGCGCTCGGCCTTGCGCTGTGCGCGGGTCTTGGCCATCGGTGGCTACCGGGTCTCCTTATGAGGGGTGTGGTGGCCACACCAGCGGCAGAACTTGCGCATCTCGATGCGATCCGGGCTGTTCCGCCGGGACTTGTTGGTCTGGTAGTTCCGTCGCTTGCACTCTTCGCAAGCCATCGTCACCGCGATGCGGACATCTCCGCGAGCCATCTTCTCCCTCGTTCCGTGCCTGAAGGTAGTCGTTACAGAAGAAAAACCCCGGGCCGAGGCACGAGGCTGAGCGAAGGATAGCGCCATGCGGAGCCTGGGGTTGGTTGCCGCCGACCACTCAGGTAAGAGTTCACACGCACTACTCAATTCTTTGTAAAGTCGTTTTTGACGCAATGAGCGGCGGCCTCTACGACAGAGACAGCTTCGTGGAAGCGATCGAAGAGCGGATCCTCGACCCGCTCTACCGCGGGCGGGCTGGAGCGCTGCTGCTGCTCGACGTCGACGCCTTCCACCTCGTCAACGACTCGCTCGGCCACGAGGCCGGCGACCGGCTGCTGGCGACGGTGGCGGCGATCCTGCGGGCGGAGTCGCGGGCCGACGACCTGCCGGCGCGGATCTGCGCCGACGAATTCGGATTGCTGCTGCCGCGGGCGGACCCGAGCCAGGCGATGGCGACCGCCGAGCGGCTGATCGCCCTGGTGCGCGAGCGGGCCGAGCCGGCGGTCGGGATCAGCGTCGGGATCGCCACCTTCGGGGGCAGCGGCGAGGAGGCCACCGCCGAAGGGCTGATGATCACCGCCGACATCGCCCTCTGCGAAGCCAAGGAGGCGGGCGGCGGGCGCGCCGTGGACGCGGTCAGCGGCCCCAACCACAAACTGACCTGGGCCGACCGGATCCGCGAAGCGATCGACAAGCGGCGGATCGTCGTCTACGCGCAGCCGATCTTCGACCTGCGCAAGGAGTGCGTCGCGCGGGAGGAGCTGCTGGTGCGGATGCTCGACGACAACGACGACGTGATCCCCCCCTCCTCCTTCCTGCCGACCGCCGAGCAGCTGGGGCTGATCACCGAGATCGACCGGCTGGTGCTCTCGAAGGCGATCGAGCTGGCCGGCCGCTCGCAGCCGATCGCCGTCAACGTCAGCGGCGCTTCCCTCTCCGACCCGCGGTTGATCGCCGACGTCCGCGCCGCGATCGCCGACGGGCTGAACCCGGCCTGGCTCGATTTCGAGATCACCGAGACGGCGGCGATCTCCAATATGGGCGACGCCCGCCGCTTCGCCCATGCCGTCACCGAGCTTGGCTGCGGCCTCGGGCTCGACGACTTCGGCACCGGCTTCAGCTCGTTCAGCTACCTGAAGGAACTGCCGATCCAGCACCTGAAGATCGACGTCGAGTTCGTCCGCGACCTCCCCTCCTCCCCCACCGACCAGCGGCTGGTGCAGGCGCTCGTCCAGTTCGCCAAGGCGTTCGGGCAGGAGACCGTCGCCGAGGGCATCGAGAGCTCCGAGACCCTCGCCCTGGTCCGCGCCTTCGAGGTCGACTACGCGCAGGGGTTCCACATCGGCGAACCAGCCCTGGTCGACGGCGGCCAGCTTGCCGCGACGGCCTAGGACCGAATAGACAGGAAATCCAGTGGGCAGTTGAGCGCCTATACGGTGCCCGACTGACCTTTCGCCGACTAGAGGCCCAGCGTTTTGGCGATGATGCCGCGCTGGATCTCGGAGGTGCCGCCGTAGATGGTCGAGACCAGCGAGGTGCGGACGAGGCGCTCCATGTCGTACTCGGAGGAGTAGCCGTAGCCGCCCATCATCTGCATCCCCTCCAGGGTCGTCCGCTTGGCGACCTCGGTGACGAAGAGCTTCACCATCGAGGCCTCCTGGGGGAGCATCCGGTCGGGGTCCTCGTCGACCATCGAGGCGACCCAGTGGGTCATCAGCCGGGCGGCCTTGAGGTCCGTGGCGAGGTCGGCGATGCGGTGCTGCAGGGCCTGGAAGGAGCCGATCGGGCGGTCGAACTGGCGCCGCTCCTTGACGTAGAGGAGGAGGTCGTCGAAGGCGCGCTGGGCGATGCCGAGCATCGTCGCGGCGAGGATCAGGCGCTCGACGTTGAGGCCGGCCATCAGCTGCATCCAGGCCTGGTCGACCTCGCCGAGGACCGCGTCGGCGGGTGCGGCGCAGTCGGTGAAGTAGAGGTGGTTGGTCTCGCGGCCGCCCATCGTCTCGATCGGGACGACCTCCATCCCCTCGACGTCGCGCGGGACCCAGATCATCGTCATCCCCTCGTGCTTGCTGCCGCTCGTGTCGGTGCGGCAGACGACCAGCACGTGGTCGGAGATGTGGGCGTTGGAGCAGAAGACCTTCTGGCCGTTGATCACGAAGCCGCCGTCGACCGCCTCGGCCTTACAGGACAGCGCACCGACGTCGGAGCCCGCCTCGGGCTCGGTCATCGCGATCGCCTCGACCGAGCCGGATGCGATCCCACCGAGGATCTCTTCCTTCTGCGCCTCGGTGCCGAAGCGCTGGGTCGCGCCGGCGACGATCAAGGTCGTCGCGTAGCCGCCGATCGGCGCCAGACCGCGCGAGGTCTCCTCCATGAACAGGCAGGCGTCGAGCATCGAGCCGCCCGAGCCGCCGTACTCCTCGGGGATCGTGACCCCGAGCCAGCCCAGCTCCGCCATCTGGTTGTAGATGTCGAAGTTGTGGTGCTCGCGATAGCCGTCGGTCAACCGCTCACGCTGATCCTGCGTCCCGCACTCGCGGTCGCAGAAGTTCCGAATCGCGTCGACGAAGTCCTTCTGCTCGTCGGAGAGGGCGAAGTCCACGCGCGGCAGCCTACAGCGGAACGCGAGACTTTGGCTGGGCAGCCAGAGAAGCCCGGAACGAGACTCGAACTCGTGACCCCTTCCTTACCATGGAAGTGCTCTACCAACTGAGCTATCCGGGCGCTTTTGCCTCTTAGCCGCCTGCGCACGTACGGCCTTCGGCCTACTTCTCGCACCATCTTACAGGCTCATAGACGCCACCGATTCGGCCGGATGCCGACCCTTCCAAGCGTGCCCGGGAGGTGAACGCACTCGCAACGCATGAGTATTCTTAAGGTACTCATCGATATTTCCGAAACGGGAGACACCGCCGTGGGACAGCCAACTTCGCATAAGAACATCGCCGGAACGTGGCAGGGCAATTACAAATCTGACCAGCTCTCGAAGCCGGTCGACATCGTCATGGTTTTCCAGCAGTTGACGACGAAGGAGTTCGAAGCAAGCCCGCACTGGAAAGGCCCCGAGGCCGTTTCGGGTGAGACCATCGTTGGCATCTACAAGTCCAAGGACGGGGCGATCGGAACCATGTCCGGCAGCATCGACGGCGAAGTAGTGACCCTGACCGCAACGCAAACGACGCCGACCTGCCTCGGGTCGTTCAATGCCCAGGGTGCCTTGAAAGGGGACACTTATATTTGGAACTTCGAGGGCAGGGACTGCCGCGGGGAGCACGTGGGAGAGGGCCAGGCACAACGAATTTAAGTCAGCGACGCCCCCACGGCATCGCCACGGCGAGTTTCCACGCTCCCTCCAGCTGGCGCATCACCATCGTCGGCGTCAGCGCCCTGGTGAAGGGCGCGCCCTCCGAGCCGGCGGAGGTCACCTGCCAGCGCTCGGTGCCGAGTGCCACCTCGCCGGCGAGGACGATCGAGCTCTCCTGGACCTCGATCTGCGAGCCGGCGACGATCAGCTGGTGGAGGATCGGCTTGATCTCTTCCCGGCCGCGCACGGCCGTTGAGTCGGGGGTGATCAGGCAGGCGTCTTTGGTGAAGCAGTGCGCCGCGGCGTCCAGATCGCCGCGGCTAATCGATGCGGCGAGCGCCCGCGTGCTCTCACGCGGCGTGCGGGCGCCCTCCAGGACCGCCATCGCCGGCTAGATGAACTTCGAAGGCTGGAAGCGGCAGTAGCGGAATTCGTAGTCGAGCACCTGGTTGTTCGCCTGCCTGGCGGTGCTGACCAGCCGCACCACCATCTTCTGGGCGGCGGTGGCTTCGTCGTTGTGCAGCTTTTTCGCGATCGTTTCGAACAGCTGCGCCTCGGTCTTCGCATAGCCGAGCCATTTGGTCAGCTGGGCCGAGTCTTCCGGGGGCTTGGGGACCGCGAGCAGCTGGGTGCGCGTCTTCTTCAGGGCCTTGGCGGCGCCGGTGAACTGCTTGGCGGCGGCGTCGTACTGCCCCGACTTCACTTTCTGCCGGACGCCCTTGAGGATCTTTTCGTTGGCTTCGGTGTTGGCCTGGCAGATGGGTTCGACCTTTTCCCGGTATTCCGCGCGTTCGGTATCGGTCGTCGCGCTCGCAGGCACCGCCGCCAGCAGGGCAGTCATTGCCACCAACGACAAAATCAGTCTCTTCCCATACATCCGGCGCCTCCATCCAAACTCGTTGCGGGTCTACTGGCTTAACCCCCTTTTGGTCCCCGCGGACCGGTCCCCCACCGAGCCGCGGCGGTAACTATAGGGGTCACTATCGCCGGAGCAGCGGGGCGGTTTCTTAAGGTATCGTGATGTACCGGATAGCCGCCAGCGGCGTTTCGGTGGCCGGAGGCCGAGGATCTGTAGCTTTCTCCCGCGTGCGCCCGCCCATGCACCGGCCGATCCTTACCCTCCTCTGCGCGCTCGCACTTCTGCTCGCCGGTTGCGGCAGCTCAAACGAGAGCTCGCGCCCGGCGCCCGCCGCGACCGAGTTCCCCTCGGCGAAGGGGAAGACGATCGGGGAGCTCCTGCACGAGCCGGAGACGAAGCCCTCGAAACTGGTGATCGCCCCCGCCGCGCAGACCTTCGACCTCGGCGAGAACCGCTACCCGTTCGGCGTCTTCACGCTCGGCAAAGAACAAGTGAGCGACGCCGACGTCGCCCTCTACTTCGCCAAGGACGGGAAGGGGCCGGTGACCGGGCCGCTGCCGGCGCAGGTCACCTCGCTGGAGACGAAGCCCGCCTACCGGGCCAGCGGCGCCGGCGCCCCGGGCGAGGCGACCACCGTCTACGTCGTGCCGAAGGTCGATTTCAACCGCAAGGGCCCGTGGCTGGCGATTGCGATGCTGAAGGGCGAGAACGGACTGGAAGCGACTCGGGTCACCGCTCCCACCGTGGTCGGGGCGTTCCCGCGGATCCCCGCGGTCGGCGAGAAGGCGCCGGTGATCCACACCCCCACTGCCGCCGACGTCGGCGGCGACATCGCGAAGATCGACACTCGCGTGCCGCCCGACCAGATGCACGAAGTCGACTTCGCCGACGCCGTTGGCCGCAAGCCGGTGGTCCTGGTCTTCGCCACCCCCGCCCTCTGCCAGAGCCGCGTCTGCGGCCCGGTCGTCGACGTCGCCCAGCAGGTGGCGGACGCCTACAAGGGCAAGGCCGACTTCATCCACATGGAGATCTGGAACGACAACGACATCTCCAAGGGCCCGCGCCCCCAGGTCCAGGCCTACAACCTGGAAACCGAGCCCTGGACGTTCCTGATCGACCGCAACGGAATCGTCCGCGACCGCATCGAGGGCGCCTTTGGCGTGTCTGAACTCGAAGAAGCGATGCGGAAGATCGTTCCTGGCTGATCGGCCAGGGCTCCGCTAGGCTTCGTCAGCCGGGATAGGGGACCGGCGCGGTGCACCCGCTGGGAGGCAGGGTCGAAGGCAAAACGACGCTGCAAGGAGCGATATGAAGCACAGGCTGGCAGTCCCTCTTCTCGTCCTCGGGCTATGCGCCCTGCTCGGAGCCCTCGCCGCACCGGCGATGGCCGACAAGGGCGGCGGTCAGACGAAGAAGCAGGCGAAGGCGAAGACCTTCGAAGTGTGCAAGCACGGCTGCCGGTACCGGACGATCCAGAAGGGGGTCGACGCGGCGGGCTCCTTCAAGGCCAAGAAGGGCAACGCGAAGGTGAAGGCGATCGTCGCGGTGCGCCCGGGCAAGTACGTCGAAGGCGTCGTCCTCGACGGCACCCTGCGCAAGAAGAGCTTCGACGACCTCGTCATCAAGGGCGTCAAGAAGGACCGCAAGAAGGTCGTCCTCGAGGGCAAGAACGCGAAGGGCGAGCTGGGCGCCGCGCAGAACGGGATCGAGGCGATCAGCGTCGACGGCCTGGTGCTGGAAAACATGTGGGCTCGCAACTACCAGTCGAACGGGTTCTTCATCCACGCCGCCGTCCAAGAAGGCCAGCGCTGCGACGGCTACAAGATGAACAACCTGCTGACCTCCGCCAACCGCTCCTACGGTTTGTTCGCGAAGGGCTGCCTCGGCGGCAAGATGATCAACTCGGCCGGGTACCATCACGGCGACTCCGCCTTCTACGTCGGCGAAACGCCGTGCGACTCGAAGACCTGGACCAACCACGGGACGGCGCCGCCGCCGAAGCCCTGCCAGCGCAAGCCGAAGTGGACGCTGCTGAAGAACGACCGCAGCTACGAAAACGTCCTCGGCTACTCGGGAACGAACTCCAAGTACGTGAAAATCGTCGACTCGGCTTTCTACAACAACGGCGCCGGGATCGTCCCCAACACGCTCGACAGCGAGGGCTTCGAGCCCAACGGCTGGAACGTGTTCGAAAACAACGACGTGTTCTGGAACAACTACAACTACTTCCTCGCCGGCTCGAAATTCCACACGGTGTCCGGCGGGCTGGGGCAGGTCGCGGGGGCGACGGTCAACTACCCGACCGGGGTCGGGATCGTCCTCTACGGCGGTGCCAACAACGTCGTCAAGCACAACAACGTGTTCGGCAACTACAAGTGGGGGATCGCCTCCTTCTCGGGGCCCGGTGAAGTCTTCGTCGCCAACGAGGGCGACGACGCGAAGAACATCAACAACCAGATCGTCGAAAACTCGATGGGCCGCGAAGGCGCCGACCCGAACGGGGAATACGACCTCTGGAACGACGACACCGGCGGCGGCAACTGCTGGAGCGGCAACAGCGCCGGGGCGACGTTCGCCCCGGGCAACGGGAAAGTGCCGCTGAGCCAGATCTACCCGGCCTGCCCGCAGCCCGAAGTGCTCGCCGACCAGGTCCGCAGCCTGAACATCGTCCCGGCGCTGCAGATCAACCTCGAAGACGAAAGCGACCCGGGCACGATCCTCGGCTACGCGGCCTCGAACCCGCCGCAGATCCAGGAATGCAGCTGGGTCCGGCGCGTCGCCGCGCATCCGGCGTTTGAAAAATTCCAGCCGGTCGAGGTGGCCCCGCAGCCGGGTGAGGTGGTGTGCAAATGAGGCGCGGCGCGAGATTGCGCGCGCTCCTCGTCGCCACCTGCGTCACCGCGGTCGCCCTGCTCGGGGTGACCGCGGCCGCGGCGCAGGCGCCGAAGCAGCCGCCGGTGAAGGTGACCGTCAACGACTTCTACTTCGCCCCCACCGCGGTCTCGATCAAGAAGGGGCGGGCGGTGAAGTGGATCTGGTCCGAATACAACACCTATCCGCACGACGTCCACCTGAAGCAGGGGCCGAAGGCGCTGAAGAACAAGTCGCGCTTCTCGACGACGACCACGGCGGTGACCGAAGCGAGCTTCCAGCGGACCTTCGAAGTCCCCGGCACGTACAAGTTCATCTGCACGGTGCATCCCTCGGAAATGAGGATGACCGTGACTGTCAAGCGGTAACGCCATGGCACCGGAACCGATCGACCGGAGGGGGTTCCTGGCCCTCTCCGGTGGGGCGCTGCTGTGCACGATCGCCGGCCAGGAAGTGGCGACCGACGAAGGCAAGATCGACGTCGAGGGCCTCGCCCGGCAGGTGAAGGTACCGCCCAAGGTGACGGCGGCGGAGTGGCGGGGCGAGGACGCGGGGGCGCGGCGGCTGGCGGCGCTGCCGAGCGGTGGCCAGACCCGCGAGTACTGGATCGCAGCCGAGCCGGTGCAGTGGGACATCGTCCCCACCCACCGCGACCAGATGATGGCCCAGAAGGTGAAGGGCAAGACCAAGTTCGGCGCCTACGGCTACCGCCTCTACTCGGAAGGGTTCAAGAGCCCGCTGGGCAAGGCGACGGTGCCCGGGCCGCTGATCGAAGCCGAGGTCGGCGACACCGTCGTCGTCCACTTCCGCAACAAGCTGCAGGCGCCGGTGACGATCCACCCGCACGGGATCTTCTACGCCAACGAGATGGACGGCGCCTACAAGGGCAAATGGACCGATCCCGGCGGCTTCGTCCAGCGGAACCGGACCTTCACCTACGTCTGGGAGGCCCACGAAGGGACCGAAGGGACGTGGCTCTACCACGACCACGGGCCGATGGATCCGTTGCCGGTGTTCAAGGGGCTGTTCGGGCCGCTGGTGATCCGCAAGCCGGGGGAAGCGCGGCCGGACTCCGAGTTCTTCCTCGCTTTCCACACCTTCGACCCCTCGATCACCGGCCTGAGCGGCACCTTCTACTGCGTCAACGGCAAGGCCTACGCGGGCAACACGCCGACCCTGGGTGCGCGGGTCGGGCAGCGGGTCCGCTTCCACGTCTACGGGATCGACAACTTCTTCCACACCTTCCATCTGCACGGCCACCGCTGGAGCGAACCGGACGGGCGGGTCGTCGACAACAAAACGTTCGGGCCGGCGGACTCGTTCTCCTTCGAGCTGGTCGAGGACAACCCGGGGCGCTGGTTCTACCACTGTCACGTCTTCCAGCACCTGCACCAGGGGATGAACGGTTGGTACGTCGTTTCCTAGGGGCCGCGGCGGCGGTCGTCTTCCTCTTCCCGGCCGGCGCCGGGGCCGCCAACACGCGCGTTTCGATCGCCAACTACGCCTGGTCGCAGCCGCTGGTCCACGTCGACCGCGGCGAGAAGGTGACCTGGGACTGGCTCGGCCCCGACCTGGCGCACTCGGTGACGGGGATCTCCGCCAACGACCTGCAGTGGGACTCCGACCCCGGCACCGACGCCCCCACCCACCGCGCCGGCGACAGCTACACGCTGCAGTTCGACCAGCCGGGCGAATACCTCTTCCAGTGCAAGCTGCACGCGGCGGTGCGGGGCACGGTGATCGTCTCCGACGTGCCCGGCAATCCCAACGGCGACCCCGGCCCGCAGCCGCCGCTCAACGTCGACGTGAAGCCGCCGACGCTGGGGTCCTTCTCGAAGGCGAAGCGACAGACGCGGGGCTCGAACGGGCTCGGCTTCGACGTCCAGATCAGCGAGCGAGGAAGACTCGACGCCGAGTACTACCGGTTCAACTCAAAAGGGAAGCGGGTCTACAACGGCTTCGAGACCTGGGACGTCTTCATCGGCATCAACCACCTGCGGCTCGGGGCGCGCTCGAAGCACTTCCGGGCGCGGCCCGGGCGCTACCTGGCGGTGTTGCGGGCCACCGACACCTCGGCGAACGAATCGAAGCCGCTGCGTAAGCGATTTACGATCGGCGGCTAGACGACGAGCTGCGCTTGCGGCGGCGCTTGCGGGACGGGCTGGCAGCGTCGGTGAGGGTGCGTTCGCCGGCTTTCTCGGTCGACTCCCCCATCGTTATCTGGAACATCGCCAGCAGCGCGTCGGAGGCGAGCGGGCGCATCCGGTCGAGCGCCTCGCGCACCTTCGGCCAGTCCTCCTCGGGACGGCCGGCTTTGTCGAAGGGCTCCCAGATCTCGCGGACGAAGAGCTCGACGAATGTGCGCGAGACTTTCTCGGAGGCGCGCCGCAGCGCCTCGGCCGTCGCCACCGCCGCCTGCGGCGAGACGCCGAGCTCGACCAGGGCGGTGCCGGCCTGTTGCAGGCGGGGGCTGATCACCTCGACCTTGCCGTCGGGAAGCGAGCGGAGGATGCCGAGCTCTTCGGTGCGGGCCAGCAGCTTGGGGTCGAAGCGATCGACCCCCCAGGCGGCGGCAAGCTCCTCGGCGTCGAAGATTTCCGGCGTCTCGTCCTCGAACGGGGCGCGGACGGCGCGGGCGAAGTCGACCATCTCGCGGGAGGAGCCTTCGCTCGACTCCAGCACCCGGCGGATCGCCTCGAGGTTGAGGCCCTCGGCCTGCATTTCGCGGGTCAGCTCGATCCGCGCGACGTGGTCCTCGTTGTAGTAGCCGGTGCGGCCGTGGACCTCGGGCGGCGGCAGCAGGCCACGCGTCTGGTGGGCGCGGATGTTGCGGATCGTCATCCCCGTCCGCCGCGCCAGCTCCCCGATCGTCATCTTGCCGTCGGGCTTGGCGTTGCGCCCTTTCCGGCTGCTCATCTGCCCATGGTAAGCGGCAGGCGCTGCCCGTTCATCTTCTTGGCCGCATCCGAACAGAGAAATGCGATGCCGTTGGCGATGTCCTCGGCCGGAGTGAAGGTCGGAAACTCCTTGTCCGGATCCTCCTCGCGCATCCGCGGGGTGAGGATCGCGTCGACGACGAGGATGTTGGCGGTCGCGGCGCTGCCTTCGAAACCATCGGCGAGGGCGAGGGTCCAGGCCTCGGCGGCGGCCTTGGCGGCGGCGTAGGCGGCGTTGGTCGAAGTCGGCGACTGCGCCTGCTTGGAGGAGACAAGGACGAAGCGGCCGTGCGGGCTGGCGGCGAGCTGTTCGTGGAAGGCGCGGGTCGTGTGCTGGACGGTGCGGACGAGGAGGTCGTGCAGCAGCTCCCAGTCGGCGAGCGGCGCCTCCTGCAGCGGCTGCCCGCCGCGCCAGCCGCCGACCAGGTGGACGAGCCCGTCGACGCGCCCGAAACGCTCGACCAGCGCCCCGCACCAGGCACGCGCGGCGTCCTCGTCGAGCAGGTCGACGGTGCGGCCGTCCCAGCGCTCGGGCGGGAGGCCGAGGTTGGCGGCGAGGGAGTCGAGCGTTTCCTGGGAGCGGTCGGTGCCGGCAACGGTCGCGCCGGCGACGGCGAGCGCCTGGGCCACCAGCGGGCCGAGCCCGCCACCAACTCCGGCAATCGCGATCACGCGGTTCTCGAGCATATGGACATCCTTGCAACTGGCCAGATCGGGATCCTTGAGCGAAGGTTTCTGTCTGCAACGCTTGAGATGCTGTGCGCATGGATCTTCGGCAACTGAATCCGCGCAAGCAGGGTGACATCGGTGAGGGAATCGCGGCGGCCTGGCTGATGCAGCAGGGCTACGGAGTTTGGATTCCCTTCGGCCACAGCCCCGACTGCGACCTGCTGGCGCAACGAGACAACAAGCTCATTCGCATTCAGGTCAAGACGTCCACGTGCTGGCAGCGAGAGCGGTGGGTCGTCGCAACCTGCACCCGCGGCGGCAATCAGAGCTGGAACGGGGTCATCAAGCGCCTCGAGGAGAGTCGATTCGACTACCTATTCGTCGTTGTCGGAGACTGGCGCTGCTGGTTCATACCGGCGAGCGAGGTCGATGGGCGCAGTGGCATCAGCCTCGGCGGTCCCAAATACTCCGAGTACGAGGTGGAACCAGCCCGGCCGTGGCTCAAGCCAGAGGCGGTTCCCGAGACGGCAATGGGGGAGGCAGGATTCGAACCTGCGTAGGCATAGCCAATGCGTTTACAGCGCATCTCCTTTAGCCACTCGGACACTCCCCCGAGTTCAGGAGCAAGAGTTTACGAAACAGCCCGAGAGGGCCGTCTAGCCCTCGAACGCTTCGAGGCGCGCCTTCATCTGCTCGTTGAAGGCGGTCAAGGCCGAGAAGGGGCGCATGAAGACGGTCAGCTCGCGGACGCGGCCGTCGGAGTCGAGCTCCAGGAAGTCGATGCCCTCGAGCTCGCGGTCGCCGACGGTGGCCTTGAAGCGCAGGACGACGACGTCGCCGTCGGCCAGCTCGTCGGTGTAGGAGAAGTTCTCCAGGGTCGCGGCAACGTGGGTCAGCACGGCGGAGACGGTGTCGCGACCTTCGAAGCCGCGGAAGAGAACCGGGCTGTGAAGGACGACGTCGTCGCGCAGCGTCTCGGCGAGGAGATCGAGGTCCTTGCTCTCGGCGGCGACGCGGAAGGGATGGGGCTCGGCCATCGCCTCCACTGTACCCCGATGCGATACTCGCGCCCATGCCAAGCGATCGATTCTGGTCCCGATTCTCGAACTCCCTCGGCGCGACCGGCCTGCGGGTGGTCGGCAAGCTGAACGCACCCATCTACCGGCTCACCGGCGGGCGGGTCGGCGGCAAGCTCGGCAAGGCGCCGATCCTGCTGCTGACGACCACCGGCCGCAAATCGGGGCAACAGCGGACTGCACCCGTCCTCTACCTCGCCGACGGCGAGCGTTTCGTCGTCATCAACACCAACGCCGGCAACGAAAAGACGCCGGCCTGGTCGCTCAACCTGCGCGCCAACCCGGAGGCCGAGGTCGAGATCAGGGGCAGGCGCGTGAAGGTGCGGGCCCGGATCGCCGAGGGCGAGGAGCGCGCCGACCTTTGGCGCCGCAGCATGGAGCAGTACTCCGGCTGGGACTTCTACGAGTCGAAGCTCGACCGCGAGGTCGGCGTCTTCGTCCTCGATCCGCGCGCTTAGCGAGTTCTAGCTTGCTTCCCGGAGCATTTGGGCCTCCGGCAGGCGCTTCAGTTTCTTCAGCGTGTTGTTCTCGATCTGGCGGATCCGCTCACGGGTGACGCCGAAGGTGCGGCCGACTTCCTCCAGGGTCAGCGGCTCGGCGCCGGAGAGGCCGTAGCGAAGTTCGATCACCTGCCGCTCGCGGTCCGGCAGCGCCGCCAGCGCCCGCTGCACGCCCTCCTTCTGCAGGTGCTCGCTGGCTTCCTCGAAGGGCTCGAGCACCGCGTCGTCTGCGACGAAGTCGCCGAGCTCGGATTCGTCCTCGTCGCCGACCGGTTTCTCCAGCGAGACCGGCAGCTGGGCGACGCGGAGGATGTCCCGCACGTCGGAGACGGGCCAGCGCAGCTCCTCCGCGATCTCGGCCGGCTCCGGCTCGCGCCCCAGTTTCTGCACCAGCTGGCGTTCGACGTGGGCGACCCGGTTCAGCTTCTCGACCATGTGGACGGGGATGCGGATCGTCCGCGCCTTGTCGGCGATCGCCCGCGTCACCGCCTGGCGGATCCACCAGGTCGCGTAGGTGGAGAACTTGTAGCCGCGGCGGTAGTCGAACTTCTCCACCGCCCGGATCAGGCCCAGCGAGCCCTCCTGGATCAGGTCGAGGAAGCCCAGCCCGCGCCCCAGGTAGCCCTTGGCGATCGAGACGACCAGGCGCAGGTTGGCCTCGACCATCTGCCGCTTGGCCAGCATGTCGCCGCGCTCGATCCGCTTCGCCAGTTCGACCTCCTGCGCCGCGGTGAGCAGCTCGACCTGGCCGATCGCCCGCAGGTAGAGCCGCAGCGAGTCGAGGCTCGGCTCGACGGTCAGGTCGAGCTCTTCTTTTTTCGCCGTGCCGGAGGACTCGCCGCTCCGCTGTGCTTTGTAAGCGCTGACTCCGTCCTCGGCGATGACGTCGACC
>DASSYI010000073.1:0-3483 GCA_035703365.1 Solirubrobacterales bacterium
GAAGACTTCCTTGTCGTCTTCGAGGATGACGAACTTGTCGCTCTCGGCCGAGAGCTGCGGGTCGGTGGTGAAGAGGATCGAGAGATCCGCCTGACCCTTTTCCAGCACCGTGTAGCGGAGGCCGATGTCGACCGGGGTGAACGACTTGAACTTCAGGCCGTACAGTTTTTCCAGCCCGGCGAGGCAGTCGATCCGCTGCCGGCACTCGGGGGACCCGTAGAGCGACAGTTTTTCCGAGACGCCTTCGAGGTCGGAAACGGTCTCGAGTTCGTACTTTTCGGCCGTTTCTTTCGTCGTGCCGACCGCGTTGGCGCTGGCGAAGGGCGTCGGTTCGAACGCCTGCAGGCCTTCCTTTTCGAATTCTTCGTTCGCCTTTTCCCACGCTTCGGTGGCGTCGGCGGGGACTTCTTCGGGTTCGAGGCCGAAGAACGAGGTGAGGGCCGTGCTCGCGTACTCCGGGTAGCCGGAGATCTGCCCCGTCTTCACCGCTTTCAGGGCGACGGTTTCCGAGCCGAGGTTGAGCGCGCTCTTCACCTTGTAGCCAGCTGCGGTCAGGGCCTGCGCGTAGATTTCCCCGAGGATTTCCTGTTCGGGGAAGTTCTTCGAGCCGATCGTCAGGCTGACCTTGCCGTTGTCGGGGTTGGACTGGATCGTCCCTGCGCCGCTGCCGCCTTCGGTCGAGCCGGAAGTGGTGCTGTCGTCGCTGCTGCCGCAGGCGGCGAGTGCCAGGGTCAGCGCGAGCGCCGCCAGTGCCGCAAGCAGCACCCGCATTCTCGTCTGGTCGGTCCTCACTGGTTGCCTCCTCTTGGGGTGGATGGGTGAGTCTGTGTCACGCAGTCTTTACCTTCAGCCCGTCGGAAGTAAGCCGGCGTTGCAGAAGGGCGAGTAGGCCCTCCATCGAGAGGGCAAGAAGAGCGACGAGAATCGCGCCGGCAAGGCGGCCGTCGTCGCCGTAGATCGAGGAATTGATGATGAAGTCGCCAAGAGTTTCGACCCCCGCCAGCGGGGCGATCGTCGCGGTGGCCAGGATGGCGATCGTCGCACCGCGGATGCCGCCCATCACCGTGGAGATCGCGAGCGGCAACTCGACCTTCCGGATGATGCTGAGCTCGCTCATGCCCATTCCCCGGGCGGCATCGACGGCGGCGCGATCGACCTGGCGGACGCCGACATAGGCGTTGGAGATGATCGGTGGCACGCCGAGCACGGCGAGCGCGATGGTGACCGGCACGACACCGATGCCGATCAGAGCGGCCACCAGCGCTATCAGCGCCAGCTCGGGCAGCGCGCGGCCGGCATTCGCCAGGCCGACCAGCACCACCTCCCCCTTCCCCTTATGGCCGAGGTAGAGCCCGAGCGGGAGGGCGACGATCAACGCCAACGCCAGTGCCAGAGCGGTCACCTCGAGTTGCTTGAGGGCTAATTCGAGCGCCTGTTCGAAGCCGCCGACCTTTTTTCCTCCGGTGACGGTGGAGGTCTGTTCGCTGAAGATGAATTCGATCGCGCCGCCGAAGGAGCCGAGCGGAAGCAGAGCAGTCGTCATATTGCTCGCGCCCGTTGCCAGGGGGTGAGGAACCGCTGCGCGACCAGCAGGGCGATATGGAACGCCATTGCCATTAGGAGCACGATCGCCAGGGCGATGAAAACGCTGGTCGGGAAGGTGAGGTTGCCGCCGCCGTAGATCTGCGTGCCGAGCCCGCCGCCGCCGATGAAGACCGCCAGCGTCGCGATCGCAATCGTGCTGACGATCGCGACTCGGAGCCCAGCGACGATCTCCGGGATCGCCAACGGCAGCTCCACTCGCCAGAGGATCTGTCGGTCGGTGTAGCCCATCCCACGCGCCGCCTCCTTGGCGGAGGTCGGGACGTTGCCGAGGCCCAAAATCGTGTTGCGGTAGATGATCTGCAGCGTGTACGCCGCGAGGGCGATGATCGCGGTGTCCTTGCCGATTCCCGTCACCGGGAGCAGGAGGAAGAAGAAGGCGATGCTGGGGATCGTGTACAGGACACCGGTGGCGGCGAGAAGCGGAGGTTGAAGCCAGGCCCTGCGGTGGGCGAAGAGCGCCAGGGCGAAAGCGAGCGCGAAGCCGATCAGCACCGAGATCACGACGAGTTCGAGGTGTTGCACGGTCGGCGTTCCGAAGCGATCGATGTGTTCCCTGGCCCAGTCGAAGCAGAAGGGCTCGTCTGGTTTCGCCTGGCAGGGAAGCGTGTCGCTGGTCCGTTCTTTGAAGAAGTCACCGCCGACCTGGCCGGCCGCGGCGAGTAGCGCCGGGCTAGCCATGGGGCCGCTCCACCGCCGGGGTTTCCTCGCTCTTGGCCTCCGGCGAGGCGAGGAACTCGGAGATGATCTCGACCGAGAGGACGCCGGCGATGCAGCCACTGTGGTCGACGACCGGCGCGTACTGGGCCTCGCCCTGGAGCAGGTCGGCAAGGGCGTCGCGCATCACGTCGTCGAGCTCCAGCACCGGCCCCAGGGGGGAGTCGGGCCGGTTGGGTACGACGTCGGCGGCGAGGTCGCGCTCGCTGAGCCAGCCGAGCGGCCGGCGCTCGCTGTCGACCAGCAGCGGGAAGGGGACTTCGACGTCCGGCGCCGCCAGCTTCGCCCGCACCTCGGCGGTCGCCTGGCCGACGTAGGCGAGGGGCGCCTCCCAGAGGTGGATGTCCCGGACCCGCATCAGCGCCAACCGCTTCAGCGCCCGGTCGGCGCCGACGAAGTCCTCGACGAACTCGTTCGCCGGCGCCATCAGCAGCTCCGCCGGCGTCGCGTACTGCTCGACTCGGCCGCCCTCGCGCATCACTGCGATCCGGTCGCCCATCTTGATCGCCTCGTCGATGTCGTGGGTGACGAAGAGGACGGTCTTGCGAATCTCCGCCTGCAGGCGGAGGAACTGGTTCTGCAGGCGCTCGCGGTTGATCGGGTCGATCGCCCCGAAGGGCTCGTCCATCAGCATCACCAGCGGGTCCGCCGCCAGCGCCCGGGCGACGCCGACGCGCTGTTGCTGGCCGCCGGAGAGCTGGGCGGGGTAGCGGTCGCCGAGCTCGGGGTCGAGGCCGATCAGCTCCAGCAGCTCGGCGCTGCGCTCGCGGATCCGGTCCTTCTTCCAGCCCATCAGCTGCGGGACGGCGCCGATGTTCTCGGTGATCGTGCGGTGGGGGAAGAGGCCGATCTGCTGGATCACGTAGCCGATTTCGCGGCGCAGCTCCGCCGGCTCGCGGTCGCGCACCGAGCGGTCGCCGACCAGCACGTCGCCCTCGGTCAACTCGACGGTGCGGTTGACGAGCCGCATCGCCGTCGTCTTGCTGCAGCCGGAGGGGCCGACGAGGACGCAGATCTCACCGGCGGGGATGTCGAGCGTCAGCCCGTCGACGGCCGGCACCTCCGAGCCGCCGTAGCGCTTGGTTGCGCCCTCGTAGCTGACCGCGGAGGCCGCCCTGCTCACCGTAGACGAGTCGTCAGTGGGCACCAGGTCGAGCCTATACC
>DASSYI010000046.1:0-33664 GCA_035703365.1 Solirubrobacterales bacterium
GTAGAGGATCCTCGCCGAGGCGCGCACCGATTCGCCCAGGTTGCGGTCGTAGGGATGCCACCAGAAATCGCGCGTGAGGCCCGGCTCCCAGGCGTTCATCTTGATGTTGACGCACTCGTAGAAGCCGAATTTCGAGTGCGAGCGGCCGACGCCGGAGTCCTTGACCCCGCCCCAGGCGCACTGGCAGGCGCCGTGGCTGAAGGAGTGGTCGTTGACCCAGACCATGCCCGACTCGATCCGCCGCGCGATCCGGGCGCCCTTCTGGCGGTCCTTGGTCCAGACCGAGGCGCCGAGGCCGAACTCGGAGTCGTTGGCGAGGTCGATCGCCTCCTGCTCGGAGTCGACGACGACGATCGGCAGCACCGGCCCGAAGATCTCCTCGCGCATGATCCGCATCTCGTGGGTAACCCCGGTGAGGACGGTCGGGGCGACGAACTTGCCCGACAGGCCGGCGACCTCGGTCGGGCCGCCGCAGCGCAGGGTGGCGCCCGAGGCAACCGAGTCCTCGATCAGGTCGCAGACGATCGCGTACTGGTCCTCGGAGGTCATCGGGCCGATCGCGGTGTTCCAGTCGAGCGGGTTGCCGAGCTGCAGCTTCTCGGCCTCGCGGACGACGCCCTCGACGAAGCGGTCGGCGACGTCGCGCATCACGTAGACGCGCTCGATCCCCGAGCAGGTCTGACCGGCGTTGGCGAAACCGCCCCAGACCGCGCCGGAGACGGCGTTGTCGAGGTCGGCGTCGGAGCAGACGATCATCGGGTCCTTGCCGCCGAGCTCCAGGACCGAGCCCTTGAGGTCTGCGGCGCAGACCTCGCCGACCTTGCGGCCCACCTCGACTGAGCCGGTGAAGAAGACCTTGCCGACGCTGGAGCGGCAGAGCGCGTCGCCGATCCGGCCGCCGCCGTGGACGACCCGGATCAGGCCCTCCGGCAGCCCGCCCTTCTCGAACACCCGCGCGATCCGCTCGCCGAGCAGCGGCGTCAGGCTCGCGGGCTTGAGGACGACGCCGTTGCCGGCCATCAGCGCGATCGCGACCTCGCCGAAGGGGATCGACCAGGGGTAGTTCCAGGGCGCGATCACGCCGACGACGCCGATCGGCTCGTAGCTGAAGCGGCCTTTCTTGGAGAGCGTGAAGGCCTGCGTCATCGGCACCTTCTCGTCAGCGAGGATCTTCGGCCCCGCCTTCGCGCACCAGTGCAGCGCATCGACCGTCGGCAGCAGCTCCATCGTGTAGGCCTCGGTCAGCGGCTTGCCCTGCTCTTCGGAGAGCAGCTTCGCGATCTCGTCGATGTCGTCGAGCAGGGCGTCGGCGGCGCGCTTCATGTAGCTCGCCCGCGTCTTCGCCGGCAGCTCCGCCCAGGCGGGCTGGATCCGCGCCACGTCGTCGACCACGCCCTGCACTTCCTCGGGGACGATCGTCGGCACGCTGCCGATCAGCTCGCCGGTCGCCGTGTTGAACGACTCCAGGGTCGAGGTGGACTCGGGCGTCTGAACTGCCGTTGCGCTCTCCATACTCCGATTCTACGGTGGCCGATCAACTCTTCGATACGGGCGAGGCGGGAGCCTCCGAGCCGCAGGGCCCGCCGCCGGGCGCTCCTCTCGCCGAACGGATGCGCCCGCGCTCGCTGGACGAGATGATCGGACAGGAGCATGTGCTCGGCCCCGGCTCGGCGCTGCGCAGCGCGATCGAGGGCGGCAAGCCCCACAGCGCGATTCTCTACGGGCCGCCCGGCGCGGGGAAGACGACGCTGGCGCGGATCGCCGCCGCGGGGGCCGAAGGCGCCTTCGAGGAGGAGTCGGCGGTCAACGCCGGCAAAGCCGAGATCCGCGCGGTGATCGAGCGGGCGCGGGAGCGGCGGCGGGCGAGCGGACGGCCGACGATCCTCTTCCTCGACGAGATCCACCGCTTCAACAAGGCCCAGCAGGACGCGCTGCTGCCGGCGGTCGAGGAAGGGCTGCTGACGCTGATCGGCGCGACCACCGAGAACCCCTACTTCGAGGTCAACTCGGCACTGCTCTCGCGGGCCCAGGTCTACGAGCTGCGGCCGCTCGAGCCGGCCCAGGTCGAAGAGTTGCTGCGGCGGGCGCTGGCCGACCCCGAGCGCGGCATCGCCGACCCGCCGGCCGTCACCCCCGAGGCGCTGGAGATGCTGGCGACGCGCAGCGGCGGCGACGCCCGGGTGGCGCTCTCGGCGCTGGAGCGGGCGGTCGAACGCGTATCCGACTTTGACCACAGCGGAGTGGGGTCAAAGTCGGCTGCGGTCGGAGTCGCGGCGGTCGAAGACGCGATGCAGCGCAAGGCGATCGACTATGACCGCCAGGGCGACCGCCACTACGACTTCGTCTCCGCCTGGATCAAGGCGACCCGGGGCTCCGACGTCGACGCCTCTCTCTATTACCTGGCGGTGATGCTGGAGGGGGGCGAGGATCCGCGCTTCATCGCCCGGCGGATGGTGATCCTCGCCTCCGAGGACGTCGGCAACGCCGACCCGCAGGCGCTGCTCGTCGCCGACGCCGCCGCCCGCGCGGTTGACCGTGTCGGCCTCCCCGAGTGCGCCTTGAACCTCGCCCAGGCAGCCGTCTACCTCGCCCTGGCGCCCAAGTCCAACGCCTCCCACAAGGCCCTGGCGGCGGCCCGCGCCGAGGTCCGCGCCCATGGCGCCAAGACCCCGCCCGACTACCTGCGCGACGCCCACTATCCGGGAGCCGCCGCGCTCGGTCGCGGCGAGGGATATCGCTACGCCCACGACGAACCAGATGGCGTCTCAGACCAGCCGCTGATGCCACCCGAGCTGCGCGGCCGGCGCTTCTACGAGCCGACCGACCGCGGCTTCGAACAGGCCCTCGGCGAGCGGCTCGCAGCGTTAAGGAAAAAATTAGACAAGGCGTAAAACAAAAGGCGCAACTTCTAGGTCCGCGCGGGGTTTCTATGGGCGGCTCACCAAGCTAAGCCAGGGAGAGCCGACATCCGGCCGGAGCCCTGGACTGGGGGGCTCCGGCCGGACCTTAATAAGGGGGAGCGAGGGCGTCGAGAGGACTGGGCTCGACGCCCTCCATCTATCGCCACGGAGGCGATCGCCTATCTTGGGCCGATGGGTTCCGAGCAGCCGCAGAAGCTCCGCCTCGGCGGGATGGCGCTCCGCAACGGGCTGCTGATCCACGGCCCGACCCACTGGGCCGCGGCGGTGCGGCGCCGGGACGGATCGCTCGAAGTCGCCTCCGAGCGCAAGCCGGAGCTCGCGCCGAAGCTGATCGCCAAAGTGCCGGGCCTGCGCGGCCCGGTGAAACTGGCCGAGGCGATGGCGGTGCTGCCGCTGGTGCGGCGCCGGATGCCGGCGGCGCGGCTGCCGTTCGAGGACGCCAGCGTGCTGGCGGCGATCGCCGCGACCCTGGCGAGCACCTCATTGCTGCGCCGGCGGGTGCGAGCCGGCGCCGTGCGGGAGGGAGTCGCGCAGGCGATCGGCGCGATCCCGGCGCTGGTGGCGCTCAGCGACCGCGACCTCGCTGCCTACCACGGAGTCGAGCACAAGGCGATCGCCGCCTACGAGCGCGGCGTCGACGACGTCGCCGCGGTGCCGAAGGAGCACGACCGCTGCGGCTCCAACCTGATCGTGCCGATGATGCTGCTCTCGGTCGGCGGCACCCTGCTGCTGGAGCGAGTAGTCGAGAGCCCGAGCTCGGCCGCCCGCGCCGGTGTCGGCCTCGGCGGCGCCTCGCTTGCGGTCGAGATGTTCGCCTGGAGCGACCGTCACCACGGCGAGCCCCTGGCGGAGGCCTTCCACGCCCCTGGCCGCGAGATCCAGCGCCTGGTCGCCACCAAGGAGCCGACCCCGGAGCAGCTCGAGGTCGGGATCGCCGCCCTGGGGGAGATCCTCAGGGCCGAGGCCGCATAGACTCCGCGCCTTGTTCGGAAGGATCGACCACATCGGAGTCGCCGTCGAGGACATCGACGCCGCGATCGCCCTCTACGGCACCCACTTCGAGATGGAGCTCGCCCACCGCGAGACGGTGGAGTCGCAAGGGGTCGAGGCGGTCCTGCTCGACGTCGGCGACGGTCACGTCGAGCTGCTCGCCCCGCTCGGCCCCGAGACGCCGGTCGGCAAGTACATGGCCAAGAACGGCCCCGGTCTGCATCACGTCGCCTACGCCGTCGACGACATCGACGCGGCGCTGGTGAACATCGCCGCAGCCGGCGTCCAACTGATCGACTCCGAGCCGCGGGTCGGCATCCGCGACAGCCGCGTCGCCTTCCTTCACCCCCGCTCGACCGGTGGGGTCCTGACCGAGATCGTCGAACCCGCGGGAGGGCACTGATGGCTGAGGCGCAACGAGTCGAGATCGGCTTCGAGGGCGGCCAGGTGATCTCCACCCGGCTCGGCGATGAGGACCTGAAGGACCTGCGCGCCCGGCTCGAGCAGGGCGGCTGGCACGACCTCCACACCGAGGAGGGGACGATCGCCCTCTACCTCGGCAAGGTCCAGTTCCTGCGGGTCGAGTCCGGCGAGCACCGCGTCGGTTTCGGCAGCGCCTAGACCGATGCGCCCACGACATCTTCTGGGGGCGGCCGCGGCGGCGACGCTGGGGGCGGCCCTCTGGTGGCGCAAGAACCCCTCCGCCTGCCCCTACGGCCAGCGCTTCTGGGTGGAAGCCCCGCACCCGATCATCACCCGCGACCGGCTGCGCTCGGTGCTGCGGCCGCAGCCGGGAGAGCGGCTGCTGGAGATCGGCGTCGGCACCGGCTACTACAGCTGCGACCTGGCCGAATGGGTCGCTCCCTCGGGCATCCTGGAGCTGTTCGACCTGCAGCAGGAGTTCCTCGACCACGTGATGCGGGCCGCCGGCGAGCGCGGTCTCTCGAACCTCGTGCCGACCCGGGGGGACGCGACCCGGCTCCCCTACGAGGACGGCTCGGTCGACGCCGTCGTCCTCATCGCGGTGCTCGGTGAGATCCCCGACGCCGCCGCGGCCCTGCGGGAGATCCGCCGCGTGCTCAAGCCCGACGGCCGCCTCGTCGTCGGCGAGCTCTTCGGCGATCCGCACTTCACCACCCGCGCCGGCCTCGAGCGGATGGGCGCCGAGGCCGGACTGCGGCTCGAGGAGACCTCGGGTAACTGGTTCGGCTTCTTCGCCCGGCTAGCGCCGCAGTAGGGAGCGCACCCGCTCGTAGCGCAGCGCGGTCCGCGCCGCGTTGCCGCCGGGGCCGCCGTGGAGGCCGCCGCCGGGGTGGGCGGAGGAGGAGGCCAGATAGAGGCCGCGGACCGGCGTCGTCGGCCGGCCGAGGCCGGGGAAGGGCCTGAAGATCGCCTGCTGGTAGAGCTGGGCGGTGCCGCCGTTGATCGCGCCGCCGACCAGGTTGCGGTTGTGGCGCTCGAGGTCGAGCGGGGACTGCACGTCGCGCTTGACGATCCGCTGGCGGAATCCGGGCGCCAGCCGCTCGACCTCTTCCTCCATCCGGTCGGCGAAGCGCTCGGCCTCCCCCTCGCGGGACCAGTCGCCGCTCAACTCGCCGTCGGCGTCCTTGCGCGGCCGCTGGGGGACGTGGGTGTAGGCCCAGGCGGTCTCGGTCCCCTGCGGCGAGCGGGAGGGGTCGACCATCGAGTACTGGCCCAAGACCAGGAAGGGGTTGGCGGGGATTTCGCTCGCAGCTAGCTGCGTCGTCGCGTGGGTGAGGCCGTCCATCCCCTCGGCGACGTGGACGGTGCTGGCGCGGCGGGCGTCGGCGGCGCTCCAGGGGATCGGCTCGCGCAGTGCCCAGTTGACCTTGAAGGTCGAGTTGTCGTACTGGTAGTGACGCAGGTCCTCGCGCACCCGCTCGGGCACCACCTCGCTCGGCAGCATCTTCAGGAAGAGGGCCGGCGCGCCGCAGTCGGCGAGGATGGCGCGCCGCGCCTCGAATCGCCGCCCGTCGGCGGCAATTGCGGCGTGGGCTCGCCGGCCCTGCACCTCAATACGCTCGATCGGGGTCTCGCAGATCACCTCGCCGCCGCGCTCGCGCAGCCGCCGCACCAGCGCCCGCGTGATTTCGCCGGCGCCGCCCTCCGGCACCGGGTAGCCGTGCTGCTGCCCGAGGCCGCAGAGGAGCCAGCCGAACATGCCCCCGCCGGCGCTCTCGGGGGTGAGGTCGGCGTGCAGGGCGTTGCCGGCGATCAGCCAGCCGCCGCCCTCGCCGCCGAAGTTCTCCTCCGCCATCCGCCGCGCCGGCAGCAGCGAGAAGCGGGCGAACTCGGCGAGCCCGCGGGGGCCGAGCGCGTTCAGCATCCCGGCCGCCGGCCGGATCGGCGGCAGCGGGGTCAGCAGCGAACCGACCAGGTGCGGCCCGGCGCGCCGCCAGAGGTCAAAGAGCCGCCGCCAGGCGTCGCCGTCGCCCGGCGCGAAGGCGTCGAGCGAGGCGCAGGTCTCCTCCAGGTCCATCGAGAGCAGGGCGCAGCGGCCGTCGGGGTGGGGGTGGGCGACGACGCCGCGGGCGCTGAGCCAGTTGACGCCGTAGCGCTCGAGTTCCAGCGGGGCGATGTGGCGGGAGGCGAGGGTGAGGGGGTAGAAGGCGCTGTAGAGGTCGTGGACGAAGCCGGGCTCGGTGACTTCGCCGCTGCGGACCGCGCCGCCCGGCTCCGGCTGCTCCTCGCAGACGACCACCGTCCAGCCGCGGTCGACGAGGTGGTTGGCGGCGATCAGGCCGTTGGGCCCGGCGCCGATGACGACGGCGTCGGTTGCCACCTCAGCCTCGCCCGATGGAGCGCAGCATCCCGTCCCAGGCGCCGAGCGCCTTGACCGCGACGCTGGGCCTGCCGCCGAACCCGCCGCCGGTCTCGCCCGCGCCCTTGCCGCCCCGCAGGCCACCCTCGCCCGCGGGCCGGTCGCCGGCGGTGTGCTCGAGCCGGGCCAGGGCATGCATCGCCCGTTTGCCGGTGGCGCCGAAGAGCGAGTAGAGGAGGACCTGGGCGCGAGCCAGGCCGCCTGCGGTCAGCTCGTCACGGGGATGGCGGATCGTGCCCAGCACCGCTTCGGCGACCGACTCGGCCGAGTAGACGGCGGGATGTGGCGGTTCGGGCGGCAGCAGCCCGGTCGAGCTTTCGAGGGTGTTCCAGAGCGGGGTGTCGACGGCGCCGGGGTTGACCATCGACAGCGTCACCGAGGAGCCGCCCTCTTCCAGCTCGATGCGGACGGTGTCGAGGAAGCCGGCGAGGCCGTGCTTGGAGGCCGTGTAGGCGGCCATGCCCGGCAGCGGCATCCGGCCGGCGATCGAGCCGACGGCGACGATCGCGCCGCGCGAGCGCTCGAGGTGGGGCAGCGCCTCGCGGATCGTCGCGACCGTGCCGCCGAGAACCGTCTCGATCGTCGCTTCGAAGTCTTCGGGGTCGGTCTCGGTGAAGCGGCCGAAGGAGAGGCTGGCCGCCGAGGTGACGAGGACGTCGAGCCCGCCCAGCTCATCCACCGCCTTCTCGATCGCGGCGGCGAGGGCCTCGTGGTCGGTGACGTCGGCGGCGACGGTGACGGCCTCGGCGCCGCGCTCGGCGAGCTTGCGCTTCGCGGCGGCGAGGCCGAGCTCGTTGCGGGCGAGCAGGGCGACTTCCGCCCCCTCGCTCGCCAGTGCCTCGGCGACGGCGAGGCCGATGCCGCTGCTGCCGCCGGTGATCAGCACCCGCTGGTTGGCGAGCGAGCGCTCGGTGATCGGATTCCCGTCGGGCACGCCTTCGACCAGCCGCTTCAGCCGGGCGAGAGCCTCGGCGTTGCGCACCCGCAGGAGGGTGTCGGCGACCGGGTTGGCGGCGAGGAGCGAGGTGAGCCGGTCGCCCGGGAGCTCCTCCATCGTCAGCTCGGTACCGCCGGCGCTCTCCGCCAGATCGATCGCGATCGACGCCGTGCCCAGCGGCCGCGCCTTCGCCTGCAGGACGATCCGCCGCGGCGGGTCGATCTCGGTCACCTCGGTGTGGTCCTTGAGCCCCACCGGCCAGGACCCCACCTTATGGTGGAAGCGGGAGCCGACCGCGGGGAAGCCCTCGTCGAAGTCGCGGACCCCGGCCGCCCCGACCACCCAGCGCGGGTAGCACTCGGGGTCGCTGAGGACCGCGAAGACCTCCTCGGGGGAGGCGTGGATGTGGACCCGGTTACGCGCCATCGCCGTCCTCGGCCAGGGCCATCACGCCCTGCTTGGCGCCGTCGCCGTCGCGGAAGAAGTCCCACAGCTCGACGCGGTTGCCGGCGGGGTCGAAGAAGTAGGCAGAGCGGTCGCCGCCCTCGTGCTCGACCGGCCCGTCGACCTCGACGCCGCGCTCGCGCAGGCCGGCGCTCAGCGCATCGAGGCAGTCGTGGTCGACCGAGAGGGCGAAGTGAACGTGGCGGCCGCCGCGGTCGTCGTGCTCCTTCTCTCCCGGGGGCCAGATCCCGAGCCGGCAGCGGTCTCCGGCCGCCAGCCACGCCCGGTCGCCTTCCTCGAGCAGCGGCGTCAGCCCCAGCTCCAGGTAGAAGCTCCGCAGGCCCCGGGGATCGTCGGTCTCGAGGACCAACTCGCAGATTCCAGCGACGTTCACTTCTGCCGTGTTCCCTTTTCCGGCGCGCTTCATGCGTCCAGCGGCGGCTGGCGAGGCGAGGTAACGGCCGGACGAGAACTTATCTCAACCAGGTGGCGGCGTCGATCCTCTGGATCGCGGCGACGCTCGATGTAGCCGTGGACGTCGAGGTCGTTGAGCAGGATCACGCAGTTGTTCGGGTCGCCTTCCTGGTCGGAGCCGGGATTGCCGCTTTGGCGATCGTGGTGGCGGCGACGGTGCTGCAGCCGCAGGAGGCGGCTTCCTAGGAGGAGCCAGTCGCCGCTGGCGAGTTCGGCGAGCCCGAGCCCGCCTTCTCCTCGGAGGCGGCCTAGGCGGCGCGGGCGATGTAGATGGCCTTGGTGTGGGCGGCTTCGTCGAGCGGCTGTCTCGGGATCCCGTCTTCGTGGTGGCCGTAGACCTCGAGGCACTCGAGTCCGGCCGCCGCCAGGGCCGCCCGCACCTCGGCTTCCGGGAAGTGGCGCTCCCGGTGCAGCTCCGGCGGGATCGGCGGC
The DNA here is from genome assembly GCA_035703365.1 of Solirubrobacterales bacterium. Taxonomy (GTDB): domain Bacteria; phylum Actinomycetota; class Thermoleophilia; order Solirubrobacterales; family 70-9; genus VAYN01. The sequence continues at coordinate 9,041 of DASSYI010000046.1, forward strand.
CCGGCTGACGGCTCGAGCGGCTCGACCTCGAAGCTCGCCTCGGCGAGCGTCCCCGGTTCGGCACCGGGACTGGACAGGCCCTTCCAGATCATCCGCCGGCCGTTGCGCTCGACCACGACTTCTTCGGCGAAGAAGTTGCGGTACGCCTCGATCGTGTTGACGTCGAACATCAGCAGGCCGCCGGGACCGAGGTTGCGCCGCATCCCGGTTAGCGCCCGCTCGAGCTCGTCGCCGTCGAGCAGGTAGTTGACGGCGTCGTCGAGGCACCAGACGAGGTCGAACTCGCCGAGGACCGGCAGCTCGCGCATGTCGGCGACGGAAAGCGCGGCCCGCTCCCCGACCTTCTCGCGCGCGATCGCCACCATCGCCGGCGAGATGTCGCAGGCGGTCACCTCCCATCCCTTCTCCAGCATCGGGATGAAGCTCTTGCCGGTCCCACAGGCGACGTCGAGCAGCCGCTTGCCGGGGATGCCGTGCTTCTCCAGCTTCGGCAGCAGCTCCCCGAGCCAGAGGTCGTAGTCGTGGTGGGCGGTGAAATCGTCGTAGGCGGGAGCGATCGCCTCATAGGCGATCTCCGCCCAGCGCGGCGGCCCTTCCCCCGTCTCCCCGGTCATGTTGAAAAGACCTGCGCAAGTTCAGGACAGTTTCCGTCGCAAGGGTGGCAATCTCATGCACCGCTTATGTAGGTTCGTTCAATCAGCGCTCCGATAGGGCATCGCCGCGGGAACGACGATGGCTGGGAGTGGGGTGAGGCACAGAGGGTCTGTCTTCGATTGGCCTATCGCTACGCGAGCAATCCGGGCGAGGCCGAAGACATAGCTCAGGATGCCCTGCTCCGGGCCTGGCGTCGGCGCTCGACCCTGCGCGATCCCGCCAGCCGCAACTACTGGCTGGCGACGATCGTCCGCAACGAGGCGTTCCGCCAGCACGCCCGGGTGCGCCCCGATCCGACAGCGCTGATCGAGTTCCGCGAGGGCGCCGAGGACGAGGCGGTGCTGGCGGCGGTCGAGCTCGCCGACCTGCACGCCGCCCTGGCGCTGCTCAGCGATCGCGACCGGCGCCTGCTGGAGATGAAATACGAGGAGGACCTGACGCAGGCGGCAATCGCCAGCCGGCTGGGGATCCCCGAAGGGACCGTCAAGGTGCGCCTGCACCGGGCCCGCAACAAGCTGCGGCTGCTGTACGCCGGGGCGAGCGCCGCGGGCTGAACTTCGGACCGCTGTACAACGACCGCGCGGCGCCGCGCGGCGAACATCTCTACATGGAGACGGCAGCCCGCCAGATCGTCGCCTTCGGCGGCGGCGGCTTCTCGATGGAGTCGGGCAACCCCCTGCTCGACGACTACGTGCTCGGCCTGACGAAGGCCGAGCGGCCCCGGGTCTGCTTCCTGCCCTCGGCCAGCGGCGACGCCGACCACTACATCGTCCGCTTCTACCGCGCCTTCTCCGCCCATCGCTGCGAGCCGACCCACATCTCGCTCTTCCGCCGCGAGCAGGGACCGAGCGACCTGCGCCGCCACCTCCTCTCCCAGGACCTGATCTACGTCGGCGGCGGCAGCGTCGTCAGCCTGCTCGGCGTCTGGCGCGCCCATGGGATCGACTCGATCCTGCGCGAGGCCTGGGAATCGGGTGTGATCCTCTGCGGTCTCTCGGCCGGCTCGCTGTGCTGGTTCGCCGAGGCGGTCAGCGGTTTCCACGGAGAGCCGCAACGCCTGCGGGGCCTCGGGCTGCTGCCGTTCAGCAACTGCGTCCACTACGAGCGCGGCTCGAAGCGGGGCGAGGCCTACCACGGCTTCCTGCGCGAAGGGATGTGCGGCGGGTACGCCGCCGAGGACGGCGCCGCCCTCCATTTCCGCGGCGAGGAACTGAGCCGGGTCGTCGCCTCCCGCCCGCAGGCGCGCGGTTACCGGCTGGACACCGCCGGCTCGCGGGTGGTGGAGATGCGAATCGCGACCACCTTCCTCGGCGACCGGGACGCGCCTCCCGCCGCGCCGCTGCCGGAGGCGCTTTCGACCGCGCCCGCCGCCTGATGGTCGAGCGGGGACCCGCTACGGCGACGCCGGTGCGGCGGATACTCGCCCTGGGCGGCCACGAGTTCAGCGCGCGCCCCCCCGACCGCGCGGTCTGCGAGCTGCTCCTCCGCCTCGCCGGCGAAAGGGGCGGCGAGCGGCCGCGGATCTGCATCCTGCCGACCGCGAGCGGCGACACCTCCGACCAGATCTCCAGCTTCTACTCGTCCTTCGGCGAGCGGCACTGCGAGCCCTCCGACCTCTCGCTCTTCCGTCTCGGCCGCCGGCCGATGGCGCTGCGGGATCACCTTCTCGCCCAAGACCTGATCTACGTCGGCGGCGGCAGCCTGCTCAACCTGCTGGCGGTCTGGGAGGCCCACGACATCGCCTCGATGCTGAGCCTCGCCTGGCGCCAGGGCATCGTGCTGGCCGGCCAGAGCGCGGGGGCGATGTGCTGGTTCGAGGCCGGGATCACCAAGTCCTCCGGCCGACCGCTGGCCGCCGCCGGCCTCGGCCTCCTCACCGGCAGCCTCTGCGTCCACTACAACAACGAACCCGAGCGCCGCGCCGCCTACCTCGAGGCGGTCGGCGAGGGGATGCCGGCCGGCTACGGCCTCGACGACTACGCTGGCCTTCTCTGGGAGGGAGAAGGGGCGCCCTCGGCGCTGACCGCCCGCCGCGGCGCTCGCGCCTACCGGGTCAGCCGCCGCGAAGACGAAGTCGCCGAGTCGCCGCTCCCGGCGCGCTTCCTGCCCGCACCCGCCCCGGCCGCTCTGCGCGAGGACATCGCCGAGTTCCGGCGGATCAAGACGATGCGCAAACGGGCCGGCTGGCTCGGTTAAGCAGGTTTCTTCGATTGGAAGAATTATTACGTACCCAATGCGGACCAAGAGGTGTAAGGTAGGCATCAAAGCACGGGTGACTTCTTGCTCGCGCGAAAAAATGTCGAACTGTAATTTGCAGGACTTTTCAGAGTTCTGGTAGTCAAAAAGGGCTGTGGAATATGAGGGCGCAAGCGGCGGTCCTTGAAGCTTCGGGGAAAGCGGCAAATGATGCTCGTGCAATTTTGTTCGAGCTCACCCCACCGAGCCCGTCTCCTCTGCGGCGGATTGGATACCCGTGAAACGCGCCGGGGCAGTCGCGCTTTCCCTTCTCTCGGCGCCGCTCAACGTTCACCTGTTGAAAGCACTCGAGGACGGGCCGCTGCCCTTGATCGATCTGCGGCGCTCGGTCGGCTCGCCCCCGCAGAGCACGATGCGGGTCTACTCCCGCACACTCGTCGATCTCGGCACGCTGGAACGGCAAAGGCAGGCAGCGTTCCCGGGCACGGTCGAGTACGGCAGCACCGAGGCCGGTAAAGCCATGCTCGGGGTCGGCGCGATCCTCGAGAGTTGGCTGCAGGAAGCGCCGTCCGGCCCGATCGCCCTCGGCAGCACCGCGAGCAAGAGCGCGACCAAGGCCCTGGTGGAGGGATGGTCGACGAACATCATCCGGGCGATTGCGGCAAAACCGCTTTCCCTCACCGACCTGAACCGGTTGATCCCGCGGATCAGCTACCCCTCGCTCGAGCGGCGCCTGGGCGCCCTGCGTCTCGCGGACCTGGTCGAACCACATCCCGGCGACGGCCGCGGAACGCCGTACCGGGCGACGCCCTGGCTGCGGCGGGCGATCGTGCCCCTTGCCGCCGGCGCCTGGTGGGAGCGCCGCCATCTCGCCGACCCGCCCCTGGTCGGCCGCCTCGACGTCGAGGCGGCCTTCCTGCTGGCGATCCCGCTGGTCGAGCTCCCCGAGGGGTTGAGTGGCAGGTGCCGGCTCTCGGTCGAAATCCAAGGCGGCTCCTCGCCCGTCTTCGCCGGCGTGCTGATCTCGGTCGAGGACGGCAGGATCGTCTCCTGCTCCTCGCGCCTGGAAGGCGAGGCGGACGGCTGGGCCTCCGGAAGTGCCGGCACCTGGATGCGGCGGATGAGCGGCCGCGACGGCGACCTCGAAATTGGCGGCGACGCGGAGCTGGTGCGTGAGATCGTCGACTCGATCCGCAAGAGCACGCCGCTCAAAGTCTGATCCGCAGCGCCCGATGCCGTAGTTCGGCGCACCGTCAGAGATGCACACGCGGAGCCCTGTTCATCCGCATTTGCAGGCAAAACCCTGAGACGGACTGACCGATAGGTACTTCTAGAGTCTCCTACACGCGGTCTTGTTGAGAGCGCCGGAAAACGCGGGCAGGATGCCCCCGGGTACTGGAAGGTGGATGAGAGACCATCTTCCCTCCTTGGAGAAAGACGTCCACCTCGTGGGCGTCTTTCTTTTTCACAGCTTCCAGCGGAAGCCGGTCTCCTCGATCGCCGGCGGAAGGGGGCTGCTCGGCAGCCCCGGCTTCGTCGCCTTCTCCGGGTCGTTGTAGCCGCCGGGGGCGACGTCGTTGGGGGTGTCGGGGTGGAAGATCGAGGCCAGGTACTGGATCTGGCCACGCCCCTGCCCGAGCTCGGTCTGGCCGCCGCCGTAGGCGCCTATCCCGCGCTCCTCGCAGTAGTCGTAGGCGGCGAAAAGGTTGCGGATCGGGCCGAACCGCGAGGGCTTGACGTTGACCGTCTTCGGCGGCGACCAGGGCATCGCCTCGATGTCGGCGATCGAGTGGATCGGCGCGTCCCAGGTGACCCGCTCCGACACCGGATCAAGGAGAGGTCTGGTCTCGGGCGTTACGTCCGGGTCCTCGAGCCAGGCCTCGGGGAAGTTCTCGATCAGCTTCGCGTAGAGCTCGGGGTCGGTCTCGACGTCGACCGGGGTGCCTTTGTAGAAGCCCTTGAGGTCGAGCGAGTCAACCGCCCCGGTCTCCGCCAGGGCGGCGATCAGCTCGTCGTCCCAGTCGTTGGCCGGGTCGAGCTTGAAGCGCAGCGTCGGGTAGACGGCGAGCCGTTCCCGCAGCGGCTCGATCGAGGACCGGGAGCCCTCCTCCCAGCCGGCGAGGCGCATCGAGTTGACGAAGTTCACCGGCTGGGGTTCACGGCCGAGAACGGCGGCGAGGTTGGTGCCGGCCTGGCGCAGGGCAAGGTCGAGCGCCGCCGACTCGAACGCCCAGCGACGGTAGTCGACCGAGACCTCACCGCGCTCCGGCGGGCCAGCGGGAAACAAATCGATCCCATCCAGCCGCTCGGAGAACTCGGCAAAGGTGAACTCCCCCTCGAGCCCTTCGGGCGCCCCATGACTCTGCTGACCGATGTGATCGACAGCGTCATAAACGACGTCCTCGCCGATCCCCTCCTGACCGCCCCCGCGCAACTTGACGATCGTCGTCAGCCGTTCAAAAGAACCATTCGTGATCTCAAGCCCCTCGAACTCACACCCATCAATAAGAAGCGGCAGGTCCGCGATGGCATCGAAGCTGGACACGCGATTGAGCCTAGAGGAGTGGGGGAGGGGGTCGCCGGACCCTCCCCGCTGTTGTCCGCCGACCCCCTCCCCCCACTCCTCTCAGAGCGCCACCCGAAGGGTCTTGAGCTCCCGATCGCTTCCTCCGCGGACATAGCCGCCGTGATCCAGGCTTTCGCGGATGAACTCGAGCGTCTCCGGAGTAAGCCGCTCGCCAGGAAGCACATTCGGAATCCCCGGTGGATATGCAGCGAGCCCCTCGGCGGCAACCCGACCCGCAGCAGCGTCGAAAGGAACGACCTCCTGCGGGCCGAGGAACGCTTCCCGCGGCGTCAGGACGAGCTCGCCCCAGGGCGGCGCCGGCGCCAGCTTCTCGTCGGGCGCCCCCGGCGTCTCCTCCAGCTCGGCCACCGCCCGGCGCAGCCCCGCGACCAGCCGCTCGCCGCTGGCCTCGGCCTGCTCGGCGACGCCGAAGATCGCGACGACGACGTTGCCGGAATAGAGCTCGAGGTCGATCCCGCTGACGTGGAAGGCCGTCTTCCAGAGGCGCTGAGCGCTGGAGCCGGTCCCGCGGACGTCGATCCCGAGCCGCAGCGGGTCCCAGCCGGTGACCCCCGGCCGGCCGACCATCCGCTCGTCGAGCACGTCCAGCCCCGGGATCTCCTTGATCTTCTCGCGCGTCTTCGCCAGCCCCGCCAGCGCCTCGGTCAGCATCTCTTTGCCGTGCATGTACATGTGCCGCCGGGCGGCGTCGAGCGAGCCGGCGAGCAGGCCGCTGGGGCTGGTCGTCTCGACCAGGCTGACGCAGCGGTCGACGACGGCGCCGTCGATGCGCCCTCCGCGGCCGAGGTGCAGCATCGCCGACTGAGTCAGGCTGCCGATGATCTTGTGGGTCGAGGAGGTGACGAGGTCGGCGCCGCACTCCAGCGCCGCGGTCGGCAGGTCGGGGTGGAAGTGCAGGTGCGCGCCCCAGGCCTCGTCGACCACCAGCGGCACGCCCCGCGAGTGCGCCACCTCGACCATCCCGGCGACGTCGGCGCAGGCGCCGAAGTAGGTCGGCGAGACGACCATCGCCGCCACCGCCTCGGGGGTTTCGTCCAGCGCCGCCGCCAGCGAGTCCGGCGTCAGCCCATGCGCGATCCCGAGCTCGGGATCGAGCTCCGGGGCGACGAAGGTCGGCCGCATGCCGCTGAGGACAAGGCCGTCGATCACCGAGGAGTGGACGTTGCGCTGGACCACGACCCGGTCGCCGCCGTGGGCGAGCGCCATGCAGGCGGCGTGGTTTCCCTGCGAGGCGCCGTTGCCGAGGAACCAGGTGCGCCCCGACCCCCAGGCCTCGGCGGCGAGCTGCTGGGCCTGCTGGAACGGGGTCGGCTCGGGCCCGACGTCGACCCCCTCGGTGACCGAGGGGATGTCGTTGCGCAGCCCGGTCTCGCCAACCAGCTCCAGCATCGCCGGGTCGGCGCCGATCCCGCCCTTGTGCCCCGGGACCTGGAAGCGACCGGGGTTGCGCTTCGCGTAGGCGAGCATCGCGTCGACGTAAGGAGTAGCCGCTTGACCATCTCCTGGCATCGATCCGAGTCTACGGGTCGCAATCGCGGCGGTTGGACAAACCCGCGCCCGATCTTTGGACAGAGCCGACGATCGGGTTGCTGGAGAATCCAGGGATGAAGCACACGCGACTCGGCTACTGGATCGAGGAGGCGGGCGAGGTCGACCCCCGGCCGGCGCTGAGAGGCGAGCGCGAGGCCGACGTGCTGATCCTCGGCGGCGGCTACACGGGGATGTGGAGCGCCTGGTACGCGAAGCAGCTGGAGCCCGAGGCGCGGGTCGTCCTGCTGGAGGCCGAGCCGCTCTGCGGACACGGGCCGAGCGGCCGCAACGGCGGCTTCTGCAACGCGATGTGGTTCTCCCTCGCCTCGATGCGCGAGCGCTGGGGGGACGCGCCGGCGCTGGCCGCCGCCCACGCCGCCGAGCGGGGGGTGGCCCGGATCGGCGCCTTCTGCGAGGAGCACGCCGTCGACGCCTGGTTCCAGCCCGCCGGCTACCTGCAGGTCTCCACCGCCCCCGCCCACGACGGGTCCTGGGAGCGGGCGGTGCGGGCCTGCGCCGAGCTGGGCGTGCCGGAGATGCTGCAGCCGTTGAGCGCGGAGGAGGTGGCCGCGCGCTGCCAGTCTCCGGTCTTCCGCGCCGGCGCCGTCTCGCCGACCTCGGCGACCGTGCAGCCGGCGCGGCTGGCGCTCGGTCTGCGGGCACAGCTGCTGGCCGCGGGGGTCGAGGTCTTCGAGTCCTCGCCGGTGCGCTCGTTCCGCGAAGCCGGTGACGGGGTCGAGGCGAAGACCGCCGAAGGCTCGGTGCGAGCCGGGCGCGGCGTACTGGCGATCGGCAGCGCCGCCAAGGCCGGCCCACTGCGCGGTCGCCTGACCGTCGCCTCCTCGCACATCGTCCTCACCGAGCCGGTTCCCGACGTGATCGAGCAGATCGGCTGGACCGGCGGCGACTGCATCACCGACTCCCGCTCCCTCCTCCACTACTTCCGCACCACCCGCGACGGCCGCATCGCCTTCGGCTGGGGCGGCGGCCGGATCGCCGCGGGGGCGCGGACCCACGGCCGCTCGGAGGTCGACCCCGACGTGGTCGCCGCCGCCGCCGAGCACCTGCGCCAGTACTTTCCAGCCCTCCGCCACCGCCGCGTCACCCACGCCTGGGGCGGCCCGATCGACGCCTCGCCGACCCACCTCCCCGCCGTCCACTCCCTCGCCGCCGGCCGCGCCTGGGTCGCATCCGGCTACACCGGCAACGGCGTCGGCCCCTCGAACATGGTCGGCCGCACCCTCGCCTCGCTGGCCCTCGGCCGCGACGACGAGGAGGCCCGCCTCGCCTTCGTCGACCCCAAGTCGCCGCGGGTCCCGCCCGAGCCCTTCCACTGGGTCGGAGGGGAGGCGATCCGCCTCGGCATCCTCAGGAAGGAGGAAGCCGAGATGGAGGGACGCCAACCCGGCCGCGTCGCCTCAGCGGTGGCGAAGGTGCCGGAGCTGATCGGCTTTCACATCGGCCGCTAAGTCGCCGCGGCCGACCCCGCCGGGACGCCGACGCCGCCCTCCTGTTCGGGGCGCACCTCGGCCATCTTTTCCGCTCGGCGCTGCTGCCAGGTGGCGAAGCCCATCGCAGCGCAGGTGAAGAAGAAGAGGATCATCGCGATCACGTTGACCTCGACCGGGATGCCGCGCTGGGCGGCGCCGAAGATGTAGAGCGGGAAGGTCACCGTCGTCCCCGAGTTGAAGTTGGAGATCACGAAGTCGTCGATCGAGAGGGCGAAGGCGAGCATCGCGGCGCCGAAGATGCCGGGCATGATCAGCGGCAGGGTGACCAGGCGGAAGGTTTCGAAGGAGCTGGCGCCGAGGTCCTTGGCCGCCTCCTCGAGGTGGCGGTCGAAGCCGATCAGGCGCGAGCGGACGACGACTACGACGAAGCTGATGCAGAACATCACGTGCGCGATCAGCAGCGTCTGGAAGCCGAGGCTGAAGCTGCCGATCAGGAGGAAGAAGGAGAGCAGCGCCGACCCCATCACCACCTCCGGCGTCGCCATCGGGATCACGATCAGGAAGTTGGCGGCGCGGCGGCCGAAGAACGCGTAGCGGACCAGCGCCATCGCCATCAGGGTGCCGATCACGGTCGAGATCACCGTCGCCAGCACCGCCAGCTTGAGGCTGGTCACCAGCGCTTCGTTCAGCTCCGGGATCCCGAAGGCGTTGCGCCAGTGATCGAGCGTGAAGCCGACCCAGGTGAAGTTGTAGCGGCCGGCCGGGTCGTTGAACGAGAAGGCGAAGATGACGGCGATCGGGATCAGCATGTAGAGGACGACGAGCACGCCGACGATCTGGACCGCGTGCTCGCGCAGCCACTGCCAGGCCCCTCCACCGCGGCCGCCCATCAGATCGCCTCCTCACCCATCAGCGCCTCGGAGCCGGCGAAGCGGATGTAGATCAGAACGAGGACGAGGATCGCCGCCATCAGCACGAACGAGAGCGCGGCGGCGGCCGGGTAGTCGGACTGTTTGAGGTAGAGCGACTGGATCACGTTGCCGATCATCTGGTTGCTGGCGCTGCCGAGGAACTGGGCGTTGACGTAGTCGCCGGAGGCGGGGATGAAGGTGAGCAGCGTTCCCGCCACCACCCCCGGCGCCGAGAGCGGCAGCGTGACCCGGAAGAAGGTCTGCGCCGCCGAGGCGTAGAGGTCCTTGCCGGCCTCGATCAGCCGCACGTCGAGCCGCTCGAGGCTGGCGTAGATCGGCAGCACCATGAAGGGCAGGAAGTTGTAGGTGAGGCCGGCGATCACGGCGCCGCCGGTCGCCAGCACGTGGCCTTCGGGCGCCAGTCCGAGGAAGTCGAGGACGCTGACCACCGGGCTCTGGTCGGAGAGGATCGTCTCCCAGGCCAGGGTCCGGATCAGGTAGGTGGTGAAGAACGGGGCGACTACCGCGAAGAGCAGCAGGTTGCGCCAGCGCCCCGCCTTGAAGGCGATCGTGTAGGCGAGCGGGTAGGCGAGCAGCAGCGCGAAAAGCGTCGCCAGCCCGGCGTAGACGAACGAGCGCACGAACTGGGTGTCGTAGAGCTGTAGCGCATCGGAGAAGTTCGCCCAGTGCCAGCTGAATTCGTAGGAGCCGAAGACCCCAGAGTTGAGCGACAGCTTCCCCAGGTAGTAGAGGGGAACAACGAAGAACAGAAGCAGCCAGGCCGCTCCCGGCCCGAGCAGAAGGTAGGGAGCGACCCGGCGCCTCATCGGCTTAGCCGTTGAGCACCGCGTTGAAGGCGCGGTTGAGGTTCTGTTCTTCTTCGCCGGTCGGCGACGGCTGGATCGTGCAGTTCTTCGTGAACGACTTGCTCGGGAAGATCAGCTGGTTCTTCGCGATTTCCGGTTCTTCCTTGAGCAGGATTTCTTTGGTGCCTTCAACCGGGCTGACGTAGTTCACGTAGGCCTCGATCTGCGCCTGGTTCTTCGGGTCGTAGACGTAGTTCATGAACGCCTCGGCCGCGGTGGGATTGGGTGCCCCGATCGGGATCACCATGTTGTCCGACCAGAGGATGCAGCCCTCGGTGGGCATCCGCCATTCGATGTCCGGGTTGTCGGCCTGCAGCTGCACCGCGTCGCCCGACCAGCCGATCACCGCGACCGCGTTGCCGCTGGTCAGATCGGCGCCGTAGTCGTTGCCGGTGAAGCGGCGGATCTGCCCCGATTCGGTGGCGCCCTTGATTTTGTCGATCGCCTTCATCCAGTCGTCTTCGCTGGCTTCGCTCGGGTCGATGCCGAGGCACTTCATCACCAGCGGCACCGTGTCGCGGAGTTCGTTCAGCATCTCGACCTTCCCCTTGTACTGGGGGTCGAAGAGGTCGCAGATCGACTTCACGTCCGGCGCCAGGTCCTTGCGGACGATGATCCCGGTCATGCCGCTCTGCCAGGGGGCGCTGAATTCGCGGTTCGGGTCGTACTTCGGTTCCTGCAGGTTCGCGACGAGGTTCTTTTCGAAGTTCGGCAGCGCCGACTTGTCGAAGTTCTGCAGGTAGCCGAGTTCGTGCATTTTGTTCGCCATCCAGTCGGTGACGACGAACATGCTGCGGCCGCCCGATTCCCCCTGTTTCAGCAGTGGGTCCATCTTCGCGAAGAACTCTTCGTTGGCGTTGACGTCCTCGATGTATTTGACCGAGACACCCGTTTCCTTTTCGAAATCCGGGACGGTCTGCTTGTCGATGTAGAGCGGCCAGTTGGAGATCGTCACGTCGCCCGAGGCCTTTTTTTCGAGCTTCACTTCTTCGGCTTCGGTGTCGTTGCCGTTGATGCTGCTGCCGCCGCCGCATGCCGCCAGCCCGAGGGCCAGGACCGCGACCGCAACAAGGACGGCGAGGATCGCCGGGCTCCTGTGTTGGTCCTTCGCGCTGCTCATCTGAGGTTCAACCTCCCTGGCTCGTTTCCAGTTGTTGTGACTGGTCGGCGGCGCGGGCGCCGTCGGTGCTTTCCGCGGGGGCGCCATCGGGCGACTCGCGGACAAGGTGCATGTGCTCGGGCTCCCAGCTGAGCGCGACCCGGGCGCCGCCGCCGGGCAGGCGCTGGCGCTCGGCCTCGTCGGCGTTGGGGACGAGGACGGTCATCCGCACGCCCTCGCCGAGGTCGACTGCGATCTGCGTCGCGGTGCCGAGGTAGAGCGAGCTGGTGACCGTGCCCTCGACCCGGGGCAGATCGGCCTGGCCGCCCCCGTCCCCGTCCATCTCCACCCGCAGCTTCTCCGGGCGCACGACCGCGTGGCAGCGATCGCCGCTGCCGAACCCGTCGGTCGAGGCGGAGATCGTCGTCCCCTCGTCGAGCTTGATCTCGTGGCTGCCCGTCACCGTCGCCGGCATCAGGTTGGAGACGCCGATGAAGCCAGCCACGAAGGTGGTCGTCGGGCGGTCGTAGACTTCCTCCGGCGCCGCGACCTGTTCGACCCGGCCGCGGTTCATCACCGCGATCCGGTCGCTCATCGTCAGCGCCTCCTCCTGGTCGTGGGTGACGTAGACGAAGGTGATGCCGACGTCGCGCTGGATCCGCTTCAGCTCGACCTGCAGTTCCTTGCGCAGCTTCAGATCGAGGGCGCCGAGAGGCTCGTCGAGCAGCAGGACCTTGGGCAGGTTGACGAGCGCCCGGGCCAGCGCAACCCGCTGCTGCATCCCGCCGGAGAGCTGCGCGGGGCGGCGGTTCGCGTGGGAGGCCAGCCCGACCCGCTCCAGCTCCGCTGTGACCCGCTCGGCGATCTCGTCCTTGGCGACTTTCTTCCGCTTCAGCCCGAAGGCGACGTTGGCCTCGACGCTGAGGTGGGGGAAGAGCGCGTAGCTCTGGAAGACGGTGTTGGTCGGGCGCTTGTGCGGCGGCAGCTGGGCCACGTCCTCGCCCTCGATCCGGATCTCTCCCTCGCTGGGCCGCTCGAAGCCGGCGATCATCCGCAGCGTCGTCGTCTTGCCGCAGCCGCTCGGCCCCAGCAGGGTGAAGAATTCCCCCCGCCCCAGATCGAGGCTGAGATCGTCCACGGCCACGAACTGGTCGAAGCGCTTGGTCACGCCTCGCAACTCGACGCTAGGGGTATCTCCGTGGGCGTCCATCGGTGCTGTCGGGGCCTCCTGTAGGTGGCCAGCCACTACCCGAATGTGCGGCTGTCTACCAGCGACCGTAAGCCCCGGTGGCAGACCGCGCAAGTGGCGAATGTCCTAAAAGCACAGGAACGGCTTATACATCGCGTACAAGCTCTTCTCCAGTCCTTGACCCAAAGACCACTTGCCATTGTCGCGACCTGGCTCTAGCTTTGTCCATAACGTCGTAATCCGAGGAGGAGGGCCGTATGGCCACCGCGTCGCAAGCTCCCGCAGGAACCGATCTTCAGCAGCTGGCTCGCCAGCATCTCTGGATGCACTTTTCGAGGATGGGCTCCTACGGCCCCGACCACGAGGTGCCGATCATCACCCGGGCCGAGGGCTGCTACGTCTACGACGAACACGGCAACCGCTACCTCGACGGCCTCTCCGGCCTCTTCTGCGTCAACGCCGGCCACGGCCGCACCGAGTACGGCGAGGCGGCCGCGCGCCAGGTCGAAGAGCTCGACTTCTACACGCTGTGGTCCTACGCCCACCCCAAGGCAATCGAACTGGCTGCGCGGATCGCCTCGCTGGCGCCCGGCGACCTCAACCGCGTCTTCTTCACCTCCGGCGGCTCGGAGGCGGTTGAGTCGGCGCTGAAGCTGGCCCGCAACTTCCACCGCATCCACGGCAAAGGCCAGAAGCACAAGGTGATCGCCCGCGAGGTCGCCTACCACGGGACCTCCCTCGGGGCGCTCTCGGCCACCGGCATCACCGAGCTGCGCAGCCAGTTCGAGCCCCTCACCCCGGGCGGTTGCCACGTCCCGAACACCAACATCTACCGCTGGCCCGAGGAGCGCGATCCGCTCTGGGCGGCGGACGCGATCGAGGAGCGGATCGTCTTCGAGGGGCCGGAGACGGTCGCCGCGGTGATCCTCGAGCCGGTCCAGAACGCCGGCGGCTGCTTCGTACCGCCCGACGGCTACTTCCAGCGGGTGCGTGAGATCTGCGATCAGTACGACGTGCTGATGATCTCCGACGAGGTGATCTGCGCCTGGGGCCGCCTCGGCCACTACTTCGGCTGCGAACGCTTCGACTACATCCCCGACATCATCACCATCGCCAAGGCGCTGACCTCGGCCTACGCGCCGATGGGCGGGTTGATCGCCTCCGACCGGGTCGCCGAGCCGTTCATGCAGGGCGACGCTTCGTTCGCCCACGGCTTCACCTTCGCCGGCCATCCGATCGCCGCCGCGATCGCGATGGCCAACCTCGACGTCTTCGAGCGCGAGGACCTCTGCGGCCACGTGCTGCGCAAGGAGGGCGAGTTCCGCCAGATGCTGGAGTCGCTGCACGACCTGCCGATCGTCGGCGACGTGCGCGGGGCCGGCTACTTCCACGCGGTCGAGCTGGTCAAAGACAAGGAAACGAAAGAAAGCTTCAACGACGAGGAGTCCGAGGAACTGCTGCGCGGCTTCCTCTCCGGCGAGCTCTACAAGCGCGGCCTGATCTGCCGCGCCGACGACCGCGGCGACCCGGTGGTGCAGCTCTCGCCGCCGCTGATCGCCGACACCGAGCAGTTCGAAGAGATTCATGACGTGCTCCATTCGGTGCTCGGCGAGGCCTGGGACAGGATGGTCGGCGGCTCCAAGGGCGGCCCGTCGTCGACGGAACCTCGACGGCGGTCGTCGCTCTAGGGGGCGGCGTGCTCACCGTCCAGAGCCTGCTCGACGAGCTCGACCTCGAGCTGGCGGCCGGCGCTGACGCCGCCGCCGCGCCGGTCCGCTGGGTCCACATCTCCGAGCTGGAGGACCCGACCCCCTGGCTCTCCGGCGGCGAGCTGATGCTGACCACCGGCATCCCGCTGGACACCGCCGCCAAACAGCGCGCCTTCATTCGCATCCTTGCCGACCGCAACCTGGCCGGGCTCGGTTTCGGCACCGGGTTCAACCACAAATCGCTGCCGAAGGCGCTCGTGGACGAGGCCGAGAAGCGCGAATTCCCGCTCTTTGAGGTGCCCTACTCGGTGCCGTTCATCGCGATCACCGAGAAAGCCTTTGCCCGCCTCGTCAACGAGCAGTACGAGGTCCTGCAGCGGGGGATCGCGGTCCAGCGGCGGCTCGAGCGGCTGGTCCTGGAGGAGCGGGGCTTGGAGGAAATCGCCGCCACCGTCGCCTCCGCCGTCGGCGGCACCGTCGCCGTCCTCGACGCCCGCGGCGAGCGGCTGGCCGGCAAGGGCTTCCGCCGCCAGCTCTCGGCCGAGGCGATCGCCGCGATCCGCAAGGAAGCCCTGAGCCACGCCCACGACGGCCACCCCTTCGTCCCCTCGCACCCCAACGTCGCCGGCCGCGCTCTCGCCCACCCGGTGATCTCGCCCGGCGGCGGGCCGCCGCAGGCCTGGGTCGTGATCGTCCGCGACTCCGGCGGCCTCGGCGACTTCGAGCGGCTGATACTGCAGCAGTCGGTGGCGGTGGTGGCGCTGGAGCTGATGCGCCGCCGGGTCGCCCGCGAGACCGAGCGGCGCCTGGCGGGCGACGTCCTCGCCGCCGCCCTCGGCGGGCGCATGGAGGCGACCGAGCTGCGCCGCCGCCTCGAGCCCTTCGGGATCGGCGAGGAAGCGGCGGTGCTGGTCTTCTCGCTCGAGGATCCGGGCGAGGCGGCCGCGCAGCTGGAAGCGGCGCTTGCCGCCGACGCCTGTCCCGCCGTCGTCGCCCCGCACAGCACCGGCGGCCGCGAGCTGCTCTGCGCGGTGATCGACTGCTCCGACCGCGACCCGATCGAGGTCGCCACCGCGGCCCGGAGCGAGCTTGCCCGCGACCGCGGCGGCATCCGCGCCGCCGCCAGCCGCCCGGCGCTGCCCGAGCGCCTGCGCCACTCCTTCCACGAGGCGCGCTGCGCCCTGGAGGCGACCGCCTTCGAGAACGGCTCCGCCCCGGAGGTCGCCTCCTGGCGGGACCTCGGCGCCTTCACCCTGCTGCTCTCGATCCAAGACGACGACGCGCTCGACCTCTACTGCGACAGCGTCCTCGGCCCGATCGAGCGCGGCGACGAGGAGTACGGCGGCGAGCTGCTGCGCTCGCTGGAGGCTTTCATCGAGCAGAACGGCCAGTGGGAGCGGGCGGCCCGCCAGGTCTACTGCCACCGCCACACGCTGCGCTACCGGATGCGCAAGGTGGAAGAGCTGACCGGGCGCGACCTCTCTCGCGCCCACGACCGCATCGAGTTCTGGCTGGCCCTGCGAGCGAGGGAGCTTGTCGCATGAAGATAGGAGTGCCCACCGAGATCAAGTCCGACGAGTACCGCGTCGCGGTCACCCCCGCGGGGGTGCGCGAACTCTCCGAGCACGGCCACGAAGTGCTGGTCCAGGCCGGGGCCGGGGAGGGCAGCGCGATCGCCGACGCCTCCTACGAGGCGCAGGGGGCGACGGTCGTCCCCGACGCGGCCGGCGTCTTCGAGGCGGCGGAGATGATCCTCCACGTCAAGGAGCTGCAGCCGAGCGAGATCGAGATGCTGCGGCCCGGGCAGCTGCTCTTCACCTACCTGCACCTGGCGCCCGACCCCGAGCAGACGCGCGGGCTCTGCGGCTCGGGGGTGACGGCGATCGCCTACGAGACCGTCGAGGACGCGCACGGGCGGCTGCCGCTGCTGGCGCCGATGAGCGAGGTGGCGGGGAAGATCGCCACCCAGGCGGGCGCCTTCATGCTGGAGAAGCCGATGGGCGGCAGGGGGATCCTGCTGGGCGGGGTGCCGGGTGTCGCGGCCGCCAACGTGATGGTGATCGGCGGCGGCGTGGTCGGGATGAACGCGGCCTTCATCGCGATCGGGATGGAAGCCGACGTCTTCGTCTACGACCGCTCGATCGACCGCCTGCGGGAGCTCGAAGTCGACTTCGGCGGCCGCTGCTCGACGGTCTACTCGACGACGCTGGCGATCGAGGAGATGCTGCCCAACGCCGACCTGGTGATCGGCGCCGTGCTGGTCCACGGGGCGCGGGCGCCGTACGTGATCCGCCGCGAGCAGCTGGCGCTGATGAAGCCCGGCGCGGTGCTGGTCGACGTCGCGATCGACCAGGGCGGTTGTTTCGAGACCTCGCGGCCGACGACCCACCGCGACCCGACCTTCGAGGTCGACGGGATCACCCACTACTGCGTCGCCAACATGCCCGGCGCGGTCCCGATCACCTCGACCCACGCGCTGACCAACGCAACCCTGCCGTATGCGATCGCGCTCGCCGACCACGGCGTCGCCGAGGCGATCCGCCGCGACCCCGGCCTGCGGCCGGGCGTCAACGTCGCGGGCGGCAAGGTGACCCATCCCGCCGTTGCGGAGGGAGTGGGGATGGAGTACGTACCGGTCGAGGACGCCCTCGGGCTAGAGCAGCCCGTTCAGGGGTAGGACAAACTTTGGAAACCAGCACCCACGGGGGGATCTGAATGAGCAGCTACGCGGTAGTCAACCCAGCCACCGGCGAGACGGTCAAGGAGTACCCGGAGATCTCCGACGAGGAGCTCCGCGCTGCGATCGACCGCGCCGACAAGGCCTCCAGGACCTTCCCGGCTTCCACCTCGGTGGCCGAGCGCGCCGCGCTGGTGCGCAAGGTCGGCGAGCTCCATTCCGAGCGCCGCCAGCAGCTGGCCGAGATCATCGTCCGCGAGATGGGCAAGCCGATCGAGCAGGCGCTGATGGAGGTCGACTTCGCCGGGATGATCTACGGCTTCTACGCCGACAACGCCGAGAGCCTGATGGCCGACGAGCCGATCGAGCTGTCCGAAGGCGAGGGCACCGCGGTGATCCGGCGCAGCCCCTTCGGGGTCCTGCTCGGGATCATGCCCTGGAACTTCCCCTATTACCAGGTGGCCCGCTTTGCCGGTCCCAACTTGGTGATCGGCAACACGATCCTGCTCAAGCACGCGCCGCAGTGCCCCGAATCGGCGGAGGCGATGCAGCGGATCTTCGACGACGCCGGCTTCCCCGAGGGGTGCTACGAGAACATCTACGCGACCAACGAGCAGATCGAGTGGGTGATCGCCGACCCGCGCGTTCACGGCGTCTCGGTCACCGGCTCCGAGCGGGCCGGCTCCGCGGTCGCCTCGATTGCCGGCAAGCACCTGAAGAAGGTCGTGCTCGAGCTTGGCGGCTCCGATCCCTTCATTCTCCTCGGCACCGACGACCTCGACGAGGCGGTGACGGCGGCGGCTGAAGCGCGGCTCGACAACACCGGCCAGTCCTGCAACGCGGCGAAGCGGTTCATCGTCGTCGATGAGCTCTACGACGACTTCCTCGAGAAGTTCAAGGATCAGCTGGACGGGGCAAAGCCGGGTGACCCGACCGCCGAGGACACGGCCGTCGGCCCGCTCTCCTCGCAGACGGCGGCGGATCGGCTCGAGGACCAGGTCAAGCGGGCGATCGAGAACGGGGCGGAGGTGGTCGTCGGCGGCAAGCGCGACGGCAACTTCTTCGAACCGACGATCCTCACCGGGATCAAGCCGGGCGACGAGGCCTCCCAGGAAGAGTTCTTCGGGCCGGTGGCGCAGGTCTACAAGGTCGGCTCCGAGGAGGAGGCGGTCGAGCTCGCCAACCAGACGCCCTTCGGGCTCGGCTCCTACGTGATGACCACCGACAAGGAGCAGGCCGAGCGGGTCGCCGACCGGATCGAAGCCGGGATGGTCTACGTCAACCTGGTCGGCGCGGACGCCCCCGAGCTCCCCTTCGGCGGCTTCAAGCGCTCCGGCTTCGGCCGCGAGCTGGGCCGCTATGGGGCCGACGAGTTCGTCAACAAGAAGCTGATCCGCAGCGCCTGAGCCTTTTTAGGCTTGCGAGGGTTACAGGGTCAAACGACGAACAGGCGGGCATGAGAAAGGTCGTGGTTCTGGCAGCGCTGGCCGCGCTGCTCATAGTCGGCACCGCATTGGGGGCCGCGCCGGCGGACGAAGGCGAAGATGTGCCCCGCTGTCACGGGCGCCAGGCCGAGCTCGTCGGCACCGACGGCGACGACGTGATCCGCGGCACCCCGGAGCGCGACGTGATCGCTGGCGGCAAGGGCGACGACGTGATCTTCGCCAGCCTCGGCAACGACCTGATCTGCGGCGGCCCGGGGACCGACCAGTTGCACGGCGGCCGCGGCAACGACGAGGTCTACGGGGACGCCGGCGACGAAGACCAGGTGAGCGGGGCGCTCGGCGACGACAAGGTCGTCGGCGGGCCCGGCGCCCGCGACGAGGTTGCGGGCGACCTCGGCATCGACATCGTCAACGGCGGGCCCGGGGACGAAGACCTCGTCCACGGCGACTACGGCTACGACCGCATGTCCGGCGGCGCCGGGGGTGGCGACATCGCCTCCTTCGCGACCGCGCGGGCGGGCGGCAAGGGGAGCGGCGTCTGGGTCTCGCTGCGAACCCACCGGGCCCGCGGCGACGGCCACGACAAGCTCTTCGGCTTCGAGAGCCTGGAAGGTTCGGCCTTTCGCGACACCTTGATCGGCAGCCCGCAGGCGAACGTGATCGACGGCGGCCTCGGCGACGACCACCTCGTCGGCGGCGGCGGCCGCGATGTGATCGACGGCGGACAGGGGACGGACGGCTGCGAGGGCGCCAAGGGCCGGACGACCTCCTGCGGCAAGGAGCCGCCGCCGAAAGCCTCCGCCTACATCCAGCTGAACCAGACGCCCGGCGGCGGCGCCGGGCTGCAGATCGTCGGCGGCGGCGGCCGCGACCAGTTCGTCGTCGCTTTCGACGAAGCCAGCCAGACCTTCGGCATCACCGCGAAAAAGGGCGTGGCGATCGGGCCGGGTTGCGCCCACGCGCCCCACACCGCGCTGACGGTCACCTGTCCGGCGAACGGCCCCGGGCGGTGGCTGATGGCCGACCTCGGGCCGGGCAACGACAGCCTGCGGGTCGTAGGGACGCTGGAGTCGATCGGCAGCGTCCGCTTCGCCGGCGGCTTCGGCAACGACACGATCAAAGCCGGCCCCGAGGACGACCTGGTCGAGTCCGGGCCGGGGGCGGACAAGCTCTACGGCGGCGACGGAGCCGACGGGCTGGTCGGCGGCCTGCCGGGGCCGACCTACCTCTACGGCGAAGGCAGCGGCGACCTGCTGGCGGCCGGCGGCGGCTGCGCCGGCGGTGCGCTGGTCGGCGGCCCCGGCCGCGATGACGCCTCCTTCGCCGAGACGCAGGCGCATCCCGGCCTGCTGATCGTCTCCTTTCTGGCGCACGCGGCCTGGGTGACCACCGTCAAGGGCTGCGACCACGTCCACCTCTCGAAAACCAACGAGGACATGGAGGGCTCCTTCGACTGGGACGTCCTAATCGGCGATAGCGGCCCCAACGCGATGCTCGGCCAGCCGGGCGAGGACCGCTTCTACGGGATGGGCGGCGACGACATCATCGACGCCCGCGACGGGGTCAAAGACTTCTCGATCCAGTGCGGCCGCGGCGAACCGCCGCGGCAAATCAAGGTCAAAGGCAAGGACGGCAAGCCCCAAGTCAAAGAAACCGAGGGCACCGGCGAGCCCGCCGGCCGCGCGATCACCGACTCCTTCGACCCCAGCCCCTACAACTGCGCCTTCGTCAAATACGGCACCCCCGTCCCCGGCCTAAACGGCTGACCCGCCCAAGCCGCAATAGCGGCTGAGCACGCAAAGAGCGCCCAAGCCGCAGCGAACCCCGCCCGAGGGACGGGCCGCGGGGGGAGAACCTGGGTGGCGTTCGTCCTTTTCCGGACATATGCCCGGAAAAGGACGAACGCCGATTTCGCATCGGGCGCTGGGGGACCTTGCGTCCCGCCAACACGGCGTCGTGTCGATGTCGCAGTTGCTCGGGCTGGGCTACCGCGACGAGACCGTCCTGGAGTGGGCGGTGGCGGGGCGGCTACATCGCTTGCACCAGGGCGTCTACGCGGTGGGGCATCGGCGGTTGACCTGGCATGGGCGATGTTGGGCGGGTGTGCTGGGGGCGGAAGCGAATGAGATCGATGAGGTCGTCTGGCCCGCAGTAGCCAGCCATGGGTCTGCGGCTTACCTGTGGGGGCTCTATCGCTATGCACCGGAAACGATTGACGTGACGGCTCCGATTCGGCGCCGGGCGAAGCGGGAGTTCCGGGTGCATTACTCCTCGATCCTCGCGCCGGAGGACCGGGGGGAGCGGGAAGGGATTCCGGTCACCTCGGTGCCGCGGACGCTGCTCGACCTCGCGATCCGTGCCAGGCCCGACCAGGTGGACCGTTTGTTGGAGCGGGCCGAAGAAATCGAGCTCCTCGACCTCCGCGCCGTCGAAGACGTGCTGGACCGCGCCGGCGGCCACCGCGGTCGCGGGCGCCTGCGCCGCGCTCTCGCTCTGTACCAGCCGGACCCCACCTTCACCCGCTCGCGCTACGAGAAGAGCTTCCGCCGCCACGTGCTCGCCGCCGGCCTACCGCCGCCGTCGATGAACTTCAACTACGGCGGCTACGAGCTCGACGCCTACTGGCCGGACCTCCGCTTCGTCGTCGAACTCGACCTCTACGAGACGCACGGCACCCGCGCCGCCTTCGAGCGCGACCACGTCCGCCAAGAGGAGCTGAAGCTCATCGGGGTCGAGATGATCCGCG
Organism: Solirubrobacterales bacterium; assembly: GCA_035703365.1. Classification (GTDB taxonomy): domain Bacteria; phylum Actinomycetota; class Thermoleophilia; order Solirubrobacterales; family 70-9; genus VAYN01. Next base: position 30,101 of record DASSYI010000046.1, read on the forward strand.
TCACCCGGCCGCGCCTGGAGCGCGAACCGGAGGCGGTGATGCGCAACCTCGCCACGCTCCTCGCGCGCCGCCGCCGCGAGCTGGGCGCGGCTTGATCTAGGCTTGTTCCAATGGCACCGAAAACCGCCCAAGGGGACGAGGCCGCGGCCGTCGCCGCCGCGATCGCCCAGTTCGAGGCCGAGTTCGCCACGGCCGCCGCGCCCGAGCAGCCGCAGACGCCCGCCTGGCAGCGCGCCGCCCTGCTCGAGGGCATCGGCGCCAAGGAGACCATCGAGGACCTACGAGGAGGATCCGCATGGCTGTCGTGAAAATCATCGAGCTGGTCGGTAGCTCCAAGACGTCGACCGACGACGCCGCCAAACAGGCGTTGCAGCAGGCGCAGGGATCGCTGCGCAACATCCGCGCCGTCGACATCGTCTCGACCGGGATCCGCGGCGAGAACCTCGACGAGTACCGCGCCCACGTTCGCGTTGCCTTCCTGATCGAGGGGACGGAGGTCGACTGATGGCCGACGCGCCGCAGGGGGAGACCCGCGAGGTCTCGCGCGAGGAGGCCCGCAAGCTGATCGAGGAGGGCGCACTGCTGGTCGACGTCCGCGCCGACCACGAGTGGGAGGCCGGCCGGATCGCCGGCGCCACCCACGTCCCACTGCCGGAACTGCCGCAGCGGCTCGGCGAGATCGACAAGGACCGCCCGGTCGTCGTCTACTGCCGCGGCGGCAACCGCTCGACGATGGCCACCGATGCCCTGACCGAGACCGGCTACGACGCGGTCAAGCTCAGCGAGGGGATCGTCGGCTGGAGCGAGGGCGACCTGCCGCTCGAGCCCGAGGGCGGCTACGTCGCCGATTCCGGCGAGGCAGCGGCAATTCTGCAAGCGCAGAAAAAACCCTCACACAGCTAAAAAGAGGCCCCTCGCCAATGCTCAGGAATTTAAATACCTGAATCCCAATCGGGTTTGCTACCTTTCCACCCATGGAGGTAGCCGTCGCAGAGAACAAGGAGCAGCGGGGCAAGGGCCGGGTCGGGACCCCCCAGAACCCCGAGACCTACGAGAACGTCCCCGGGTACGTCATCCCGATCATCGAGCGCGAGTTCGACGACTTCGACAACGAAGCCGAGCAGTTCCTCTCCGGCCAGCTGGAAGAGAACCAGTTCATCGGCTTCCGCCTCAAACAGGGCGTCTACGGGCAGCGCCAGCCCGACGTCCAGATGATCCGCATCAAGCTTCCGTTCGGCGGAGTCACGCCCGAGCAGATGGACACCTTCGCCAGCGTCGTCGAGAAGTACGCGCCGCTGAACAAGGGCCACATCACCACCCGCCAGAACATCCAGATCCACCACGTGCCGCTGCGCGACACCGAGCTGCTGCTGCGGGAGATCGCCGAAGCCGGCCTCTCCTCCCGCGAGGGCTGCGGCAACACGGTCCGCAACGTCACCGGCGACCCCTGGGCCGGCGTTGCCGCCGACGAGGTCTTCGACCCGACCGCCTACGGCACCGCCTACGTCCGCTACTTCGTCCGCCACCCGACGACGCAGCTGATGCCGCGCAAGATCAAGACCTCGTTCACCGGCTCCGCCGAGGACCGGGCGATCAGCGGCATCCACGACATCGCCTTCCTCTCCGTCGAAAGGGACGGCGTCAAGGGCTTCGAGATCCGGGTCGGCGGCGGCACCTCGATCATGGCCCGCGTCGCCCCGACCCTTTACGAGTTCGTCGAGGCCGACAACGGCGACTACCTCAAGGTCGCCGAGGCCGTCTTCCGCATCTTCGACCGCCAGGACTGGCTGCGCGTCAACCGCGCCCGGGCCCGGATCAAGGTCCTGGTCGACAAGATCGGCATGGACGCCTTCCGCGAGCTCGTCGACGAGGAGCTCCAGGGCGACTGGGTGGCGGAGCGGGAATTCGGCCCCGAGCTGGTCGAGCGCCTCAGCTTCGCCGTCGACGAGGAGGAGAACGCTCCCGAGGCGCCGCTCTCCCCGTCCTCGCCGAACGGCGACCGCACCGAGTTCGAGCGCTTCCTCGCCGGCAACGTGCAGCCGCAGCGCCAGGAGGGCTTCAACACGGTCGAGGTCAAGGTCACCCGCGGCGACCTCACCCCGGAGCAGTTCCGCGGCCTCGCCCAGATCATGCGCGAGTTCACCGGCGGCGCCGCCCGCTCGACGGTGCAGCAGAACTTCGTTCTGCGCTGGGTCCGCGACGAGGCCCTCTACGACGTCTGGGAGCGCCTCGGCGCCCTCGGCCTCGACGAGGCCGGCGCCCGCGAGATCACCGACGTGGTCTCCTGCCCCGGCACCGACAGCTGCAAACTCGGGATCACCGCCTCGATGGGCCTCAACCGGGCGATCAAGGAGCGGGTCACCTCGATGCAGATCACCGATGAGCTGACCAAGCGCATCCACATCAAAATGAGCGGCTGCCCCAACGGCTGCAGCCAGCACCACATCGCCAACATCGGCTTCTACGGCGCCTCGTTGAAGGTCAACGGCCGCCAGATGCCGGCCTACATCCCGCACATCGGCGGCAACTTCGAGGGCGGCGAAGTCATCTTCGGCACGCGGCTCAAATCGCGCCTGCCCGCGAAACGGGTGCCGGAGGCGGTCGAGCGCTGGATCAACCTTTACGAGTCCGACCGCAACGACGGTGAGGAGTTCAACGCCTTCGCCGAGCGGGTCGGTGCCGAGCCCTTCGAAGCCGCCGTCAAGGAGCTGACCCTCCCGGCCGAGTTCAGCCTGGAGACGATGCAGCAGTTCATCGACTGGAACCGCTCGAGCCCCTACGAGGTCGTGCGCGGAGAGGGGGAGTGCGCGATCTAGTCGCGCACCACGATGAAGCCGCCTCCCGTCACCCTCTCCGGCACCGTGCCTACACCTGCCGACCTCGACCACGAGGAGATCGCCGACAAGCTCGAGGAGAGCACGGCGCAGGAGGCCCTGGAGTGGATGTTCGAGAACTTCGGGACCCAGCACTACATCGCCTGCTCCTTCCAGAAAACGAGCTCGGTGACCGCCCACCTGGCGAGCACGGTCAACCCCGAGGCCCGCTTCTTCTACCTCGACACCGACGTCCTCTTCGATGAGACCTACGAGACCCGCGACCGCCTCGCCGAGGCGCTGGGGATCGAGTTCGATCGCTTCCACAACCTGACCCTCGAGGAGCAGGAGGCCCAGCACGGGCCGGAACTGTGGAACCGCGATCCCGACTCCTGCTGCGGCATCCGCAAGGTCGAGCCGATGCGCCGAGCGCTCTCTTCCGTAGACTGCTGGGTCGCCGGCGTCCGCCGGGCAGACTCCAGTTCCCGAGCCAAAACCCCGAAGTTCGGCTGGGACAAGCGGTTCAATCTCTGGAAGCTGAATCCCCTTGCGGACTGGACCGAGCGCGACGTCTGGAATTACATCCGTGAGCACCACCTCCCGTACAACCCGCTTCACGATCACGGCTACCCGTCGATCGGTTGCACCCACTGCACCCAGCCGGTCGAACCGGGTGGGGATCTGCGCGCAGGTCGCTGGACCGGCCTGGCAAAGACCGAGTGCGGGATCAACTAGCGGCGACCGGCAAGCC